>NZ_CANLXZ010000123.1 GCF_947495285.1 uncultured Nonlabens sp. | reverse complement strand
TACTTTGTCTTGACATAACCCTATATTTTGGTGTAAATATACATCAATTATGCTTCAGTCCCAATTATTGGCAACGTTAAGTATAAATGGTCGTTTTAATGCCATTTATACATTGTTCTACACCGTTGTGTGTCCTGCGTTGCTTCGGGATACAATTTAGTAAAATAAATAAGGAGCAACAAAACTGTAATTGAGATGAGA
>NZ_CANLXZ010000122.1 GCF_947495285.1 uncultured Nonlabens sp. | reverse complement strand
TGTTAAAGGCTTCCATGACCTGTCGCTTTAATATCGGTTGCGACTTTTGTTTCTCTTTGAAAATCATCCTAAAAAAATCTTTTAGTTGTAATACAAGTTAAAACCGTTAAGTCAGTCCCTTCGCTCTTTTTCCATTACAGAAAACTCTGCGCTACTACGGACTAATCCGCCACTAAATAATAGTATGGCTACTTTCTACCTTGC
>NZ_CANLXZ010000121.1 GCF_947495285.1 uncultured Nonlabens sp. | reverse complement strand
GGATTTTCTTTAATTGCTTGCAACACTTTCTTTGCAGTATATTTCTTGAAATCTCTCAGTAATTCTGATGGTTGATCAATAGATGATCTAAATATTAAATGCACATGACTAGGCATGAAACAGTAAGGATATAATTCCATTGATTTATGCTTTCTACAATATTCTATACTACTGGCTAACTCATTAAAATAAACATGTCTCGTAA
>NZ_CANLXZ010000120.1 GCF_947495285.1 uncultured Nonlabens sp. | reverse complement strand
ATTACAGAAAACTCTGCGCTACTACGGACTAATCCGCCACTAAATAATAGTATGGCTACTTTCTACCTTGCCCTTCGAGGTTGTGGTATTTTTGCACTACTATTTAGCTTCTCCTGTTCCGTAATTGAGCTGTAAGTAAAGCTCCTGCCCTCTGTATGCCGATTGCCACTTGACCAGTAAATAGGTTTCTCCCGTCAAGTTCTGTCTCG
>NZ_CANLXZ010000119.1 GCF_947495285.1 uncultured Nonlabens sp. | reverse complement strand
AGCGCAACTCTGCGTAGCTTTTTGGGGTATTTCTCTTTTGTTTTGGTACCTGTGAGCTCAATAATTTCATCCTTTAGGACGTGCCCGTGACGTTCTTCTGGCAGTTCTAATTCTTTTACGGTCCTAAATTTTATATTGTCCTTGTGCCTGACCACAAAATAAACGCCGCTGCTGTCCCAAACATTTAAGAGTGAAAAATCATTATAAAACCT
>NZ_CANLXZ010000118.1 GCF_947495285.1 uncultured Nonlabens sp. | reverse complement strand
TAGTCAAAGTTGATCGGCTCTGTACTGTCTGTTACTGGGGTAACTATCAATTCACCATTTACTAAGGTTACTTCGGTCAAGTCAGCTAAAATTACGGCTGGTCCTCCATCTGTAATTGCCATACCTGCTACTTCTGTAATCGTTAAATTACCATTGTCGCCATCTGGATCTTCATCACCGTCTAAGGCATCTACTACTACTGGAGTATTGATAGA
>NZ_CANLXZ010000117.1 GCF_947495285.1 uncultured Nonlabens sp. | reverse complement strand
TTACATTTAATTACACATATTAAAAACAATATGAAGAATTCTTTAATGACAATGAGTGATAAGATTTTACTGCGCAAGCGCTCTGTTATTGAAACTGTAAATGATGAACTTAAAAACATCTGTCAAATTGAACATTCTAAACATAGAAGCTTTACTAATTTCTTGTCAAATATAGTTGCAGGTCTTATTGCATATAGCTTCTTGCCTAAAAAACCTT
>NZ_CANLXZ010000116.1 GCF_947495285.1 uncultured Nonlabens sp. | reverse complement strand
ATTAATGTTTTGTAGATACCGTTATTTATTGACTATTCAAAACCAAAATCTAAATAGGGTTGAATAATTTATGTAATGTACTTTATTTTTTATTATTTATAAATTTTAATATACTTTATATCAATTAGTTATATATATTTTTCCAATTTAGTTTAGATTTTATTAATAAAAAGTTAGGAGGTTAAAGAAAAAGGGTTGTATATTTGCAGCCGCTTAG
>NZ_CANLXZ010000115.1 GCF_947495285.1 uncultured Nonlabens sp. | reverse complement strand
TCAGGCAGACTCGAACTGCCGACCTCTACATTATCAGTGTAGCGCTCTAACCAGCTGAGCTATGAGACTGTAACTCCGAAGAGTTGGTCTTACGACTTTTCTATTGACAACTTTTTAAATAAACACGCTAATCAAGCAATCTTTCATAAATCACTTTTCTAGTTCTATTATTTCAAGAACTCCAGAAAGGAGGTGTTCCAGCCGCACCTTCCGGTACG
>NZ_CANLXZ010000114.1 GCF_947495285.1 uncultured Nonlabens sp. | reverse complement strand
ACCGAAGTAACCTTAGTAAATGGTGAATTGATAGTTACCCCAGTAACAGACAGTACAGAGCCGATCAACTTTGACTATACAATAGTTGATGAAGATGGCGAATCAGATACAGGAAACGTAGACATTACTTTTATACAGTTACCACCAGTAGCTGATGATGAAGTAGTTACAGGAGCAATGATAAATGCTTTACAGCAAGTACCTGTTGTAACTGGTGATGA
>NZ_CANLXZ010000113.1 GCF_947495285.1 uncultured Nonlabens sp. | reverse complement strand
CTAATGGTTGTGGCATCTAACAAGAATATTTTTGATTTTATCTTGAAGTTTGTGCGTTTAAAATGGGCTTGCTGTCCTAAACCTTCAAGCAAAACATAATAGTAATCCCTAAAAAGCTCCCAACTCCTGTTTTTGTTCTGATAACTTAAAGTAGATTTTGAGGGTGCCTTAACCATACCTAAATGATTGAGATTACCGGTTGCAGAACGCAATCCGTTACT
>NZ_CANLXZ010000112.1 GCF_947495285.1 uncultured Nonlabens sp. | reverse complement strand
ACTCTATTAGATAATGCATTATGCATCTCACGAGTAATAATTTTGGATCCTTTATTCTTTGGTTTATCAGCAATCATCAACTCAATACCACCTTCCTTATAATTACTTAACCAGCGTTCTAAAGTTCTAATATGGACAAAGACACTATCTGCTACTTCCTGGCGAGTCTTAAACTTTCCACTCTTTATTAATAATAAACTCTTCAACCGCTTTTCCTTCTTAAGACT
>NZ_CANLXZ010000111.1 GCF_947495285.1 uncultured Nonlabens sp. | reverse complement strand
AGGCGAGCCAGGAATTTCAGGAGTAGAAGTTTTAATTACCGATGAGGATGGAAACCCACAAACAGTAATCACCGATGCCAATGGAACTTACACAGCAACAGTAGTAGCTGCAGGTGACGCAACCGTGGATATTGACGAGACTACCTTACCAACCGGAGCAGTTCAAACAGAAGGAACAGACCCAACCACGGTAATCGTAGCATCAGGTACAACAGTAGTTGAAGAAGATA
>NZ_CANLXZ010000110.1 GCF_947495285.1 uncultured Nonlabens sp. | reverse complement strand
AAAACAATAAAACAGCTAATCAAACCAGTAAAATGGTTAAGTTTGATATGTCTTAAATTTATTTAGGACAGGATTGATAGGGTTGAATAATTTATGTAATGTAGTTTATTTTTTATTTTAATATACTTTATATCAGTTAGTTATTGATGTTTTCCTAATTTAGTTTAGATTTTATTAATAAAAAGTTAGGAAGTTAAAGAAAAAGGGTTGTATATTTGCAGCCGCTTAGGAAA
>NZ_CANLXZ010000109.1 GCF_947495285.1 uncultured Nonlabens sp. | reverse complement strand
GTTTAGATTTTATTAATAAAAAGTTAGGAAGTTAAAGAAAAAGGGTTGTATATTTGCAGCCGCTTAGGAAAACAGATGTATGTTTAACGAGGCAAAAGTTCTTCAAATATGTTAAAGGATCAGTTAGTGAGTCGTGAAGATTTGCAGTAGGATTTTAACTATTATGTTTGATGGAGTTCATTGAGATATTGACAGCACAAAAAAAATATTTATTGTTTTACGAAGCATTAAATTT
>NZ_CANLXZ010000108.1 GCF_947495285.1 uncultured Nonlabens sp. | reverse complement strand
CGATTCTTTATGTATTGCCATATTTGTTCACATGGATTGAGTTCTGGGTTATATGGCGGTATCCTCAATAGGTATATATTTTCTGGTATATCTATATTTTTTGTAGAATGAAACCCTGCGTTATCTATGACTACAATTTTAAATCCTTTGGTTTATATAATGAGAACTCTTTTAGGTAAGCTTCGAAAATTGTAGTGTCTACTCCATTTATCTCCCAGACAAAGGAGTCTCCGTTTATAGG
>NZ_CANLXZ010000107.1 GCF_947495285.1 uncultured Nonlabens sp. | reverse complement strand
CACGAATTAGTAAAATAGGGAATCAAAAGCTCCGAAATTTATTATTTATGTGCAGTTTTAATGCCTGTAAATATAACCATGCTTGCAAAGCAATTTATGATCGATTAGTAGCCAAAGGGAAGAGCAAAAAATTAGCTTTAATAGCGGTTTGTAATAAGCTATTAAAACAAGCTTTTGCTATAGCAAAATCAGGATTAATATATGATGACGGATATAGAAGTGTACTGGTTAGAAATTAAGTGAAATT
>NZ_CANLXZ010000106.1 GCF_947495285.1 uncultured Nonlabens sp. | reverse complement strand
TAAATTGTTAGCTTTAGTAAAAGAAGTGCATCAGGATGTTTTAACACGCTTAAAAAGTATTCCAGGAATTGGTTCCAAAACATCATTAATGCTAGTTGTTTTAACCGATGGTTTTGATCGTTTTACAAGCGGAAGTGAATTGTGTAGTTACGCTGGTCTAACACCAGTAATCCGTCAAAGTGGGAGTAGTGTAAAAGGACGTCCACGAATTAGTAAAATAGGGAATCAAAAGCTCCTAAATTTATTATT
>NZ_CANLXZ010000105.1 GCF_947495285.1 uncultured Nonlabens sp. | reverse complement strand
TATGTCGCCGCCTTCTTTAAACCCTTGTCTTTTAGACAAGGGTTTTTTTTGTTTATGGATTGAGTTCTGGGTTATATAGTGATACACTAAAATTTAGTGTAACGAACAAGTCAGTAAAGATGGGTTATGTAAAAATCTGAGTTCGATTAATAAAATGTCAATTGATTGGACTTTTCAGCAATAGCGTCCTAAACGTTTAAAAAGAGAAAGGGAAATTTGTTCCTCAAAGTTACCTTTGTGGTGCAACACAAAA
>NZ_CANLXZ010000104.1 GCF_947495285.1 uncultured Nonlabens sp. | reverse complement strand
TTACAGTTTTGTTGCTCCTTATTTATTTTACTAAATTGTATCCCGAAGCAACGCAGGACACACAACTATTGCCAACACCGTATAAAATTAATTGCTAGTTCTAGCTTACTTACGAAAGTCCTCGCGGACTTTTTATTCAGTTTTTATTTGCTAACTTTAGTGCTTAAACACGTAACTAATCTTATACAAACACGTTGCCAATAATTGGGACTGAAGCATAATTGATGTATATTTACACCAAAATATAGGGTTATGTCAAGACAAAGTA
>NZ_CANLXZ010000103.1 GCF_947495285.1 uncultured Nonlabens sp. | reverse complement strand
TATGTCGCCGCCTTCTTTAAACCCTTGTCTTTTAGACAAGGGTTTTTTTTGTTTATGGATTGAGTTCTGGGTTATATGGGCTCAACACAAAAAGTTGCGGGGTTTGTAATACCAATTTACTTTCGAAAAGTCTCTATGAAAGCATTTTTATAATGATGATTACTAGTTATTGATTTTATGGTCTGGCTACTCATACTAATACCAATATAGTTATATAATGTCATATATTTTTTGTATATTTATGTATGGGAAGAACAGCATATTTAGATATC
>NZ_CANLXZ010000102.1 GCF_947495285.1 uncultured Nonlabens sp. | reverse complement strand
TCATCGTCTCTTTTTACTTTCTCTACATACAGCCTATAAGAACCATATGCTCCAGCGCCTCCTAAACCTACAGCAGCCCCTGCTGGCGCAAGTATCCACGGCGGCTAGTGCTAGTTTGCAACTAGTACCGAGATGAGTAAGCAAGAATAGTTTTAAAGAATATAAAGAAGCCTTTACAGCGATGTAACGGCTTTTTTTGCATCTATAGTTAAGTACACTACGAAGTTAATGATAACTTAAATTATACACAAGTTAACTACAAAACAGTTAATTCTTA
>NZ_CANLXZ010000101.1 GCF_947495285.1 uncultured Nonlabens sp. | reverse complement strand
TTTTGTGTTGCACCACAAAGGTAACTTTGAGGAACAAATTTCCCTTTCTCTTTTTAAACGTTTAGGACGCTATTGAAAGCAAAACATTAATACTATGTTGGTTGTTTAAATCGTTATTATATCATTTATTACCCAACGATTTTTATTTTAACGTTAAGATTCATTAAAAATGCACTCCAAACTTGTTATTAAGCTTATAATTTTTAATTATAGAGGTAGTCACTTAATTACTTACTAATTCTGATTGATTCATCCTGTCATGTTTCACCATCTTTATCATTAGA
>NZ_CANLXZ010000100.1 GCF_947495285.1 uncultured Nonlabens sp. | reverse complement strand
TTGTGTTGCACCACAAAGGTAACTTTGAGGAACAAATTTCCCTTTCTCTTTTTAAACGTTTAGGACGCTATTGATATTTTATCTAAAAAAGATTTCTTTTTTAGTGGAGTTCTATCATCCACATTAGCCTGTGTAATAGTAAAGTTCAGTGTCTCTCCTTTATCATTTATAACGATATGTAGTTTAAAACCATGAAACCATCCCATAGTAGATTTACCAGTAGTAGCAATACCTTTGAATACTTTATTACTTCTAATCCGTTTAGGTTTACAAACTCTAACAGGTGTAGAATCT
>NZ_CANLXZ010000099.1 GCF_947495285.1 uncultured Nonlabens sp. | reverse complement strand
AATAATAAACTCTTCAACCGCTTTTCCTTCTTAAGACTGGTCTTTTTACCGAGGAGTGTTTTGAGTTCTGTAATTGACTCTTTGATATCTAAATATGCTGTTCTTCCCATACATAAATACACAAAAAATATATGACATTATATTACTATATTGATGTAATTGATTTACCTATATCGTATTTGCTAAGTCAATCTCTTGATTTAGGCTTACAAGGAATTTGGATCGGACTATTTATAGGTTTAACCCTTTCATTCGGATTAATGTTTTGTAGATACCGTTATTTATTGACTATTCAAAACCAAAATCTAAATA
>NZ_CANLXZ010000098.1 GCF_947495285.1 uncultured Nonlabens sp. | reverse complement strand
ACAAACCAAATGTCTTGGACAGCAAACACAATAACGGAGCTATATAAGGCGCGATGGGAGGTTGAGATATTTTTTAGAGATATAAAACAACAGCTACACATTAAGTCATTTATAGGAACTAGCCATAATGCGGTAATGATACAAATATGGACTGCATTAATAACGATACTGATATTAAAGGCGCTAAAAACACAGGCGAAACACGGCTGGTATTTATCAAATTTAGTAGCTTTTATAAGACTAAATCTCTTTGTGAAAGTTGATCTGCACAAATGGCTCGATAATCCATTTGCAAAAGAACAACCACCGCCAAATAAATATATACA
>NZ_CANLXZ010000097.1 GCF_947495285.1 uncultured Nonlabens sp. | reverse complement strand
GAGCTCTTCAAAGCTCTGAGTTATCAAAAATTCTTTCGGTTTTGCCATCCATAAATATAACTATAAATAACGACTTTACAAAATAAAAATGGGGTTAAATTTATTTAGGACAGGATTGGTTAGAAATATAAAATTCTTTCTTTTTAGACTATCTAATATTTTTGCGTAATTCTAAAATCCCACAACTTTTTGTCTTGATCCCTATTGAGGATACCGCCATGTAACCCAGAACTCAATCCATAAACAAAAAAAACCCTTGTCTAAAAGACAAGGGTTTAAAGAAGGCGGCGACATACTCTCCCACAAATAGCAGTACCATCTGCGCAAATGGGCTTAACTTCT
>NZ_CANLXZ010000096.1 GCF_947495285.1 uncultured Nonlabens sp. | reverse complement strand
ATGATTGCTGATAAACCAAAGAATAAAGGATCCAAAATTATTACTCGTGAGATGCATAATGCATTATCTAATAGAGTAAATGATCCTAAAAACCCTTTTTTAGGATACTGGGATGCTCAAAATTGGATTAATGAAGAATTTGATGTAGATATAAAGTACCAACGTATTCGTGAGTATCTAATTCAACACTTTAAAACAAAACTTAAGACTCCTAGAAAATCTCATTATAAGAAAGATGATGAAGCTGAAAAAGCTTTTTTAAAAAACTCCCTAATACGCTAAATGACATTAGATTAAGTCTAAATAAGAATAACGTTAACGATGTGAACCTCTACTTTCAAGATGAAG
>NZ_CANLXZ010000095.1 GCF_947495285.1 uncultured Nonlabens sp. | reverse complement strand
CGACTTATCGATGGGGTAAATCCCAAATGAAAGTTCCCAAAGTAGCCCTTGACCATTCTAGGCTTAAATGTAAAGCCTAGAAAATCAAATGTTACATAGTGCACCTTAAACGGTGGATGCTTCTTTTGGTTGCGTTTGCAATACACGATATTGCTCTTGCCCGCTTTTATCTCCAATTTACATTGCTTAAATCGGGCTTTTACTGCTTCCAACGTCCGCAAGGCTTGTTTAAAGTTATTGCAATGGATGATAATATCATCGGCATAGCGTTCAAACTTTACCTCGGGGTGGTGCTTCTCTAGCCACTTATCAAAAACCACGTGCAAAAAGATGTTTGCCAATAATGGGCTTATTACACC
>NZ_CANLXZ010000094.1 GCF_947495285.1 uncultured Nonlabens sp. | reverse complement strand
AAATCAGCTATAAACCATTCTTGTCTTTCTTTATTTTTTGTGAGATGTCTTTCTTTAATTCCGCTTTCGCGAAAGCGAACTCGTAAAAGTCCAGGGTATAATTATTATACAAATAAAGGATTCTCTACCGATACTTTCTTACCTGATTCTAATAGATAATAAGCCAGTTGGTAATGATAATATCCGGTAGCTTCCATTACACAATGACTGTTATCATCTAATAATTTTACGAACTTTTTAAAGCCTGAAAAACTATTTTTAAACTGGTAATAATTACCATCAGCATCTGTAACATCAAATACCAAATGACTAATGTCTATTCCGAAATATTTAATATCTTTATTCATAACAAAATGTTTTTTGAA
>NZ_CANLXZ010000093.1 GCF_947495285.1 uncultured Nonlabens sp. | reverse complement strand
TTGGATTAATGAATCATTTAGGAAAGTACTTAACTGCATCAGGAGTAAAGCCAATAGTTACCTATCAACATATCTTTGAGACTACCTACTTATACGGTAGTTACTCTCCTATAAACGCAGACTCCTTTGTCTGGGAGATAAATGGAGTAGACACTACACTATTCGAAGCTTACCTAAAAGAGTTCTCATTATATAAACCAAAAGAATTTAAAATTGTAGTCATAGATAACGCAGGCTTTCATTCTACAAAAAATATAGATATACCAGAAAACATATACCTATTGAGGATACCGCCATGTAACCCAGAACTCAATCCATAAACAAAAAAAACCCTTGTCTTTCAGACAAGGGTTTAAAGAAGGCGGCGACA
>NZ_CANLXZ010000092.1 GCF_947495285.1 uncultured Nonlabens sp. | reverse complement strand
TTGACTCCATCAATTTCCCAAACAAAACTGTTTCCATCAATAGGTGAGTAGCTGCCGTATAAGTATGTTGTTTTGAAACGATGTTGATATTCAACGATAGGTTTTACCCCACGAGCTGTAAGGTAGCTGCCTGTGTGAGTTTTCAGCCCAAAACGCGACTCGTCCTGAAAGTAAAGATTTACCTTATCAAAGTTATTTTTATTTAGACTAATTCTAATGTTTTCTAGCTCATTAGGGAGTTTTTAAAAAAGCTTTTTCAGCTTGACTATCTTTTTGGTAATGTGATTTTCGTGGGGTTTTCAACTTGGTCTTGAAGTGCTTTATCAAGTACTTGCGCAACGAATGATACTTTACATTTAAATCGAAGTTTTCATTTACCCATTGCTG
>NZ_CANLXZ010000091.1 GCF_947495285.1 uncultured Nonlabens sp. | reverse complement strand
GCGTATATAATAACCTTATTCCTCTCTTTTGTGCTTTCTATTTATAAGTCTTTAATTTAGTGATTTCAAACTTAAGACGTATATAGCTCATAGCTAGTTAGTTGATTAATAGAAGTTAAGGTATATTTGGAAAGTCGCCAAATTTTTAAATTTGACGACTTTCCAATAAAAAAGATAAATAGTAAAATTTAAAAATCTGGCTTGTGCTCAACCGAAAAATTAAAACTATTTTGCACGCTACGAGCCATATACAGAGACGTTATATGCAACCTAAAAAAAATAATTTGTAACATTTTGACATTCCTTGTATCTAAATGATACCAATATAGTTATATAATGTCATTTATTTTTTGTATATTTATGTATGGGAAGAACAGCATATTTAGATATCAAA
>NZ_CANLXZ010000090.1 GCF_947495285.1 uncultured Nonlabens sp. | reverse complement strand
TAATAGAAGGTTTTTTAGGCAAGAAGCTATATGCAATAAGACCTGCAACTATATTTGACAAGAAATTAGTAAAGCTTCTATGTCTAGAATGTTCCATTTGACAGATGTTTTTAAGTTCATCATTTACAGTTTCAGTAACAGAGCGTTTGCGCAGTAAAATCTTATCACTCATTGTCATTAAAGAATTCTTCATATTGTTTTTAATATGTGTAATTAAATGTAATCCATCAGTAAAAAGAAGTTGCATTAAATCTTTTCCAACATAGCCTTTATCGGCATATAATTTCCCATATATTTTATCAATCCTGTCCTAAATAAATTTAAGACATATCAAACCTAACCATTTTACTGGTTTGATTAGCTGTTTTATTGTTTTTTCAAAATAGAACCCCTTGTATATATTTATTT
>NZ_CANLXZ010000089.1 GCF_947495285.1 uncultured Nonlabens sp. | reverse complement strand
TTTACTCATCAATCCTTACCTTAAAATCTTAATTGATGGCTCTAAAGATATTACTTTGATCTAAATTACTGTTCTATCTTTAAAATGAATTATAGCTAGTGTTGTGAAATGTCAAGCATTTGCCACACTGCAATACATAAAAACAAAACTTCATAAAGAATCTATGCCCTTTATACCTGAGTATAAGGGACGTTGATTCTTGTAAGATCATTCTGTATCTGACATATTAACAGTCTGTTTCTTTGGAATTCAATACTGAAAACACTAACTTTCAAGTTGTTTGTACGTTCTTACGTTCTGAAAACACGAGTTTTCAACGATGCAATCGAAACAACTTGGAACCGCTTTCAACAGTTTTTGTATCCATAATAACACAACTATTATAATCCTAGATATAAATGAATCGGTGAATTTCAATGTTGCGAAATCTTTGATTTTTTGCAAC
>NZ_CANLXZ010000088.1 GCF_947495285.1 uncultured Nonlabens sp. | reverse complement strand
ATGGATAATAATCGGGCATAAATATACTACCGAAGCTATGAATTCGAAAGAGTGGTAGGGGAGCATTCTATATACGTCGAAGGTAATTTGTAAGGATTTCTGGAGTTTATAGAAACGAAAATGTAGGCATAAGTAACGATAAAGAGGGCGAGAAACCCTCTCACCGAAAGACCAAGGTTTCCTCAGCTATGCTAATCAGCTGAGGGTTAGTCGGGTCCTAACGCGTACCCGAAGGGGGAAGTGGATGGACAACAGGTTAATATTCCTGTACCTGCTCATATTAAAAGTGACGGAGGTGTGAATCTAGTGCGTACTGACGGAATAGTACGTTGAACCAATTTTTAAGATTGGGATAGTACCAAGAGGTTACGACTAATTGGATAATCTAGAATAGCAACTTCCAAGAAAAGCAAATGAAGCAGCCCGTACCTTAAACCGACACAGGTGGTTGGGATGAGAATTCTAAGG
>NZ_CANLXZ010000087.1 GCF_947495285.1 uncultured Nonlabens sp. | reverse complement strand
TTAGAGCCATCAATTAAGATTTTAAGGTAAGGATTGATGAGTAAAACGAATCATAGCCTTACCGTTGTGCATAATGCAGAAAATGCACGTGTTAAACATCAAAATTCGTCATAAGTATTAAACGATAGTATTTTAAATTTCTACTAAGTAAGGAAAGAAATGGAATCTACCAATCAGAGAGTTTTAAATTGGCTCGAAACTTTGATGGGGTTATTGATGTATGCTTTTTAAATAACCTTGTAAAATATGAATAGTTAAGATAACCTAACTCTAGTGCTATATCACCTACTGATTTTTGTGTAAAAGTCAACATTCGCTTACTCTCAAGAACATTTTTTTGAGCAATTAAATCCGTTACCGTTTTATTAAGTTTATCCTTACAAATTCTATTAAGGTGTTTTAAAGTAACTGAGTTATACGCTTAGGCTCTGTTTAATTTGATTTTGATAAACTGGTTTAGCTTCTACCATTCTGGTAATTGT
>NZ_CANLXZ010000086.1 GCF_947495285.1 uncultured Nonlabens sp. | reverse complement strand
TCACAGGTAAAGCATATTCTTATGGATTCTGGAGTAGAGTATACCATCCCTGTAGCGACACCTACAGAAGAAGATCCAGATAAAATGACGCCTTTTAATGAGCTTTCTAAATCCGGAAGAGTATTGAATGCTTACAATGCGTTATTGATGGCAGAGAAGGTTTCTAGAGGGAAATAATGAACCAATTGAAGTGTTTTAAAAAACCGACATGCCAAGTATTCATCTGGGCATGTTTGGTTGAGAAGCAGGATATTTTCTACTTTTAAAATACTAAGTTAACGGTAAGAATCTAAATCGAAGAATTATATTTCCTTTGCAGTGTAACAATTAAATTTTATTTTAATGAAAAAGAGCAAATTAAAAATCGATAAATTTCAAATTAGTAAGTTAAATCTCTTATCAAATATCGTAGGAGGTATTATACCATTTTTATTTTGAAAAGTCGTTATTTATAGTTATATTTATGGATGGCAAAACCGAAAGAATTTTTGAT
>NZ_CANLXZ010000085.1 GCF_947495285.1 uncultured Nonlabens sp. | reverse complement strand
TCAAAAATTCTTTCGGTTTTGCCATCCATAAATATAACTATAAATAACGACTTTTCAAAATAAAAATGGTATTATACTGTATTATTAATTTTAAAGCTTTTAAAAGAAGGTCAGATATCAAAGGCTGACTCTATCTGTATCATTTCTTCATTTTCATTTGTTCTTATGAACGACTTGATGTGTAGCTGTTGTTTTACATATCTGAAAAAGATTTCAATATCCCATAGTCCTTTATATCGCTGGTTATTAGTATTTGCTGTCCAAGTCATATGATTGATTATGAACTTTATTTCTTGTTTGCGCTTATAGCTTCATATCGTTACACGTTTTAATTTCTTAGGTATTTTTAGTTCGATTATTTTATTAATGAGTTTATGTAGATTTTTATTATCTGGAAGATCGATCTTTTTCATTAATCGAGGTAAACTGAAGGTTATTCTTATACCAATATAGTTATATAATGTCATATATTTTTTGTATATTTATGTATGGGAAGAACAGCATATTTAGATAT
>NZ_CANLXZ010000084.1 GCF_947495285.1 uncultured Nonlabens sp. | reverse complement strand
TTATCTACAATTTGCTCTAATTCTTCTCTTATTACCATTTGAGCCGTTCG
This sequence comes from uncultured Nonlabens sp., assembly GCF_947495285.1. Taxonomy (GTDB): domain Bacteria; phylum Bacteroidota; class Bacteroidia; order Flavobacteriales; family Flavobacteriaceae; genus Nonlabens. The sequence goes on along the minus strand of NZ_CANLXZ010000084.1, from coordinate 508 downwards.
GTCTTGTACGGTTGGTATGCCTAGCTTCCTTGTTCGACCATCTGTTTTGGGTATTGCTACCTCGCGTACAGGTTTTGGAAAATAACTACCACTAGCTAAACGATTCCATACGGGATAAAGGTATTTCCTCGGCTGTGTGGATACTTCTTTTATAGATAATATATCTACGCCATAAGTACCGCCGTTACTTTTCACCTTCTTAAAGGCATGCCAAACTTGTTCGCGCAATATCGGTTGCGACTTTTGTTTCTCTTTGAAAATCATCCTAAAAAAAATCTTAGTAGTAATACAATTTAAAACTGTTAAGTCAGCCCCTTCGCTCCATATTCATTACAAATACTTCTACACTACTACGAGCTAATCCGTCACTAAAACATAGTATTGCTACTTTCTTCGTTGCCCTTCGGGATTGTCGAATTTTTGCACTAAATTTTAGCTTCTCCTGTTCCGTAATTGAGCTGTAAGTAAAGCTCCTGCCCTCTTTATGCCGATTGCCACTTGACCAGTA
>NZ_CANLXZ010000083.1 GCF_947495285.1 uncultured Nonlabens sp. | reverse complement strand
ATATATTTATTTGGCGGTGGTTGTTCTTTTGCAAATGGATTATCGAGCCATTTGTGCAGATCAACTTTCACAAACAGGTTTAGCCTTATAAAGGCTACTAAATTTGATAGATACCAACCGTGTTTCGCCTGTGTTTTTAGCGCCTTTAATATCAGTATTGTTATTAATGCCGTCCAAATTTGTATCATTACCGCATTATGACTTGTTCCTATAAAGGACTTAATGTGCAGCTGTTGTTTTATATCCCTAAAAAATATCTCAACTTCCCATCGCGCCTTATAAAGTTCTGTTATGGTGTTTGCTGTCCAAGACATATGGTTTGTAATGACTTCAATGGTTTGCTGATTTTTTTCATCCCACAGCGCAACTCTGCGTAGCTTTTTGGGGTATTTCTCTTTCGTTTTGGTACCTGTGAGCTCAATAATTTCATCCTTTAGAACGTGCCCGTGACGTTCTTCTGGTAGTTCTAATTCTTTTACGGTTCTAAATTTTATGTTGTCCTTGTGCCTGACCACAAAATAAACGCCGCTGCTGTCCCAAACATTTAAGAGTGAAAAATCATTATAAAATCTATCTGCAACAATGACACTTCCTTTTAGCAATGGTATATCGTAAGCACCTTTGTTGTCTGCTGTTTTGCCATCGGT
>NZ_CANLXZ010000082.1 GCF_947495285.1 uncultured Nonlabens sp. | reverse complement strand
TATACATGCTTCGGTCTTGAAGAGCCGTATGATGGGAGACTATCACGTACGGTTCTGTGAGAGGTTTAGGGGTGAGACTCCCCTTTACCTACTCGACTTTATTCATTCTCAATTTCAAAAATATGATTTGAATGAAACCAAAATTCTTTTTCACTTACTAATTCATTATCAGAAAGTGAATCGTTTTTTAAAATTCCTTTAAAAACATCTTCGTCTTTTTCAGCTATCTCAACCCACATTCTCTCAACATCATAATCTTTATCCAAGAATTGCAATTTCACATAACAATTTTTTTCCACAAGCTTTTTTTCTTGTTTTGAAGGTATAGGATTGTCATAAATTATTTCAGTCGCAGTTTTGGTAATATCTACTAATTCAAACCCATCCTTTTCAAACGTTGGTAACCGAGAATCAAATTGAATTTCAACGTATTCCGCTTTATATTTATTCAGTATTTTTATTTCTTTTTTAGTCAGAGGCACTTCTTTTCCAAAGTATTTATCATCTTTTCTCTTTTGCTTTTTCAATGAAAAGTATAAAATGATTCCGATTATTATAAAAGGTATAATATTAATTATGTAGCTCATTTTTTAAATTGTGGGTAACGGTAAGGCTATGATTCGTTTTACTCATCAATCCTTACCTTAAAATCTTAATTGATGGCTCTAAAGATATTACTT
>NZ_CANLXZ010000081.1 GCF_947495285.1 uncultured Nonlabens sp. | reverse complement strand
AACTATAAAATCAATCACAGGAAATCATCATTATCTAAAAGCTTTTTATGCGGCATTTAAGAACTAAATTGGTATTACTGGTGTTAGACCAGCGTAACTACATAATTCACTTCCGCTTGTAAAACGATCAAAACCATCGGTCAAAACAACTAGCATTAATGATGTTTTGGAACCAATTCCTGGAATACTTTTTAAGCTTGTTAAAACATCCTGATGCACTTCTTTTACTAAAGCTAACAATTTATCTTCTATTATTTTTAGCTCTTTCTGAACCTGTTTTAAACTACGCTTTAAGGAGCTAACTACTACTTTACATAGGTTGCCTAAAACGGCCATTGCATGTAATTTATTTTTATACATGGTGCTTTGTTTAGTCAGCATGGACAGTAATCTTGTCATTTAAAGGCATTGTATTTGATCTTTAGATTTACCTTGCCAAAGCTTTAAATCTACCTGTTTTGCATAAACACAAATCAGCTATGAACCATTTTTGTCTGTCTTTCTTTAATTCCGCTTTCGCGAAAGCGAACTCGTAAAAGTCAAGGATATAATTATTATACAGACAAAGGAAACTCCACCGATACTTTCTTACCTGATTCTAATAGATAATAATACCATTTTTATTTTGAAAAGTCGTTATTTATAGTTATATTTATGGATGGCAAAACCGAAAGAATTTTTGATA
>NZ_CANLXZ010000080.1 GCF_947495285.1 uncultured Nonlabens sp. | reverse complement strand
GCAAACACATTGTTTCATAAGGTCAAATTTGGTTTACAAAAAGCTTTTTGTGTTGCTTTTGAAATGAGTACCAGTAGTAAAAGTATTTCGAGTATTCAAATGGGTAAGCGTTTTAGTATTCGACAAGGCACAGCCTGGTACTTTATGCAGAAAGTGCGTAAGTCAATGAAAAGTAGTCAGAAATATCCCTTAGAAACATTAATTCATGTGGACGAATTTACAGTAGGAGGAAAAGAAGAAGGAAAGCAAGGCAGGAGTTACGATTCAAAAAAGAAAAAGGCAGTAATAGCAGTGGAATTGACTGATAATAATAAAGTGAAAAGAGTTTATATAAGGTCCATTGATGACTATTCTGCAAAATCATTAACCCCAATATTTGAAGAGCACATAAGTTGCTCTGCCAAAATAATAACGGATAAATGGAGAGGATATGAACCCTTAAAAGAAAATTACAATATTGAACAGATATACAGTAACAATGGCGCTAATTTTAAACAACTGCATATCATAATTATGCAGGTTAAATCTTGGCTTAGAGCAATACCAACTCATGTGAGCAAATGGCATATTCAAGCTTATTTTGATGAGTTTTGTTTTAGAATAAATCGTTCTCAATTCAAGAACAGTATTTTTCATAAAACAATTACCAGAATGGTAGAAGCTAAACCAGTTTATCAAAATCAAATTAAA
>NZ_CANLXZ010000079.1 GCF_947495285.1 uncultured Nonlabens sp. | reverse complement strand
AACCGCTTTTCCTTCTTAAGACTGGTCTTTTTACCGAGGAGTGTTTTGAGTTCTGTAATTGATTCTTTGATATCTAATTATGCTGTTCTTCCCATGCATAAATATACAAAAAATATATGACATTATATAACTATATTGGTATAAATTCTATTTCAGTTTACCTTTTAAATTTTACTAAAACTAATGCACTCTTATAATTCGTCATTCAAAAAGAAATGGGTACCATTTAAAGTTTGAGTTTGTTTAGTTGTTTCATGTAAATTCTTAAGTATAATTATAAGAGCATTTTCTTAAACTTCGAATTGTAAATAGCTACTAATAAAATACCACGTACTTTTCTTATTAGGTAATGCATTATATTTTAAGAATTGCTACATTATTGGTTATCATTTTTTGAATTATGACTAAATATATAAGTAAGTAAAAGTTTTTTGATAAACAATAATCTATTTGTCAATATGAATTAGATTTAATTTTTCAGTGTTTTAATTAAAGATTTAAGCGAAATATTATATAAAGGGTAAGGCAAGTTGCCTTATATCCAAATCAAGAATCCATGTTGCACTTATGGGTTGAACTCAGCTGAAACTTTTCCCAATCAAGCATTTTGTAAATAATTGTTTTTAAATGCAGATTGTCTTGTCTATTGTAATTAATTTACCGGTAATTCTCTACTAATTCTACCTCTATTTTAATAGAACTCAATTTAAATCGAGAGATAAAGAATTAAGAATTCTGAGTTATACGCTTAGGCTCTGTTTAATTTGATTTTGATAAACTGGTTTAGCTTCTACCATTCTGGTAATTGTTTT
>NZ_CANLXZ010000078.1 GCF_947495285.1 uncultured Nonlabens sp. | reverse complement strand
AATGCCTGTAAATATAACTATGCTTGCAAAGCAATTTATGATCGATTAGTAGCCAAAGGGAAGAGCAAAAAATTAGCTTTAATAGCGGTGTGTAATAAGCTATTAAAACAAGCTTTTACAATAGCAAAATCAGGACTAACTTATGATAATAATTATAAAAGTGTTTTATTGAAAAATTAATGAGTTTTTACTCGTTTTTCACCACAGTACTTTGTTGGCAACAGTTTTATTATTTCGTTATAGTTTTTCATGCAAATCCTGTCTTCCAACAATTGCCATTATATCTATAATACCTTCATTAACTTTAAAATAGATACTGTCAGTTCCACAAACACAACGTCTGTAATCTTTTTTTATATATCCAGCCGATTCAAAAGAATAAGGTCTTTGTGAAATAATGTCAAAATATTTAAAAAATGATTCAAAATATTTATCCGCTTGACTCATTCCGAATTTTTCAACGCCATAATGGTGAATTCGTATTAAATCATTTTTAGCTTCGTTACTTAATCTGTATTTACCCATTCAATAAGGACTTTGATTGAGCTAAAATTTTGTTTTGATTGTCACTAGTAAATCCGCCTTTTTCAGCTTTATCTAGTTTGGCTCTAACCCAATCAATTTGAATTTGCTGTTTTCTGGCTTGTCTAATTAAATCGTTTACTAGTTCGCTTTTACTAGAATATTCATTTTTATTTACTTGGGCTTTCAGCCATTCATCGTTCGGTTCGGTAAATGATATACTTTGTCTTGACATAACCCTATATTTTGGTGTAAATATACATCAATTATGCTTCAGTCCCAATTATTGGCAACGT
>NZ_CANLXZ010000077.1 GCF_947495285.1 uncultured Nonlabens sp. | reverse complement strand
GATATCTAAATATGCTGTTCTTCCCATACATAAATATACAAAAAATATATGACATTATATAACTATATTGGTATAAGACAGACATATTCAAAAAATAGTCTTCATTTATCTATTATCTGTTCATTAACTATCTATTGATTAGATTTCATGTGATTACTAATTTGATGCTTAGTCTTTTATATTTTTATTTTTAAATCTAGGTGTAGATCCCGAAAAGATTAATTTACTAGAATTATAGTGCTAGAAGCTTTGCCATATACATGCGCCTAGCTATCTTAAGAACGTTTACTGGGTGAATACCACAGCTTACTTTTTTGTCTTGTGGCACATTCTTTTGTAATAGAAGCGTTGAGTTGTTACTTATCACGTTTAAAGTATATTTTAATACCACGAGAGCTCAACGATTTTTTGCTCTTGTATGTCGCAAATATTGAGCAGTACTCATGATTTTGATTTTTCTTCACGTCGGACTTCACGCTTTTAAATAGCAGTTTCTAATCTCGTTCCCTTATTATAAGTATTAAAGTTTAAGTATTCTATGAGAGTGGCAACTACCATTCTTTAAAATACCAGTAATAACAGACTGTGAGCATTGAAAACTTAACAGCTTCTTTTATACTATGTTTTGAGATTAAAATAGGACACAAGTTCTTCACAAGAAATTCAAGGGTGTATTTTTATCTCAATCGCTTTGTAGAAAATAAAATAAGTCATGATCTACGTTGCTAAGAAAAATAGAACTTCTTTTTAAAATCCTAGTAGATTGTGTGTTAGAAGCCCGATTCTAGAGAAGAACAGCAAATTTATACCTTATACCAATTTACTTTTGAAAAGTCTCTATGAAAGCATTTTTATAATGATGGTTACTAGTTATTGATTTTATGGTCTG
>NZ_CANLXZ010000076.1 GCF_947495285.1 uncultured Nonlabens sp. | reverse complement strand
TAGAGGTAGTCACTTAATTACTTACTAATTCTGATTGATTCATCCTGTCATGTTTCACCATCTTTATCATTAGATTATTGAATATGGTGTTTTTACTCTGAGAACGGTTTATTCTAAAACAAAATTCATTAAAGTATCTGTTTAGGTTATCACTGCTCACCCATGAGTAAGTTGTCCTGATCCAAGACTTGACCTGATGTATCATTGTATGCAATGCCTTAAAGTTCATGCCATTATTGCTTTCAATCTGTTCTATATTATAGACCTTGGCAATGGGTCTATAGCCTCGCCACTTGTCCGTTACAACGCTGGCTTCTCTACTAATATGGTCAACGAAGATATATTGTAGTGACTCAGCTGAGAAGTCATCTATTTTCTGTGCATACATTCGTTTTACTTTACCGTCCGGTGTCAGCTCAACAGCAGTTACAGCCTTCTTTTTCTTTGTATCATAACTTCTCCCTGTCTTTTTCTGTTCTTTTCCTCCCAGGACAAACTCATCCACGTGAACGATACCTTTCATGGGAGTGTTGCCACTTGAGGACATAGCTTCCCTTACCTTCATCATAAATAGACGAGCTGTTCTCTCTGTTATGGTAAAACGCACGCTAAGATATCTGGCTGATAAGCTCTTGGTAGATGTCGACATTTCAAAACAGATGAAGAAAGCCTTTCGCAGACCGAACTTTACCTTATGAAAAAGAGTATTAGCCGTAGCAGATTCTCGATGGTTACAGATATTGCACTGGCGTGAAAAATCAGCCTTGCGCTGGTAGGCAACGTGATCACATTTCAAGCACTTATAGCTCGATTTATCTTTAATCTGCGAGAGATACTCCTTACAATCTAAATCGGTTTTGAACCGATCAGAAAACTCTAGAAGGTTTTGACCCTTGAAAACATCCATATTTAAACCTTTTTATTGACTTTAAAGATAAGTATTTAGATGATTACCTCTA
>NZ_CANLXZ010000075.1 GCF_947495285.1 uncultured Nonlabens sp. | reverse complement strand
AACGGCGTGTTGCAAATAGTAACTACCGATGCTAACGGAAACTGGATAGCTACCGTACCAGCAGGAAGTACGTCTATAGATGTAGATGAGTCAACACTACCAGCAGGTGCAGTATTAAGTACAGTAGACTCAGATCCAGAAACGATCACTGCCATGGCAGGAGTAGATACTTCAAGTACTAATGATGGTTATACAGATCCACTAACAAGTGGAACAGTAAGCGGTGTGGTATTCGATGATCAAAACGGAAACGGAATACAAGATGCAGGCGAGCCTGGATTGGCAAACGTAGATGTAGAGATTACGGATTCAAACGGAAACGTACAAACTGTACCAACGGATGCAAACGGAGAATGGACAGCAACAGTTCCAGTAGGATCTACGGATGTAGATGTAATTGATCCAATCGGATCCACATTAACAACAGTAGGTTCAGATCCAGAAACAGTAAGTGCAGAAGCAGGAATGGATACGACGTCCACTGAGGACGGATTCAGTAATCCATCAACAACAGGAAGTGTAAGCGGTGTTGTATTCAATGATCCAAATGGAAATGGAATACAAGACGCAGGTGAGCCAGGAATAGCAGGAGTAACTGTAGAAGTTACCGATGCAAACGGCGTGTTGCAAATAGTAACTACCGATGCTAACGGAAACTGGATAGCTACCGTACCAGCAGGAAGTACGTCTATAGATGTAGATGAGTCAACACTACCAGCAGGTGCAGTATTAAGTACAGTAGACTCAGATCCAGAAACGATCACTGCCATGGCAGGAGTAGATACTCCAAGTACTAATGATGGTTATACCGATCCACTAACAAGTGGAACAGTAAGCGGTGTGGTATTCGATGATCAAAACGGAAACGGAATACAAGATGCAGGCGAGCCTGGATTAGCAAACGTAGATGTAGAGATTACGGATTCAAACGGAAACGTACAAACTGTACCAACGGATGCAAACGGAGAATGGACAGCAACAGTTCCAGTAGGATCTACGGATGTAGATGTA
>NZ_CANLXZ010000074.1 GCF_947495285.1 uncultured Nonlabens sp. | reverse complement strand
TATTTTTTTTGTGCTGTCAATATCTCAATGAACTCCATCAAACATAATAGCTAAAATCTTACTGCAAATCTTCACGAATTACTAACCGATCTTTTAACTCATTTGAAGAACTTTTGCCTCGTTAAACATATATCTGTTTTCCTAAGCGGCTGCAAATATACAACCCTTTTTCTTTAACTTCCTAACTTTTTATTAATAAAATCTAAACTAAATTGGAAAAACATCAATAACTAATTGATATAAAGTATATTAAAATTTATAAAAAATAAAAGTACATTACATAAATTATTCAACCTTATTCAGATTTTTTTTTGAATAGTCAATAAATAACGGTATCTACAAAACATTAATCCGAATGAAAGGGTTAAACCTATAAATAATCCGATAGCGTCCTAAACAATTAAAAGAGATTGTGGTTTTATTACTTAAAGATATATATTTAAAGAGCAACATGCCAAACCAAAACCTTTCTCTATGTAAATTTGACATAGTTTTCTATAGTAGATTGTAAATAAGACCGCCCCCTGTATTGAAAAAACTAGTTGAAATTAAACAGACAGATAAGCATCAGAAGAGTTTTAATCGTTGGAATGATCTAGTTTCAATCTGACTTGTCATTTTGTTAATAGTAAACCACTAACATATCAACAGAGGCTTTAAGTCGGCTACATGTAACTTCAATCGGTAAAAAGTAACTAGAGCCACTTCTAAATCTTCTTATAATATATGAGAACAAAAAAGATAGGGATTGGACGTTCTTTCGAGACTACCATTACTAACTCTTTCTAGTATAATGCAATATAAGCCTTGTGCCAGAACTAGGTTTTATACAAAGTCTAAAACATTCATATTTCAAACCACTGCAATAAGCATATGTCTGAGTCTTTTTTATTAGACAAGATACAAGAGCAAAAAAGTAGGGATTAAAACGCACATAATGTGATACTAAGCTGACCATTTATCTACACAAGCGAATATAACAGATGACCAAAAACCTGATAATTAATACCAATTTAGTTTTTAAATGCCGTATAAAAAGCTTTTAGATAATGATGATTTCCTGTGATTGATTTTATAGTT
>NZ_CANLXZ010000073.1 GCF_947495285.1 uncultured Nonlabens sp. | reverse complement strand
TCTAAATGAAACTGAGAAATATCCTAATGATCGTTTACAAAGTGGTGCTGAGGTTTCTGATAATTTTCTAGTTGTTGGAGCTACTGGTAAATTGGAGGAAGAGAATTTAAAACCAGAATTTTCAAGTTTTGGTTCTCGTGATGTCGATTTATTTACTCCAGGCACAAACATCTCTACGATAATTCCAGATAATAAATATGAAGATAATGTTTCAGGCACCTCTTGTGCAGGTGCCATCACCTCGGGCGTAGCGGCACTAGTACGCTCTTACTACCCAGATCTTACCGCATCACAGGTAAAGCATATTCTTATGGATTCTGGAGTAGAGTATACCATCCCTGTAGCGACACCTACAGAAGAAGATCCAGATAAAATGACGCCTTTTAATGAGCTTTCTAAATCCGGAAGAGTATTGAATGCTTACAATGCGTTATTGATGGCAGAGAAGCTTTCTAGAGGGAAATAATACCAATTTAGTTCTTAAATGCCGCATAAAAAGCTTTTAGATAATGATGATTTCCTGTGATTGATTTTATAGTTTGATTGTCCATTTTTTTTACCATTTCACACAACCATTCTCTGAGGGAACTCATCGATTCAAATCTTTGATTCTTGAATCGATTCTTTATGTATTGCCAAATTTGTTCACATGGATTGAGTTCTGGGTTATATGGCGGTATCCTCAATAGGTATATGTTTTCTGGTATATCTATATTTTTTGTAGAATGAAACCCTGCGTTATCTATGACTACAATTTTAAATTCTTTTGGTTTATATAATGAGAACTCTTTTAGGTAAGCTTCGAATATTGTAGTGTCTACTCCATTTATCTCCCAGACAAAGGAGTCTCCGTTTATAGGAGAGTAACTACCGTATAAGTAGGTAGTCTTAAAGATATGTTGATAGGTAACTATTGGCTTTACTCCTGATGCAGTTAAGTACTTTCCTAAATGATTCATTAATCCAAATCGAGCTTCATCTTGAAAGTAGAGGTTCACATCGTTAACGTTATTCTTATTTAGACTTAATCTAATGTCATTTAGCGTATTAACCTGAGTTCGATTAATATTTAAGTAGATTTTTCTAGCAAAAAAGATAGATTTTTAGTAAATTAAAGTGTTGAATTT
>NZ_CANLXZ010000072.1 GCF_947495285.1 uncultured Nonlabens sp. | reverse complement strand
GGTTTTGACCCTTGAAAACATCCATATTTAAACCTTTTTATTGACTTTAAAGATAAGTATTTAGATGATTACCTCTAAAAAAATAAATGTTTACGCTCCCTTTAGGGTTGCGGAATGGAAACATGAAACCAAAACCTTTTCCCCAGCCCTAAAGGGTGAGGTTTCTCATAATGGTAGTATGAAATGAATGTTTGCGCTCCCTTTAGGGTTGGAGAATGGAAACATAAAACCCAAACCTTTTCACCAGACCTAAAGGGTGAGGTTTCTCATAATCCAAATAAAAAATAAATGTTGGCGCTCCCTTTAAGGTTGGGAAATAGAAACATCAAACCCAAACCTTTTCACCAGCCCTAAAAGGTGAGGTTTCTCATAATCCTAATAAAAAATAAATGTTTCCGCTCCCTTTAGGGTTGGGGAATGGAAATATGAAACCCAAACCTTTTCCCCAGCCCTAAAGGGTGAGGTTTCTCATAACCCTAATAAAAAACAAATGTTTCCGCTCTCTTTAGGGTTGGGGAATGGAAACATGAAACCAAAACCTTTTCAACAGACCTAAAGAGTGAGGTTGCTCATAATCCTAATAAAAAATAAATGTTTGCGCTCCCTTTAGGGTTGGAAAATGGAAACATGAAACCAAAACCTTTTCCCCAGCCCTAAGGGGTGAGGTTTCTCATAATCCTAATAAAAAATAAATGTTTCCGCTCCCTTTAGGGTTGGGGAATAGAAACATAAAACCAAAACCTTTTCACCAGACCTAAAGGGTGAGGTTTCTCATAATCCTAATAAAAAATAAATGTTTGCGCACCCTTTAGGGTTGGGGAATGGAAACATGAAACCAAAACCTTTTCCCCAGCCCTAAAGGGTGAGGTTTCTCATAATCCACATAAAAATTAAATGTTTCCGCTCTCTTTAGGGTTAGGGAATGGAAATATGAAACCAAAACCTTTTCACCAGACCTAAAGGGTGAGGTGTCTCATAATCCTAATAAAAAATAAATGTTTCCGCTCTCTTTAGTGTTAGGGAATGGAAACATGAAACCCAAACCTTTTCCCCAGCCCTAAAGGGTGAGGTTTCTCATAATCCTAATAAAAAATAAATGTTTCCGCTCCCTTTAGGGTTGGAGAATGGAAACA
>NZ_CANLXZ010000071.1 GCF_947495285.1 uncultured Nonlabens sp. | reverse complement strand
CAACAACTAGAAAATTATCAGAAACCTCAGCACCACTTTGTAAACGATCATTAGGATATTTCTCAGTTTCATTTAGATCAAAACCTTCATTTCCAGCTATAGTAATGATTAATACATCTTTTGAATTTGCATAATTTATAGCCTCTAGAACCCATTCTGAATAAAGAGTTCGTTCTTTATAGAAACTCATATTAATTACTTTAGCGCCATTATCTACTGCGTACCTTGTAGCTAGTGCAATATCCTTATCATGCTCATCTCCAAAAGCTGAAATAGCCAAAGACATTAACTTAATCTCATCTTTCCAACCAATATTACTAATCAGACCACCCATCTGGGTTCCATGATTTAATTTATTTTTATTCCCAAATAAATTATTCCCATAATCTGTATCACTTAAATCATGCTCATCATCTCCTTGAATCTGTCTGTCATTGAAATCAACATTAACTAATTTGTCTAACGTATTATCAAAATATTCTAGTTGTTCTTCAAAATATGTTTTAGTCAAATTTTCTTTTAACGAATATCTCATGAAGCCCAAATCAATCATTTTATCTCTAGAGACACCTATTGTTAAAATACTGTCAATATCCTTAATTTCATATTTTTTCCCTTTAAACATAGATGATACACGTTGGGTTGATAAAGGAAAAAGCGAATCGTTAACAAAATGTAGTTTTCTTTTTGAATTGTAGAACTGAACTAAGTTATTAAATTCAGTTTCTACATTCAAGTAATCTATATAAGCCAAAGAATCCTTCTGATGGAGTTTAGATACATCTTTATCTTTAAAATAATTTTTATACTTTCTTAAAAGTCTTGTCTCTTCCAGATTAACAAATTCAGCATTTTCATCGTATTGATTCCCCAGAAAATTCCAACCATGTAAATCATCTATATAACCGTTATTATCGTCGTCAATTTGATTATCACAAATCTCATCAATATTTTCCCAAATATGATTTACAAGATACTCATGTGATAGGTCTATTTCACTATCAATTACAGCAACTGTGATTTCTTCACCTTTTTTATTGATCAAGATACTATCATAAGCTCTATTTAAACTAATACCTGGAATAGAGTCTAGCTCGATATCTTTAAAATACCAGTTTTTGAGATTCACTTTAGCATTTTGTTGAGAGATTTTAGAAGGTTTGTTTGTGGATCTGTAGGATGTTTTAGTTCTACAGGAAATACAAAAGAAAATCAATAAAAGTAAAATTTTATATTTCATAAGAC
>NZ_CANLXZ010000069.1 GCF_947495285.1 uncultured Nonlabens sp. | reverse complement strand
AACGGAAACGGAACACAAGATGCAGGCGAGCCAGGAATTTCAGGAGTAGAAGTTTTAATTACCGATGAGGATGGAAATGCGCAAACAGTAATCACCGATGCCAATGGAACTTACACAGCAACAGTAGTAGCTGCAGGTGACGCAACAGTAGATGTTGATGAAACTACCTTACCAACTGGAGCAGTTCAAACAGAAGGAACAGACCCAACCACGGTAATCGTAGCATCAGGTACAACAGTAGTTGAAGAAGATAACGGATTCAACACTCCAGGAACAATAGAAGGAGTAGTTTATGATGATGTAAACGGAAACGGAACACAAGATGCAGGCGAGCCAGGAATTTCAGGAGTAGAAGTTTTAATTACCGATGATAACGGAAATGCGCAAACAGTAATCACCGATGCTAATGGAACTTACACAGCAACAGTAGTAGCTGCAGGTGACGCAACAGTAGATGTTGATGAAACTACCTTACCAATCGGAGCAGTTCAAACAGAAGGAACAGACCCAACCACGGTAACCGTAGCATCAGGTACAACAGTAACTGAAGAAGATAACGGATTCAACACTCCAGGAACAATAGAAGGAGTAGTTTATGATGATGTAAACGGAAACGGAACACAAGATGCAGGCGAGCCAGGAATTTCAGGAGTAGAAGTTTTAATTACCGATGAGAACGGAAACGCGCAAACAGTAATCACCGATGCCAATGGAACTTACACAGCAACAGTAGTAGCTGCAGGTGACGCAACAGTAGATGTTGATGAAACTACCTTACCAACTGGAGCAGTTCAAACAGAAGGAACAGACCCAACCACGGTAATCGTAGCATCAGGTACAACAGTAGTTGAAGAAGATAACGGATTCAACACTCCAGGAACAATAGAAGGAGTAGTTTATGATGATGTAAACGGAAACGGAACACAAGATGCAGGCGAGCCAGGAATTTCAGGAGTAGAAGTTTTAATTACCGATGAGGATGGAAATGCGCAAACAGTAATCACCGATGCTAATGGAACTTACACAGCAACAGTAGTAGCTGCAGGTGACGCAACAGTAGATGTTGATGAAACTACCTTACCAATCGGAGCAGTTCAAACAGAAGGAACAGACCCAACCACGGTAATCGTAGCATCAGGTACAACAGTAGTTGAAGAAGATAACGGATTCAACACTCCAGGAACAATAGAAGGAGTAGTTTATGATGATGTAAACGGAAACGGAACACAAGATGCAGGCGAGCCAGGAATTTCAGGAGTAGAAGTTTTAATTACCGATAATAACGGAAACGCGCAAACAGTAATCACCGATGTTAATGGAACTTACACAGCAACAGTAGTAGCTGCAGGTGACGCAACCGTGGATATTGACGAGACTACCTTACCAACCGGAGCAGTTCAAACAGAAGGAACAGACCCAACCACGGTAACCGTAGCATCAGGTACAACAGTAGTTGA
>NZ_CANLXZ010000068.1 GCF_947495285.1 uncultured Nonlabens sp. | reverse complement strand
TCAAGACCAACTCGTGAAAAGTAAGCCCCATAAGGCGGTTTGACTGATATGCCTAACATCCCAGCCGAGAGACCAATTCTCACTTTTTTTTTCCGTACTTCCACTTGAAACTAATGCCAAGGTTGTTTATAAAAAAAATGAGCCTCTCATCTCAATTACAGTTTTGTTGCTACTTATTTATTTTACTAAATTGTATCCCAAAGCAACGCAGGACACACAACGTGCTACAACACTAGCTATAATTCATTTTAAAAATAGAACAGTAATTTAGATCAAAGTAATATCTTTAGAGCCATCAATTAAGATTTTAAGGTAAGGATTGATGAGTAAAACGAATCATAGCCTTACCGTTGGCAATAATTAAACAAACAAAAATGATATTATTCGGTTATAGAAATATAAAGTTAAAGTCTTATTCATATACTGCAAAGGAACTAGGTCTACCCAGTGATAACAATTCAAAAATAGTAATTGAATATCGACAGAATTATTTTCATTTATTTTTTATCCCTTTTTTTCCATTAAATAAGTTTTTAGCGATAGAAGACAGTGAAGAGGTTGGTGAATTATCTAAAAACTTAGAAAATAAAATAAAAAGTTTAATCGAAAAAAAAACCAAAGCACCTTGGTATACATACTTAGGATTAATCTTAATATTTATATATATATATCATTTATTTTAATTGATTCAGAATATGATAAATATAAAATGAAACAATTTAAAAAAAGTGAATTTGAAACAAAAGCTTATGAAAATATTGATAAACTATCCAATTTAAATACTAATAGCTATATAAAATTAGGCTCTACATCAGTTAATAGCCATGTAGGCGACAAGTTTATTAAAGTTGATAAAATCAACAATGATAGTATACTATTTAAAAAAATATCTATTGATAAATTTTATAAAAACAATGATGATATAGGTACTTATTATAAAACCAATAGGAGTATTTTAGACTCTTTTTGGTTAAGTCAGAAGAAATTAAAAAACGCAATATGTACAAATTATGATAATTTTATTAATAATGAAAATTCTTTAGGTGTTGCCCTTTTTAACAGCAGCACAAAGTATTTAATTGATGATATAATAGATATTGATAATAAAATACTTTTAAAATATATTGAGGATAGTCGTCGTTCTAAAACAGAAGTTTCCATAGTTCTAAAAAATTATGGATTACCTTGTAATATAGTTAAAATTGAAAATCTTTTAGAAGGTAATTCTGATAACGATATCAAATGGCTCAATGAGCTACCTCAATTTTTAAAAACTACAGATGATGTTGGTGAAAAATTCTATTTGAAAGGCGCTAATGAACCATACCTAGATTATGCTTATGACTTTATAATTCATTTAAAATCATTAAATGGTGAGATACATAAATTTCATATAAAAAGAGAGTATATTAATCCCATATTAGCTCCTGATATTGAAAAAGTAAAATAAGTCGAGTAGGTAAAGGGGAATCTCACCCCTAAACCTCTCACAGAACCGTACTTGATAGTCTCCCATCATACGGCTCTTCAAGACCGAAGCATGTATATTTCCATCAATGCTTCGCTGATTTAACCAAATCA
>NZ_CANLXZ010000067.1 GCF_947495285.1 uncultured Nonlabens sp. | reverse complement strand
GGAGTTACAGTCTCATAGCTCAGCTGGTTAGAGCGCTACACTGATAATGTAGAGGTCGGCAGTTCGAGTCTGCCTGAGACTACAAAGAATGATTTATCATTTTAGTTCATTTAAATTGTAAAGGAAATTTTAGACGTTGAGCATTCAAAACGCCTTATTAGATATTTTGGATTGACATTCTTAATTTCAAATTATGGGGGATTAGCTCAGCTGGCTAGAGCGCCTGCCTTGCACGCAGGAGGTCATCGGTTCGACTCCGATATTCTCCACTATTGACTTCGGTCATAACCGTTCATTGACATATTGAAAAGATTAAACGAGTAACGTAGATACGTAAGTATCTATATTATTATAGTAAAATAATTAGGCTCTTATATCTGTATCGTTGCAGTATAAGAAAGAATATCATAAGCAAATTAAGGGCGTATGGGGAATGCCTAGGCTCTCAGAGGCGATGAAGGACGTGATAAGCTGCGATAAGTTGCGGGGATCAGCACATATGATTAGATCCGCAAATTTCCGAATGGGGCAACCTGTTATATTGAAGATATATCATCCGAAAGGAAGCAAACCTGGTGAACTGAAACATCTAAGTAGCCAGAGGAAGAGAAAACAAAAGTGATTCCGCTAGTAGTGGCGAGCGAACGTGGAATAGCCCAAACCAATTATGTTACGGCATAATTGGGGTTGTAGGACCGTAATGTTTAATGTGTAATGAATAGGAATTCTCTGGAAAGAGAAACCAAAGAGGGTGATAGTCCTGTACTGGTAAGTTGCATTATTAATAACGGTATCCTGAGTAGTGCGGGGCACGTGAAACCCTGTATGAATCAAGCGGGACCATCCGCTAAGGCTAAATACTCCTGAGAGACCGATAGTGAACTAGTACCGTGAGGGAAAGGTGAAAAGTACCCTGAATAAGGGAGTGAAATAGATCCTGAAACCATACGCTTACAAGCGGTCGGAGCCCATTAATTGGGTGACGGCGTGCCTTTTGCATAATGAGCCTACGAGTTACCGTTGTTAGCAAGGTTAAGGATTTCAGATCTGTAGCCGTAGCGAAAGCGAGTCTGAATAGGGCGTATAGTTAGCAGTGGTAGACGCGAAACCGTGTGATCTACCCATGGGCAGGGTGAAGCTGTGGTAACACATAGTGGAGGCCCGAACCGGTTGACGTTGAAAAGTCTTCGGATGACCTGTGGGTAGGGGTGAAAGGCCAATCAAACTCGGAAATAGCTCGTACTCCCCGAAATGCATTTAGGTGCAGCGTTAATTAAGTTTTATAGAGGTAGAGCTACTGATTGGATGCGGGGGCTTCACCGCCTACCAATTCCTGACAAACTCCGAATGCTATAAAATAGTGATTAGCAGTGAGGGCATGGGTGCTAAGGTCCATGTCCGAAAGGGAAAGAACCCAGATCATCAGCTAAGGTCCCAAAATGTATATTAAGTTGAATAAACGAGGTTGTACTGCATTGACAGCTAGGATGTTGGCTTGGAAGCAGCCATTCATTTAAAGAGTGCGTAACAGCTCACTAGTCGAGCGGTACGGCATGGATAATAATCGGGCATAAATATACTACCGAAGCTATGAATTCGAAAGAGTGGTAGGGGAGCATTCTATATACGT
>NZ_CANLXZ010000066.1 GCF_947495285.1 uncultured Nonlabens sp. | reverse complement strand
CAACGCTTTGAATCCATGGGAGAACTGAAAAAATGGTTGCACACAACAGTAGTTAGTATGAGTAGCCAGACCATAAAGTCAATAACTAGTAACCATCATTATAAAAACGCTTTAATAGAGACTTTTCAAAAATAAATTGGTATAAAAGCTTGTCTTACTATTTCATCACATTTTGCTAATCTTATAAGTGCTGAAGTCTTATCTTTTGTATTGTTAAATATTGCAGATAGGTTTTGACATAAGTTATACGCTTTTTCTAAATCAGGATACCTGCTAAAAAGTATTCCCGCTCTTTTTAATTGATTTTCATTCCATTTAGACCTTGATTTATATAGTAAATATCTACTTCTAGCCAGTAGTTGTTTTAATGTATCACCGTTAGGTAGTATTTCTGGAGTTTATTTTAAAGATTTGTTTCTAGCATTTTCAATCGCTTCATTCTCAACATCTAAAGCTTACCATCGATGTTTGATTCTAATTTCTTGCAAGGCATCTAATTCTAGCTTTTGAACATGGAAACGATCTATAACTAAAGCAGCATTGGGGAATTATTTTTTAACAATTAGCCCCATGTTGCCTGCCATATCCAAGGTTACTTCCTTAACTTTCTTGCGTTGTTTTAGAGGAATCTTGTTGAGTATCTTTATGACATTTTCAGCCTTGGTGCCTTTGACCATAGCTACAATAGCTCCTTTCTTTCCTTTAGCTTTTTTATTAGTGAGTATTGTATAAAGATCGCCGTTGGAAAAAGCTGTTTCATCAAGAGAAAGATGGCTTGCTAAATTCTTTGAGAATAACATCCATTGTTTTGCATGTGACTTTTGATTCCAAGTTTTAAAGTCACTCAAATAATCTCTGTATTGCCTTTGCATACTTCTAGGGTTTACACCGTAAAACTTTGCTACAACCGCCGTACTGGATGCGTTATTACTAATAGAGCTCTTTTAAAAAAGTAGCAAACTCACTAGTCATTCTAGTTCCTTTTGCTACTAATTGCCAATCTCGTCTTACTACTTTACCTGTTGTTTCATTAAGCCATCTACGTCGTGTTATATGTAGAAAAACATGCTTTCCACGTATGGGAAAATCCTGAACTGTAGCTTCAGCAAAGAACCCTTTTGAACTTAGAGTAACTCCTTTAAACTCTTCTGGAGTATTGTTTAGTTCTTTGAAATAAAAGTGTATTTCTTTCTCTTTAACCTCGTGTTTGGCTAATTCAAAATAGGACACAACTACTTCTGGGAGTAATAATTTAGCTATCGATAATAAGGCTTCAGATGACATAGAAATTTTTAAAGCAAAGTTTAATCCTTTTTACATACTCCACAAGTTTTTGTGTTGAGCCCATGTAACCCAGAACTCAATCCATAAACAAAAAAAACCCTTGTCTTTCAGACAAGGGTTTAAAGAAGGCGGCGACATACTCTCCCACAAATAGCAGTACCATCTGCGCAAATGGGCTTAACTTCTCTGTTCGGAAAGGTAAGAGGTGAGCCCCATCGCTATAACCACCTTAATGGTTTCAGTTGAATTCAAACTGTATGATTTGACATATTGAAAATATAAACTAGTAAAAAAATAGGTGTAGAATATCTAAGCTTACGGGTAATTAGTATCACTCGGCTATGACATTACTGCCTTTACACCTATGACCTATCAACG
>NZ_CANLXZ010000065.1 GCF_947495285.1 uncultured Nonlabens sp. | reverse complement strand
AAAAAAATATTTATTGTTTTACGAAGCATTAAATTTAAAAATAAAATAGACACAAAGCTAATTAAGTGGTTTCGATAAAGTCATTAAATTAAATGATCTTTAAAAGATTCGACGATGAAGAGTTTGATCCTGGCTCAGGATGAACGCTAGCGGCAGGCCTAACACATGCAAGTCGAGGGGCAGCATTTCTAGCTTGCTAGAAGATGGCGACCGGCGCACGGGTGCGTAACGCGTATACAATCTACCTATTACTGAGGGATAGCCCGAAGAAATTTGGATTAAGACCTCATGGTATTATTGATCCGCATGGATTACTAATTAAAGGTTACGGTAATAGATGAGTATGCGTCCTATTAGCTAGATGGTAAGGTAACGGCTTACCATGGCTACGATAGGTAGGGGTCCTGAGAGGGAGATCCCCCACACTGGTACTGAGACACGGACCAGACTCCTACGGGAGGCAGCAGTGAGGAATATTGGACAATGGGCGGAAGCCTGATCCAGCCATGCCGCGTGTAGGAAGACGGCCCTATGGGTTGTAAACTACTTTTGTACGGGAAGAAATATATCTACGAGTAGATATTTGACGGTACCGTAAGAATAAGCACCGGCTAACTCCGTGCCAGCAGCCGCGGTAATACGGAGGGTGCAAGCGTTATCCGGAATCATTGGGTTTAAAGGGTCCGTAGGCGGGCTAATAAGTCAGTGGTGAAATGCAGGGGCTTAACTCCGGCACTGCCATTGATACTGTTAGTCTTGAATTATTGTGAAGTGGTTAGAATATGTAGTGTAGCGGTGAAATGCTTAGATATTACATAGAATACCAATTGCGAAGGCAGATCACTAACAATATATTGACGCTGATGGACGAAAGCGTGGGTAGCGAACAGGATTAGATACCCTGGTAGTCCACGCCGTAAACGATGGTTACTAGCTGTTTGGTACGATTAAGTACTGAGTGGCCAAGCGAAAGTGATAAGTAACCCACCTGGGGAGTACGTTCGCAAGAATGAAACTCAAAGGAATTGACGGGGGCCCGCACAAGCGGTGGAGCATGTGGTTTAATTCGATGATACGCGAGGAACCTTACCAGGGCTTAAATGTATGTTGACAGGTTTAGAAATAGACTTTTCTTCGGACAATATACAAGGTGCTGCATGGTTGTCGTCAGCTCGTGCCGTGAGGTGTCAGGTTAAGTCCTATAACGAGCGCAACCCCTATTACTAGTTGCCAGCGATTCAAGTCGGGGACTCTAGTGAGACTGCCGGTGCAAACCGTGAGGAAGGTGGGGATGACGTCAAATCATCACGGCCCTTACGTCCTGGGCCACACACGTGCTACAATGGTAGGGACAGAGAGCAGCCACTTCGTGAGAAGGAGCGAATCTTCAAACCCTATCTCAGTTCGGATCGTAGTCTGCAACTCGACTACGTGAAGCTGGAATCGCTAGTAATCGCATATCAGCCATGATGCGGTGAATACGTTCCCGGGCCTTGTACACACCGCCCGTCAAGCCATGGAAGCTGGGGGTGCCTGAAGTCGGTGACCGCAAGGAGCTGCCTAGGGTAAAACCGGTAACTGGGGCTAAGTCGTAACAAGGTAGCCGTACCGGAAGGTGCGGCTGGAACACCTCCTTTCTGGAGTTCTTGAAATAATAGAACTAGAAAAGTGATTTATGAAA
>NZ_CANLXZ010000064.1 GCF_947495285.1 uncultured Nonlabens sp. | reverse complement strand
TATTCCGTTTCCGTTTTGATCATCGAATACCACACCGCTTACTGTTCCACTTGTTAGTGGATCGGTATAACCATCATCGCTCGTAGATTGTTCTGAACCGGCAACAACCGTAACATTTTCAGGATCTGAATCTACGGTGGTTAAAGTAGAATCGATAGGGTCTTGAACATTAACGATAGCTACACCAGATGGCACAACTGCTATCCAATTACCATCAGCATCAGTAGTAACAAATTGAGAAATACCTCCTTCATCAGTAATTACAACATCTACTCCTTCTATTCCTGGCTCACCAAGGTCTTGTACGCCATTTCCGTTCTGATCATCGAATACTGTTCCAGTTAATAATCCATTTTGCTCTATAACAAATACCGTTGGATCTTCAAAGTCACCATCACCATCATTGTCTACGTTAATAGTATCATCTGGATCATCAGAATCATCTGAAACGTCTGGTAAAATATTACCTTGACTATCTGTAGTTTGACCGGTTACCTGAGCAGTATTTCTAACTTCACCTGCCGAAATATCTGCAGCAGTTATATTATAAGTAACCATTGCACTACCGAAATCACCAGGATTAAGTGTCGAAGGAGTTACAATTAAGTTAGAGACACCTATAACAGAATCGTCAATAGAAACACCTGTTACAACCGTATTACCAGTATTTGTTACCGTAAAATTATAAGTAATCGTATCAAGAGTATCAACTATACCATTGTTATTAATATCTGTATATGTATCCGCTTTCGCGAAAGCGAGATTAGGCTGACTAAGATCAGTGATAGTAGGGTCATCAGGATCACCGTCCCCATCAGGATCAGAATCCATATCATTATTTGGATCATCAGAATTATCTGATACTGGCCCCAAACCATCTCCATTAGGATCAAATGCATCACCGCTAAGAACAGCTGTATTCACAATTTGTCCATTATCGATATCTGCTTGTAATAAAACGTATACATAATCAGGCACTGTACCTGTTCCTCCAGCTGGTATAGTAGAAGGAGTTACAGAAACACCAGTCATACCAATAATCATATCATTTACGACAGCGTTACGAACCTCTACATTACCATTGTTATTTACAACAAAACTATATGTAATTGTATCTCCTGCATCTACCAATCCATTCATGTTTGCGTCCACAATACCACCACTGATTTTTTCTAGCTCTAAATTAGGCATTGCATTAAAGAAACCGTCTGCTGGTTGTCCAACATTTTCTCCTACACCTACAGTAACTGTTGTAGGGTTTGTACCAGCTGTTTGAATTTCAGAACCACCATTAGGTAGGGTGGTCTCATCTATATCTGCGGTAGGAGTTCCAGCAGGAACAACGACAGACCAAGTTCCATCAGGATTAGTAAATACGGTAACTACTGCCATGGTTGAATCTGTAACATTTACTGTTACTCCTCCTAATCCCATTTCACCCATATCCTGAACTCCATTTCCGTTTGCATCGTCAAAAACAACACCGTTGAAAATACCATTAGTACCGAGAGGAACGACAGTTGGATCATCTGGATCACTATCACCATCAGGGTTTGCGTCAGAAACATTGTTAGGATCATCCGAGTCATCTGAAACAGGACCTGCAGAATTACCGTTAGTATCAAACGCTTCACCAGAACCTACTGCAGTATTAACTACACGTCCATTAGAAACATCTGAAGAAGTAACCATATAAGTCTGGTTTCCAATTACACCACTCTGACCAACAGCAAGAACACTAGGAGTAACAGGTTCATTAACCAAACTTAATAATGCATCGCTAATTACAACATCGCGAATTTCTACATTACCATTATTGGTAATACTGAAACTATAAGTAATCGTATCTCCCGCGTCATTAATACCATTCATGTTCACATCTACCACTGCACCTGCTGTTTTAACAACATTAAGATTAGGCATAGGGGTGAATATTCCGTTATCTTCTTCAACTACTGTTGTACCAGATGCTACGATTACCGTGGTTGGGTCTGTTCCTTCTGTTTGAACTGCTCCGGTTGGTAAGGTAGTCTCGTCAATATCCACGGTTGCG
>NZ_CANLXZ010000063.1 GCF_947495285.1 uncultured Nonlabens sp. | reverse complement strand
TAATATCTTTAGAGCCATCAATTAAGATTTTAAGGTAAGGATTGATGAGTAAAACGAATCATAGCCTTACCGTTGTGTTTCATACTGACCAGCCGCATATTTTAGCACTTTCGGTTTTTGCCAACGCTCATTTCCAACGCTCAAAAAACCAAAAGAGCTAAAATTCCCCAACGCTCGAAAAAATACAATCCGAATTTCTTGCTTTCCAAAATTTGACAAACTATATTTGACACTTGTTGTCAAGTAATAATATTCAAATGGAAACAATCGGACAAATTTTACGAAATAAAAGACAAGCTCTCGGACTTCTTTTAAGACAAGTATCGGCTTATGTCGATATCGACCAAGCAATTTTGAGTAAAATCGAAAGAAACGAGCGAAAACCGACAAAAGAAATGTTGGACAAACTTGCAGAAATATTAAAACTCGATAAAGACGAACTTTTAATACAATTTATAAGCGACAAGATTGCTTATGAAATTGTAGATGAAGATTGTGCAAGTAAAGTGCTAAAAGTAGCCGAGAAAAAAATTAAATATTTAAAATCACATCCAATTCAAAACTAACTATGCGAACATTAACAACTGATACAGAAAATACAAGCGTAGTTGAGGAACCTCAATTGGCTGTAAAACTCTACCCAAAAACAGAAAAGAAAGAACAAAAAGGTAACTCTACCTTAAATATGCTTTCCTTGTTTTCTGGTTGTGGTGGAATGGATTTAGGTTTTGAGGGAGATTTTTCAGTTTTAAAATCATCTGTAAACGAGATTTTAAACCCTGATTTTATAAACGAAGAACTTGAAAATAACTTTATAAAACTCTCAAAAACACGTTTTAAAACAATTTTTGCAAATGACATTTTAAAAGATGCAAGAAACGCTTGGGTAAACTACTTTTCAAAAAGAGGACACAACGCAGAAGATTACCAAACAGACAGCATAGTCGATTTGGTAAAACTGCATCAAAGTGGGACAAAGGTTTTCCCTGAAAATATAGACATTGTAACTGGTGGTTTTCCTTGTCAAGATTTTAGCATTGCAGGAAAAAGAAACGGTTTTGATTCACACAAAAATCATAAAGGAGAATTTAATACAAAAAGCACAGCAACCGAAGAAACTCGTGGTCAGCTTTATATGTGGATGAAACAAGTTATTGAGATTACTCAACCAAAAATTTTCATTGCAGAAAATGTAAAAGGTTTGGTTAACCTATCTAATGTAAAAGATATTATTCAAAGTGACTTTTCTTCTGCTGGAGACAATGCATATTTAGTTTTAAATCCTCGTGTTTTGCACGCAGCAGATTATGGTGTTCCACAATCAAGAGAACGTGTTTTCTTTGTTGGAATCAAAAAATCAGCATTAAAAAAATCAGCTCTTGAGCAATTAGAAAAGGGAATTATTTCAGATAAATACAATCCGTACCCAAAACCAACTCACGCTTACACAACAGATGGAGAAGATTTAAAACGTCACGTAGATTTAAAAGAACTTTTCGCTAATATTAAAGAGCCTGAAAAATCAAACGATTTATCTCAACAATTTTACTCAAAAGCGAAATTTATGGGTAAACATTGTCAAGGTCAAATAGAAATAAAACCAGATGGAATTAGCCCAACGATTAGAGCAGAACATCACGGAAATATAGAATTTAGGAGATTATCAAAAAAGAATGGAGGAATATTAACAGAAGAACTTTCAAAAGGGCTAAAAGAAAGACGTTTGACACCAAGAGAATGTGCTTTAATTCAAACTTTTCCACCTGATTATGAATTTGTAATTGCAAATAAACAGGGTCGTAAAGGTTCATATTTGGTAAGTCCTTCAAAAGCATATAAAGTAATTGGTAATGCTGTTCCACCACTACTCGCTTATAATTTAGCCAAGAGAATAGAAAATGTTTGGGATTTATATTTTAAAAAATAATGGTAGTATCAGTTAATTCAGAACCACAAAAAAGAGAGTTCAACGCTTTATTAAATTCTACAATTGAAGAATTAAACGCTCACGCAAAAAAATCGCCTAAAAAGATTGAGCAATTAAGAGGCGCTAAACTTGAACCTTATGTTAGAGATGTAATGACTGATTTAGCAGTTGGTTCACAATTTGAAAACTCAATAGAACTAATTGGCGGACAAAAATTCCCTGATATTGTAGCAAAGAAACTCTATGGTATCGAGGTCAAGACAACAACGCAAAACCATTGGAAAACAACTGGAAATAGTGTTTTGGAATCTACAAGAGTAGATGATGTTGAGCGAATTTATATGCTTTTTGGAAAACTTGGAAAACCGATTGAATTTAGAAGTCGTGCTTACGAAGAGTGTTTATCGGAAGTCGTTGTTACACACTCACCAAGATATTTAATCGATATGAACTTGGAAGAAGGAAAGACGATTTTTGATAAAATCAATACATCTTATGACACTTTACGTCAAAAGAAAAACCCAATTAAATCAATTACAGATTACTACAAAAGCAAATTAAAGCCTGGGCAAGATTTATGGTGGATTCAAGACACCGAAAAAGCCAGTAATCTTGTAATCAACATTTGGAATAACTTAAGCCTAAAAGAAAAAAAAGAAACTAAAAACAGAGCTATGGTTTATTTTCCAGAAGTTTTTAGTAACCGAGGAGACAAATTTGCTCGACTTGCAATTTGGTTGGTAACAAGAGAAGCTGTTGTTTGTCCAAACGTGAGAGACCTTTTTACTGCTGGAGGAAAAGACGATTATTTCATTAAAAATAAAACGTATAAAGACATTCCAAGAGTATTTATCAAACTATTCGATAATCTAGATTCAGTTTTGGAGATTTTAATTAATACTTCGGCAATCGAATTATCAGAATATTGGAATGAAAAAACAACGGAAAAGAAAAAGATTATAGATTGGATTGAGTTGGTTTCAATGAATTCAAAATCCGTCCAAGGAGCAAAGCATTTGGATATAAAGAAAATGTTGTCGGAATTAATATTCTGATGGATTTGCCAACGCTAAAAGCCATACACATTTGCAATTCGCTTCAGCCGAAACACAAGCCAAAAATCGCAAAAGAGTATGTCTTTGCCAACGCTAGCAATTTTGCGGAAAAAAAGTACGAAAACACAACACGGTATAAAAAACATAGGGCGTTTGTGTTTACCGAAAGGTCTGTGAATATTAACAAAGTCCGCTAAATATAAAATTTGGCGTTTATAGTAGAAAAAATAAAAGCAAAATATTTATATTTAGCTAAGTAATAAACCGAAACTAAAGTGCTTATTAACTGCCCTACGTTTCTTATACGGCAACGTTGCAAAAAATCAAAGATTTCGCAACATTGAAATTCACCGATTCATTTATATCTAGGATTATAATAGTTGTGTT
>NZ_CANLXZ010000062.1 GCF_947495285.1 uncultured Nonlabens sp. | reverse complement strand
TTAGCAAGACCAATAATGATTTGATTCTTACAACTCTACGGAGGATGATTTGGTTAAATCAGCGAAGCATTGATGGAAATATACATGCTTCGGTCTTGAAGAGCCGTATGATGGGAGACTATTACGTACGGTTCTGTGAGAGGTTTAGGGGTGAGATTCCCCTTTACCTACTCGACTTTTTTCAGTACTACTTAGTTCAATTTCAACATCCAGATTATCTCTTTCTATAATCACTGAGTGTATTGCACCATTTCTTATATTGAATTTTAGAGAATTTGGATAATCGATGATTTTAAATAATCCAGTTTTTAAATAAATTAATTCACTATCTTTTTGTCCTTTAAAATGTTGAAAAAAAGGCGATTCCACATAAAGACGGTTGTTTCTTTCTAATATTTTGGTTGGCATTCCCTGACCGTAAAGAAAATCCTTATAAGTGCCAATCAAACTTGCTTTTAGTTCATTGGGTATTTGCAGCGTTTCTTCTTTTGACAACTCTCTCTTCCAATTCATAAGAGATAAAAGCTTTCTTCGAGTTTGGTCAATAACTGGAAAACGATTTGGTTTTTCTCCATTAGCAAGAAAAACAAAACCATTCCCGTCTGTTGTAGTAGCAAAAATATCGCCACCAACTCCCGTATTGGAACCATTGCACATAAACCAGTCATAATTGTCAAAACCAAAAGACCTTTGCCATCCATAACTCCAACCTCCAACAGCATCCTTTAAAGCTGTAACTTCTATTATTTTTTTGGCCACATTATGAGAAATTACTTGGTTTTCTTTATTTCGTAAGGCATTTTGTATTTCTATTGTTAGCTTGGTTAAATCAGTCGGTGTTGACCATAATCCTGATGGTGCAACTTGCGGTGTTATAGGCAAACCTGTTTTTATAACATTATTGTCTTTGTCGTGAACGAAAGCGACATTTGTTAAAAATCCTTTTTGATTGGGCTGAACCATTGTTGTGTTTTTCAAGTCGAGAGGTGAGAATATGTATTCATCTGTAAGTTCTGCAATCGACTTATTTAAAGTGTCCTCTAATGCCATTTGAACAATAACATAACCGCCTCCGCTATATGACCAACTTGTTCCTGGTGTAAATAAAAACTCAATTTCTTTGTCATATCGTGGTAATTTTCCTAAAAGACTTTGTTTTATTGTGGGAATTGTATCTCCTTCGTAAAAGTCTGCAAAACCGTGTTGGCTTGTTCCAGCCGTATGATTTAAAAATTGTTTCCAAGTCGGATTTTTGATTTCAGTAAATTGGCTTTTAGGTAAATGCCAACTTTTAAGATAGTTGTCTATTGGTTCATCTAAATCGATTAACCCTTTTTCATCTAGTATAAAACAAAGAAGTGCGGTTATTGGTTTTGAAATTGATGCTGTTGAAAATGCGGTATTATGGTCTATTTTTTCATTAGAATTTACTGATTTAAGTCCAAATTGATTTGAATAAACTATATTATAATTTTCAAACACCACAAGGCTAAATCCTGCAAGTTTATGATTTTCTAATTGTTGGTCAATCATTAAACTGTCAGTAAGGAAACTATAATCTTTTTGTTTGGTTAATTCATTTCTGTTTGGTTGACAACTCGAAATTGCCATTGTAAGAAATAGGAAATAAATAATATTTTTCATTGGTTGTTTATTATGAGACGATTCAGTTTTGATTTTGTTACGTGAGGTTGGTTATAATTATAGCCAATGTTAGCCATAGTTATTTTTTCATTATCACTTTCAGCTCAACAGATTTCCATTCAGGATTATAGTCTATAAAATCTTTGAACATTGCTATATGACTTGCCCCTGCTAAAATTATAATTCTCTTGTCTTGCTTTTCAATCGCCTTTTGAATAATAGAATACATATACAAATTTCTTCTATACCATTCTGATGCTAAATAAGCACCTACAAAATTATTCTTTTCACCACCTTGATTTGCAAGATTTACATACCAATTAATATCTTCTTTTCTTCTTTTATCATCATTATAGAAATATAGAATTTCTGTTAAGGATTTATTTGATGCAAACAATTCATTTCCTGTTCTTTCCAATTTTGCTAATTCAACACTATCTTTTGCTATTAAATTAAACTGCTTTGCTTTTTCCATTTGTTGCATTAGACTATCATATCTAAATTCAGTTCTATAGTCCATTGCATACAACTTTTTATGATTCAATTTTTTAGCTGTTCTAAATGCTAATTGAGTTAATTCATCCCTTTTTTCTTTGCTGTAATCGTTTGTAGAAAAAGAAGAATAAATTGAATCTAGTTTATTTTGATGATTGTACATAATCTCTACAAATATTTTGTCAGGTTTAAATGCCTTTATTTTATCAGATATTAATTCAAGTTCATTCTGTTCAGTTTCATTTAAAATATCTCTAATTTTAATATCGACTATATCTCCATTGTTTTCTGGATTAAAATTAGCAAAATGGAAAGTTCCAAGTAGTAATACTTCCAGCTTATCATCTTGAGATTTTTGAGTTTCCCAATTGTTTTGTTCAACTCCATCACCTTTACAATTTGTCAAAAGTATTAGGATTAAAGTACCTATTATGATTTTCTGCATTCTGTTCGTTTTAATTGTTGCCAACGTGTTGGTATAAGATTAGTTGTGTGGTTTAAGCACTAAATTTAGCAAATAAATCACAGATAGAAAGTCCGCGAGGACTTTCGTAAGTAAGCTATAACTAGCTATGAGCTATATACATCTTAAGTTTGAAATCACTAAATTAAAGACTTATAAATAGAAAGCACAAAAGAGAGGAATAAGGTTATTATATACGCAGAGACTTTAGATCCCGTTAACATTGAAAATCCCCTTTCTTTTCTACACAGATTTCGTACAGTTCTATGAGGCTTTTAAGACCTCGATTTTAAGTTGTTGAAACTCGCGTAGGTTGTCCTTTCCAAAAACATATTATAATGAATAAAGATATTAAATATTTCGGAATAGACATTAGTCATTTGGTATTTGATGTTACCGATTCCGATGGTAAATACTATCAGTTTAAAAATAGTATTTCGGGCTTTAAAAAGTTCGTAAAATTATTAGATGATAACAGTCATTGTGTAATGGAAGCTACGGGATATTATCATTACCAACTGGCTTATTATCTATTAGAATCAGGTAAGAAAGTATCGGTAGAAAATCCTTTATTTGTATAATAATTGACACCCTTGACTTTTACGAGTCCGCTTTCGCGAAAGCGGAATTAAAGAAAGACATCTCACAAAAAATAAAGAAAGACAAGAATGGTTTATAGCTGATTTGTGTTTATGCAAAACAGGTAGATTTAAAGCTTTGGCAAGGTAATTCTAAAGATCAAATTCAATGCCTTTAAATGACAAGATTACTGTCCATGCTGACTAAACAAAGCACTATGTATAAAAATAAACTACATGGAGAGGCCGTTTTAGGAAATCCAAGTAAAGTAGTTGTAAGTTCTATAAAACGCAGTTTAAAACAAGTACAGAAGGAAATAAAATTAATAGAGGATAAGTTGGTAGCCTTAGTAAAACAGGTGCATCATGATGTCCTAACTCGTTTAAAAAGCATTCCAGGAATAGGAGAGAAGACTGCT
>NZ_CANLXZ010000061.1 GCF_947495285.1 uncultured Nonlabens sp. | reverse complement strand
TTTTTGTGTTGCACCACAAAGGTAACTTTGAGGAACAAATTTCCCTTTCTCTTTTTAAACGTTTAGGACGCTATTGACTTAATACTATATATTTTTTTATCAAAAGAATATACAGGTTCTTTATTGGGTTCTCCAAAAATCTCTACTATCTTATCATAAGAATCCCCAATAAAAAAGGATTGATCGTTGTATTTAAATTCACAGCGGTCAATTTCAAAGCGGTGTTTTTGTTTTTTAAAAGCGGCATCTAATTCTTTAAATTTTGGGTGGTCGTAGTTGGGTTGTACTACATAAGCCTCAGCATCCTCCTTTTGTGTTGCTTGCTCTTTTGAAGTTTCTTCCATAGGTTCTGGTGCTTTAGAATGATCCCCTAAAAAATTACATGCAGTTAAGCTTAATGCCAAAAAACTTAAGCTTATTTTTTTTAGAGTTTGTATTACAAGGCTATTTTTCATGGGTTATTTTCTTTATAAGCTATTTAGCTTCGTATATGGTAATAAAATTATGAGTACTATTTTGTGATCTCATAGGACAAATGTGCATACTGCCTAAGGTTGCTATTGGTTTTCCTGCCATGGCTTAATCTTTTTGTTTCTCAATAGATATATATCTAATAGGGCCTGTAGTTTTAGAGTCGAAACTACCAGTAATTGTCATATGACCACCTCCAATATTTTCAAAATGCGGTCTTGAACCAATAAATGTTTCTGCTTGATCTTCACATTTTTTTTCATTTTCAATATAAAAAGAAGATTTATCATGAGATAAATTACCTTCATGACTTAAATCACATAATTCAATAAACTGATTTAAATCAGTTTCTAAGATATAGGGAGTTTTTCTAAATTTTACTATATTATATTTAACAAGAATACCATCCATCAAATCAGAAAATGTAAAATTAATTTCATAAACTTTCTTTTTAGGTTCAGAAAACCATATAGTAATTCCTAAGTCATTATACCTAATACTTGAATATAATTTATCTAATGTTAAAACAGGCTCTTTGTCTGGCTTGCCAAGTATTTCAATGATTTTATCATAAGAATTCCCAATAAAAAAAGATTGATCGTTGTATTTAAATTCACAGCGGTCAATTTCAAAGCGGTGTTTTTGTTTTTTAAAAGCGGCGTCTAATTCTTTAAATTTTGGGTGGTCGTAGTTGGGTTGTACTACATAAGCCTCAGCATCTTCCTTTTGGGTTGCTTGCTCTTTTGAAGTTTCTTCCATAGGTTCTGGTGCTTTAGAATGATCCCCTAAAAAATTACATGCAGTTAAGTTTAAGAGCAAAAAGCTTAGGCTTATTTTTTTTAGAGTTTGTATTACAAGGCTATTTTTCATGGGTTATTTTCTTGATAGGCTATTTAGCTTTGTATAAGGCAACAAATTCATGAGTACTATTTTGTGATCTCATAGGGCAAATGTGCATACTGCCTAAGGTTGCTATTGGTTTTCCTGCCATG
Source organism: uncultured Nonlabens sp. (assembly GCF_947495285.1). Classification (GTDB taxonomy): domain Bacteria; phylum Bacteroidota; class Bacteroidia; order Flavobacteriales; family Flavobacteriaceae; genus Nonlabens. The sequence goes on along the minus strand of NZ_CANLXZ010000061.1, from coordinate 2,523 downwards.
GCTTAATTTTTTTTAATACTAATTGATAAGTATTCTATAGGTCCTGTTGATGTTGGATCAAAATCTCCACGTAAAGTCATATGCCCTCCTCCAATAGTCTTATACGATGGTTGTGAGCCTATTGCTGTATCAATACTTTCTATTACACTTTCGCAAACTTTTTCATTGATAATATTAAAGGTATTCAAATCATGCCCTAAAGTTTTATTATGATTCAAATCGCATAATTCAGTAAAATCATTAAGAGTCATATCCTCTTTATAAGGCACTTTTCTAAATTTGATAATTTCATAAGGTATATTTTTAGGTTCTTCATAATCACTTAATCGTAAAGTGAAACTTTTTAATTTATTGGTATTGGAAAAAAATCTAATAAATAGTTTTATACTTGAATACTCTATACTATATGAAATTTTATCAGAAGTAAAAACAGGCTTTTCATCAGGCTTGCCAAATATTTCAATGATTTTATCATACGAATCCCCAATAAAAATAGATTGATCGTTGTATTTAAATTCACAGCGGTCAATTTCAAAGCGGTGTTTTTGTTTTTTAAAAGCGGCGTCTAATTCTTTAAATTTTGGGTGGTCGTAGTTGGGTTGTACTACATAAGCCTCAGCATCCTCCTTTTGGGTTGCTTGCTTTTTTGAAGTTTCTTCCATAGGTTCTGGTGCTTTAGAATGATCCCCTAAAAAATTACATGCAGTTAAGCTTAATGCCAAAAAGCTTAGGCTTATTTTTTTTAGAGTTTGTATTACAAGGCTATTTTTCATGGGTTATTTTCTTGATAAGCTATTTAGCTTCGTATATGGTAATAAAATTATGAGTACTATTTTGTGATCTCATAGGACAAATGTGCATACTTACTAAGGTTGCTATTGGTTTTCGCTAGTCCAATGTCATTAAGTTAAGAGTTTTTTAAACAGCATCTTTCTGGTTTTTAGTTACTTTTGGTTTTATTCTGGTACGATATTTTCCTGGATTTCTCTCAAATTTTCGATTAGGCCTAATAGGTACTAAATGTGATTTAAAAAGGTCTTTGAGTTCTTCAACCATGTCGACACCTTTATATTGTTCCTCTAAAAATAAAGTAACCACCCTGTTTTTTAAAAGACCATAAGATACATTTGTGTTTATTTTATAGTCATACTTTTTACCTAGATTATTATCCTTAAGTTCATCTTCGATTTCACTAACAATTAAGGTTTGCACATTACTTACGAATAATGCCGCCTGAAAATCTTGTTGAATACTTTGGTTTGAATAGCCAGAGAAATGCTCAATTTTCAATTTATTTTTAAGCTCATCATAAAAGGTTTCGACACCCCATCGTTTAAAATACAATTGTTTGAATTGGCTTGTTGGGTATGCCTTACTATCCAATAGAGAGGTCATTAAGATTTCAACTTGTCCACTAGCTAATTCTACCCGTACCAATCGTACTTTAATAGGGCAATTTTTAGTGTATTTTTTATTTGCGGTTTTCGTGTTTTTCCCAGGATATATTTCTACGATAAGTGATTTTTTCTTGCTTTTTTCAAAATCGATAGTAAGTCCACTAAAACTTGTCTTTACGCGCATTAAATAATCAAGACCTCTTTTGATGTGCTCATATATTAAATCATAGGAAGGGTAGCCTCTATCATAAATGATTAAGTCATTGTCTTTGCAATGTTCAAGATGGGTTAGCGCCAAATCTCTTTCTCCTAATTTAAAGCACCCAAATTACCATCTAAAACATACATATTAAGTACATCGTAAATGACGGAACATCTAGCTTGCACTAAAACAGTATTGGTTTGGTTTTTAGACTCACCATAAATTGCTTTAAGTTCTTTTGTGATGGGTAATGTAATTCTAGAACCATCTACAGCTAGTAATCTAAAACCTTTCCATAATTTTATTGCTGGGTCATTATCGCTATAAAATTCGTTTAATAACAGATCAGACAATCTTTCAAACACTTCCGGTTTTACTTTTTTTCTTGCTTGCACAAAAGCGCTCTTAGTAAACTTGACAGCAGTACCGGTTTTAAAGAGACTAATAAAATTCTCTATTTCAAGAGATAGACTTTTTCTTAGAAGGTTCAGCATAAATAATATGACTATAGGAAATTGTTGTTTCCTGTTTCTTGTAAAATCTTGTTTTGATACTTTAAACTTATATTTTAAATGGCTACTAAATAGCTCCGCTTGAATAAGATTAAAAATAAATTTAGCTGTTTTTTTTCATAAATTATATGCTTGATTACTACTTAAATATACGAAAAAAACACTTAATAAACAACATAAAATACTTGTAGTCAAACAATTAAACCCTTAACTTAATGACATTGGCCACTAGTCTGCGACTAGTGGCTACAAAAAGCAATTCCAAAGCATACCTACAAAGATACAGCAAACTTATTGTAAATTAATTTATAACTAATAGTAAGCTAAAATAATTAAATAGAGGTAATCATCTAAATACTTATCTTTAAAGTCAATAAAAAGGTTTAAATATGGATGTTTTCAAGGGTCAAAA
>NZ_CANLXZ010000060.1 GCF_947495285.1 uncultured Nonlabens sp. | reverse complement strand
TTTTGTGTTGCACCACAAAGGTAACTTTGAGGAACAAATTTCCCTTTCTCTTTTTAAACGTTTAGGACGCTATTGATCTCGATCCTTTACTAAACATGCCAAAAGAAATACTTTGCATGTTGGTTTTGAAAATAAAAGCCATTTTTTAAGAAGATATAAAACTCCTCGTTTTAGAAAAGGCGAGGACAGATTGGCTAGCTTACTAGCAATCAGGAGTGGTTGATGTGATGCTTTTATAAAGACTCAAGTTGAATTTTAATCAAGAGGTTACTGAAAACATCGCATCAATCCTTACCGACCAAAACTCGCTACCGCTCACTTTGCCCCACCTTTACTTTGCAAAGGAAAGGAGCTTTTTGCTTTTAGAAGAATATGTGAGATTTGACATGCCAACTATTTGTGTTAGCATTGTCTATATATGATATCGATGATAGTTTTTTTAATTTCCAGAAGTTTAAATTTTCCTACTTTTTTCTTAGGAAAAATGATCTCTAATCTAGTTTTGATTATTCTTAGATGCTAGTTTGAGTGATGGTTGATGGTTGATGGTGATTAAATTATTTCTAAGGTGAGAATATCACTTGTTTTTATAAATATGTAATTTCCCAGAATCTAAATGCAATAAACTAAGAGTTCCATTTGCGCCCTCATTCAAGATCTCATAAGATAAAGTATCTCCATCTTTAGTAAGATATAAGAAATCTCCAGGTTTTGAGCTGGTGTCAGCTTTAGGATGTTTATCAGTGATATAGTAGTCATGCCAATCATGATCTATTGAATCTTTCAAAGTATAAAATAATGAGATGTGATCAACAGTTATTTCAATTCCACCTTTGTTGTCTTTTTCATTAAACCAAGTACCAGTATACAATATGTTTTTACTTTTTGTTCCATTAAAAAGTTCTTCAGTTTGTTCTTTGGTTATATCCTTTTCGATTGTTCTTCCTGTCTCGTCAGTGTAGAGAATAGTGTATTTTTTTTCTGTAGTGTCAGCTTCTTCTCTTGGAATATTATTACAAGAGGAGAATAAAATTACAAACACAAGTGGTATAATAGTTTTCATATGCATTACTTCTTTATCACATTCTCATAAATCTCAATCCAATTTTGCGGTGTCATTTTACGACACAACTCTGCAATAAGATCTAGTGGGATATCATCTACCTTCTTAAAACGGATGCAGCTTTTACCCATATCCAGTTTGTACTTAGAATGTTTGGGGTGTTCTGCCTTAAACCATTCCATCAATTCTGGATTTGCATAAATACCAGAGTGATATAAAGCGATAAAATTCTTTTGAGAAGCGATATTTATAAATGGTAATGGCGTCCATTCTTTGTCTACATGGTGACCTGGTTCATAAATATCTTTAGGTACATAATAGCCCAGCATACAATAAAGCATTCCTTCTTCAAATCCTGCAGGTAAGTTCTTAAGAACAACATCACGTAAATCACTTATAGGTTTTTTGCGCTCCTCTGGTAATAGGATTATGTATTCTTGCGGTGTGGTTGCAGTTGAGGTCATGTATTATCTTAAGTTGAGGTATTAAAGGTACTCCATTTATAAATAACCTCGCAGATAATGATCATACTTCTGGCTTTTAAGTCTATCATTTGAGTCACCTGCGAGGTTTTATTTAAGTAATCTTAAATTGTCGTTCTTGATTCCAGATAGGATCAACAAACGTTTAATTTCCTTTAACTAGTATCAAACCTTTAAATAAAAACTAAAAGAATAGAGTAGAAGGAGCTATTGATAGCTAGTAAAAAGTTTTTTACTATGTTAAAAACAGCGTATGTGTTGAGTAAGTTTGTTGTGGGTTCCGCTTTCGCGAAAGCGGAATTTCAAAAAAAGCTCTCATTTCTTTTATAAACAGTGAGTACAGGTTAAAGTAAGTTGTTATAAAAACTAGATTTTCATAGACTTAAGTATTGTTAATGATTAAAAAAGGATGTACTTTTGCAAACCCAAATCGAGAATAAGGAAACCGGTTGGGAATCAAATCTTTATATAACTCTTCTTTAAAAGGTTCTATAAGTTTCCGTTACTTTTTTAGAATACAAATTTTAATCAGCAACCTATTATGGCTGAAAATCAAACAAACAAAGAGTTGGACGCTTCACAAGATGGTGTAGCAGACGCTCAAACTGAGAAAAAAACTCCAGTAATTACTTCTCCACAACAAGAAGATCCTGCAGCATTTCTAGACACTTTTGACTGGGAACGTTACAGTGAAGGAATTGAAAAAGTTGATGAGGAGCAATTAAAGGCTTTTGAAAAATTAGTATCTGACAACTTTGTTGACACTATCGATACTGATGTAATTGAAGGTGTAGTTATCAAGATTACTGATCGTGATGCTATCATTGATATTAACGCAAAGTCTGAAGGTGCTATTTCTCTTAACGAGTTCCGTTACAACCAGAACCTTAAAGAAGGTGATAAGGTTGAGGTTCTTGTAGATGTACGTGAAGATGCGACTGGACAGTTAATCCTTTCTCACCGTAAAGCACGTCTTATCAAGGCTTGGGAACGCGTTAACAATGCACATGACACTGGCGAGATCGTAAACGGTTACGTTAAATGTCGTACTAAAGGAGGTATGATCGTAGATGTATTCGGTATCGAAGCATTCTTACCAGGTTCACAAATTGATGTGAAACCTATCCGTGATTATGATCAGTACGTAGATAAAACAATGGAATTTAAAGTTGTGAAAATCAACCACGAATTCAAAAACGTTGTAGTATCTCACAAAGCGCTTATCGAGGCAGATATCGAAGAGCAGAAGAAAGAAATTATCTCTCGTCTAGAAAAAGGACAGGTACTTGAAGGTGTTGTTAAAAACATTACTTCTTACGGTGTATTTGTTGATCTAGGTGGTGTTGATGGACTTGTTCACATTACAGACCTTTCTTGGTCACGTATCAACCACCCTAACGAGGTTGTAGAATTAGATCAGACACTTAACGTGGTAATCCTTGACTTTGACGAAGATAAATCTCGTATCCAATTAGGTCTTAAACAATTAGAAGCTCACCCATGGGAGGCTCTTTCTGATAAGATCAAAACTGGTGATAAAGTAAAAGGTAAAGTAGTTGTTATTGCTGATTACGGTGCATTTGTAGAAGTAGAAGAAGGAGTTGAAGGACTTGTTCACGTTTCTGAAATGTCATGGTCTACGCACTTAAGAAGTGCTGGTGACTTCGTAAAAGTAGGTGATATCATCGATGCTGAGGTTCTTACTATTGATAGAGAAGATCGTAAGATGTCTCTAGGTATGAAGCAACTTCACCCAGATCCATGGACTGACATTACTACTAAGTATCCTGTAGGTTCTAAGCACTCTGGTACAGTAAGAAACTTTACTAACTTCGGTGTATTTGTAGAACTTGAAGAAGGTGTTGATGGATTAATTTACATCTCTGACCTTTCTTGGACTAAGAAAGTGAAGCATCCATCTGAATTCTGTGCAGTAGGAGATACACTAGAAGTAGTGGTTCTTGAACTAGACGTAGAAGGACGTAAATTATCTCTAGGTCATAAGCAAACTATGCCTAACCCATGGGATAAGTACGAGGGTGAATTCGGTGTAGGAACAACTCACGATATTGAAATTAGTGAAACTGTAGACAAAGGTGCTGTAGTTAACTTTAATGAAGATATCTCTGTGTTTATTCCAACACGTCACTTAGAAAAAGAAGACGGTTCTAAATTGAAGAAAGGTGAAAAGGCGCAAATCCAGATCATTGAATTCAACAAAGAATTTAAGCGTGTAGTAGGTTCTCACATGATTCTTCATAAAGAAGAAGAAGCTAAGAATGTACAACAAGCAGCTGCTAAGTCTGCTGAAGAGTCTAAGCCTACATTAGGTGATGCAAACTCTAAGTTACAAGCACTTAAAGATAGAATGGAAGGTAAGAACTAATAATAGTTTTTATATTCTCAACTTTAAAGCCCTTATCAGTTTTCTGATAAGGGTTTTTTTTATGCCTTTTTATGAATACTTGCTACTTTATTAATCATGGATGGTACGGCTAGAATATATTTGTAGAATTAAGTAATACCAATTTACTTTTGAAAAGTCTCTATGAAAGCATTTTTATAATGATGATTACTAGTTATTGATTTTATGG
>NZ_CANLXZ010000059.1 GCF_947495285.1 uncultured Nonlabens sp. | reverse complement strand
AAACAATAAAACAGCTAATCAAACCAGTAAAATGGTTAGGTTTGCTATGTCTTAAATTTATTTAGGACAGGATTGGTTCAAAACCTAAAGGTGCAATTCTCATTGCAGCTCCATTTCCAGCAGCATATTCTCCTTTTCTGCCAACTAAATTCCAATGTCCACCAACTTCTAATTCCTGCAATGCCTTTAATGTGCTTGCTCCAATTCCTGTAATTTTTCTTGCTTTATAAAAGTCCAAATATTTTTGAGCAAAGAATTTAGCATCTAATATTTCATTTTCATAAATTGTTTTGCAAGTTGCAATAGTTAGTTGTGTGTCATCGGTTATTCTCCATTCGGGTGTTTTTATTTCAGGTTTTCCAAATGGATAATATGTAGTGTCAGAATTATTTTCTTGAGCAATATTTTCATAGGCACTTCCATAAGCATCTCCAATTGCTCCTCCTAAAATACAGCCTATAAATCTATCAGATATGTTCATTTTTCAAATTGGGCACAACGTTTGATATATGAAAAGTAAAGTTTTAAAAAACAATACTTTACGAGTTGTGGTTAATATTAAATTTATGCCGAAATTGTAGACTATCGACTGCGTCTTTATTTTTTATATACTCCTTTGTTGGTAGCCGTTTTCTATTCAGTTCCAATGTTAAAACCTGTACTCCATTTTCAATAATATAAATCTTGGCAAAAGTCTATATTCGGTCGTTGAAGTTCCAATATCGCTGATTGAAAAATTCCTAAATCTTTCGGTATTGAAAAGGTTTTTACCAGTAATACCTATAGTTAATTCATTTTCAATGAGTTTATAATGTGCGTCAAAGTCCAAAAAATAATACGTGTTATCGGCTTGTAAATTCCCAAAATAGTAACGTTCGGATTGTAATTGGAAATCAAGTTTATTATTAAAAATAAATGATAAATCTAAAAAACTAACGTTGTCGGTAAAAGAATTATTTATGGTGGTTTCTATTTCTGTGGTTGTCCATTTTGTGCCCATATGGTAATTAAAAACACCTTTAAAACCTGAACGAAGTTCTAAACCATAATCGTAATTATTAGACGTTACTAACCTTAAATTAGAATTGTTTACAATATTTTTAAACTCACTTTTTGTATAGCCTAAATCTACTTTTAAGTTTGATGAAATAAACTTAAAGTAATAGTCTGATTTTGAATTTACACTTAAAAACTCACGGCCTTTAATCAATATTTTTTCTGCTTGAGTAAAATTTTGTTGTATGCTTGTATTTGTTGAAAAGAAGTCGTGATTTTTACTGTATATAATAAAAGTATTTGCAAAAAAGCGGTCGCTCCAATTACCTAATTGATAGTTAAAAACTATATTTGAAGCATCTAATTGATTAAAATCACCTGTACCTTTTGAAAAGGAACGAAAACCAGTTAAAACAAAATCACTAAATACATCTAAAACCTTTGCATTTGTTGTGTTGTAAGAATAGGAAGAAGTAATTTTATTCTTTTCATTTATTTTCCAATCAAAACCTAAACTTGGATTAATAAAAAAGGGATTTTGAGTACTACTTACCTTATTGTTTTGTAAACGGTTAAAAAGTTGATGAACATCTAGTTTACCTACAATACCAAAATCTTTAACTTTTAACCTGTACTTGCCTTTAAGGTACAAGTCGTTGACTTGATAATTGGTTTCGTTTTGATAATCGTTTGGTTGTTCTAAAATCGTATTATTTTCTAAAAGTGAAAATGTACTATGTAACTTATCTTTTCTAAATTCATTACCTAATTGCAATTCCATTAAATGTCTATTATCCTTTTGGTGTAATAAATGTGCATTAATGCCAGCAAATTGCATTTGGTTGGTGCTTTGCTGATTTACCTTATTAACATTAGAAGTTGTAGGAAATAAATCTTGAAAGAAGAATTGATTTACAGTGTAGTTCTGCGGTGTTTTTTCATCGATAAAACGTCCTGTTAGCAAGAATACCTTTTTGTCTTTAAACTTGTTAGTGTAGCTTATTTTTTGGTCGAAAAGTGTGTTTTGATGTTGTAAATTTTCTATCGTAGAATTACCATTAAATACTAAATTTGAAGAGTCGTTAAAATCGCTATTATTGTATTTAGTTGTGGCTTCTAACATTTTTGTTTTAGAGATATTGTAAATTAAATCTAATTTACCAAATGCTATACGCTTACTATTTTGTAATTGATAATCTTCTATATTCATAAAATTGGTACCGTCCACATCTACAAAATCTGTAGAATTTCTAAAAAAATCAATTTCATCCCAATTAAAAAAGCCGAGCGTTTTAATTTTTATTTTTTCTGTTGGATTGAAAATAGTGTTTACCGACACTAACTCTGCATTATTAAAGTTAGTTCTACTTTCTTTGAAATTGAGGTTATTAGACGATAATTTTAATAAAGTATTTACACTTTGATTATCTCCAATACTTCCTGGCTCGTTCATACGAAATGGACGAATTATGTTTTCAATATCTCCTGTGGCATTATATCCTATTGAATTAAGATTAGTTAAAAAGTAATATTTATTTTTCTTGCCAAAATTCATCAAATTACCCTTTAATTGATAAAAACTATCGTTCCCAATACTTGTCTCGATATTCCCAAACCAAATGCGTTTAGAATCTTCATCGAGTTTCAAGTTTAGGGCCACTTTATTGCTTTCTTCAACACCTTTTAATAAACGATTGTTAGAATAGTTTTTAAGCAATTCAACTTCTTCAATGGGATAAGCTGGCATATTTTTAGACAAGATTTTGTAACCTCTTTCAAAAAGGTCATCGCCATCTACCATAAGTTTTTCAATTTCTTGATTGCCTACTTTTATTGTACCGTCAGCGTTTATATTAATACCGGGAATGGTTTTTAATAAATCCTCAACAGTCTGCTCGTTACCTCTCTTATAAAATTTTGTTTTAAAAGAAATAGTATCTTCTTTTATGGTCATTGGCAAATCTGCTTTTATAATCACTTCATCCAAGTCCATTGGTTTGTCCTTTAAAACAACATCAGTTTTGATTTCTTTTTGCTCTTTAGTAACAACAACAGAAATTGTTTGACTTTCATAACCAAGAGAAGTAAAAACTAAGTTGAATTTCCCCAATTTATTAGTTTTTAATTCATAATTACCATTTTCATCAGAATAGGTGTAGGTAATAATAGATTTAGATAAGCTGTCTTTTAAAATAATATTTACAGAATACAAATTATCATAACTATCACTAACAGAACCTGAAATAATAGTTTGAGAAAAACACAATAGATTTTGAAGCAATAAAAAAACAAATATTTTAAAACGAAAGTTTAATCTTCTTTTATTTCTTCTTCCCATTCAAATGTTTTTTCTCTTCCTCTGTTATATTCACTTTTAACCACTTCTGCTCCTCTATCAAAAAACTTTAACATCATTCTATCGGTTTTTGAGTTTTTAGATTTTTCATTTTTTTCAACAAATTCTCTTAGAGAAATTATTTTTAAATCATTGTTTAATACTAACTTTTCTTCATTATTAACTTGTTTAATTTTTGTAATTGACCAAGAAAATGAACCAGTCGCATCATATATTTGTACGATAGCACCTGGTAAACCGTTAAACTTCCATGGACCTAATTTAATTGGTATATCTGTTGAATACCAAGCTGTATAATTTCGACCTCTAAAAAAGGTAGTGGCTTTATTGCAGACATAGTCTTCTATTTTTTTAGTCTCGCTTTCAATTTGCCAATCCATTTTAGGGAACTTCTCAAAATTTATTATCTTTTCATCTTCTAGATAATCTACATTAAATAAAGTGTCTTTTCGGGTTCTATACAATTGGTATCTTTTGCGGTTTTTGCTTTTTCCTAAAAAGAATGTCTTATTAACAGTCTCATCTTCATCCTTTTTTTTACTTTCATTTTTTTCTTCAATCATTGTTTCATAATAAAATGATTCTTCTGTATTGTTAACAATTAAATAACCACTTCTTTTTAAAACGTTTAGGGAAACATCATACTCAATAATATATGATTGAGATAAACTCACTAATGGGCAGAATAATAATAGATAAATTAATTTCTTCATTTTTTAAAAAATTAAAGACCTCTTTTCAATAGCTTATTGAAAAGAGGTCTTGTTTAATACTTTACTAAAGAATTTCAGCACAGCTTACACCTCTTACAAGGACTGTTCTTGTTGTTGAACTTCCATCCTCAAAAATAAATGTAATTGTTAACAAACAATCAACTAAGGATTCTTTTTCGACTAATTCATAACTTGAAGAACTTTCAATTAACTGAACTGCTTCTTCAAGGTTTACTGTTTTTAATTCCTCAACATTGTTTGCAAAAGCAAACGTTCCTACTAGCATAAAAGCTAGTGCAAAAAATACATTTTTCATATTATTTGTTTTTAACAATTAAAATTCTAAACTCTATAAGATTAAGGTCATTATAGTTTAGTTCGTGGATTATCCACTTTAGACCTGCTGGCTTTCATTCTTCTCTTTCTCAGAGACAATTTACAATTTTATTTTTCTTTTTTGAGATTCCGTAAATCGGATGGTTATTAAATTGCTCTGGCTGTTGTGTCAAATGGCTACCAACGGTAAGGTTATGATTCGTTTTACTCATCAATCCTTACCTTAAAATCTTAATTGATGGCTCTAAACCAATCCTGTCCTAAATAAATTTAAGACATAGCAAAACTAACCATTTTACTGGTTTGATTAGCTGTTTTATTGTTTTTTCAAAATAGAACCCCTTGTATATATTTATTGAGTTA
>NZ_CANLXZ010000058.1 GCF_947495285.1 uncultured Nonlabens sp. | reverse complement strand
AAAAACAATAAAACAGCTAATCAAACCAGTAAAATGGTTAAGTTTGATATGTCTTAAATTTATTTAGGACAGGATTGTTTTGCTTTTATAATTTGAAGTCAATGCTATATTTTATATAAGCCATCTTAGTAAAAAATTATAGCCTTTTAAATTAAACACTGGCTTCGTATCTCTTGTATGCTTTGTTTTACATTCCAAAGGACATTGGTTTCTGTTTTAGGCTTGTCACAAGTTGTCTAATTTATATAAAAAGAGGCAGTTTCTGTCTTTTATTTGTAGTTAATTCCTTGTAATTTTATAGACTGTGGTGCTAGGCGTTTACCGTGTTTTAAAAGCAGGTTTTTCATTTATGGTAAAGAGTTGGTAATGAGTACGCTTTAGCGAAAGCGGAAAAGAACAAATTATAAATACCTAAAGCATTAAAGTATTTGTAACTTAATTACAGTAACGCATTCCCCTGGCAGTTGCAAGGGGAATGATTACTAAATTAAAACTAATTATTCCTTTTAAATCCCTAATGCTTTCTCTATCTTAAGTAAACGATCTTTCAACTCCTTATTTGCTTTACGTAAAGCATTGATCTCCTCTTTTTGATCTGTAGAATTAATATTTAAGTTGTTATTTTTATTAATTAACGTTTGAATTTTCTTTTCTTGCTCAATAGTATAGATAAAAAGTTCTTCAAGTTTTTCAAGATTTTGCTCTGTAGCTCTATTGATGAGAATACCACCATTTTCCTGAACATCTTGAGCGGAAAAAACACCTGGTAAATGCTTATTCCTTCTAGTAAAATCTTCTACCTCTTCTAGAGACATAATTTTGTATTCTGGATTTAAATCTGAGTACCCATCAAAATAACTTTCAAACACATAATCTGGAGTAATCGTACCACTAGCTAGAATATTACCTATCACTTGTAAACTTTGGGTTGGTGCAGTTGTACCAATACCTACTGCAGGCAATGCATTACCGCGGTTTGTAACGGTCATAGCATATAATGTTGGGGCACCTGTTGCAGCATCATTAGGTTGATCGTGTATTACAAAATCTATTGCATTACCTCCAGTACCAGTAGCATTATGCCTTGTTCTGATATCGTGCCTAAATGAGTTAGTCGCATTAAAGGCCATAGATAATTGTGTAGCGCCACCTGTGAGTCCCCCAGAACCACCACCAGATCTCAGTTTTGCATCTCCGTTTATATCTAATGTTGCCTCAGGTGTTGTTTCATTAATACCTATATTATTTCCAACCATAAAGATATCAGAACTTCCTCCTGAGTTGGATGAACTTATATTAGTCCTAGTAGCTCCAAGATCAAGGTTAAAAAGCGCCCCGTCATATCGCATATTTAAAGTGTTATTAAAATCACTTACATCAAAAAATATATTGTTAGAATTAGCATCGTCAGCACCACTAATCATTGTTAACGTAGTTCTATTGTTGAAATTATTTGATTGGTTAAGTGCTATAAAGCCTCTATTAGTTGCGTCTTGCCCCACTACAAGTGTTGAACTATTGTTACCATCACCATTACCCACACGTACATCTGGAGTAAATCTTGAGCCGTTTACAGTAGTTCCTACGGTAAGTGGTGCATTAGGGTTTGCGTTTGCAATACCAACATTACCATTACTAGAGACTCGCATACGCTCTGGTAAAGCACCTATGGCAGACGCTGGACCACCAGCAAATACTAAATTTGCCGCATTACCACCAGCATCTTCACGGAAGATATTCCACGTGTAAGATGCGCCGCTATTTTGAAAGCCTATACCGTTAGACGCCGTATTATCTGGTGTTCGTATGGTTAATGCTTCGTTATTTGTATTATTAATAGTTACATTACCCATACGGTTTATATTACTTACTACATCCTCTCCTGTTACACCCCAAGCATCGCCGTCTACATTTAGACCACCACCTGCTGCTACAATTTGTGCTGCAGTACGCTGGCGTAAAAGACCATTAGCAGCCGCTGTTACAACAACATCTGCAGCTGCACCTGTTGCTAAGGTTCTTACTCTTGCATTACCGTTAACATCTAAATTTGCAGTTGGCGCTATAGTTTGTATACCTAAACGCTTATCTCCTGTAGCACTTACATTAAACAAGGTCATACTTGCATCATCTGTAGCCCCCGCTCCGGTAAAGAAATTTAAACTACCTGCTTCTAAACCAAAACCAAAAAATTGGGTTGTATTATTAAATAAAGATAGTTTTCTACCTGTACTATTTCCTAAGTCTAAAAGGAAATTAGGGTTAGCTGTACCAATACCTACATTACCAGTAGGCGCAACAATAGTCATAGGAATAAATGAATTTGCACCAGAACTATCTGTTAAATCTCCTGGAGTACTATCAAGAGTAAAGTTTATTCGTGTTGGTGATGCTTGACTTGCCGAATTATTACCACCTAAAAATAAAGTATTGGCTGCTGCCGTATTAACCATATTTATAGCCTGTACTGGTGGGTTATCGTTTAAAAACTGTGGTGTTTTTAAAGTACCAATTTTGTTTGTACTGTCTAGATTATTAGACGAAAAAGTTATACCTGTGGTAGAACCACCTTCAGCAAGACCACCTATTACATTCAAAGTAGAAATATTAGCTGCCTCAGCTGATGGTGCAATATTAACCTTGGTAGTAATTCTATCTCCTAAAATAATTTGACGGTTTGTAGCGGCTGGTATAGTACCATTGGAGTTATATATATTATCATTAGAAACACCTGCTGCTGCCACAATTTGTGCTGCAGTACGCTGGCGTAAATTACCGTTTGCATCTGTAGTTACAATACCATCTGCTGCTATACCTGCTGGCAAAGTCCTTATTCTTGCGTTACCGTCTATATCTAGATCACCTCCATTTAAAATTTGCACATCTCCAAATACAGATACTTTTCTACCATTACCAGATACCGTTTGAGTTCCTACTATGTTTAAACCTTCGGCAAAGCTGCCAGATCCTATTTTACCATCATCTCCATTAAACGCATTGGTATGTGGAAATTGGATTGTTTGCTCGTCTTGAACGGTTGTCATGTTTCCATCTACCGTTAAAGATTGGGTTGGTGTTGTGGTACCTATACCTACATTGCCATTATCACCTTCAATCCACAAATCAGGACTACCAGGATTTGCGTTAAACCATAAGTCGTTTGTACCGCCAGTAAACATGGTTAAAGAATTTGGAAAATTAGCTGCTGGCGCACTACTGTTACGGTATTGAATGAAACCTTCTAAAGTTGCGCCATCATCTTCTGAAAATGCTATACGCGGTCCAGTACCACCTTGACCTAAGTTTATTTGATTTAAACCATCTGTATTCACAGTTAATTTTTGCGATGGGTTTGCAGTTCCAATACCTACATTACCTCCGTTTGTTATACGCATTCTCTCTGGAAGATTGTTTGGGTCAGTCTCTGTTCCTCCTCCAGCAAAAATTAAATTAGCAGTACTGCTCCCATTGTTTTCTCTAAAAATATTCCACGTGTAAGCAGCTCCACTATTTTGAAAAGCTAACCCAGTTGCATTTAAGTTATCTACACTTCTTAATGTTAGCGCTTGTTTATTATCATTGTTAATGGTTACATTCCCAGTTCGAGATACATCACTCGCAATATCTTCTCCAGTGACCCCCCAAGCATCACCATCTGCCAGTGATGCTGTAGCAATTATTTGCCATACCGTACCATCAAAATAATAGTATCCTGGGATATTTACATTTATAGTTTGACCAGAAGGTGCACTGTCTGGGAGAGTAACATAAACAAGTGTACCTACCTGGTCTGCACCATAGGCAGTTTTTGCTCGCAACTGGTCTCCCGTTATTCTGGGTATTAATAAGCCATCTGCATCTGATGTAATCGTTGGATTCCCTACAATGTCTAAGCTAGTCGCTGGGGTTGTGGTATTTATACCTACCTGAGCATTAGCGGTTATAAATGAAAAAATTATTAATATACTAAAACAACGCATAAGGTAAAAAATTATATTATTGATAAAACTTTTAGTTACTGCATCTATGTTCAGCGCTATGAGTTTCATTTAATAGAAACAAAAATACATTTATGAAAGATAAGGTGTGACTTAAGTATTCTTAAAATAAGATTGTTTATATGAATTACATATTTTACCGTCTAAATACAATAAGATAGGGTGTTTAATCGATAAAACTAAAAAAATTAGCGTCAAAACACCTCTAATCTTATACACTTATTTTCGACAAGCTCAATACAATGCCTCTGGTAGAAGACGATACATTAGTTTGTTGCTTTGCTATGTACGTTTCTACTTACGCCTCTCTTGATCCTCCAAAGCAGGGAATCGTTTTGATTCTAGCCCTTAGCCCTGCACTTCGACAACGCTCAGTGACCACGAGCGTTTCCCTAAAGAGGGAAGGGAACCTATATTAATTCAATTAATAAATAGGTTTTTGTGATCGCTATTGATCTATACAAGGCATTTCATTATGATGACAAGTGATAAGCTGTTATGATTAAGTTATTTGTAAAGTGCCTTATTTTTGCGCTTTAAAAACAAGCTTTTATGTCTTTACAGAAAGAAATAATACGTCGGAGTACTTTTGGGATCATATCCCACCCAGATGCTGGTAAAACTGCACTAACAGAGAAGTTATTACTATATGGTGGCGCTATTCAAGAAACTGGAGCTGTTAAATCGAATAAGATAAAAAAGCACTCGCTACAGCCATTGAGCAATGCACAGCTACAATTAAAAAAATTAAAGCAGAACGAACGTCTCTACTACCCATGCATATTACGGTTGCTGCAAAACGTAATAGCTTAGAGTCTACAATAAAACAGCACGTGGAACAACTTGGCGATACTACAAAAAAGTTACAAACTCTTGTAGACTTAAAAAAAGAGAAAGAAACCCTTGTAATAGCTATTAAAAAAGACATCCTAGGTTTCAACAGCTTGATTACTCAGCATAATAAAGACTTGATTGAACAACTTAAATTGAGCGATTTTGATACACGAGGCGCTATCGAACAAGCGCTATTAACTCCAGACGAAAGAAACAAGTATCAAACCAATAGCGTCCTAAACGTTTAAAAAGAGAAAGGGAAATTTGTTCCTCAAAGTTACCTTTGTGGTGCAACACAA
>NZ_CANLXZ010000057.1 GCF_947495285.1 uncultured Nonlabens sp. | reverse complement strand
AATAAAACAGCTAATCAAACCAGTAAAATGGTTAGGTTTGATATGTCTTAAATTTATTTAGGACAGGATTGATAAAAAATATAGAAATAGCGACGTATAGATAAAAGAATAGCATGGCATAGTCAAAGGCCACTACAGTATCTTCTACAGTAGGCTGCTGTAAAACAGATGCCATAGGTGTCGATAGTTGTTGGGGCAAATAAACCATTTGTTCTGCTTGCTCTACATAAACAGTTTGGGTAATTTCTACTAGCGGGAATAATATACTGGCTGCAATACCTGCTAGCAAAAACCATCTATTTGCGTTAAAAAATGTAAGCCTGCGTAGTAAGAAATGATAAACAAGTACAAATATGCTAAGTACTCCACCGCTTTTTAAAAGATATTCTATTGCTGTTTCCATCTTATTTCTCTTTAGATTCTATCATTTCTAATATCTCTCTAAGTTCTGACGCGCTTATCTTCTCTTCTTTGGCAAAAAAGGAAACCATGTTTTTATAAGAACTATTAAAGTAACTGGTCATGGCATTATTTACAAACTTGTTGCGGTAATCTTCTTTTTTTACCACCGGAAAATAACGATGTGTTTTACCGAATGCCTCATAACCCACATACTTCTTCTCTTCTAGCTTGCGCACAATAGTAGAAACCGTATTATAATGATTAGTCCCATTTAAATGTGAGACTATTTCTTTTACAAAGGCATTTTCCAGATGCCAAAGCGCTTGCATTACCTCTTCTTCTTTTTGTGTTAATTTTTCCATTTCTATATAATTTACTTTGAACTAGTATTATTGATGCAGCAAACTTATAACTATTTTTATAGTTATCAAACTATTTATGTAGTTATTAAACTACTTGTATAGTTAATTATTGTTATTGACTGTTTATTTTTCTTTTAACAACTTACAATTCATTTAACTTTGCATTAAAATCAAGTATCGTGCGCATAGACATTATAACCGTATTACCAGAATTAATAAAAAGTCCCTTTGAAGCATCCATTTTAAAACGTGGTATAGAAAAAGGTCTTGTAGAAGTGCACATGCATGATTTAAGAAAATACGGACTTAATAAATACAATCAAGTAGACGACTATCAATATGGTGGTGGCGCTGGTATGGTAATGATGATTGAGCCACTGGATAAATTAATACATGAACTTAAAGAAGGTCGTGAATATGACGAGGTTATTTATATGACACCAGATGGTGTGACACTTAATCAAGGAATGGCAAACCATTTATCACTTAAGGAGAACATCATGATTATATGCGGTCATTATAAAGGAATAGATCAACGTGTGAGAGATCTTTATATTACTAGAGAGATTTCTATAGGTGATTATGTACTGTCTGGCGGTGAGTTAGGTGCAGCAGTTTTATGCGATGCATTGATAAGATTAATTCCTGGCGTGATTAGTGATGAGACTAGTGCATTAACCGATAGTTTTCAAGACGGCTTGCTTGCTCCACCGGTTTACACGCGTCCTGCAGATTATAAAGGGCATAAAGTGCCCGATATTTTATTGAGCGGTCATTTAAAAGCGATAGAAGAATGGAGAGAAGAAAAAGCCTTTGAAAGAACACGTGAACGAAGACCTGATCTTTTAAATGAAGATTAGTATCAAAAATCGGTTAAAAAGTTTTAACTTTACGATACAATATTATTATGAATAGAATTTTACTCTTTATTTTATTAAGCGTTTTTACGTTTTCACAAAGCACTGCTACTTTGCAAAAAGACAGCAATGACTCTACTATTACTGTGAAAACAGATAAGGAAAAAGAAAAATTAACCATAATAACTAATCCAGTCAACGATGGGTATTTAAAAATAACATTTTTAAGTAATCAGAGTAAAGATATTACTGTTACCATTATTAACTCTTTAGGTAAACAAGTTTATAATGCAAAAAGAGGTGTAAACAGAGATGTACAGACCTTTGATATTTCTAAGCTTACTGCAGGTATCTATTTCTTAAGAGTAAATACTTCTTCTTCTAATTTTGTTAAAAAACTTATCGTACGATAATTGATGTTTAAAAACTCTTGTTTTTATTTGTCAGTTTATAACAAGTTTGTATTTTTGCAGCTCGTAAAAATTAACCTCTGACGATAATCGTGTACGTTATTTATTACTCAATCTAATTAATTCCTTTTAAATGGAAAAGTTAATAAAATTCGTACAAGACGAATTCGTAGAAAAAAAAGATTTACCTAAATTCTCTGCTGGAGATACTATCACTGTATTTTATGAGATTAAAGAAGGTGAAAAAAGTCGTACTCAGTTTTTCCGTGGAGTT
Organism: uncultured Nonlabens sp.; assembly: GCF_947495285.1. Lineage (GTDB taxonomy): Bacteria > Bacteroidota > Bacteroidia > Flavobacteriales > Flavobacteriaceae > Nonlabens. The sequence continues at coordinate 3,019 of NZ_CANLXZ010000057.1, read as the reverse complement.
GTGCTTCAATTAAGAGGTACTGGAGCTACAAAAACTTTTACGATTAGAAAAATGTCTGGTAATATAGGTGTAGAGCGTATCTTCCCTTTAAACTTACCAGCTATTCAGAAAATTGAAGTGAACAAGTATGGAGCTGTACGTAGAAAGCGTATCTTCTACTTCAGAGAACTTACTGGAAAGAAAGCACGTATCAAAGAAGCGCGCAGAAAGTAATATTTCTACAACATATTTTAAAAAGCTGTCCATACTGGGCAGCTTTTTTTTGTGCCACTAACTTTAAAACTAGAAATTTCAAAGCCTACTTTAAGAACTTTCTAATGATGTGATAGTTTATGTGACATCATCTAACTCATTCATACATTCTTATAAGAAGTGGGCCATATAATAACACATCGATAATAAATAGAGAAATTGATATCCTATATTTTAAAATCAATAAAATAATAGCTTTAATTTTATCTATTTGATAATTTTATTTACTTTATTAATGATAAGCTAAATCTGTTTTAAAAACCTTGTCAAACACTTATATTTGCCCACCGCACATTTACATCGCAAACGATTGAATATGCTACATTAATTTTTAACCTTAACCCTATACAACATGGCAGATCAACCTAAGATCATATATACAAAAACAGATGAAGCACCAGCACTAGCAACTGCTTCTTTCTTACCTATCATTAAAAAATTTATCGCTCCTGCAGGAATTGATATAGAGACTAGAGACATCTCACTTGCTGGTAGAATACTTGCTGTTTTCCCAGAAAGATTAAAGGAAGATCAAAAACATGATAACGCTCTAGCAGAATTAGGTGATCTAGTCAAGCAACCTGATGCTAATGTTATAAAATTACCTAACATATCTGCATCGGTACCTCAACTTAACGATGCTATAGAAGAACTACAGGAAAAAGGATATGATATCCCTAATTATCCTGAAGACCCACAAACTGACGAAGAGAAAGATGTTAAGTCTCGTTATGACAAAATAAAAGGTAGTGCCGTAAATCCTGTACTACGTGAAGGAAACTCTGACCGTCGCGCTCCTAAACCAGTAAAGCAATACGCTAGAAATAATCCACACTCGATGGGTGCCTGGAGCAGTGATTCTAAATCTCATGTTTCTACCATGACAGCAGGAGATTTTGCACACAATGAAAAAAGTTTTACAACTAGCAAAGCTACTACTGTAAATATACAACTGATAGATAAAGCAAACAGAACGCACATACTTAAAGAAGGTCTTAAATTATTAGAAGGCGAGATTCTAGACGGTACCTTTATGAGTAAAGATGCTCTGATAGAATTTCTAGAAGAACAAATAGATGACTCTCTAGAGAAAGATGTACTTTTCTCTTTGCATATGAAAGCAACTATGATGAAGGTTTCTGATCCTATCATCTTTGGTCATGCAGTAAAAGTGTTCTTCAAACCGTTGTTTGAAAAATATGCTACTGTATTCAATAAATTAGGTGTAGATGTAAATAATGGATTTGGCGATTTATTAAGTAAATTACATGATTTACCTGAATTAGAAAGAGAAGAGATACAAGACGAAATACGTAAAGTATTAGAATACAGACCATCTCTTGCCATGGTAAATAGCGATCATGGTATTACAAATCTACACGTACCTAGTGACGTAATTATTGATGCTTCTATGCCGGCAATGATTAGAAACTCAGGACAAATGTGGAATAGTGACGGTAAGTCACAAGACACTAAAGCCGTAATTCCAGACAGCTCTTATGCTGGGATTTATGAGGCTACTATCCAGTTTTGTAAAAAGAACGGTGCCTTTGACCCTGTAACTATGGGGACTGTACCTAATGTAGGTCTTATGGCTCAAAAAGCTGAAGAATACGGTTCTCATGACAAGACATTTGAAATAGGTTACGGTGGTAAGGTACAAGTAGTAGACGCAGACGGTACGGTATATATGGAGCACAATGTAGAAGCTGGAGATATATGGAGAGCATGCCAGACTAAGGACGCACCTATACAAGACTGGGTAAAACTAGCTGTCTCTAGAGCTCGCGCGACTAATGATCCTGCTATTTTCTGGTTAGATAAAAATAGAGCTCACGATGCTGAAATTATTAAGAAAGTAAATCTTTATCTTAAAGATCACGATACAGAAGGACTAGACATCACCATAGCATCTCCTATTAAAGCTACAGAGCGTACTTTAAGAAGAATGAAAGATGGTGAAAACACAATCTCTGTAACTGGTAATGTATTAAGAGATTACAATACAGATTTATTCCCTATTCTAGAAGTAGGTACTAGCGCAAAAATGCTTTCTATAGTCCCATTAATGAATGGTGGTGGACTTTTTGAAACTGGGGCTGGTGGTAGTGCTCCTAAGCACGTACAGCAGTTTGAACAAGAGAATCACTTACGTTGGGATTCTCTAGGAGAGTTTCTTGCACTAGCGGTTTCATTAGAACACCTTGCTATTTCTAATAAAAATGAAAAAGCGCAAATCATTGCTGACGCGCTAGATAGAGCCACTGAAAAGTTCTTAACTAACAGAAAATCTCCATCTCGTAAAGTAAACGAGCTAGATAATAGAGGTTCTCATTATTACCTTGCAACTTACTGGGCACAAGAACTAGCAGACCAAGATCTAGATGAAGAACTTGCTGCACAATTCTCTCCTCTTGCAAATAAACTTGTGGAGAACGAAGAGCAGATTACAAGTGAGTTAATCGCTGTACAAGGAAAACCTATGGACATAGGCGGTTATTACTTACCTAATTCAGAAAAAGAAGAAGCTGCCATGAGACCTAGTGCTACATTAAATGCTATCATAGACTAATTATAATAGCACAATAGCTTTACATAATTATCAATTTTAAAAGTCCCCAAGCATAGCTTGGGGACTTTTTTTTTCTCCCTATTCAACAATTGAGTAGTCTATTCATATCAGTCAGACATTTAATACCAATTTACTTTTGAAAAGTCTCTATGAAAGCATTTTTATAATGATGATTACTAGTTATTGATTTTATGG
>NZ_CANLXZ010000056.1 GCF_947495285.1 uncultured Nonlabens sp. | reverse complement strand
TTATCAAAAATTCTTTCGGTTTTGCCATCCATAAATATAACTATAAATAACGACTTTTCAAAATAAAAATGGTATAACTTGACTAATTTCTTGAATCTTGAGCTATCCAGTTTTGAAATTATTTGAGAGAACAATGTTATATTTAGCATCAGAGAAAGGTGTTTTTTGTGTTGCACCACAAAGGTAACTTTGAGGAACAAATTTCCCTTTCTCTTTTTAAACGTTTAGGACGCTATTGCTATAAAATAATTACTCCACTTGCAATGTACATTTTAACTTGTACTGTTTTTGTGATGCAACTTGCTTATTTTAAGATTTTATAGTTACTCTTAATCGCATCCATAAATAGAATTGTGCACCTAGTATTAAGGAAGAAACTACTAAATGAACCGCTTGTGCGCCAAAAGGAAAGTCTAAGTAATTCATAAAAATACCACTCAAAATAGTAATCATAAATAAACCAGCCAGTAAATAGTATGGAGTTTTAGGATGGTGAAATTTCTTTATCGTTATATAAAAAAACCAAATATGTGCGATTACTAATAGAATAGAGTAGCTTCTATGTATCATAAAAACTAAAGGTCCATTTTCTAACCATTTAGAGCTCAGTGGATAGCCTAGTAAATCTACTTGGTGGTCTATAAACTGCCTCACCTGTGTTCCCATTGCTACTTGTACCAGAGTCAGGATAATAAGCAAAGCAGCAAACCGCGCCATTTTCTTATTAGATTTAAAACGGTAATCTATAGGTTTTACCTCGTGTAATAAATAGATCAATAACCCTACGATCAGAAGCGCTACTATCATATGAAATGTGATCAACGCTGGAGATAAATTTGTATCAACCACTATTTTACCGATTACAGCCTGCACTAGCATGGAGATTACAGCAACAAAGCTTAAAATAGTAAGCCATGGTCTTTTTTTAAAATAACGCAATGAAAATATAAACATGACTAACACCACCAGGCCGCCTAGTGCGCCTATAAGTCGGTTTATATACTCTGTCCAGGTGTGGTAAACATTAAAAAGAGCGTAATCATGTTTTGTATAAAGTTCCCAATTTTTTTCAGAAAAGGTTTTTGAGGATAAAAAATCATATTTGGCTACTCGCAGTTCTTCGTCTACTATAATTACCATTCCTTCTTTGTAAGGCGTTTCTGGAGAGAACTCTATTTGAGATTGTTCTGTCGGTGGTATTAAATAACCAAAACACTTAGGCCAGTCCGGACACCCCATACCACTACCAGTCATGCGTACCACAGCGCCAGCAATAATAATAAGATAAATAACTATAATACTTAAAGATAACCACTGGCGGTATCTTTTTTCTGAGAAAAAATTTTGAATACGTTTATTCATTTCAATCGTTCCTTTTGTAACTCTCCTAATTAATGTAATCTATCACCACGCACTTCTAGCTCGCTTATAAAACTAGCTTCATATTCTAACCAGTAGTTCCAGCGTTCCATGACATCATCTTCGGTAAAATGCATTTTTGCAAGTTGTAGAAAGAGTTTGTAATGTGAGGCTTCGGCAACCATAAATTTGTAATAGAATTCTTGTAAATCTGCATCGTCTAGATTTTGCCATAGTGTTTTAAAACGCTCACAACTGCGCGCCTCTATCATTGCACAAATAAGAAGTTGATCTAGAAAATACCCTTCCCGACTTTGTCCTTTTTTCTTTCCTTTTACTAGTTTTTTCACATATTCGTCTTGTCTTTGTAAACCTAGTTCCAGGCCGCGTTCCTTTAGTTTTGCAATCACCATTCTAAAATGGCCCCATTCTTCAGTAACTACAGGAGATAACAGTTCTACTATTCCTTCACGCTCAGAGTATTGTTGTATCAAGGATATGATATTACTTGTTGCCTTTTGTTCACAAAAAGCATGGTCGGTAAGAATATGTTGTAGACTGATGGTAGAAATATCTGCCCATCGTGGATCAGTAGGTAATTTAAGACCTAGTGTAAATTTCTTTTCGGCTTTCATTTTCATAATACAAAGGTCGTGAACCCTGCGCATTTATAACAAGATTTGTTAACTTTTCATCTCATAAAAAATATCTAACTAGTAAGCGATCATCTGCATTTAAAAACGATCGTGTAAAACTATGCAACCTTTAAAAATATAATTACTAGGTATCAATTTCTTATAAAAAAGCATACTACATAGCTTAAATTTATATAGATTTTTAGATGTAGAACTCGCTTTCGCGAAAGCGGAAACAACATCATAAACAGTACCGTAAAACAGTCTGTACTGCATCTATAAAATTCTGCCACTAAAAAACTATCTTTGCAGCCCTTAAATTATCATAGATCATGCCCGTAGAGACAGCTACAAAATCAGTCGCTTTTTACACATTAGGTTGTAAACTTAATTTTAGTGAGACCAGTACCATTGCTCGTTCTTTTGAACAAGAAGGTTTTGATAGAGTAGACTTTGAAAAAAAAGCAGACATCTATGTGGTAAATACTTGCAGTGTTACAGAAAATGCAGATAAGCGTTTTAAATCTGTGGTTAAAAAAGCGCAGAAGGTAAATGAAGATGCTTTTGTCATAGCAGTAGGTTGTTATGCGCAATTAAAACCAGAAGAACTGGCCGCTGTAGATGGAGTAGATCTTGTTCTAGGTGCTACAGAAAAATTTAAAATCACAGATTATCTCAATCAGCTGTCTAAGGAAGATCCAGCTCAAGTTCACTCTTGTGAGATAGATGAGGCAGATTTTTACGTAGGTTCTTATTCCATAGGTGATAGAACTAGGGCTTTTCTCAAAGTGCAAGACGGTTGTGACTATAAATGTACGTACTGTACCATACCACTAGCTCGTGGAATCTCGCGTAGTGATACTTTACAGAATGTAATGGATAATGCAAGACAGATAAGCGAGCAAGGGATTAAAGAAATAGTCCTTACAGGTGTTAATATAGGTGATTATGGAAAAGGAGAACATGGTAATAAACGTCATGAGCATACCTTTCTAGATCTGGTTCATGCACTAGACACAGTAAAAGGGATAGAACGTTTACGTATATCTTCTATAGAACCTAATTTATTGAAGAATGAGACCATAGAATTTGTCTCTGGAGCAAATGCCTTTGTACCTCATTTTCATATCCCATTACAAGTAGGTAATAACGAGTTGTTGGGTAAGATGAAACGTCGCTATAATCGAGAATTATACACGGATCGTGTAAGTAAGATTAAAGAAGTAATGCCAGACTGCTGTATAGGTGTAGATGTAATAGTAGGATTTCCAGGAGAGACAGATGACCATTTTCTAGATACTTATAATTATTTAAGTGAACTAGATCTCTCTTATTTACATGTATTTACCTATTCAGAAAGAGAAAACACGCCAGCCGCTACTATGGAAGGTGCTGTGCCTATTAACGTGCGTAAAAAAAGATCTAAAATGCTACGCGGTCTTTCTGTAAAAAAACGTCGTGCTTTTTATGAAAGTCAGTTAGGTAAGAATAAAACGGTACTATGGGAAGCAGAGAATAAAGAGGGTTTTATTCATGGTTTTACAGAGAATTATGTAAAAGTAAAAACCTACTGGAATCCAGAATTTGTAAACCAATTGCATGATGTCAAATTACTATCTATAGAAGAAGACGGCATAGTCCGTATAGAAGTAATACATTAAACTTTAAAATACCGTACTTCACATAAAAATAAATTAAACTTGCAAGCGTTATTCACTTGCAGTTATTCAAAAACCATTGATGCGTCACTTGTTTCTTCTCATTTTGTTATGTTCTGCTTTAGCAAATGCGCAAATAGGAGGACAGTCTACATACCAGTTTTTAAACTTAGTATCTGGAACAAAGCAAGCGGCTCTAGGTGGTAGAGTGCTTACTGCGGTAGATTATGATCCTACGTCGGGAATCCTCAATCCGGCGACCATTAATCCTAAAATGGATAATCAGTTACAGGTAAATTATGTCAATTATTTAGGAGATGTAAATTATGGTACTGCTAGTTATGCTTATACCTGGGACAGACACGTGCAGACTTTTCATGCAGGTGTTACTTACTTAAATTACGGGAAATTTGATGGTTTTGACGAGCAGGGAAACTCTACCGGAGAATTCGGTGGTAGTGAGGTGGCCGTCTCTATGGGATATGCTTATAATATACCGTGGTCTGATTTTTATGTAGGCGCAAACCTTAAATTCATTTCTTCAAAATTAGATATCTACACATCCTTTGGTGGAGCGGTAGATATAGGTTTCTTATATTATAATGAAGATAAAGCTATACGTGCAGCGGTGGTCGTACGTAATCTAGGGACACAGTTTACACCTTATAACGAGATTTATGAAGACCTACCTTTAGAAATATCGGCAGGATTTTCTAATAATATGAAATACCTTCCTTTAAGACTGCACGTTACTTTAGAAAATCTGCAACAATGGAATATAGCCTTTGTGAATGAAGCAAACGCACAAACAGATCTGGACGGTAATGTGACAGATGAGAAACCTGGATTTATTAACAATGCTTTGAGACATACCGTATTAGGATTAGAGATTTTTCCAGAACAAGTTTTTGAAGTACGTTTAGGGTACAGTTTTAGAAGAGCCGAAGAATTGCGCATACAGGACACGAGAGCTTTTTCTGGTGTGAGTGCTGGTTTTTCTTTAAAAATGAATAATTTAAGATTTAGTTACACGCATGCTAGGTATACACTAGCGTCACATACGAGCCTTTTTGGGGTTAATATAAATTTGCAATAAATGAGTAAGAAAATTACAATCGCTATAGATGGACATTCTAGTACTGGTAAAAGTACCGCTGCAAAACAACTTGCTGTAAAATTGCAATATGTTTATGTCGACACTGGAGCGATGTATAGAGCCGTTTCTTTTTACGCTTTACGCGAAAACTTGATTGCATCTGGCAAACTAGACCATAAAAAGCTGATAGAACATTTACCAAATATTAAAATCAGTTTTTCCTATAATAAAGACACAGATCGTGCAGATGTGTATTTAAATGGTGAGAATATAGAAAAGCAAATACGCACACTAGAAGTAAGTGGTATAGTAAGTAAAGTTGCCGAAATATCTGAAGTACGCGCAAAGCTAGTAGAGCAACAACAAGCTATGGGAACTGAAAAAGGAATCGTTATGGATGGACGGGACATAGGTAGCGTGGTTTTTCCAGATGCAGAACTCAAAGTTTTTATGACTGCAGCGCCAGAAGTACGTGCACAAAGACGTTATGCAGAGTTGCTAGAAAGAGGTGATGACGTCTCCTTAGAAGAAGTACTAGAAAATGTAATAGGAAGAGATCATATCGATTCTACAAGAGAAGATAGTCCACTTATACAGTTGCCAGAAGCAAAATTATTAGATACTTCAAAAATGACAAGAGAACAACAATTTGAATTGTTAGTCTCTTGGGCTGAAGAGGCTTTGTTAGATTAAATTCTTCTTGATGCAAAATCCATATGATCACGTCATCCAGCTGAAGAGAGGAATCGTTTAGAATTATTATATTCTTGATAAAATTATAGATCTCGATCCAATCCTGTCCTAAATAAATTTAAGACATATCAAACCTAACCATTTTACTGGTTTGATTAGCTGTTTTATTGTTTTT
>NZ_CANLXZ010000055.1 GCF_947495285.1 uncultured Nonlabens sp. | reverse complement strand
AACTATAAAATCAATCACAGGAAATCATCATTATCTAAAAGCTTTTTATGCGGCATTTAAGAACTAAATTGGTATTAGGACTCAAGAAAAACTAAAAAAAAGCCTCATGTAAACAGATGAGGCTTTCTATACGATATTTAAAAGTTCCTTTATTCTACTTCAGAAACTCTTAGGGTATTTACCATTCCTTTATCTGTCACTGGCATCGCGGCAAGATTAATTAAGAAATCACCTTTTTCTACATAACCCTTTTCTTTTGCAAATTTGTTTACATCTTTTATAGTTTCATCTGTACTTACAAAACGGTCATAAAAAAATGCTTTTACACCCCAAAGCAGACTTAACTGTGTAAGTATGCGGTGGTTGCTAGTAAAAGTGAGTATATGAGCATCTGGTCTCCATGCACTGATCTGGAATGCGGTATAACCAGAATTAGTCATGGTAGTAACTGCTTTTGCATCTATTTCATCGGCCATTTTTGCAGCGTGATAACATACTGATTTAGTAATATATCTTTTGGTCTTGATGTGTGGTGCGCTGTAAGGAACAGATATCAATTCACTGTCTTCAACAGCTCTACATATACTAGCCATTTTTTCAATCACTTGAACAGGGTACTGACCTACAGACGTCTCTCCAGATAACATCACAGCATCTGCACCATCCATGACAGAGTTTGCTACGTCGTTCACCTCTGCTCTAGTAGGAGTAAGGCTAGTAATCATCGTTTCCATCATTTGTGTAGCAATAATTACAGGAATACGAGCTTTCTTAGCCTTAAGAACTAATGTTTTTTGAATTAACGGTACCTCGTGCGCTGGTATTTCTACACCTAGATCTCCACGAGCCACCATTAAACCATCACAGTAAGCCACAATTTTATCAATATTCTCAACGGCTTCTGGCTTTTCTATTTTTGCGATAATAGGAATCTTCTCCTCAGAGTGTTCACTTATCAATTCTTGTAGCTCCATTAAATCACGACTGTGTCGTACAAATGATAGTGCCATCCAGTCTACTTGTAGCTCACATGCAAAAACGGCATCTACTATATCTTTTTCTGTTAGAGCGGGAAGAGATATGTCAGTTTGTGGTAGGTTAACCCCTTTTTTAGATCTTAAAGGGCCACCTTGAATAACCTTTGTAACAACATCTTTTACGCCATCTGTAGAGATTACCTCAAACATAAGTTTACCATCGTCTAGTAAAATGCGTTCTCCAGCTTTTACATCTCTAGGAAAATGTTCGTAATTCATATAAACACGCTCTGCAGTACCTTTAAAGGGCTCTCCTGTAGAAATAGTTATTTGATCACCTGGGTGAACAATAACTTCTTCTTTCATAACACCTACACGCAATTTAGGGCCTTGTAAATCACCTAAAATACCAGTAGCAAATCCATGCTCTTTATTAATGTCGCGTATCAATTGTACACGTTCTCTCACATCTTCATGGTCTGCATGTGAAAAGTTGATTCTAAACACATTAACACCAGCTTTCATCATATCTAGTAATACTTGCTTTGAAGCGGTAGCAGGTCCCAGAGTTGCGACGATTTTTGTTTTTTTGTTTTTTGACATTATTCAAATATTAAATAATCTTGTTGTTTTATTTTAAAAATGTCTACAGTATAGACACTAAGAACTTGAGGTATCTCCCCAAGAGTATGTATCAATTCTTTGAGCGGGAAAAAATCTTCTTCTTTCTCAATTTTAAGCAAATAGTCTACGTTCCCGTACTCCTTAATTAGTACTGTTTGAACTTGCGACGCATCTTTTTTATCAAATAAACTTAACGATTCCGATTCTTCATTAGAAACTCCCCAGTACTTATTAGGTATCAAATAGAATGGTGCATTATGTTCTTTGTCAAAATGTTTATATACTGGATAATTTGCAGTATAAGCAGGTTCTATAATATCTTGATCTACGGCAGTTCTTGCAAAATTAACGTGTAAAAACCTATTGATTAGAAAAGCCATTCTATAGGGCTCTATGATAGAGTGAATAGCAATTAATATGAAAGGCTCCTTATCTAATTCCCAATCCATTAATTTGTGAACCGCCATGTGTTTGAAATTATAAACCTTGCTAATTTAAGAATACCATGTGCAACTTCACCGTCTATTTACTATAATTAAATGTAAATAATTACGAAAACGATAGTAGTTATAGTAGTATTTTAGGTATTTGATATTATATCGCTTTCGCGAAAGCGAGAAACGTAAACTAAAATATTCTTAATTAAAGTTTCTAGAATTTATCTTGCAAAGCAAAGAATGCCCTTTTACTTGCTTTTTCTTCAGCCTTTTTCTTAGATGTGGCTCTAGCTTTTGCAATTACACGGCCATCTATAGAAAGTTTAACTGAAAAATGTCTTACCTCGCTAGCACCTGTGTCTTCATAAGTATCGTAATCAAATTTCTTTTTGTGCTTTTGACACCATTCTATCAATAAACTTTTATAAGAAATAACTTTACCATCTAGTTTTTCAATATCTACGTAGGGCTTTATAACTTTTTTAAAAATAAATTTTTTACAAACCACATAACCACGGTCCAGATAAACAGCTCCTACGAGGGCTTCAAATAAATTACCGTGAATATTTGCACCAAAATTGCCCGTAGGAACCTGTGTCTGTGCATGATCTATAAGGCCAAAGTCTCTACCTAATTCATTTAAATGTTCTCTACTTACGATTTTAGATCGCATTTTTGTAAGATAACCCTCGTCACCGCTGGGTACCTCATTGTAAATATACTCTGCTATAACAGCACCTAGAATAGCATCTCCTAAAAATTCAAGACGTTCATAACTTTGTACAAAGCCTTTATCTGTCTTTAATCCCATAGATTTATGGGTGAAAGCAGTTTCATATAAGGAAATATTCTTTGCCTTGAGACCTGTTATTTTCTTAACAGCGCTAGATAATATCTCGTTAGTATGAGGCTTACTTTGAGATTTAAAAATTTTGCGTATTCTATTCATACGGATTAAAAGATCGGTTTAGATCTTTCTAAAGGCAATACAACAATTGTGTCCACCGAAACCGAAAGTGTTACTCAATGCAATGTTAACCTCTCTTTTTTCTGGTTTATTTAACACCAGTCGTAAGGATGGGTCTATATTTTCATCTACAGTGGTATGATTAATGGTCGGTGGTATAATTCCTTCATTGATAGCCATTACACTTGCAATAGATTCTATAGCGCCAGCAGCACCTAGAAGGTGACCGGTCATAGATTTAGTAGAATTAATACTTATGTTAGGAGCGTGATCACCGAATACGGCTTTAATCGCCTTTAACTCTGCAACGTCACCTAGAGGTGTAGAAGTTCCATGTGTGTTAATATGATCCACGTCTTCAGCATTGATTCCTGCATTTTGAAGTGTATTTTTCATTACCGCTATAACGCCTCGTCCTTCTGGATCTGGAGCTGTAATGTGATATGCGTCACTAGAGAAACCACCGCCTATTACCTCGGCATAGATTTTTGCTCCACGAGCTTTTGCATATTCATAATCTTCTAGAACTAGAGCACCAGCGCCTTCTCCTAGTACAAAACCATCTCTGGTAGCGTCAAAGGGGCGACTAGCAGTTTCAGGACTTTCATTGCGAGTTGATAAGGCATGCATGGCGTTAAAACCGCCCATACCTGCTTGTGCAACAGCAGCTTCAGAGCCGCCTGTTACTATAACATCACAATGTCCTAGTCTAATATAATTAACGGCGTCGAGCATAGCATTTGCACTCGATGCGCAAGCAGATACTGTAGTGTAGTTAGGTCCCATAAAGCCATATTTTATAGAAATATGGGCAGGAGCTATATCTGCAATCATTTTTGGTATGAAGAAAGGATTAAATCGTGGTGTACCATTACCAGCAGCAAATGATTTAACCTCTTCCTGAAATGTTTCTAGACCACCTATTCCGGCACCCCAGATAACACCGACTCTATATTTATCAATAGAGTCGATATTTAATCCAGAGTCAGCTATCGCTTCATCGCCTGCTACCAGTGCATACTGTGCAAATCGATCCATACGCCTAGCTTCCTTGCGGTCTATGAAATCAGTAACCGTAAAGTTCTTGATCTCACAAGCGAATTTTGTCTTGAATAGTTCCGTATCAAAGTATGTGATAGGAGCGCAACCGCTCTTACCAGCTTTTAACGCCTCCCAATATTCTTGTAGGTTATTCCCTATAGGAGTAAGGGCGCCCATTCCTGTTATGACAACTCGCTTTAATTCCATGTAATATAAATTACGCTTTTGCTTCTTCTATGTATGAAACAGCTTGACCTACTGTAGCTATGTTTTCAGCTTGGTCATCTGGGATCTGGATATCAAATTCTTTTTCGAATTCCATGATCAACTCAACTGTATCTAGTGAGTCTGCGCCTAAGTCGTTTGTGAAGCTTGCTTCTGTTACAACTTCATTTTCGTCAACACCTAATTTGTCTACGATAATCGCTTTTACTCTTGATGCAATGTCTGACATAATAATCTAATTTTAATTTTAAATGAACCGCAAAAATAACAAACTTTGGGTTAATACCATGTTTTAGTCATTTGAGTTAACTTGCAATTTCATTTATTTTGATAATAATAACTAACTCATCACTGGCTGAGCAACAAGCCTGCCAAATATATTTATGAAGAAAATAGTAATTTTTGCAAGTGGTAATGGCACTAATGCTCAGTCTATTATGGATCGTTTTAATAGGGTAGATTCTGTTCAGATTTCTTTAGTTTTGTCTAATAATCCTCAAGCATTTGCCTTAGAAAGAGCGAGCAAATTTGGTATTCCTGCGATGTCTTTTAATAGATCTGCTTTTGCAAAAGGAGGAACAGTAGAAACTCTTTTAAAGGCAGAAGTGCCTGATTTACTTGTGTTAGCAGGATTTTTGTGGAAAATTCCAGAAAGTCTCGTGCAATTATTTCCAAATAAAATTATTAACATTCATCCAGCTTTATTACCTAATTATGGTGGTAAAGGCATGTATGGTATGAATGTACACCGTACAATAATTGAAAATAATGAGCGAGAAAGTGGAATAACTATCCATTATGTGAATGAAAATTATGACGAGGGCGCGATCATTAAGCAAGCTACTTGTTCTATAGACCCAACTGATACCGCTGAAGATCTTGCAGCAAAAATTCATGAATTAGAACAAAATCATTTTGCTAAGACTATAGAAGAATTACTTAAATAATGGATCAGGTACACATATATACAGATGGATCTTCTCGTGGTAATCCAGGACCAGGAGGTTATGGAATAGTGATGATAGCCGTAGGAAAGAACTTTAAAAAAGAATTTTCTCAAGGTTATCGCAAGACTACTAATAATCGCATGGAACTACTTGCAGTTATAGAGGCGCTAGAAAAGATAAAACCAGATCATAAAGTAGCTATCACTGTTTTTACAGACAGTCGTTATGTAAGTGATGCTATTAACAAAAACTGGATGGCAGGCTGGATAAAACGCAAATGGAAAAATGTGAAGAATCCAGACCTATGGAAACGTTTCTTAAAAGTCTACAATCGTACACAACCTAAAATGCAATGGGTAAAAGGGCACAATGATCATCCTATTAATGAACGATGTGATGCTCTTGCCGTTAATGCTGCATTGAATACATCTAACCATCTTGTGGATGAAGGGTTTGAGGCTGGTGAGTAGGGTTTGTTTTAAGATTTGTAGATTGTATTTTAAAAGCACCGCTTTTGAGAAAGTTTAAAACATATTAATTATGAAAAATTTCTTTAACGATTTGTCAAACCGCATTTATTGCGGTTTCACTATAATCTTATCGCTTGCGACAGCGACGACCCACCATCTCAAGAAAGTTTACTACCACCTATTACCATGACAGGAGAAAACACTTTTCGATGTTTAATCGATGGTAAGTTCTCTAGACCGCTAGTTGGAGCTAATATTGACACTAGCGGGAATAGAGGAATTGATATGCTAATAACAGAAAATGTAAATGCTGAAATTGAAGTTAATCATTTTAATAGTCATAAAAAGCATCGCTACTTATTCATAATGAAAATTTAAGGACAATTGGAGTTGGTAACTTTCGTTTCAACAGGTCAAATGGATGGAGTGGAAGAGATGGATTGAATAATACTTATATGTATTGTATAGTTTGGAACGATGAAATCTATAGTTATCACCTTTTTAATAATAAAATTTTAGAGGTAGTCACTTAATTACTTACTAATTCTGATTGATTCATCCTGTCATGTTTCACCATCTTTATCATTAGATTA
>NZ_CANLXZ010000054.1 GCF_947495285.1 uncultured Nonlabens sp. | reverse complement strand
GATATCTAAATATGCTGTTCTTCCCATACATAAATATACAAAAAATAAATGACATTATATAACTATATTGGTATTAAACCATCTTATCCATTCACCCATTAACAAACTCAAAGACTATCTTTGCACCACCATGAAGCTCACCCTAGGCAGAAATAAAAAATTAAAAAGCAAAAAGGCTACAGACTTAATTTTCAGTGATGGAAAATCATTGAGAAAAGGGCCTTTGCGTGTCGTTTATTTTATAGAACCTACTACAGCGACACAACATCAAGTAGGAGTGAGCGTAGGAAAACGTTTCTTTAAAAGTGCCGTAGACCGCAATCGTGTAAAACGATTAATGCGTGAATCTTATAGACTGCACCAAGAATTATTACCGGTAACAAATGGCCTCCATTTAAAGGCTATGTTTATATTTCAATCTGGTAAAATGCCTGACCATGAATATATCGAGCAGCTTACTAAAAAGCTGTTGAAGGAGTTAGCTAAGAAAATTGCTGTGTAAGATTATTGAGAGTAAAAAATAAAAGACTAATAATAAAAATGTCTGAAGCTCAGTTGGAGCACACTCAGAAACGATAACTTTACCCCATATCTCATCCTCTAAAACTGGCACTAACCTTGCGTACAATTGTTTAAAATAAGTGTGGTTAGTAATTAATATGGTGTTTCTTACTATTTATCCTATATTTAATGCACCATACATGAGCCACAAATAAAAATGATGAGTCAAAAGATTGATATAAAAAGACAGATCCTACTACCTATTGCTGCAGCTGGATTATTACTTACTACAGCTAGTTTTCAAAACGATTTTTTTGAGATAGCAAAACAGATTGAGATTTTTACAGAAATGTATAAACAGATCAATATGAATTATGTAGACGACACAAACCCAGCAGACCTTATGGATAATGCCATAGAAGGAATGCTAGAAGGACTAGATCCCTATACCGTTTACTGGACAGAGCAAGAGGTAGAAAAATCTAAAATAAATCGTCGCGGTTCTTACACCGGTATAGGTGCAAACGTGCGTACCAAAGAAGATAAAATTACCATAATAGAGCCATGGAAAGATTATCCTGCAGATAAAGCTGGACTTAAAGCAGGTGATGACATCATAGAAATAGATGGTATAAAGATTAAAGATTATAAAGAAAACGCCGGTGATTTATTAAAAGGATCTGCCGGGACAGAGCTTCGTATTACCTACACACGTCAGGGAAAAAATAAAACCGCAATACTTAAAAGAGAAGGTGTAGAAGTAAATGCCGTACCATTTTATGAAATGGCAACACCAGAAATAGGCTATGTAGTCCTATCTAAATTTAATCAAAAAGCATCTAGAGAGACTAAGGCTGCTATAAAAGAATTAAAAGAAAAAGGTGCTAATAAAGTTATTCTTGATTTAAGAGGTAATCCAGGTGGTTTATTAAGTGAGGCCGTAAATGTATCTAACCTTTTTATTCCTAAAGGGAAACTAATTACCAGTACACAATCTGTTGTTTCTAAATATAATAAAACATATCTTACTAAGCGCAATGAAGAATTTGAAGGTATGAAAGTAGCCGTACTTATTAATGGTCGCAGTGCCAGTGCTAGTGAGATAGTAAGTGGTAGCATACAAGATTATGATCGCGGTGTGGTTATAGGCGCAAGAAGTTTTGGTAAAGGACTTGTACAACGTCCTAAACCACTTTCTTATGGTACACAGGTTAAGATTACCATTTCTAGATATTACACACCTAGTGGTCGTTGCATACAGGCACTAGATTACTGGAATCGTGATGAAAATGGAGATGCTGTACGTACTAAAAAAGAAGATTATAAAGCCTTTAAGACCGTAAATAGTGGTCGTACGGTTTATGATGGTGGTGGTGTAGAACCAGACGTTAATATAGAGTCTGCAGTGTACTCACCTATTACCACAGCACTTCTTAAAGAAAATTCCATATTTGATTATGCTACAGAGTACTATTATAAGCATCAATTTAATTCTATGGACGATATTCAGTTTACCGATGCAGATTTTCAAGAGTTTGTAATGTGGATAGAAAAACGTGGTTTTGAATTTGAGACGGTTACAGAGTCCGCTTTCGCGAAAGCGTACCAAACAGCAGCAAATGAAGAACTAGATGATGATATTAAGAACTCTTATGAGATCATGCTAGAAAACATCAAGACAGCAAAAAAGAAAGAGGTAATAGATAAAAAAGCCGAAATTAAAAGCCTCCTTACCGATGAGATTGTGAAAAGATACTTCTATAAAGAAGGTCTTTATAAGT
The DNA here is from genome assembly GCF_947495285.1 of uncultured Nonlabens sp. Lineage (GTDB taxonomy): Bacteria > Bacteroidota > Bacteroidia > Flavobacteriales > Flavobacteriaceae > Nonlabens. The sequence goes on along the minus strand of NZ_CANLXZ010000054.1, from coordinate 4,549 downwards.
ACCAGATCAAATACAATCCAGAAATAAAAGCAGCCATAGAAGTCCTTAATGATGAGGCAAAATACAATCGCATACTTAAATAATGAATTTTAGAAAAATAGTAACTCCATTTCTTTTATTTCTAGGCCTAGTAAGCACAGGCCAACTTACAGAAACGCATTCTGTATACTTTGATCTAGATAAAGATAAGTTTGCTTTTACCGAGGGAAAACAACTCAATTCCTTCTTTGATGACCTTTTATATAAACCACTCCTAGATGTAAAAATATTAGGTTATTGTGACGATCGTGGTTCTTATAAATATAACCTAGATCTTTCTAATAGACGTGTAGAAACCGTTTCTAAATGGTTACAAGACCATTCTATTACTATAGAACATATTTCTAAAACCATAGAAGGTCGTGGAGAGGTAGCACTAGAAGAAGGTTCTGAAAAGTTATCCATAGAAGATGAGCGAGCACAAAATCGCAGGGTAGATATTATATTCTCGCTTAAACAAAGTATAAGCAAACGTCTAGAAATCAAAAAAATAAATAAAAGTGATCTTACTACTAATGAGGCTGCACAGATAAAAACTTATGAGAAGAAAGTGGTAAATGCTGTCCTAAAAAATGAAAAAAGCAACGTCACTATTCCCATATCAAATAATTCTAAAATATTACCTCAAGAACATATAAAAGAACCTACACCGGTAATACCTGTTATAGGAAAAGATGAATATCTCGATATACCTACAAAACTAGACACACCAGTGGATAATACACAAGATCCATTTAAATCTCTATTGAGTAAAAACCTTAAAAAAGGTCAAGTTATTAGGTTGGAAAATATATTGTTTTACAAAGGAAGATCTACTATTCTAGAAGAATCGCAACCGCTTCTAGATCGTGTTGCAGAAATCCTTGTAGCTCGTAAAGACATACATTTTGAAATACACGGTCATGTGTGTTGTATCAACCCTGTTTATAAAGATGCTTATAATAGAGACACAAAAAAGTCTAACCTATCCCATGATAGAGCAAAGGCTATCTTTTTTATTCTTAAGAAAAGTGGCGTCACATATAATAGAATGAAATATAAAGGATTCGGTCGTACTAAGCCATTGGGCGGCATTGATAAGTTAGACCGTAGAGTAGAATTGTTTATTACTAAAATAGACGGACAGTAAATTTTAAAATATTTTACAACTAATTAGTTTATATATCGTAATTTTACGATTAATAGTATGGGAGTTACTAAAACAGAAAAATTTACCGAAAAGCAAAATCAAGTGGCGCGCATGGCCAAAGCTCTTGCGCACCCTGCTAGAATAGCTATTTTAGAATATCTATTCTCTATAGATTCTTGTGTGTGCGGTGATATAGTAAGTAAAATAGGTCTAGCACAACCCACAATATCACAACATTTAAAAGAATTAAAAACAGTAGGTTTAATAAAAGGTAATGTAGAAGGTACGAGTGTATGTTATTGTATCCATCACGATAACTGGCTATTAATGAAAAATACGCTTTCTACTATTCTAGACCTCGATACTAGACATATAGATAATTGTTGCTAAAAAAATTTACTTTTATTAATCGTAATATTACAATATATAAAAATAAGATCATGAAAATATCAGAATTTAAAACAGTACTTGCAGGCCTAAAAACGATAAGTTTTCAACTGCCAGATGGTAGCTTAGTTCCTTCACATTTTCACGTTACAGAGGTAGGTAAAGTGGTTAAACATTTTATAGACTGTGGTGGTACAGAGCGCTTAGAAACTGTAGTTAACTTTCAGCTATGGGAAGCAAATGATTATGATCATAGACTGCACCCAGAAAAACTGGTTTCTATTATCGAGCTTTCTCAAAGTAAACTAGGGCTACCAGATACAGAGATAGAGGTAGAGTACCAGGCTGGTACCATAGGTAAATATGGGATAGCATTTGATGGTACATCATTCTTATTAACTAATAAACTAACTGACTGCCTAGCAAAAGATGCTTGCGGTATACCACAAGAAAAACAAAAATTAAAACTAATAGATGTACAAACAGAAGCACAAAATTCTTGCGCACCTGGATCTGGATGTTGTTAATTTATAAAAATAGTCATGACATTTACTTCTATAGAAAATACCATAAATACGCTAGATACAGCAACTATCACAGAACCGCGCAAGAAAATTCTTGCTAAGTTAAGCGAGTATATACAACAAAAGGTAAATCAAAACGATTCTATTAACCTCAATTTTATTTGTACCCACAACTCACGTAGAAGTCATCTAGGACAGATATGGGCACAAACGCTAGCTAATTTTTACCAAATTGAAAATTTAAAAGCCTATTCTGGTGGGACAGAAGCAACGGCGGTTTTTCCTAAAATAGTAGAAACTGTAAAAAATCAAGGTTTTCAAATAGAGGTTATTGAAGAAGGAAAAAATCCTTTGTATACCGTTTACTTTGATGAAGACTGCGATCCTGTACTATGTTTTTCTAAAATATATGATGATATCGATAACCCAGAAAGTGATTTTGCAGCGGTTATGACTTGCGATAGTGCAAATGAAGGATGTCCTTTTATACCTGGCGCAAATCAACGTGTTGCAGTGACTTATGAAGATCCTAAAAACTCTGACGGTACACCACAACAGGATGAAGTCTATAGATTAAAAAGCCTAGAAATAGCTACAGAGTTAAAATATGTATTCTCTCAAATAAAGTAAAGTTATGAGTGCTAAAAAATTAAGCTTCCTTAATCAGTATTTAACGCTTTGGATATTTCTAGCCATGGCTATAGGTGTAGGTTTAGGTTATGCCATTCCTAATATTGCTAGCTCTATAGACTCTATGAGTTCTGGAACAACTAATATTCCTATAGCGATAGGGTTGATATTAATGATGTATCCACCACTCGCAAAGGCAGACTATAAATTGTTGCCTAAAGTTTTTAAGAATACTAAAGTTCTAAGCATCTCTTTATTACTCAACTGGATTATAGGACCGGTATTGATGTTTGTACTCGCATTAATCTTCTTACATGATTATCCAGAATATATGGTAGGTCTTATTTTAATAGGTCTAGCCAGATGTATAGCGATGGTACTGGTATGGAATGACCTTGCAGAAGGTTCTCCAGAATATGGTGCAGGATTAGTAGCTTTAAACAGCGTTTTTCAAGTCTTTGCCTACTCCTTTTATGCCTGGTTGTTTATAACCGTGTTGCCACCTTATTTTGGGTTTGATAGTGCGATAGTAGATATCTCTATACCTACCATTGCAGAGAGTGTTGCTATTTACCTAGGTATTCCATTTCTTATGGGTGTACTAAGTCGTTATTTTTTAGTAAAGACCAAAGGAAAAGACTGGTATGAAAATGTTTATATACCAGCTATTTCACCTATTACCTTAATCGCATTATTGCTTACTATCATTTTAATGTTTTCATTAAAAGGTGAGTTAATTGTTCAAATACCATTTGACGTACTATTAATAGCTGTTCCATTAATGATCTATTTTATAGTTATGTTCTTAATAGGGTTCTTTATCAGTAAATATCGCGGTGCAAGTTATAGTGAAAATGCAGCTATCGCATTTACCGCAGCCGGTAATAATTTTGAACTTGCTATTGCTGTTTCTATTGCTGTTTTTGGACTCAATTCTGGTCAGGCATTTACCGGTGTCATCGGGCCTCTAGTAGAAGTTCCAGCATTAATATTACTAGTCAGAGTAGCTTTCTGGTTAAAGAAGAAGTATTATTAGAAACTTTTTAAAATTTAGATAACATATTTTGCGGTGAATAAAAACCTTATTTGCCGCATATTTACGGTGAATAAATTACTATTTAAAACTGAAAATTTACTTCAAAATAATAGCTCTAGTATCTTATTTAGTTTTGAGCCTTGCATTAAAAGTTTTTAGGTAATGATGGTTTCTTGTGGTTGATTTAATGTCTACAAATTCAGACAACTATTCTCTGAGAGAATTCATTGATGTAAATCTCTGATTCTCGCATTCCTTCTTCAATTTTTGCCCTATTTCTTCCCATGCATTGAGTTCTGGGTTATATGACGGTATCCTCAATAGGTATATGTTTTCTGGTATATCTATATTTTTTGTAGAATGAAACCCTGTGTTATCTATGACCGTTATTTTAAATTCTTTTAGCTAATCTTTAAAAGTTACAGGTCTACTGCATTTATATATCAAACAAAGGAGTCTTATTTATACAGATAAGTACTTACCATATCGATAGGTAGTATAAAAGGTTTTTTAGTTGGTTACTACTACCTTTACTCTTGATTCTATTAAAGACTTTCCTAAAGGGTATATTCATCTAAATCGAGCTTTCTTAAAATGAAAAGGTTTACATGGTTGCTACTGTCCTTTTTATACTTACTATATTGTTTTTTTGAGTATAAAGTGGTTATTAAGAAAGCGTTTTCAGATTCATTATCCTTCTTATAATACCAATATAGTTTTATAACGCCATATATTTTTTGTATATTTATGTATGGGAAGAACAGCATATTTAGATATCAAAGAATCAATTACAGAACTCAAAAC
>NZ_CANLXZ010000053.1 GCF_947495285.1 uncultured Nonlabens sp. | reverse complement strand
CCATAAAATCAATAACTAGTAATCATCATTATAAAAATGCTTTCATAGAGACTTTTCAAAAGTAAATTGGTATTAAAGAAAGACATCTCACAAAAAATAAAGAAAGACAAGAATGGTTCATAGCTGATTTGTGTTTATGCAAAACAGGTAGATTTAAAGCTATGGCAAGGTAATTCTAAACATCAAATAGAGTGCCTTCAAATGACTAGACTGCTATCCATGCTGACTAAACAAAGCACCATGTATAAAATAAATTACATGCACTGGCCGTTTTAGGAAACCCAAGTAAAGTAGTAGTTAGCTCCTTAAAGCGTAGTTTAAAACAGGTTCAGAAAGAGCTAAAAATAATTGTTAGCTTTAGTAAAGAAAGTGCATGAAGATGTTCTAACACGCTTAAAAAGTATTCCAGGAATTGGTTCCAATACATCATTAATGCTAGTTGTTTTGACCGATGGATTTGAGCGTTTTAAAAGTGGAAGTGAGCTATGCAGTTATGCTGGATTAACACCTATTATAAGGCAAAGCGGAACCAGCATAAATGGAAGATCACGAATAAGTAAAATAGGTAACCAGAAGTTAAGAAACCTACTGTTTATGTGCAGTTTTAATGCTTGTAAATACAACAAAGCATGCAAGGCAATTTACGATCGAATAGTAGCCAAAGGAAAGAGTAAAAAAACTAGCCTTAATAGCTGTCTGTAATAAGCTCTTAAAACAGGCTTTTGCTATAGCAAAATCAGGATTAATATATGATGACGGATATAGAAGTGTACTGGTTAGAAATTAAGTGAAATTCGCTTGTTTTTTACCACAGTTCTTTGTTGGCAATAGTTGTGTGTCCTGCGTTGCTTCGGGATACAATTTAGTAAAATAAATAAGGAGCAACAAAACTGTAATTGAGATGAGAGGCTCATTTTTTTTAGAAACAACCTTGGCATTAGTTTCAAGTGGAAGTACGGAAAAAAAAAGTGAGGATTGGTCTCTCGGCTGGGATGTTAGGCATATCAGTCAAACCGCCTTATGGGGCTTACTTTTCACGAGTTGGTCTTGAGCGATAAGGTAAAAGGCGCTACCACATTTGTATTGTGAGTAGTTTGGTTAAGCTATGGTAGGAGTAAAGAAGCTGAAAGAGATGAGATTGAACCCTTGTAGAAGTGTCGTAAACAACTTTAGTATTGTCAAAATCGATGGATGGACGGTCTTGCGAGACAGAACTTGACGGGAGAAACCTATTTACTGGTCAAGTGGCAATCGGCATAAAGAGGGCAGGAGCTTTACTTACAGCTCAATTACGGAACAGGAGAAGCTAAATAGTAGTGCAAAAATACCACAACCCCGAAGGGCAAGGTAGAAAGTAGCCATACTATTATTTAGTGGCGGATTAGTCCGTAGTAGCGCAGAGTTTTCTGTAATGGAAAAGGAGCGAAGGGACTGACTTAACGGTTTTAACTTGTATTACAACTAAAAGATTTTTTTTAGGATGATTTTCAAAGAGAAACAAAAGTCGCAACCGATATTAAAGCGACAGGTCATGGAAGCCTTTAACAAGGTAAAAAGTAACAAAGGTGCTTCAGGTGTTGATAATTTATCAATACAAGAAGTGCAATCACGTCCTATGAAGTACCTATATCCCGTATGGAATAGATTGGCAAGTGGCAGTTATTTTCCAAAGCCTGTACGCGAGGTAGCAATACCCAAGCCAGATGGGCGCATCAGAAAGCTAGGCATACCAACCGTACAAGACCGAACGGCTCAAATGGTAATAAGAGAAGAATTAGAGCAAATTGTAGATAAACAATTTAGCACTAATTCCTTTGGCTATCGTCCAAACAAATCAGCGCATCACGCCATCAAACAATGCAGGAAAAACTGTATGGAGATGGATTGGGCAATCGATTTGGACATCAAGAGTTTCTTTGATGAGATAGACCACGATTTAATGCTTAAAGCGTTAAGTCATTTTACTAAATCAAGGCACATTCACTTGTATGTAAAACGTTGGTTAAAAGCCTGGGTCCAAAGGAAAGATGGTAGTATTCACCCACGAGTTAAAGGCACACCGCAAGGAGGTGTAATAAGCCCATTATTGGCAAACATCTTTTTGCACGTGGTTTTTGATAAGTGGCTAGAGAAGCACCACCCCGATGTAAAGTTTGAACGCTATGCCGATGACATTATCATCCATTGCAATAACTTTAAACAAGCCTTGCGTACATTGGAAGCAGTAAAAGCCCGATTTAAGCAATGTAAATTGGAGATAAAAGCGGGCAAGAGCAATATCGTATATTGCAAACGCAACCAAAAGAAGCATCCACCGTTTAAGGTGCACTATGTAACATTTGATTTTCTTGGCTTTACATTTAAGCCTAGAATGGTCAAGGGCTACTTTGGGAACTTTCATTTGGGATTTACCCCATCGATAAGTCGAACAAGTCAAAAACGCATCAATCAAACCCTGTTTAAGTTAAAACTGCATCGTATGGTTCACTTGCGCCTGCCCGATTTGGCAGGCATCATAGCTGACAAAGTACGAGGGTGGATTCATTACTACGGCAAGGTACGAATGAGTGAATTACACTATGTGTTTCGTTTTTTGAACAAACGACTGGCAAAATGGGTACGTAACAAATATCGGCGATTTAGGCGTAAACACTGGTTTGCTGCATACAAATGGTTACAGGAAACTGCGAAGCAGTATCCTACAATGTTTGTACACTGGCAATATGGATTTATGCCATGACTTGTTAAGAAGAGCCGTATGATGGGAGACTATCACGTACGGTTCTGTGAGAGGTTTAGGGGTGAGATTCCCCTTTACCTACTCGACTTTATCCAGGGTCTTCACTACTGTATTCAAGTTTCGAAATGAGATAATCATTTTTGATTTTCGTCAGATGTAATTTCAAATAATCAGATTCACCTTTACCTAAAATATATACTGTTTCCTCACACGGGTCATTATAAGATGCTAATTCAATCCTATCCCATTCGGATATCATTTGTTTTAAAGAAAAAGTCATTTCATAAGATTTCTTTTCTGTTTTCTCACAAGCCCAACCATCACCATCATTAGTCACTTTAAGTGTTATCTTCTCATCAATTTGATTTTGATTCAAGTTATCTAAAAACCCATCTGTTGAACCATCACATCTATTATCTTCGTGATAAACAAAATCCCATTTATCAGACATAAATAGATTGATATTTTTGTTGTGGTTTAGGTGTGTGATAATTTTTTCTGATATTGATTTAATCTCTAAATTTTCAGGACACCATTTTCTCCCATAATTTCCCGATTTAATCCAACCAATTCCTTTAATAGTTTTTACTAAAAGCCATCTTCTTTCTAAAGAATTATCATTTCCGATTTTTACAAACCCCTCTTTTAGAGGAGTCAATTCTTGATTGAACTCAACTAATATTAAATCTATATTTAAATCAGATATGGACTTAAGCCAAACACCATCTGTCTTAGAAACATATTTTTTAGAAGCGTTTTTACTATCATAAGATTCTGAAATTCTTATTTTAGGGTCAATATCTTTAGTTGATTTTACTTCGTTAATCTCTTTGCGTGTTGATTGAGTAGTATTTATTTTGTTGGTTTCAGAACCTTTTTTTTGAACACAGCTTTGTAGGAATATTAAGCTTAAAATAAAAAGTATATTTTTTTTCATTTTTTTTAATGTTTTACAACGTTGTTGTATATGGTTTGTTGCGTGGTTAAGCACCTAATTTAGCAAATAAAAACCGAATAGAAAATCCGCGAGGATTTTCGTAAGTAGGCTAGAACTAGCAATAAATTATATACGGTGTTGTAAAACGTTTTTTGTTGCTTTCAAATCTTATTAATTATTACAAATTAGTTTATATCTAATTTTTCCTTCATATTTTGTTGAAACTGATTTGTCAGGTTCTTCAAAGATATAATGAATCTTTTTGTACTTAACTTTCAAAGATTTTTTCGGAAGAATCACTTTATTAATAATCATTTTATAATCACTAGTAAGTAATTTTGAATTGTGATTGTACTCTTGGTTTCTTAATTCTTTTAGTAATTTTAAATTAGACTCACTTTCAGTCATATCATAAACTATTGATGAAATTTTAATAGCGGATTTACTGTTGTTAATTATATAGCAATTGTCAGCATCTAAAGACATTGTAATATTATTAACTTTTTTTGGTAATATTAGAAGACTTGAATTATAGGAATTACATTTGTCTATAATATAAACATTTGGAACATACCAAACATAAAAGATAAATACTAACGGAATATATAGTAAAACCAATAAGCCAATAATATTTGAAACTTTTTTCTCAAATGAAACTAAAGGCTTGTTTATTCTCTTTTCAAGGTTTTTTATGATTTTTTCAATACTTCCAAAAAAATATAACAAACCTATTCCTAAAAGCAATACCAAAATAAAAAATGAAATTTTACTTAAAATCATAAGTGTCTTTAATTAAATTTTTCTTCTATTTTACTTTTATAGTCTTCAATGCACATAATCATATTCTGGAACATTGCATATTTTTCTTTAGGAATATTGATATCCATTTCGTCAAGTGTTTGCCCATTAACAAATCTAACTTTCTTAACCTTATGATTTGATAGCCAATTATAATTAACAATAGTTCTTGGAAATTTTTCACCTTTTAAAGGTATTTGGAAATCATAAGCATTTGAGTAAGCTCCATATTTACTGACATATATTTTTATGTTCTCTCCATTTTCTGCTAAAAAGTGTATATAAGAGAATTCATAAGGAAGTTTGTCAATTTCCATTCTTAAATATTTTTCCCAAATATCCTTTTTGTAAACATCTGAAAGATACTTACTACTGAATTTAGAACATTCAAAACTATCACTATCACATATTTTTAAACTTGCAAAAAAACTTAAACTAAAAGATTTTTTTCCATATTTATCGTTGTACCATTTAGTATTTTTTATTGAATAATTTTCTGACCAATTTAAAACTATTCTTGAAGTTCCTTTAGAAACTTTATTATCTTTTGATAAGTCTATGTAATCTATAATTTCACAGTCTACATCTTGGTTAAATTCATCCAATTCGTAATTTTGGTATTCAGGACATTGTGAGTAGATTGATAATGAACATAAAAGTAATAATAGCAAAATATTTTTTCTAATTTTCATATTTGATTTGGATTTTTCGTCAAATGTTTTACAACGTTGATATGTATGGAATGTAGCGTGTTAAAAAGAAATTAACTTTCGAATTAGCACGAGCCGAATTTTTATATTTTGTTTTTAATTTATCGGTTTAAAAGCCAAATTTAAAATTTGGCGATACTTAGCAAATAAACACAAACTTTACGCTTAAAAACCAATTAGCTATGTTTTATACATGGTGTTGTAAAACGTTCTTTATTCAGGTGGTTTTATCATTTCCCAAGTTGGAAAACTTATTGAGTCATCTGTTTTTATTAGTTCTTTTTCACATATTAATTTTCCAACATAGTTAAATAAATTCAAATCTGATTGATTCCATTTAATTCTGAAATCTACAATTGAGTCAATCATTATTTCTTTTTTTTTGACAATCATTGCAGTCATTCCTGTTGTCGGATTTATTTCTTTTTCAGTTCTATTTTTTGGATTAATTCCGTTTATCAATTCTATTATTCCTTTGGATTCAATATCATTTAATATTCCCGTATAGGTTCCAGATAAGTGTTCAAATATACCGTCAACAAAAAGCGTGTCATTTCTAATTATTATGTTATAATAAAAATCTGAATTACAATTTTTACTTCTAAAAAAGGTTTTATGAAGTACGTCTGAAATAGCAATTTCGTATGTATCTTTCGATTGATTGCAACTAACAATAATAACGAACAGAATAATAAATAATATTAGATTTCTCAATTTTTTGTTAAATGTTTTACAACGTGTTTGTATATGATTTGTTGCGTGGTTTAAGCACCTAATTTAGCAAATAAAAACCGAATAGAAAATCCGCGAGGATTTTCGTAAGTAGGCTAGAACTAGCAATAAATTATATACGGTGTTGTGCAACGTTATTTTTTCATTAGTTTGTATAAATCGTAAGTTTCCTTTATTGCCATTTTTTCATTCATTGGAATTGTAAAATCATCATAATAATCTTTTCCATAAAGTCTAACCATAATTTCTTCTGATGAGTTTTCTGCAATCCATTTTAATATAGCTAAATCATTCGAGCTGTTATATGTGTTTCTTTCGAGGACATTTCCACCATCAAGAACTTCTGTTAATCCTTTTACAGTAGTTGTTTCTTTACTTACATCTCCAATTTTGATTTTCATTTTTTTATGAAATAACCAATCTGAACTAAAATAATTACTATAAAAATAGATTTTTGGTATTCCATTACTAACGACAACTTTTGTTAAAATCGCTTTTCTTTTATTGTCAAGAAAATTACCTAAATCATATTTCAAATATTCTTCGTTAAGTAATTGTTTGTGGATATAAATTGTTTTGTCATCCATTTTGTCAATATCTGAACTAAATTTTTCAGATATATTATCTTTCGTTAATTCTGTATATGGGTTTTTAGAGGTAAAAATATTTTCAAAAACTCGTTCTTTTTGGTGGTCATAAGTATAACCTTTTACAGGTCCATATGATTCTGTAAAATGGATATTAATCATTTTTGTTTCATTATTTACTTTGTAATGAACGTTAAAAGGTCCATATAATTGAGAATATTTTCCCTCATCTTCAGCGAAAGTAATTTCTGTAATTTCACACTTTTCTAACTCTTTATTAAAAAATGTCTTTCCAACATAGTTTGCTCTTGCTTGTTCTAATAAAGTAATTAAACCTATGTTATTTGGAATATTTGAAAAATCATATATTTTCATAAATACCTTTTCCTCATTATCGTCCATTTTTAATTCATAAACTCCTTTATTTTTACTAATGATAGTTGCAACTCTTTCTTTAAATTCTTCGTAATCTAAATATGGATAAGCATTTTCGTTTTTTCCGAAATTTGCATATCCTCGAGAATTATCATTGTCTAATAAAAATTTTATTTTTTCTCCAACTAATTTTTCACGAGTTATTTTTTTTAAACTGTCTTGTCCATAAATCGAAATTGTCGAAATAATTAATAATAAAAAGGTAAATTTCATTTTCATTTTTTTGTTTTTTGAGTTTCGTGGTTAATGTTGCACAACGGTAAGGCTATGATTCGTTTTACTCATCAATCCTTACCTTAAAATCTTAATTGATGGCTCTAAAGATAT
>NZ_CANLXZ010000052.1 GCF_947495285.1 uncultured Nonlabens sp. | reverse complement strand
TGAGAACTTTTTTGTGAAATTTTATGTATTGCGATTTTAGGTGTATATGAGAACTTTTTTTAATTAAACGTTTAATAACGGCTAGAGCTTTTATTATTTCTAGGTGTAAAAAAGACCAACGCAACTGGTTGGTCTTATAGGTGTGTGTGATGGTGTAAGGAGTTGGTTGGGTGTTCTGCTTTCGCGCAAGCGGTATTTTTATAATGGTGTATGGTGTGGTGATGGATTTATTGAGAAACGGCTTCTTTATAAGTTTTTAAACAGCGCTCTCTGGCTTTTTTATGGTCTACCATCCTATCTGGATAATTATGGGTGTCGTATTCTGGGACGTGTTTTTTTATGTAGTTGCGGTTTTTGTCAAATTTATCTTTTTGGGTAATGGGATTAAAGATTCTAAAATAGGGCGCAGCATCTACACCGCTTCCTGCTGCCCACTGCCAGTTGCCTACGTTACTGGAGAGGTCGTAATCGAGTAATTTCTGGGCAAAATAGGTCTCGCCCCAGCGCCAGTCTATTAAGAGGTGTTTTATTAAAAAACTTGCTACTAGCATGCGTACACGGTTGTGCATGTGGCCGGTGGTGTTTAATTCTCGCATACCTGCGTCTACTAGGGCATAACCGGTGGTGCCGGTTTTCCATTTTTCAAATTCGCCCTCATTATTGCGCCACTCGATGCGGTCGTATTTTGATTTAAAGGCCTGGTCTTTGGTATGTGGGAAATGGTAGAGTATCTGCATGAAGAATTCTCTCCATATCAACTCGCTTAGGAATGTCTTGTTGTCTGCATGGTCTGCCTTGCGTACCATTTTACGTACACTTACTATACCGAATCTTAGGTAAATACCTAGTCTAGAGGTTCCATTTTCTAGGGCTGGATAGTTTCTTGTATTCTCGTATTCTTCTATAAGTGTAGGTGTGACGGTATAGGCTGGTATTTCTATACTGGATTTTTTAAATCCTATGTCGCTAAGAGACAGGTTGGGCAATCTACTGTTTTTAATACAGTTATCTAGGTAGTCGTGGGTGTAATAAAATTTTTGATCCTCGCCGCTGCCATGTTCTTTTCTAAAATTTTCTAGCCATTTATTTTTATAGGGTGTGTAAACGACATAGGGATTACCGTCTGCCTTTGTGATCTCGTCTTTTTCATATATAACTTGATCTTTAAAGGTTTTAAAATCTACATTATGTTGTGCGAGCAGTTGATCTATTTCTAGATCGCGTTCTAGGGCATAGGGCTCATAATCATGGTTAGTGAACACGGTGTCTACTTGATAGTCTTTAAGTAATTGCGTCCATACTTTTTTAGGTGTCCCATAGAGCATGGCTATAGAACTGTCGTGTTCTTCTTGCAGTTGTGAGCGCATGCGCTGCAGTTGCTCATGGATAAAGGTAACGCGTGCGTCGTCTTCTGGTAATTTATCTAGAATATCACTGTCAAATATGAATAAGGGCAGGACAGGAAGATCGCTTTTAAGTGCTTCTAGAAGTCCTACATTATCGTCGAGTCTTAAATCTCTACGCAGCCAAAATATGTTTACCTTTTTACTCATTATTTATTTATCCTAAATTTAAAGACCCCTTACCGCCGTTAACACCTATCACCTGGCCGGTAATCCAGCCCTGGTTTTGATTTAATAAAAATACGGCAAGGCTTGCAATATCTTGTGGTGTACCGACACGTTTAAGTGGGTGCATGTCGCCCATTTTTTCTTTTTTGGCATCGTTATTTAAGAGTCTGCCAGCGAGTGGTGTGTCTACTAGTGATGGTGCTATAACGTTTACTCTTACCGTAGGAGCATACTCTGCCGCTAGTGCGCGAGCATATCCTTCTATAGCACCTTTTGCAGCGGCTACACTGGTATGGAATGGCATCCCTGTACTTACTGCAACAGTAGAGAAATAGACTATGCTGCTGGTACCGTTTTTAGTCAGTAAAGGTAAAACCGTTCTGGTGGCTTTTATTAAGGAGAAAAAATTGATCTCCATATCTTCTTCAAAGTGTGATTGCTTCAACATTTTAAAGGGTTTTAGATTAATGCTACCAGGGCAGTACACAAAACCATCTAGAGATTCTGGCAGTAAACTGGTGTCTAATTCTTCTGTAAGTGCATCAAATGGAATGTGTGTCACACCATCTGGTAAATTTTCATTTTCTCTGGAGGCTACGTACAGGTTATTTCCTTCATGAAGGTGTTGTACGATGGCGTTTCCTATTCCGTGGCTACCGCCTATGAGTAGTATATTTTTTGACATTTTTGTGTTTTTATTTTGTTTTTACTATATAAGTAGAGACTTTGAAATCTCTTATTTTTCTTTAAATGCACCGAAGTGTTTGATGAGTGCGCTTTCGCGAAAGCGGAATATTTCTTCCAACTTTTTCTTAACTAATGGCGTCCCTAATTTACCTAGTAGACCGAATGGCAAGCGGTAGTGTATTAAGTCTTCCATGAGTATACCGCCTTCTATCTCTTTAATAAAATGCTTGTGGTGCCAGGTCGCATAGGGTCCATACATTTGCTCGTCCACAAAAAATTTGCCTTCTTCTACTTGTGTAATGTGAGTTACCCAGTTGGTCTTATAAAAGGGTAGCGGTTTTACAGAGTACTCTATGAGCTGTCCAGGATACATACCTCTTTCTGTACCGTACTGCACGACCATATCTAGTTCTGGCGGTGTGAGCAGTTTTAGGTTATTTGCATCTGTTAGAAATTCCCATGCCTTATCTATGGAGATGGGTAATTTTTGCTGTGAAGAAAATTGGATTAATTTCAAAATATTCTGTTTAAGGTATAAAGATAACCGTTAAACAAAAGATTTAGAATAAAGACTTGTTAAAATCTGTTTTTATTATGAACATAAATAATATTTAATTGTTTCCTGTAGTTATAGAAAACAGAAAACCTTTTTTAAACCTAGTGTTACTAAGTAATAGAAGGGTTTTAAAAGAGTTTTATAAATAGGAGTAGTACTAGCGTCTAGTCGTCATCGCGCCACTCGCCACTGCTGTATTCTTTACCTATGGCGATTTTTACACCTAGATTAAAGATAAGGTTAGAGGCATTTAATTTTTTCAATAAATTGGGTTGTATAGGTGCAGTAGAACTGTCATCTCTAAAAGAATAGGCGATAGGTTCACCTAGTGTTGTGTTGTATTGCGGTGAGAAGAATAGTTGTACACTGCGACGGAAATAGTAATTAAATCGCAAACCACCTTCTAGATAAGCACTAGATGAGGACGAGTTCTCGCTGTCACTAGAAAACACTTGTGTATTACCTATACCTATTTGTGAGACACTGTTCTCTGGACTGTTTAAAAAGGCGACTCCAGCTTTTACAAAGACATCAAATTGAAATCTGCCCTGAGTATAAGAATAGGTAGGACCTATGGCTATAGAAGTATTGGTCCAGTTGTTTGCCGTGGCTACTGTACGATCGTCTGTCTGAAAATCTATATAGCCGAATTCATTATACTGATGTCTTAAGGAAATACCTAGTCCTAGATGCTTATTAGTATAATACAGATATTCTGCTCCTATATGAAGTCCTGATCTAGCGACACTTCCATAATCTGAAAGAGGTTGTGTAACACCTAGATCTATGACTAGGTTTTTTCTAGGGATTTCTCTTAAATGTACGGCATCTTTAAAGGGTTCTGTTTTAAGTGAGTCTACTTGTGCCACAGCAGTGGCAGCGACTAGTGATACTATTAATAGGCTGATCTTTTTCATGGTTTAAATATAAGAGTTATGTGGGTATTTAAGAATCCATTAGTGCAGGATTAAGATTATTTTAGGTAGATGACGGTGATAGTCGCTGTATATTTAGATAAATCAATAAAAAACAACGTTATGAGCGACAAAGAACTAGAAGGAAAATGGGATCAAACAAAAGGAAAAGCCAAGGAAGAATATGGTAAACTCACTAACGATACCTCTACAGAGGCTGAAGGTAAGGCTGATCAAATAAAAGGTAAAATAGAAGAGGGAATAGGTGAGGCTAAAAGGAAAATAAAAAATACCTTTGACGATAAATAATAGAGCAATGGAAAAATTAACTGAAGCACAGATAGAAAAGCATTTAGAAAATGTAGAAGGATGGGATTATTATGATGATGCGATCCACACTACGTTTGAATTTGACAATTTTATGGACTGCTTTTCTGTAATGACGCGCATCGCGCTGGAGGCAGAAAAAATGGAGCATCATCCAGACTGGCACAACACTTATGGTACTCTAGAGATTACTCTTAGTACTCATGATGTGAACGGTCTTACAGAAAATGACTTTAAACTTGCTGCTGCCATTGAGCACATAGTAGGTGATGAGTAAGGTGTAATACCTTAAAAAATGAAAACTCCTTAATCGATCGTGATTAAGGAGTTTTTTTGTGTTTAAGAATTTTCTTTATTCTACATATTTTATTCAAGGACTAAAATCTCAGGTTACACAACGTGATATGAACTTACTTTATAGCTATTGAAGAAAACTGTGAGATACTTAAATAAAAAAACCAGTTTCTAACCACCTACACGTTTTACTTTAAAGCCTTTTTCTTTGAGCATTTCCATAATGCGATCGCGGTAATCGCCCTGGATGATAATCTGGTCGTTTTTAAAACTACCGCCTACACCTAGTTGGGTTTTAAGTTCTTTGGCTAGAATTTTAAAGTCGGCAGTGGCGCCGGTATAACCAGCTATTACGGTATTTACTTTTCCTTTACGTTTTTCAAACTTGCATTCTAAAGGATCTTCTTGTAACCAGATGTTGCTCTTTTCTGGTTGTTCTTCTTCTTTAAAATCGTGTTCTGGGAAAAGGTTTTTTAATTGATCACTTAAATCCATAATCGTACTTTATCTAGTAAATTTAATAAGTAAATTCTATTTAAACAGTTCTATCTACACTATCATCAGTAATGTCAAAAACAGAACCTTTTTTATCTTGTAAGATAGAAACTCCTTTTTGTAACAATAAGTTATTAGGGTAGGTGATTAACTCGCCCTCGTCGGTTTCTAGTAAGGTGTAAAAACCTTTTATATCGCTTATTACTGCGGTAACTGGCAAGTCTTTATCATGTATGCGTATGCGATCTCCTATTCTATAAGGAAAGGTGAAGTAAAGAATGAAACTGGCAGTTATGTTGCTCAAAATACTCCAGTTTGCAAATAGGGCCACACCTACTACGGCAAATGTAGAACCTAGTGCGACAAAAAAGCCTTTGGTATTAAATCCCCATATGAGAATAATAGCAATTACACATACGGTCCAGATTATATAACCGGTGTATCTTTTTAAATACTGCTTGCGCAATTCTGATCGATGAATTTTTTGAGACAGCTTTGCAGCACTCCATATAATTAACCGGTGAATTATAAACGTACCTAGTAAAAAAGAAATGGTTACTATTACTTCTGGTTTTGAAAAATATTCTCTCATATTCCTAGACTATCTCTTAAAACAGCATCTTTATTTGCGTTTTTACCCCAGTATGCAGATTTAATGGATTTCTTTAAAGTACCTGTAGAAACCATAGGTGTAGATCCATCTTTATAACGATCCATCCAGGATAGTATGCGGTAAGGAGATGTCTTTTCTGTTTTAAAAGCAATAGTTCTACCTAGATCTGTAAACTTAACACTGTATAAAAAGCCATCTTCCATCTCGCTTAATTTTGCTACGGCGTCATATGGTTTAGTCTCCACATGTTTAAGTCTTAAAAATTCTGTACTAGGTATGATTTTAATAGCACCAGTAGGCATAGCCTGAGGATCTAGTCTTAACTGCGCAGCGATTTGATTTTCTGTCATGACGTTTTCTATCTCAAAATCATCATTTCCTTCACTTTGAAAATAGGAGTGAAGCATCACCTCATATTCATCACCATCTTGATTCATTTGCATATACGTCTGTCCGCACCATTCTTGAATGCTGCTGGCTACTTTAATAGCATTGTCTTTTTTATCTAGAGGTAAAAAAGTACTGCTCATAATGTGATAAGGATAGATACCAGTATTAAAATCACGAGTGGCATTGAATTTAAGAACCGGTCTGTTAGAGTCGTTTGCTAGGTCTGCCTTTACCTGGTCTTTTTTATCAAAAGATTCTGTTACAAAAATCATCACCGCAGTTCCTTCTCTCATCTCTCCATATCTAGCCTGACTAAGATCATAGCTAGAAATCTCTGCTTCACCACTGTACCAGTAATCCTTAAATTCTTGAGTAAGTTCTCTGTTTTCTAGAGTTTCTAGAGGGTCTTCACCTATAATAGTTTTTCCATTGCTTTCTACATGGACCTTAGTAGTACAAGAAAGTATAGTTAGAGCGATGGCACAGATCAATACGTATTTCATAAGTTCAAATTTATACAAATGTAATTTTTAAGATATTGAAAATTATACTAATTTATTTTAAAACAAGGTCAATAAATGATTTATTAATAAAGAGTAAGAACACCTAAACCGTCTTTGCTTTTTCTTGCATCATTTTGATTTGATCTCTCAGTTTTGCAGCTTCCATAAAATCCAATTCCTTAGCCGCTTTTTCCATCATTTTGCGAGTTTCTCTTATTTTCTTTTCTAGTTCTGCTTTAGAAAGGTATTCAGCTTCTTCCTCGGCAGCTTTAAGAGATAGGGTTTCTTCTATGGCATAGGTGGCGGTATTCTTGCGGTACAATGCTGTTTCTAGCTTTTTCTTTATCGCCGTAGGTTTTAAACCATTTGCCTCATTATATGCAATTTGTTTAGAACGGCGGTATTCTGTCTGGTCTATGGTTTTTTGCATGCTTTCTGTAATTTTATCTGCATAAAGGACAGCGAGTCCATTTACATTACGAGCCGCACGACCTATGGTTTGAGTAAGGGAACGTTGATTACGTAAAAAACCTTCTTTATCTGCATCTAGAATAGCCACTAGAGATACTTCAGGTAGATCCAGTCCTTCTCTTAATAAGTTAACACCTATAAGCACATCAAAAATCCCACGACGCAAGTCAGATAATATCTCTACACGTTCTAATGTATCTACATCACTATGAATATAGCGACATCTTACATTAATACGCGTTAGGTATTTGGTAAGTTCTTCGGCCATGCGTTTTGTAAGCGTTGTGATAAGAACACGTTCATCACGTTCTTCTCGCAATCTTATTTCTTCTACAAGGTCATCGATTTGATTCTGGCTGGGACGTACATCTATTATAGGATCTAGTAAACCAGTAGGTCTTATAATCTGTTCTACGACTACACCATCGCTTTTTGCCAATTCATAATCTGCAGGAGTAGCGCTTACATATAAAACTTGATTTTGCAGAGCTTCAAATTCTTCAAATTTTAATGGACGGTTATCCATAGCTGCTGGTAATCTAAAACCATAATCGACTAGGTTTTCCTTACGCGATCTATCACCGCCATACATAGCACCTACTTGTGGCACACTCACGTGACTCTCATCTATGATCATTAAATAATCATCTGGAAAGAAATCTAATAAACAAAAAGGCCTCGTACCAGGTAAACGCCCGTCTAGATAACGACTGTAATTCTCAATACCAGAACAATAGCCTAACTCTCTTATCATTTCTAGGTCAAATTCTGTGCGTTCTTCCAGTCTTTTTGCTTCAAGAGGTTTTCCTATTTCTTTAAAATAGTCGGTCTGTTTTACCAGGTCTTCTTGAATGGAATGTATAGCGCCTTGTAAAATGTCTGGAGAAGTCACAAACATGTTTGCCGGATAGATGGTAATTTGATCAAATTTTTCAAGAACCCTTCCATCTACAGGATTAAAACGCTCTATATCTTCTATCTCGTCTCCAAAAAAGTGGATTCTAAAACAAGTGTCTGCATAACTAGGGAACACATCTAGTGTATCACCATTGATTCTAAAGTTACCACGATTAAACTCTGCAGTGGTTCTAGAATACAGCGACTGTACCAGTTTGTGCAACAATGCTGTTCTTGCAATCACCTCGTCTTTTTTTATTCTAACAACGTTTTTCTGAAATTCTACTGGGTTACCGATACCATAAAGACAAGAAACAGATGCCACAACTATAATATCACGACGTCCAGAAAGTAGGGAAGAGGTAGTGCTTAATCGCATCTTTTCTATCTCTTCATTGATAGAAAGATCTTTCTCGATGTACGTACCACTAGAAGGAATAAATGCCTCTGGCTGGTAATAGTCATAGTAAGATACAAAATATTCTACAGCATTATCTGGAAAAAAATCTTTAAACTCAGAATATAATTGAGCCGCCAGTGTTTTATTATGACACAAGACTAGGGTAGGTTTGCGTACTTCTTGAATCACGTTTGCAGCCGTAAATGTTTTACCACTACCAGTAACTCCAAGTAGAGTTTGAAATTTTGCATGATTCTCTATGCCTTCTACTATCTGCTTAATGGCCTGGGGTTGATCTCCCGTAGGAGAAAACTCTGATACTATATTAAATTCCATGAACTGTAAAAATAAGATTTTTGTAATTCCGCTTTCGCGAAAGCAAGGTTAAAATAACCATAATGATTAGTTTATTTTTTAAAACTCATGAGCATTCATGCTGCGACGGTATAAAAGCGCCACTTGATGGCTATAATTTAATCTAGGCAACTATGGCTGGTTATAGATTTTATAGAAGGCTTACTGGGCTTAGATAGCTAAGTAATTTAAAATGAATACCACTGCATCTATTTCATTTTATTACGGTAATGGGTAAGTCGTTCTGTTCTTAATTTTGTGGTCCACTGGCTATAGAATACGATAAGAATTTAATTAAATGAGCTTTAAGCTAAAAACATATAGTTTTTTATTAATAATCTTTAATTTCTAGTAAGTTATTGAAAACCGGTATATATTTTAAAGTTTGTACATATGTCCACTCCAGGTTAGAACAAAATAGGATGTAATGACTTGAATACATTTTTATATTCAAAGTGGTTAGATAACTAATTTAATTAATAAAGATCCATTTTAGATCGTTAAAGTGTTTTAAATCAAATAGATATTGAACAATTGTTAATAATTTTGTATTAATATTTTTTTCAATTTTAGTGATTTATCTGATTTTAAAAAGTTAAAATTTGTATTTTATTTATTTGATTGATATTGTTTGATTTATAATAGTTTTTGTATCTTTTTTAATAAATTTTAACCACTTAAACTATCGTTTGATCTGATTTCCATAAAATTTATGAGTATAAATTTAAATTGAGTATTTTTGTTTTACTTATAGTATAATACAACATATTCTATGAAAAATTTAATTATAGTATCAATAGCGTCCTAAACGTTTAAAAAGAGAAAGGGAAATTTGTTCCTCAAAGTTACCTTTGTGGTGCAACACAAA
>NZ_CANLXZ010000051.1 GCF_947495285.1 uncultured Nonlabens sp. | reverse complement strand
ACTATAAAATCAATCACAGGAAATCATCATTATCTAAAAGCTTTTTATACGGCATTTAAAAACTAAATTGGTATAAATTTCTTTTAAGGTCTAGTAGCCTCTCCATTAGACTGCTATTGCTGACTTTTTCTTTTTTGAATCGTAATCTCTTTCTTGCTTAACTTCTTTTTTTTTCCTATTGTAAAGTCGCTTACATTGATTAATGTTTCTGATTACTTTTACTATTTACAATCATCATGAAAGTACCATATAATGCTTTTACTAATTAAATGTGACCTTATGAAAAATCAGGTTTGCTGGTACACTTTCTGCATGACGATATGCCTAATAATGATAATTGTAAGCTTATTTTTCACAATCTCTTGTAGGACTCCATTTAATGCATATAAAGCTATCTCGCCATTTCAATATTGCTCAATAAGCGTTATATGCATTATGATTAAGTAGTTCTTTTATAAAGTTTAATATATTTTGACCTTCAAACTGTTTTTAATCTTTTAATTGAAGGATTCATTATATTGATATCAAATAACAATAAATAAATTTTATCCTCTACGGCCGTTTCTAGATCTAGTATTGCGACTAGTTTTTTTATTAGAAGAACTAGTAGATCTAGAGCTTATACCTTGTGTGTTTCTAGAAGAAGAACCTCGAGAAGTAGTTCTACTTTTTGTACCGCGAGTAGAACGTGTTCTTGCTGTGTTTCTTCTAGGTGTAGATCGAGCAGTAGTTCTAACAGTACGATTTCTATTACTAGAGATAGCTGTCGTGCTGCGAGTAGTTCTATTACTTCTAGGAGTTGCAGTGGTAGACCTAGTCGTGCCTCTGTTAGAAATAGTTCTAGTATTTGCCTGTCTAGAAGTTCTAGTCGTTGCTCTATTAAATCTACTGTTGCTTGTGGTATTGCGACCTGTAGCAACTCTAGTAGAGGTAGCAACATTTCTACCACGAGTGGTTCTAGTTACCTGACTTCTACCTGTAGAGATAGACTGTCTATTTCTATTTACTCTATTGTTTACAGCTACAGCTCTACCACGAGAATTGCGACGTCCTCTTTCAAAGCTCCTATAAGTTACTCTATCATTAGGTCTGTAAAAATTTCTACGTGCGTTTGCTCTTTCATAACGGCCATTATAATAAGTAGGTGTATTCCAGTAATTTACATGATACGACCAGGAATAACGTATAGGGAGATAACATGCTCTATATGGAGTATTATATATTACACATCTATTTACAACTGGTACACGATAATGGTTGTGCCATGGTTGATAGATATAGTTTCTATTATAAGTGTTAATGTATCCCTCATAATAATGGATAACTCCAGGTCTACTGTAGTAAACTCTTAAACCACCTAACCTATTTATATACCCATTATTATAATCTATGTTTACGTTACCTATTTGATTTACACGACCATAAGAATCATAATAAATAGGTATTTCTTCTATTTGAATAACAGCACCATAAGAATCGTACTGTACATAACGGTCATAATCATATCCAGAATTAAATGAAAATTGAACGTTTCTTGTATTTACAAATACGTTAACACCATTTCTATCTTGCAAATAATTAAAATCAAACTGACCGTCTGGAAAAACAGCAAACTCGATTCCATCTTGATTAAAAATAAAGTTTTTACTGTAATTACGGTAGCGTGTGTCGTCATCCAACTTTTTGGCACTTGAGAATCCTAATCCTAGAATAAAAACAAGTGTTAGGGTAAATAGCTTTTTCATAATATATAGTATTAAAATCAGTAATTATGTCTACCGATGTAATACATGAATCAACCAGCGTGCCAAAAGTATGATAACTCTATACCACCAGCTATGTGATGGTTATTAATAGGCTCTTAAATCTTTTAAATTCAAGCTGATAAATAAAAACTGTTAAAAAAAATAGACGTAGTGTATAATAGGTTTGCACACCATGCAAACGCATGTGTTTCTTGAAAAAGGCTCTTTATACAAAGCTCCAGTATTTATTATTAACGTGAATGGCACATTATCTACTTCATTAATTCTATGGTGTACATTAAGTAAAAACGACATTACCTATAGTTACGGTAATTTTAGATCCTACTGTGCTAACTAGTCATAGTATTTGCATCGTGATAAAGGCTCAACAATTATATACTTACCTATACACGCTATCCCTTAAGCTAAAGTAATATTTTATGAGTTCTTGTATTATCTATGATTTTATCAATGATTAAATATATGCTTATTAAGGTGAAATTACTTTTTGTCATACAGAAAACATAAATTTGACCATCTCTAGATATGCTAATAAAGTTCCCGTATCCTAATTTTCTTTAATTTTTGTAATTCTTCTAAGGTCATTCTAGATTTTAACTCTTCTCGCTTTACGTACTTAACTATTCTAAAACTTTATAAATGATCAACCCTTCAGCTATAGCTAGTGTGGATTTAGTTTTATTAAAGTCATTAACGTTATTAGTAAAGTTTTTACATTGTATATTTTTGAAGGTATAAATGAGAAAAATCACCTGTAATTGCTATAGTTTTTATTTGCAAAGAGTGATGAGTAAACAACGGCTATTATAATGATTAACCTCTATAATTTGACGTTGTTAAGTTTAATCTAAAAATACTGCACTTTAATAACCAGTACATTGGCAAATAAATAGCTAGTTCTATTCTTTTTTATCTGATCTTTTGAGAATACGTCCTCTAGGTTCGTCACCCTTATGTAAAACCACATCAGAATGCAAGAATTGAGCTGCTTGAGCAGAATCCTTTACTTTACTAGCCGTGCGTTCTAACATGGCTTTTTCAAAATCATTGAGAACAGCAGCTCTCAAATCTGTTTCTCTCCAGTTAGATTGTGGTCTACAACCTATGGAGATAGCACGTGCTAGAGATAATGCATCTAGGAGTGCCTGGTTTGCTCCCTGACCTTTAAATGGACTCATAGGGTGTGCTGCATCGCCTATAAGTGTTGCATTACTGTTATTTTTCAATACTTCTGGATCGAGTAAACTTCTGTCATACACAGGATAACCAGAAATTTGTTTTTCTATTGTAGCATTTATTATTTCTGGAATAGGCGAGTGCCATTGTGTTCTTAACATAGCTTCTTTCTTAAGAGCTGCAGGACCTAATTCACTTAGTTTTTTAGCTTCATTTTCTGATATAGGAAAACTAAGTTGCCACATGATCGTGTCCGTTGAGTATGGCATCATATAAATACGTTCTTTTCCATTTGCAGTTTGAAATACAGTAGCATTATCTAACAAATCGTGATCTAAATTATTAAGACTTTTAAGCGGGCAGATACCTAAAATAACAATACAATCGAGATAACGTAATGGAGTAGGAGATTCTCCTATTAATAGTTTGCGCGTGGTACTGCGTATACCGTCTGCGCCCACTACTAAGTCGGCAGTTTTTATTATTTCTTCTCCATTTACTAGAAACTTAAGATCTATAGCGTCATTTTTATTTCTTTTAAAATCTATTAATCGGTGTCCCCAGGTTACCTGATCCTCACCGCCCAATTGATCAAGTAACTCTTCACGCAAAGATTGTCGAGCGATATGCACGTTAGTACGTTTGGAATAGATCTTTTCCTTACTATCTCCCCATTTTCTAATTCCCCATTCTCCTATTACAGTTCCATCTGTGGTATGCACCACATGCTTTGTAGAGGTTATACCTTCTTTTAAAGCCGTTATGCCTAGACCTTGTATAGCTTTACTAGCCTGTTGTAAGGTAAGTCCATAACCTTGTGAGCGTTCATTAAAACTAGAATCGCGTTCATATAGTGTAAAAGGAATACCTCGATGTAAACAGGCTACGGCAAGCGCTGTACCACCTATACCACCACCTATTATAGCGACGCGAGGATATACCTTTACATCTGGAAAAGAGTCGGTCCTTACCAGACCTGTACCGTTACAGTTTATACAAGAGTATTGATGCGCTTTAGGCCGCACAGGAGCAGTACCAGTGCCATTTGATTTTTCAAATTGTTCTAAGGCTCTTTGATAATTTAAACGCACTTTTTTGCGTAATCTCCTGCTTTTTTTTCCACGTCCTAAACAGTCCGGACAGCTGGTCCATGCAGTATTATTATATTGTCCGTTCTTCAATTCTAGTTATCATAAATGAGAGGTAAAGATAAAAAAGCTGGTAGAATGAAGGAAGAGATTCTGCCAGTTAGATCAATTGCTAGAAGTAAAAAATATTACAACTACTTATTTCACATGATTTTGATTTGAGAAAACAGTAAAACTACCTTAAATCATAAGATGCGAGACACATTAAAAAAGAATAACTGGCTATTTCTTAATAAATGAACTAAATCAATAGCTTTTTACAATATAAAGGTCTTCCTAACAGATAAACGCCATAAAGATTAAAAAAAGTGCAGTATATATAATTTTACGATTTAATTGTGTGTAAAATGTAACAGTCCAGCACTTCATTAAGGTCATTTTTAATACAATCTAGTGATTTTATAACGTTATATAAAGCCACATTACCGCAACCTTCGTTTTTTTACTAAAACAATAATTTAGGTCGATACTCTACCGTGTAAGCCGGTAGTGCAAATCTCATTAAGTATTTTAAAGATGGCATCTTAAAGTAATAACACAAATATGGCGTTAAGATTTACAGAAGGATTTCCAGGTCTAAAGTTATCATTTTCTAGTCGTAAAAAAGAATTAAATAGGTTCCAGATAGTTCTACACCGACTCTTTAGCATAAAATTTCTCTCATTATTTTAGAATCCAGACACGAGGCTTGTACCTGGAGCATAAGTTGTACAGAAATATCTTTTTAAAGATGCCTATACTGTAAATTATTATTGATTTAATTGGGATATTTATAGTTCTACATCTATACGTCGTCAGTGTGAGTATCTAAGAATCTAGATTAACTGCGTTTTTTAACAACACTATTTTACTCATCCTTTTTTTTATAAACGCGTTATTCCCCATAGACTTGACCTTATCTTAATCGTGACAAGGTTAAAAGAGGAGCACAACGTTTTAAGTATCTACGGCTACTTATGTAGGTACTTTTCCTATACACTAGCTATTTATCTGCATAGGAGCAGACAGATTTTTTAATTTTTACTTCTAGCAATAGAACTTACTATTCATAATAGTTCAAGTGTTATTTTAGTTCCGCTTTCGCGAAAGCGAGAAACGAACAAAGCTCAGAAATCAAAACAGTCTCGATGAATAAGCTTTAAAATGTGTAAGAACGATCTAGAGTCTCCATAGATAAATAAAAAGTCGTTTTCTAGATCTATGGAATCGATTAAATAGAATTAGCTTATTAACTCTATTCTATCAGCTGTAATGTTGATTAACTTCTCTTTATAAAGATTACCTAGAGCTTTTTTATAGGACTTTTTACTCATGTTAAATTGGACACGTATCGTATCTGGTGAGCTTTTATCTGTAATTAGTAAATAACCATCTGGACTTTCTCTCAGTGCTTCTAGAACAGCATTTGCGTCATGATCTATAACATTAAGATAGCCTTGAGGTCTAAGCGATACATCTATTTTGCCATCTTCTCTTATATTTTTAATAAAACCTATACCTTCCATGCCTTCTTCCATTTCTGAAAAAACTTCACTTCTATATAGCAATCCTTCTATCTCGCCCTCTATTAAAACGTTGTAGCCTAGAGGTGTTTCTCTCTCTATGGTTAATTTTACTTTATCGCCTACTTGTACATCCATTACTCTATAAATTTAAATACTCTTTTATCCTCTTTATTTTTAAAATGCAAAGGTAGGCCATATATAGAGATTTAAGTTTTGAGTAGTTATCATAAATAATTACACCTTAAAATAAAGGTGTACGTGATCTAGGTTTTCTAAATAATTTATTAGACTTCTCGTTTACTTCTATATTGTAATTCATGGAGTTATAAGCTTAGATGCTCTTTATTACCATGAGTTGATATTGCTCTAAGACTCCATTTAACCTGCATAATGATCATGAGTAGTTGTTTAAAACAAGACCTATTCTTATTGTAAAGCAGTTCTATAATTTAATTTTCTTTAAGGTTACCTATCCTCTCTGTTTATCCTTTACCATTTGTTTTGAAGTACTTATATGCTGTATAAATATTTTGTCTAATGATTTTACAGAATAGTCGTCGATTAATTTTAAATAAACTGTTTCGGCCTTATTGTTCTCTGTCATTACCATTGCTATCACTATCTTTTTATTTTTCAACCGTAACTTCTCTTGGCTTTCCTTACTATTTGTCCTTAATTCTTGAAATTCCTTAACCAGTAAGTACTTCCTGTTTAGCTAATTAATTTGATTCTATCTTCATAATCACAATTGTGTTTTAGGTATTACATTTATTGAGCCTTAAGCTTTTAACAAAAGGTATCTCTAGCTAATAACATTTTTTATTTTTATTATTGTAACAAGTAAATTCACGACTAATGTTTAAAATTCATCCTGAATTGCAATTGCCATTTGTAATTATCACTGGTATTTTAATTATAATTTACCTTACGTTATTAAAATTTACAGGTAATTATTCATTTTACATAGCTATAGGGGTTAACTTACTGCTATCGGGACTAATTGCGATATTTAGTAGTGTACTGGCTAACTGGGGAAGATCTTATAATACTGCTGACTTCTACAGTCATTTACTTGTTCTATTTATTGCATCGACAACAATTGCTTTATTTTTAAAATTTGGGATTTATGATACTCTTAAAAAAACAGCATTACTTAATACTAAAAATATAATTGTATTTGTAGTTGTAACGACTTTAGGGCTAAGATATCTCATAAAATACGAACGTTATAGTTGGAAAGCAGCATTAAAAACCTCTTCACAAATTAAGGTAATTACTTCATCCCTAGGAGATATGCAAAGTTTACGCACTAATCGAACAGTATTTTACAGAGATCCTTTATCCTATGTTACACTAGAAGAAGAAACACATCGATTTTCACCTAGAGCATTTAGAGGAATGCCGGACTATATAAACCTAGCGTTTTACGATACCAAAGAGCATTTACTTTATTATGATTCTTTTGATATTTCTCACGCTTTAATAAGAAAAGCTATAGGATACGGTATATTCTATCCCTTAACCGGAAGTAGAAAATATAGCAATATTTATTTAGAAATAAATAATAAAGGTCATGTAGCACTGTTTTTATCTCAAAATAATCAGAAAAAACTACTGTTTGAAGCAAAATGTAAAAGCATAACTCCTGATCTATTACCCAATTATTTAACTGACAGGTATGAGACCCAGAAAGTATTAGAATTATATGAAGTTAAGGAAAACGAACTACATCAAAACCTAATTTAGCCCCTAACAGGTAGGTGTGATATTTTAAATTTTAATCAAATCTGACCTAAGTAATAATTAGTTGTCGAATTTTAAGGTGTCCTAATTAGTGGAAGCCTAGATTTTTATGGAAGCCTACAGACGGACTTGTTAAGAAGAGCCGTATGATGGGAGACTATCACATACGGTTATATGAGAGGTTTAGGGGTGAGATACCCCTTTACCTACATGACTTTTATTTTTCTTTGATTTTGCAAGTTTTGATTCCAAACGGTGCATAAAGTGGACAAAAGCTAATCACACTTGTTAAAACAAAAACTCCTGCAAGCACCAATAAAACAATACCTAATGTACCGGATATTGTTCCTGTAAAATAAAGAATACCAACTATTGCAGCGATTATAACTCTTATAATTCTGTCTGCTGAACCCATATTTTTTGTCATAATTGAAAATTTTATATTATTGAAAGATTACCTTACAAAGTTAAATAGCCGTCTAGAACTATGCAGTGACTGCGGTCACCACTCGTCAATAATTCTTATTATTCCAGATTTTTGTTCAACTTTCCCATCTGTTTCAAGCTTTTTTAAAACTCTAGTAATTACTTCACGAGCAGTCCCTAATTCATTTGCTATTTGGGAATGACTCATTTTAACAGAATTGTTATGACTTAATTCAGTTTTCTTCTTCAAATGGTCGTATAGTCTTTTATCCATCTTATCCAATAACAAGCTACCTATTGTTTCCAATAGCTCTGAATACCTCAGATTAAACTGATTGTAGAAAAGTTCGTTAAATTCTGGGTATTTTTTCAGCCAGGATGGCAATAAATGAACCGGTAATAAAAGAACTGTTGAATCTTCTTCCGTTTTTGCAAATACTTTACTTGGTGTATTTTTTAAAGACGCATAAAAAGTCATTACACAGCTTTGGGCTGGTTCTATATAGTATAGTAGCAATTCTTTCTCATCAAATCTAGAATATACTTTTATCAGACCATTAGCTACAATGGGTAAAACTTTGACATACTGCTGTTCCCTTAAAATTTCAGTTCCTTTTGGGAATTCCTTAATGGTAGATTCTTGCAGTATTTTTTCAACCAAATCAGGTTTTAAAAAAGATAATATTCTTCTTTCAAGTTCCATTTTACGTCTTTTCCTTAGTTTGCACACAAGGGCAGTTTTTCTCAAAACTGCTCATTTTTTGTTTAAATATACGTTAGAAAAGTGATGTGAATGGATATTGAGAAAACGAGTTGGTAAAATGAGTTGATACTTAAGAGAAGGTTTTAAAATATAGATAGGAGCTTTAGAATAGCTTTATAGTGGTGTTTATAGAGGATAAAGGCTTGTTTTCCTTGCTTCTTCATTATGTTTAGGATTCTTTTAAGCTTGTATGCGATAACGATTAGGCCAAAATTTGCACTGGTGCTTTGGATCCCTTTTTTAGTAATAATGTGATCAAAACCTCATTGTCTTTTTATAGTACCATCTTGTCTCCGACGAGTGCAAAGAGAGGAAGACACTCTACAATGGCTGTCCTTTTTTATAGATATTTGGTTGGTGTTGTACTCTTTTAAAATTAGCTAGATGAGTTCAACTCATAAACGCCAAATTTTTTATATAGTATTGTGCATAGTTGTGTGTCAATAATGATTTGATTCTTACAACTCTAAGGAGGATGATTTGGTTAAATCAGCGAAGCATGGATGGATATACACATGCTTCGGTCTTGAAGAGCCGTATGATGGTAGACTATCACGTACAGTTCTGTGAGAGGTTTAGGGGTGAGATTGCCTTTTATCTACTTGACTATCCAACAGAGCAGATCACGTAAGCTTCTTTATTTTCATATTGTGTTAATTTGTTCAAAAAAAATGATAATATTGTTCTATCTTCTTCTCTAGCTTGATTATCAGAAAAGCTATCAGAATTAGAGTATTTTAGAACGTTTTCAATACTCTTTTTAATCTTTGAGATTTCATAAAGATATACTGTTCTTTCATCATAAGATCGTTGATCCACTTCAGCCAAAATATTGGCTAATTTTATAAAGTAACAATCCGCCTCGTAAGTATAATATTCCCATCTATTAGAGTTTTGTTCAAATTCTGTAAAAATGTAACCTCCCCATTTAAATGAACAGCCATCATCTCCATTGTTAAGATAATTTTTTTCTACTACAGGTAGTTTGGCTTCAAATACTTGCAAAGATGGTAATTCACCGATAATCATATTTTCGGTTTTTTTTATAAAATTAAAACTTAAATAAGCTCCCATATTTTTTTCTAATTAAGCACAACGTTTTTGTATATGGTTTGTTGCGTGTTTTAAGCACTAAATTTAGCAAATAAAAACCGAATAGAAAATCCGCGAGGATTTTCGTAAGTAGGCTAAAACTAGCAATGAATTATACACGGTATTGCCAGTAGTTGTGTGTCCTGCGTTGCTTCGGGATACAATTTAGTAAAATAAATAAGGAGCAACAAAACTGTAATTGAGATGA
>NZ_CANLXZ010000050.1 GCF_947495285.1 uncultured Nonlabens sp. | reverse complement strand
TGTGTTGCACCACAAAGGTAACTTTGAGGAACAAATTTCCCTTTCTCTTTTTAAACGTTTAGGACGCTATTGTTATTTGGTATAAATTATCAGTTTTACATATACATATTATAATCTAATGACCGATTGCTCTACACAGGAAGGACTAACAATATTCTAAGAAGATTTAATGAACATCAAAAAGGATCAAGCCCTCGATCATTTACTTTTTAAAGGCGACCAGTAGAGTTGTTATTTCATGAATAATTTAACGATGTATTTTAAGCCTATCATTTTGAAGCAAGAATTAAGGAATGGTCAGTTAAAAAGAAACGAGCATTAGCATCTGGTTATTTTGATAGACGGAAAATATTATCTAATTGTTAGAATGATCCATCGAGCGCATTTGCATCTTCAGATTATGTACCTAAAAGGGAAAGATAAAACTCTTTCCATAAGTAACCGTCTTCGACTATCGCTCCGGCCAGTTTTATTTTAAAAGTTTAAATTTTGGTAAATCATATATTCACATGATTATTAATTTGAAAATTTCATTAAGTCCATTTATCTTTGAATACACACTAGAAATAATTTTCCATTGCCACTTAACTTTCTTTCTACACCTATAGATTACCTTACTGGCATAGGTCCAGAAAGAGCAAAACTCTTGCGTAGTGAATTGCATATCCATACTTATGGAGATCTGGCAAATCTTTTTCCTAATCGATATATAGATAAAACTAAATATTATAAGATCAATCAGCTAGTGCCAGATAGTGCACAAGTGCAGATTTTAGGGAAAATAATCCATATAAAAACCGCAGGGTCTGGTAAATCAGAGCGACTGGTTGCTACATTTGCAGACGAGACGGGACGCATGGAGTTGGTATGGTTCCGCAGTCAGAAACATTTTAGAGACAGTCTTAAAATAAATGAACCCTATGTAGCCTTCGGTAAAGTGGCTCGTTATGGTTCTCAATATAATATTGCACATCCAGATCTAGAATTACTAGTAGATCACAAGTCACGCAAACAAAGTGCGATGACACCAGTTTATCCTAGTACAGAAATGCTGGCCAAACGTAAGATAACTAACACGTACATCGTTAAATGTATGCGCAAGTTATTTAGCGAGATCAATGGCGCCTTTGTAGAAACATTGCCAGACGATATGCGAGAGCATTATAAGTTGATAGGTAAAAATGAAGCTATGGTAAACGCTCATTTTCCTACCACACCAGATATGTTGCAACATGCTATTTATAGATTAAAGTTTGAAGAGCTTTTTTTTATTCAAATGGAATTATTGCTACAAAATAGGATTAGAAAAACAAAGATTAAAGGCTATGTGTTTGATAGCGTAGGAGATAAGTTTACCGACTTTTATAAAAATCATTTACCCTTTGAATTAACAGGTGCGCAAAAACGTGTAGTAAAAGAAATACGTGCCGACATGGGTACGGGCGCTCATATGAATCGTTTGCTTCAAGGTGATGTAGGTTCTGGAAAAACGATAGTTGCCGTTCTCACGGCATTACTTGCATTAGATAACGGTTTTCAGGCTTGTATTATGGCACCTACAGAGATTCTTGCACAACAGCATTACAGTGGCGTGTCAGAATTGCTAGAAGGTACAGGAATTACAGTTTCCTTACTTACAGGATCTGTAAAGACTAAGGCACGTCGAACTATTCATGAAGAGCTAGAAGATGGAACTCTAGATATTTTAATAGGTACACATGCACTTATTGAGGATAAAGTAAAGTTTAAAAACTTGGGCGTTGCTATAGTAGATGAGCAGCACCGTTTTGGCGTGGCGCAAAGAGCAAAACTCTGGAAAAAAAATAATTTGCCACCACACGTGCTGGTCATGACCGCAACACCTATACCTAGAACTCTAGCGATGAGTTTATATGGAGATCTAGACATTTCTGTGATAGATGAGTTGCCTCCAGGTCGTAAAGAGATTAAAACCGTACACCGATATGATAAAAATAGACTCGCTGTTTTTGGTTTTATACGGGACGAGATAGCGCTAGGTCGTCAAGTCTATATGGTGTATCCATTAATAGAAGAGTCAGAAAAACTAGACTATAAAGACCTGCAAGATGGATATGATAGTATTGTTAGAGAATTTCCGCTACCTAAATACCATGTAAGTATAGTCCACGGCCGTATGAAGCCAGAAGATAAAGATTATGAAATGAATCGCTTTGTAAACGGCGAGACTCAGATCATGGTCGCAACTACAGTTATAGAAGTAGGTGTTAATGTGCCTAACGCCAGCGTGATGATTATAGAAAGTGCAGAGCGTTTTGGACTATCTCAATTGCACCAGTTGCGCGGTAGAGTAGGGCGTGGTGGCGACCAGAGTTACTGTATTTTAATGACAGGCCACAAACTCAGTGCTAACTCAAAAACAAGATTAGACACCATGGTTGCTACTACAGATGGTTTTAAAATTGCTGAGGTAGACCTTAAATTACGCGGCCCAGGAGATCTTATGGGAACGCAGCAAAGTGGTGTCATGGATTTAAGACTTGCAGATATTGTAAAGGACAATCATATACTCGCCATAGCAAGAGAAGCAGCTCAAAAATTACTCGCCAAAGATGTGAAGATAGAACTAGAACAACATGCTGGTGTAAAACGTGTTATGTCTTTTCTACAGAATAAAAAAGGACTTTGGAAGTACATAAGTTAAGCCTTTAACAAACTCATCGTCTATGTGAAAATAGTTGAGATGTGATGTTAAACTACTATCAGAGCGGCTCAAATATGCTTGATTTATTTAAGGAGTAGATAATTTATTCTACTTCATAGTTCCTTAATCCTTGATGTATATTTAATACATATTTTTATTCCGCTTTCGCGAAAGCGAGATACACAACCATCTTATGTGTAATTTAAACAGCTAGAATCTTACAGTTCTTAAACACTAACGTTAAATATCTCTTTAATGATTGCTAGAGTAGGGCTTGGGTTGTAATTTGTACACGATTAAGAAGGAAAACTATGGATTATAATAAAATAAATACATTAAAACAGCTGAAGGAGTCCGGCTGGAAATCAAAGTCAATTAAGGAAGAGTTAAGGGATAACCTTATTGAAAACATTAAAAACGATGTGAATTCTTTTACAGGAATACATGGTTATGAAAACACCGTAATTCCAGAATTAGAACGTGCTATTTTATCACGTCACAATATTAATTTATTAGGTTTAAGAGGGCAGGCAAAAACCAGACTTGCGAGACTCATGACTGGCTTGCTAGATGAATACATACCTTATGTGACAGATAGTGAGATTCATGACGATCCCTTACAACCGTTATCAAGAACTGCCAAAGAATTAATAGAAAAGCACGGTGATAAAACCCCTATCTCCTGGTTGCATAGAGAAGATCGTTTTTATGAAAAACTAGCTACTCCAGATGTTACCGTTGCCGATTTAATAGGTGATATAGATCCTATAAAAGCAGCAAATTTAAAACTAAGCTATGCAGATGATCGCGTGATTCATTATGGTATGATACCGCGTGCTAACCGATGCATTTTTGTAATTAATGAATTGCCAGATTTACAGGCACGTATACAGGTAGCACTTTTTAATATTTTACAAGAAGGTGATATACAAATACGTGGTTTTAAATTGAGACTAGAACTAGACATGCAGTTTATCTTTACAGCAAACCCTGAAGATTATACTAACCGTGGTAGCATCGTTACACCGCTTAAGGATAGAATAGGATCTCAAATTCTGACTCATTATCCTGAGAGTATCGCTATTGCAAAAACAATTACTCAACAAGAAGCAAAGAACGATTCACGAACTACAGAGTCTGTCTATGTACCAGAACTAGCAAAGGATTTATTGGAACAAATAAGCTTCAGCGCTAGAAATAGTGAATATGTAGATGAAAAAAGTGGGGTAAGTGCTCGCATGAGTATTACTGCTTTTGAAAATCTTTTAAGTACTGCCGAGCGTCGTTCTTTAATAAGCGGTGACCATAAGACCACTATTAGATTTTCTGACTTTACAGGTATTATACCAGCCATTACTGGTAAGGTAGAACTGGTTTATGAAGGAGAGCAAGAAGGTGCAGCCTTTGTAGCAATGGAATTGATAGGTGCGGCGACTAAGACCTTGTTCCCTCAATATTTTCCAGAAATCAAAAAGCTAGTTAAAAGTGATGAGGTAACACCATACGATAAATTGATCGAGTGGTTTTTTAATAATGAAGGGTTAGAATTACTGGACGAATTAAATGATAGCGACTATAATGTATTGATCGATCAGGTCACACCGCTAGAAGATCTTGTCCAAAAATACCAGCCACAAACCACTAAAGAAGACCGTAATTTTATGAAAGAGTTTATTCTTTGGTCACTAGTTGAATTTGAAAAACTGAGTAAAAAGAGATTTACAGAAGGGTTTCAATTTAATGATTTATACAGTGACTTTGTAAGAGGGATCTAGATAATAAAAGATATTATGATTTTTAAATAGTAGGTTGTTTTCTTAAATAATCTACTATAGAGCTGGTTCTAAAAACATGATTCTTAAGAGAATTACGTAAAATAGATGGTATGCATTTATTAGAACTAGAACCATTTCTTGATGTAATAGAGGAGAGGTAAAAAAATAACGAGTTTTATTTTAAAATAAAAAACAGTCTATTATCGCGAGATAATGGACTGTTTGCTTTTGAACTAATTTTTTATTTCTAAAAGAAATTAGTGAGATTATGCCTTACCACCTAACATTAAAACCTGGTCGCAAACTACCTCTGTAGTATAGCGTTTTTCTCCAGATTTATCTTCCCACTGTCTGGTGACTAGTTTTCCTTCTACACCTATTTTATTTCCTTTTTTTACGTATTCAGATATAATATTTGCCGTACCATTAAAGGCAACAATACGGTGCCATTGTGTGTCAGTTACCTGCTCACCTAATTTATTAGTATAACGGTCTGTAGTAGCAAGAGAAAACTTAACTAGCTTTTTACCGTCATTAAGATTTACTGTTTCTGGGTCTTGTCCTAGGTTACCGATCAATTGTACTTTGTTACTTAGATTGCTCATAATGAATTTGTTTGTATGGATTATATATTAGTTAACGCCATCGTTTGTAATTGATGACGGTGCAAAGATGTGACAGCATTAAAGTTTCAATTGTATTTTAAACGTTTGTTTACGTTTACTTACGTTTGTAAATGGTTATATCTTACTAAGTAGCTGTTGTTGTTGAAAAGAATAATTTTTAAAAATTATGTTAGAAATGGGTTCGGTTTATCTTTACACTCAGGTTGGAGAGTTGATACACGTATGTACTAGTTGTTCAAGCAATTACCTATGGGCGTAGTTTTAGGCTATAAAATTTTAATTTGTTCTTATTGCGTACTAAATTTGCTCTACTCCATTGCCATGAAAAACATAAAGCCATCTCTAGGCTAAACAGATTAAACATTTTAAGACTCCCTAACTACTAATAAGCCTGAACGGGCAAAGGTGAAAAACGCCTTGTCTTAAATACGATGGATACTTGCTGTAGTAATGCTGCCACAAATAACTGGCGTGAAATAAATTAAAGTAAAAACAGTCGGTAACACCAGTTAAAAAACATAAAAGGTTTGTGTTTAATGCAAAGGTCTGTGATTTTTTTGTGAGGTCCCCAAATATAAAATTGGGCATTTACTATTGAGACGTTAAATACAAAATATTTACATTTGGCTTGTGATTAATTGGAGTGTAGTGTGTTTCAATCCTACGATTCTCTATATTTAATATTTTAAACCATACCGTAATGACAACTATAAAGATATTGATAAAAGCCGATGGTTTTGTAGGTAATAATTATAATGTAAAAGAAGCCACACATGAAAAGTTTATAAAAAAAGATTTAAATGGTATTCTATTAACTGAAGAAGACTGTAAATTAATACTCAAAGCATTAATTACTTCCATCGAAGAAATCAAGGCTTTATATCCGGATGAGAAAGCCAGTGTTAGGCACCATCACATTGTTAAATACCATAACAATACTAGATTAAAAAGCTTTACGTTCGAAATAGTATTTGAAGACAAGTCTGGTTCATCTCACACGATTAATGAATATAACTTTTTCAATAAAGCAGCAAAACACACTGATTTATCGACTTTAATTCTAAAATATTGTGATATTACTGATGATGGGGCAGAAGGAACACGAATTTGGATTATGGATGAATATGACCAAGGTCCTCCTGCGGGAACCTATGCTATCTTAGCTCTCGTAAATCAAAGTAAAAAGTGGATACCACCCTATATTGAATTTTTGAGAACAAATGACCTGGATCATGAAGTTGAGCAAATGTGGGACATCAAATCAATAATTGACAAATATGGTTGGATCAAAGAAACCTGTCGTCTTGCAATTGCTAGAAATATCAGTTGTTGTGGTCAAGGTGGCACAGAGCAGTTTAATGATTTTTTAAATAATGGCCTCTCAGGTTATTTGAATATTGATAAAAATAGGAAGGGATTTCTTGATTTTATTTTACAAGAATTTGAGGAATGGGATGCAGTTGACTTTAGACTAAAAGAAGGGTCAGAGAAATATTATAAAAGCTATATAGTAAATACAGTATCTAATTTTGATAAAATTTTAGACGAAGAAGAAATTAATAAGATAAAAACAGTCTTATTGAAAAAATGGGAAGATTATAATAGGAATTAAAACGTTGTAGAACAATATGTAAATGGTATTTAAACGACTATTTATACTAACCTTTTGACATAATCGGTGGGCGTTTTGAAAGATTACCTAAATGCTACTTTTCAACCTATTTGATCATATTCTTTACAAAATTCATCAACAAGAAAAAAGATTTCAGTAATTTTAGAGTAGATTATCATAGATAGGTTTTTGGATTAATAAATTGAAAATCAAGACTTTAATTTACTAAAAATCTATCTTTTTGCTAGGGAAATCTACTTAAATATTAATTGAACTCAGGTTATGAGTGAATTAAAAGAAAATTCATTAAACAATCTCTAGATTGGCTGAAAACACCTAGTTTTACAATAGTGGCAGGATCAATAAGCCGCTTTTTAGACAGCCTGACGTTATAACTAATAAACAAAAAAATGGATATTTTAAATTTAGATTATTTTAATTCTTCAATTTGGGATTCCCCTTTTGAATTGAATAACGATATTGCACCTTGTTCTATCTGTAAAAAAGACACTTCACATAGATTAGAATTAGACGGCTCTATCGAAATAATATATAAGGGAATTGAAGTAATTGAAACTGTTTGTTTAAACTGTTTGAGTGAGCGAAAGTATGGTTTTGAACATCAAGTTGAAGGTGGATTTTTAACTAAAGATGGAATATTAACTGAATCTGAAAAGTATAAATTTTTAAAAAATAGTGATGATTATTCTTTACTACTTCAACCAAAAGAAGAACAACTTCTAACTATTGAAAAATCAAAGATGGATAACTTGATTCACACACCTCCTTTTAATGCATATCAAGGAGCTAGATGGTTAATCCATTGTAATGATTTTATGAAATTCATTGGAACTTGGGAGCATGATGATTTTGTGAAACATTCACCTAATAATAATGCCAAGATATTTTTCAATGAAATTGTGGATAATTGGAATGGCGATGATTTTTATGATAAGCAATTTGGTCCCAATAAATCTAAATATGCCGAGTCAGCTTTTTATGCATTTGAGTGTTTACATTGTAAACAGCAAAGAGGATATGTGGAATAATAAATAGCACACAATAAAAACCATTAAAACTAATTTTTATTTAACACATTGAGCCCAATTACCTGCGGGCGTAGTTCTAGGCATAAAATTTTAATTTGTTCTTATTGCGTACTAACTTTACGCAACTCCATTGCCATGAAAATCATAAAGCCATCTCTAGGCTAAACAAATTGCAGATTTTAAGATTCACAAACTACTAATAAGCCTGAACGGGCAAAGGTGAAAAACGCCTTGTCTTAAATACGGTGCATACTTGCTGTAGTAATGCTGCCACAAATAACTGGCGTTAACAAAGCATAAAGCGCATAAGACGTTTTAAAGGCTACCTGTGAGGCCGTATAATTCTAAATTAGTTTATCTTTAAAATCCTAAATCAACATCTCTAACTTTAGGATACAAAGCAAAACGCCTCACACGCCTTACATCTTTGCATGTTAGCTAGAATGACCTAAAAACTCACGTAGAACAATTAAAAACCACAAATATTGAAAATTTTATTCCTGCTTTTTGTCATATTATTCTTACCTATCTTATGCATAGCGCAGGAAAATATTGTAACTACAGGAAATGAAAATGGAACACTTATAGCGATTGGTGGTGGAGAAATAGGACACACAATCATTATGAAAGAATTTCGGAAACTAGCTGGTGGAGATTCTGCAAAAATAGTGGTTATACCAACTGCATTTGTTAAGGGCAATGAAATAGACTCATTGTTATTAGAAAGAAACTTCAAAGAATATGGTTTACCTAATTTTACTATTCTACATTCAAATGATTCTATAGAGGTAAATACAGATGATTTTGTTCAACCGATTAAAGAAGCCACAGGTATTTATTTTACTGGTGGCAGACACTGGAGAATCGCAGATAGTTATTTAAACACTAAAGTACATAGAGAACTTCTTAAATTATTAGACAGAGGTGGCGTTATTGCAGGTTCATCTGCAGGAGCAACAATACAAGGTTCTTATCTAGCAAGAGGAGATACAAAAAACAATCAAATAATGATGGGTGACCATGATGTTGGATTCGGATTTATTTCAAATATTGCTATTGACCAACACGTGTTAAGCAGAAATAGACAGTTTGATATGTTTACAATTCTTGAGAATAAACCTGAACTTTTGGGTGTCGGAATTGATGAAAGTACAGCTATTGTCGTAAAAGGAGATATTCTCGAAGTCATAGGAGACAGTTATGTTATCATCTATGACAAGTCATTTTGGTCTATTGAATCTAATCCATTTGATGAGGATACTCGCAAAAAATTACCGAACAAAAACCAATTATTTTATTTTTTAAAAAGTGGAGATAAATATAACCTGAGAGAAAGAAAAGTCATTCGGAACTGAGCATTTTGAAAAGTCACAGTAGCTAACACCGCGTATAATTCGTTGCGAGTTATAGCCTACTGAATAAAGTTCTTTCGGACTTTGTTGGTCAGTAATCATTTACTAAATTAGTTGCTTGAAACATGCAACATAACATATTTAAGAGCGAAGCTGATAACACATTGTTACTGAATGGAAAACACCGCGATTGACATAAATGAATTAGCTATAAAAAAATTTGGTAGAATCCTTACGTCCGCAAGATATAGAAAGTAGGAGGCAACTCGATGTGGGTTATTCTTATAATGGAAGTGTCATAATATTATTTGAGATAAGACCTTTTTGGGACAATACTAGCGAATTTCTCACTCATGAATTTGCCAAAATTAGATTTTATAAGTCAAGTCGAGAATGGAATTTATATTGGATGCGAGCGAACGGAAAGTGGCAACTTTATGCCCCATTTCCACAATCAGCCTATTTAGATAAAATGATTGAAATAATTAAGGAAGATGAATACAGTTGCTTTTTTGGGTAATACATATGGAATCAAATATAATTAAAAGCATTGCGCAAGAATTGGACTGTGGATTTGACTGTTTCTATAACATCAAAACTAAAGAAGTGATTAGTATTCCAAATTTTGGAAAAATGATGGACGAAGATGATTTTCGTGATGCTTTCAGTGCTGAGTTGGAGAAGGTAAATCAAAGCAAAAAGGATTTTATCAAATTTGAAGCTTTGGAGAGCTTTGAATCGTTTAAAATTATGGAACGATTTGTTACCACATTAACCGATAAAAATATTCAGTTAGAACTGCAACGCGTTTTGGCAAATAAAAAACCTTTTGAGAATTTTAACAAAATAATTGACCATTCAGAATATAGAATAGACTGGTTTGATTTTAAAAAACATGAACTCGTAAAAAGAGTTAAAACACAATTAGATCTCTAAAAGTCTGCGTGTGCGCAACACTATTTGTGATAGAAACAATTAATTTTTGCTCTATTTTAAACAAGCACACTTTAATGTCTGTCAGGTGCATAGATCCTGATATAGTAATTTCTACAGTCTGTTTTAATAGCTTATTACAGACAGTGATTAAGGCGGTATTTTCCCTTTAGTTACTATTTTAGTGTAAATAAACATTAACTTACCTTAATGTATTTACAAGAAGGAAAACTGCATATAAACACTAGGTTTTTCAGCCTGTTGTTACTTATTTCACTTAATTTTTACTAACATTTATATTAGGTTATTATGACCTTATTAAACGTGTTTACCCAGCATAACTCAATAAATGAGTCCTACTATTACTATATGAATGACTCTTCACTTTTAAGGGATACATCAAGATTTCTTAAAAGATAACTTATACCAATATAGTTATATAATGTCATATATTTTTTGTATATTTATGTATGGGAAGAACAGCATATTTAGATATCAAA
>NZ_CANLXZ010000049.1 GCF_947495285.1 uncultured Nonlabens sp. | reverse complement strand
CTGGTCTTTTTACCGAGGAGTGTTTTGAGTTCTGTAATTGATTCTTTGATATCTAAATATGCTGTTCTTCCCATACACAAATATACAAAAAATATATGGCGTTATAAAACTATATTGGTATAAAAACCAGACTCATCTACATGTAAAATTGTTATCAATCTTAACTATTTTGTACCATTACATTTACCACACGAGCCCAAGACGACGACACTATTTCTGAACAGATAAAAACAGAAAGGGATGCTGGACTCAATAAGCCACAGAAAGAATTAAATAATAACCAATTTAAGATTACTCATTTAATCGAGCAATTATCGCAAATAAGTGGTAAATCATATGGTCGCAAATTAGACTTGCAAGAACAGATACAGAAGGAACTAGATAACCCAATTAAAATACTAGAAGATAGTTTTTAAGTAAAGATTAAATCTAACCGACAACTTACTTTTACTGAGTTTATCAAAATTCAAAAGGACATACGTACTTATTGCATTATTTGTGGTAATTCCGCTTTCGCGAAAGCGGAACAGAAAAACAACTTCTCGTTATTTAAAAATTAATAAGCATCATGTCTATCATAAAAACGATGGGCATGAGCTTTTATATAATATTTGAAAAGATCTTGTATAGAATGCACCACTTCTGGATAAATTTTTCCAGACGTTTCATTGCAGTAAATTTTTGCCACATGTGTCGTTAATACTAGAGAATTTAAGGAATTTGCAGTTATGTATCTAGAGAAGTAACCATTTCCTTCAAAAACATCGTTTATCTTACACATTACTTTTTGATCTATAGGCAGCGACATTCCACTTAAAATATCTTGCCATTGTGTGATAGCGGTGCCATATTTTTCTTTATCAATATTATTAGTCCCTATATTAAAAACAGGCACTACTCTATCCCATCTTTTATAATTATAAGAATGTAAATCATAAAAAACCGTACTCCCGAATAGTTCTTCTAGCTTTACCAAAAGGGTAAGTACGACTTTATAAAAATTATCATGTTTACGGATGGATCTATCTGTGATAGCACCATCGATGGGCTTTTTCCAAACATTTTTCCCCCATGCGGTTTCATAAATTGCCTCTCGTGGGTGGCTATTTAAGTCATATTCAAATCTGCTGTCGTGAGCTATTAAAGTAATGGGTAAACCAGCTATCATTTGCCCAGTACTAGCATCTTCTTCATACCAGCGCTCCTGATCATTGAGTAAGCAATTATCTCTCAAATCTTGTGAAAAATGATGACCGTTATTAATCGCAGCACAAGCATATGGTACGTAGTCATCTATCTTTATGGAAAAAGAATAATCATCTACTACAGCATGGAATATTTCTTCGTTTTCAATACGTTTTATAATTTCAAGAATAGATAATTTAACCATGTAATTAGATGCTATGAGGGTTTTAAATATATATTATCTAAGGCTAGTCAGACTTTTATAAAAAAAAGCAACAACTCACAGATAATGATGAAAGTAAAATTAACCCTTTTAAGGATTTGTTTTCATAAGATGGATTAAATCTAAGAAGGAATTAACATAATTGATGAGTAATTATAGCTTTCTCATCAATTACTATTAGCAAAAAGAATTTGGGTTAATTACCTAATACTTCTATGTTATCTATGTAAAAGAATTCATCACCAGCCCAATTTTGAAATTGAACTCTTATCACTAAAGAAGAACCACTTAAACCAGTAAAAACAACGGTATCATTTGGAAAATACGGAGCACTAGCAGAACTACCGCTTAGATAATAAGGTAGCAATGTATGATTTGCATTACCATTACCGTTAAAATCAGTTATGGTTACAAAAGGACCATTATCTACTGAGTAAGATACGTTTACATAGTCATTTATCGTATTAGTATCGTCAGTTGCATGCAGAGACGGATTATATTCTAGCGTACCAGACGCACTTATGTCTAGGCTAAAAGAAATATTTGAATACCCAGTAATATCTATAGACTGCGTATCAAACTGTATAGGACCATTAGTATCATTTGCTTCTAAAACACCAGATTGTATTTCTACATAATCTGAAGGCGCTAGACTCCCGTTTACATCATTGAGAATCCATCTTGAAACTGAAGATGGATAATCACCTGAAACACCAGAACTATTAATACCTGTACCATCTACGTAACTTTCAAAATCTTCAGAATAAAGTACGACTGGGTCTAAATTTAGACATTTGATTTTTTGCCATACATTTTGAATTCCATCGTATATTTCTAAACATCTAGAATTACCGTAATCTATCAATAAAATCATCCCTTCAGATCCAGGTGTGACTGCAACATTTACTTTTTGATCATTAGTAACAGTAGGTAATTTAAGACCGCCGAAACCTAAGTTCAATGAAGAGTTCAATTCTATTGCCGCAGCACTGTTAGGCGATTCTGTATTGATTCCTGTTTGGGAAAAAATCACGTTTACAAATAACAGTACTATTATTGTTAATTTTAAATTCATAATCTAGAAGGTTTGTCCTGTATTTATTGATCCTCTAGTGTCAGCAGCAGGTGATTGCCATATAAAATCTGAATATGTAGTCCCTAAGCCACTTAATTGGAGAGAGAAGCCTACCGGAGTTGAACCTCCTTCTGAAACTCCTATATTTATTGAATTATCTCCATCACTGTTTGTAAAACTACCTTCATAACTTAAAAATTGAATTAAATTATTGCTAGAATCATATAATGCTATTCCGTCAGGACTCCCATTTTGGATAGATGAACTGGTAGCGAACCATAAGGTACCATATCCATTCAATTGATCTGGTATCGTTCCCGACAGGTTTTCATCATAATAAGATGCACCATTGCTACCATTCCATAACCTGACTGTAAAACCTGTAAGATCTAAACCAGCTAATCCAGCTATTTCAAAACCTTCATTAACATCACCACCTGTGTTATCATAATGTAATTCATTAATCCATGGAGTAGGTAGTGCATCATCATCTAAAATTGTTAAAGTATGCCCTGAATTTATTCCAATCACTGAAGAGTTACCACCTGCTACGTTTTCTAAATTTAAAATAACAGATTCATTAGACTCAACAACCAGATCATCTGTGGATATATAAATAGTAAATTCTTGATTTCCATTAGAACCAGCAGGAAACGTTATGACAGCCGGAAACATTATCGCAGCCGGAATAGTAGCACCATCATCATAATCTACTCCGTTTGTAGCTGTTGAACTTGCATCCAATGCGATTTCAACAGTTGTGTCTACAGTAGAAGAAGGATTTGTTATACTAACAGAAACATCTATAAACAAACCGCCTTCAGTTACACTAGAAGTAGTATTTACAAAATCTACACTTGTAGAAAAATAATCCACCTGCGATGTATAACTAGAGTAAACTTCAGCTCCTGGAGAAGCTCCTGTAGTAGCGGTAGGAGTAACACCTAATCT
Source organism: uncultured Nonlabens sp. (assembly GCF_947495285.1). Taxonomy (GTDB): domain Bacteria; phylum Bacteroidota; class Bacteroidia; order Flavobacteriales; family Flavobacteriaceae; genus Nonlabens. The sequence continues at coordinate 9,425 of NZ_CANLXZ010000049.1, read as the reverse complement.
TATAAATTTAGAATCGTCTGCTGCAGTAACTGTATAAGATACAGAATTAGCACCAGAAATAGGCACCTCGTTTAAGCCTGCTATATCATCGGCTCGATACCACTGGTATAAACTTGTTCCTGCTGCATCAGACTCTGCATCAGTTTGAGAAAAACCACTACCATCAAAATTAATTGTTTCTGTTATGAAAGGTGCCGTATTATCTATAGCCACACCACTTGCCACAGGAACTTTATTCATACAATAAAACTCTACCCATGTAGAGGAAGTAGCGTTATAAAGCTCTACACATCGATTACTTCCATCAATTACATAAAGCATTAGACCATCTGGTATAGGTGTAGGTATACCAGATTTATCTGCTTCATTGATAGTCGGTAATTTTAAACCTCCATAAACACCACTTTCTATTTCAGAATTAATGTCTAGAACAGCGGCTGGATCTGGAGTTGCGGTACCTATTCCTACCTGTGCCATTAATAAATGAGACAGCAATAAGGTGGTAATGAGTATTAATCTATTCATTTTGTGAGCTTTAAGAACTATAAATATAGATTAAAAAACTCAATAATACATGAACTATATGTTACTTTATTAATAAATAATTATGACAGTATTAACAGAATCACTAAGATGATACTTCGTCTAGATGATCATCCCAGTCTTTTACCTTAGGTTTACCAAATTTACCGAGTGACTTTGCTACTACTGACGCGACTGTGGCATCACCAGTGACATTTACTGTTGTACGCAACATGTCGAGAGGTCTATCTACTGCAAAAATAAGCGCTAAAGCAACTGGTAATAAGTCGCTAGGGAAATCAATTGATTCTAGCACGATTACTAACATTACCATTCCAGCACCTGGTACGGCAGCACTACCTATAGAAGCTAGCAAGGCAGTTAAAACGATTGTTAACTGTGCACTCAAAGATAGATCAATACCCAAGGCCTGACACACAAATACGGCTGCAACTGCCTGATAAAGACTCGTGCCGTCCATATTAATGGTAGCTCCTACCGGTAGCACAAAACTAGCAACTTCTTTCTCCACACCCATGTGCTCTTCTACACGTTCCATAGTAACTGGTAATGTAGCTGCGCTAGAACTAGTTGAAAAGGCAAGTAATTGTGCTGGTGCAATTTGTTTTAAGAACCACAATGGAGATTTTTTAACATATAGTGCAAAAATCACACAGTACACCACTATCATCAATAATAAACCTGCCACTACAGTAAGTGCATAATAAAGTAAAGCAAGAAGCACCTCTGGATCGTCTGACGTTACTACTACTGTCGCTAATAATGCAAATACGGCAAATGGAGCAAAAAGCATGATAAGGTCTACCATTTTAAGAACGACGTCATTAAGACTGTCAAAGAAATCTTTTAAAGGTTTTGCCCTTTTCTCTCCTATTAATAACATAGAAATACCTAAGAAAATAGCAAAGAAAATTACTTGCAACATGAGGCTATTGTTAGACATAGCAGCAACGGCATTGCTAGGTACCATATCAACCAGCGCTTGTAGTGGCCCAGCATCTTTTTGAGCTGCAGCAGTCGCTAGTTTTCCTTGAATATTTGAATTGCCCTCATAGGTAGCACTCAGATTGTCTATAGTTTTTTGAGATATACCTTCTCCTGGTGCAAAAACGTTTACTAACACAAGACCTATAGAAATAGCTATTACGGTAGTTGCGATATATATTACCACAGTGCGCAATCCCATATTACGGAATTTTGCAATATCCTTAAGATCGGATATTCCTTTTATAAGAGATGCTAGAATTAATGGTACGGCTATTAATTTAAGAAGGTTAACAAAGATTTTACCAAAAGGTTCTATCCAGTCACCTACAAACTCTTTTCCCCAATCTACTTGAGTCATTAAAAACCCAAATGCGATTCCGAGAATCATTCCTATTAATATCTGCCAGTGTAATGCTAATTTCTTCATGTAAAGACGTCTTCTTTTTTTCTATGTGGTGTAATATACTTAAAGTTTTTGTGGTGTTTCCGCTTTCGCGAAAGCGAAACTAAAACTATCTTAATCTAACAATTTGATTATCTGCTTTCTAAGCAAAATAACGAGTAGTCCTATGAGTAAATAAAAAATATCATAGGTAATGTCATAAGTGACTGATCCTGAATAAAAGTCGTTTAAATATAAATCGTTAGTGCTGTGGGAAACATCACTTTGAAACTTTTTAAATACCCAATGCAAGAAATCTGGAAGTACATCAATGATATTAATCATTCCCAAAGTGAACAAAATCACTTCAAATATTTTTTCTGTTTTCACAGCTCCTAGTGTGATCTGTGTAGTATCAAAACCTTTATCCAATTTTAAAACAGTTATAAGCTGGTCTACAAACACAAAAAAAACAAAGTAAATAGCTATACTGACTAACAATAAGGATGCAGCCATTAATAAAATACTCATCCTGTTTTCACTTTCCATAATAGGAAATACTAATGAAAACAAACTGATAAACACGTAGAATAAACTTACTACGCCTATGCTTTTAAATACTAATCTAAATAAATCTCGTACCGACATATTAAATTTTTGATGTACGTGCTCTCAAAAAATGATCTGCAAGAACTAAGGCTGCCATAGCTTCTACAATAACTACAGCTCTAGGCACCACACATGGGTCGTGCCTACCTTTACCTTGCATCTCTACTATATCACCATTAGAATTAATGGTTTCTTGCGATTGCATTATAGTTGCTACTGGTTTAAAAGCTACTCTAAAATAGATGTCCATACCGTTAGAAATACCACCTTGTATTCCACCACTTAAATTAGTTTTAGTAGTACCGTCTGCGTTATAAAGGTCGTTATGCTCACTACCTTTCATTTTTGCACCGCAAAAACCACTACCGTACTCAAAACCTTTTACCGCATTTATGGATAGCATCGCTTTTCCTAAATCTGCATGCAGTTTATCAAATGCTGGTTCTCCTAATCCTGCTGGTACTCCTTGCACAACGCAAGTTATAGTACCACCTATGGTATCTCCTTCTTTTCGTATTTGGAGTATTCTTTCTTCCATAGCTTTTGCAGTAACTGGGTCTGCACAGCGTACGATATTGTTTTCAATTTCTGAAAAGTCAAGTGCTTGATAAGGTTTATCAATAAAAATATCACCTACACTACTAGTGAACGCAGTCACTTTAATTTGTGAAAGCATTTGTTTTGCGATAGCACCTGCTACTACTCTACTAGCCGTTTCTCTAGCGCTGCTGCGACCACCACCGCGATAATCACGATGTCCATATTTATCTTCATACACCTTATCTGCATGACTAGGTCTAAAGGTATCTTTTATATGGGAATAGTCTTTTGATTTTTGGTTTTCATTTACAATTTGAAAACCTATGGGAGTCCCTGTAGTTTTCCCTTCAAATATTCCAGAAAAAAACTGTACCGTATCGCTTTCTTTGCGTTGTGTAACAATTTTACTCTGTCCTGGTTTACGTCTATCTAGATCGTACTGAATTGCTTCTAGATCTATATCTATTCCTGCTGGGCAACCATCTATAACACCACCTATTGCAGCGCCGTGGGATTCTCCATATGTTGTAACGGTAAAGTTTTTACCAAAGGTATTTCCTGCCATGTGAGCAAATATAATGCAACAATACCATTAGCATTGTAGGTAACAATCAATTTTACAAGTAAAATATTGCCTTGAAAAACATAAAGCCATCGCTGGGATAAACAAATTAAACATTTTAAGACTCCCAAACTACTAATGGGCCTGAACGGGCAAAGGTGTAAAACGCCTTGTCTTAAATACGTTGCATACTTTATATGGTAATGCTGCCACAAATAACTGGCGTGAACAAAGCATAAAGCGCATGAGGCGTTTTAAAGGCTACCTGTGAGGCTGTATAATTCTAAATTAGTTTATCTTTAATTTCTTAAATCAAAAACTCAACCTAACCGTACAAAGCAAAACGCCTCACACGCCTTATACCTTTGCCTGTTGGCAGTAATATAACGGACGAAAATTATAATTTTCAAGAGATTTTTTATAATTTATTTTTTTGTACTTTTGCAGTGTGGAAAAAAAGTCTTATATAAAATTATCTAACGACCAAATAGACAAAGTTGGAAACTCAATTGTTTACCTTTCTGAAAAGATTGGTGAGTTATCTAAAACAAAAGCATTAAAACTTATTTATATTTTAGATGAACTATCAATTAAAAAAAGCGGAATACCTTTTTTCAATTTAAAATATAAACTTTGGAAATTTGGACCTGTTTCAGAAGAAATTTTTATTGATTTATCATCAGAAACTACATTACTTAAAAATTACATCGAAAGAACTTCTGAAGAAGGCGTTACAGTAATAAAACCTATTGTAGAATTTAATGATGATGAATTTTCAGATAATGATATTGATTTATTAAATTTTGTTATTGAGCAATTTGGAGACAAGACAGCTAAAGATTTAGTTTATTACACTCATCGCAAAAATTCACCTTGGCATAATACAGCTAAAGAAAATTCTGTTTTAGAATTACTAGAAAAAGAAGAAATAAATAATACAGAGTTATTAATTGATATGGCTTCTTTAATAAACCACGATGAAAGAAAAAAAGTTGTTTATAGTGATTTTATAGAATCAAACTAAAATGTTTGAAGAAGGAACCATAATTTACTTTGACCCTTTTTATTTTAAAAATGGCAATACTGTAAAGCCAAAATATTTTGTTGTTTTAAAAAATCAAGATGAACAAAATATTTTAGCATCACTTCCAACAAGAACAGATTCAATTCCTGAAAAAGAAGAAATAGATAATGGCTGTATAGAACTTCCTTCAATCAACCTGAATTGTTTTGTTTTTTCTAATGAAATTGAAATAACTGAATGTGGAAAAATGTTTGATTTTAGAACTCATATTTATGGACATCAAATAGATGTTTATGAAATGGAATTTTTGCAAGAGATTTATCCTCTTGAGAATACCGACTATGAAATATGGGGTAAAATGAAAGATGAACTATTTATTTCACTAATTGAGTGCCTTAAAAACTCTAAATCTGTAAAAAGAAAATACAGAAAAATATTAGAAAATTAAAGTCGAGTAGGTAAAGGGGGATCTCACCCCTAAACCTCTCACAGTACCGTACGTGATAGTCTCCCATCATACGGCTCTTCTTAACAAGTCATGGCATACATCCATATTGCCAGTGTACAAACATTGTAGGATACTGCTTTGCACTTTCCTGTAACTATTTGTAGGCAGTAAACCAGTATTTACGACTAAATCGCCGATATTTGTTACGTACCCATTTTGCCAGTCGTTTGTTCAAAAAACCAAACATATAGTGTAATTCACTCATTCGTACCTTGCCGTAGTAATGAATCCAACCTCGTACTTTGGCTGCTATAATGCCTTGTCTTAAATACGGTGTATACTTGCAATAGTAATGCTGCCACAAATAACTGGCGTGAACAAAGCATAAAGCGCATGAGGCGTTTTAAAGGCTACCTCTGAGGCTGTATAATTCTAAATTAGTTTATCTTTAATTTATTAAATCAAAAACTCAACCTTAGCGTACAAAGCAAAACGCCTCACACGCCTTATACCTTTGCCTGTTGCCATTAATACGAAATAAACTTTGCGGATTGAATATTTTGTAATAACTTTGTAATTACAAAATATTAAGTTATGGAAACAACTATTATTAAAATCGGAAACTCTAAAGGTCTGCGTTTAAGCAAGACTATTTTGGAAAAGTATAATATAAAAGATAAAGTCGAAATGATTTTGGAAAAAGGTCAAATAATCCTTAAACCAATCAGTAGTCCGAGAAAAAACTGGGAAAAAGCATTTGAAGAAATGCGTGAAAATAATGATGACCGATTATTATTTAATGATGTATTCGAGGACGAAAATTTTGAGGAATGGAATTAGAGCAGTATTCAATCATACTCGTAAATCTTAATCCAACAATTGGTAGTGAAATAAAGAAGACGAGACCTTGTGTAATTATCTCGCCAAACGAAATTAATAAGTTTTTAAGGACAATCATAGTTGCACCAATGACAACAAACTTGAAAAACTATCCGACTAGAATTAAGGTAAAACATAACGGAAAAAGAGGAATGATTGCAATCGACCAAATTCGAACAATTGATAAGTCTCGAGTATTAAAAACGTTTAACAAATTATCGAAATCTGAAATACAGAATTGTAAGGAAATTATTAGAGAAACTTTTGTAGATTAGAATTAAGTTTTGAGTAAAACGCAATAGTACTAATGCTACTTAATCCGTATATAATTTATTGCTAGTTCTAGCCTACTTACGAAAATCCTCTCGGATTTTCTATTCGCTTTTTATTAACTAACTTTAGTGCTTAAACACGCTACGAGCCATATACAGTAACGTTCAGGCCAATTACCTGCGGCCGTAGTTCTACGCTATAAAATTTTAATTTGTTCCTATTGTGAGCTAAATTTACTATACTCCATCTGTGAGGCTGTATAATTCTAAATTAGTTTATCTTTAATTTCTTAAATCAAAAACTCAACATTAGGGTACAAAGCAAAACGCCTCACACGCCTTATACCTTTGCCTGTTGTGAATTATACAAAACAAAATGAACGCTGATTTCAAAATCCTTTGTAACATAAAAGAAAAACCGACTTTTTTAATTGGCGGACAAAGTCGTGAAGTTAGTTTTGATGAATTATTAAAAGATGAAAATCTTAACAGAATTTACCGAATACAATTTAGTCAAGCCCCAAAGAAAAACCAACTCGAAAAAGTTTTAAAAGCTATTGAGAAAAAACAATCAATTGGTCTTCGCTTCTATGGCAATTATTCCGAAAACGATATTGATTGGGAAAGTCTTATAAACATCAAAAATCTTCAAATTGACTTATGGCATATTTCAAAATTAGAACAACTTTCACAATTGACCAGTCTTAAAAGACTTGGAATTACAAAGAATGTAAGTTCAAAAGTATCTCTCGAAATACTTGAAAATTTAAAGCAGTTAGAAACTCTTTACACATCAATTTCAAAAGGAATTGAAACACTTGCAAAATTAAATAATCTTCATTTTTTAAGTCTTCGAGAAATTAAAAACGAGGATTTACAGTTTTTAAGCCAACTCAACAAATTAAAGGAACTTTGGCTTTCTTTAGGCAATTATAATAATCTTGATGATTTAGCTAACATTTCAAACCTTAAAAAACTATCTGTTCATCAAGTTCGAGGATTTGACAATGAAATCGCTAATTCAATCTTACCAAAGTGCAAAAAAATTAATGCATTGCAATTACAAAATTTAAAAAACTTACAATCATTAGAGTTTGTTGCTAAAATGCAAGATTTGGAATTTATAGCGATGGAGGGAATTAAAAATATAGAAAGCTATGAACCGATAAAAAGAACAAAGCATATAAAAACGATTATGGGATATGAATGCAGACCAGCCGACAAATCTTTAGAACCGTTAATTAGTATTAAAAATATTTGGCTTGGCGATAGTTATACAAAAGCAGAAATATCAAATTTTATGACTAAAACAAATGCAGATAACGTATGGATTCGAGGAAAAGAATTGAAAGGTAATGGGAAACCGAAAAATCCATTTGAAAAGAACATTGGATAAAAGTCGAGTAGGTAAAGGGGAATCTCACCCCTAAACCTCTCACAGAACCGTACGTGATAGTCTCCCATCATACGGCTCTTCTTAACAAGTCATGGCATAAATCCATATTGCCAGTGTACAAACATTGTAGGATACTGCTTCGCAGTTTCCTGTAACCATTTGTAAGCAAAGAACCAATGTTTACGCCTAAATCGCCGATATTTGTTACGTACCCATTTTGCCAGTCGTTTGTTCAAAAAACCAAACACATAGTATAATTCACTCATTCGTACCTTGCCGTAGTAATGAATCCAACCTCGTACTTTGGCTGCTATAATGCCTTGTCTTAAATACGGTGTATACTTGCAATAGTAATGCTGCCACAAATAACTGGCGTGAACAAAGCATAAAGCGCATGAGGCGTTTTAAAGGCTATCTGCGAGGCTGTATAATTCTAAATTAGTTTATCTTTAATTTCTTAAATCAAAAACTCAACATTAGGGTACTAAGCAAAACGCCTCACACGCCTTATATCTTTGCCTGTTGTAAACAATAGAAATGACTGAATCAAATCATTATAAAAACACAATAGAGAAGGAATTATTGTACTTTTTAAATTCTCAAGAATTTAGTTTCTCATCAATTTTCGATAAAATATATGGATATCGTTCATCAGATTATACGGATGACTACTATGATTTTAAAGAATTTAAAAAAAATCAAAGTGATATTTATTTTAATAATGCGATTGAAAAATATGAGAAGAACCTCCAACCAAGTTTAAAACAGGAAATTAAAGAGATTGCCTTGAAGGATTTATACCGAAGGTATGATGTATTAGTTCGGCTAGAAGATAGGGACTGTTTTGATATCGTATTGAAAAATGCAGAAGATTTTTTAAAAGGTGAAGACTACCTGTATGATCATGGAAACCAATATGAAAGCGGGCAAGTGCTGTTTGATTTAATCGAAGCCTACTACATTCCGACTTATAAAGAGGAGGTGGTTACTTTCTTTCATCAAGCCTTCAATTTTGCTAAAAAATATTCCAAAGAAAATAAAAAATGGGACTATTTAAGTGGTGATCCTGATGGTACAACTTTATTGATTATAGCCCAAGCAATAGCTTCGTTAAAAAATGAAGATCGGGAGCAGTTCTGGGACAGAATAGTAGATATTTATACCTTCAGTGCTAATGATAAAGCAAGTTATGAAATGAATCAAGCTTCAGGTTACATTGCTTTACTGTTAACTCTATTTGATAAAATAATTAACCTCGACATATTAGAAAACGCAATTAATATTACGGGTAAACATTATAGAAATAACACGTTTGTACACCAAACACTTTACTGTAAATGGATGTTGACTAATGATATCAATGGTGCACTATTTTATATCAAGTCAGAAGAAAATAGAAAGGGTCTCGTTTTTGCGATAATTACATTAGCAGACCTTAATCATAAAGAAGCCCTTCCAACTCTTGAGTCTGGATTAAAAGACGAAAAAGATCCTATTTTGATTGAAGTTTATAAAGAAGCTATAAAAAGATTAAAAACTCAGGGTACTATTCCAGAAAAAGAAAACAGAATGATTTGGCTAAACGGGAACTTTACCCCTACTCAAAGAGCACTTGGAGCTAAATCAGATAATATTTTTGTCGAAAAAGCTCAAGAAAAAATAGGGTTAGATAATAATGTCTACGAAACGGATGATGATTAAAAAGTTTATAACAAAGAACTGTGGTAAAAAACAAGCGAATTTCACTTAATTTCTAACCAGTACACTTCTATATCCGTCATCA
>NZ_CANLXZ010000048.1 GCF_947495285.1 uncultured Nonlabens sp. | reverse complement strand
ACGTACAAACTGTACCAACGGATGCAAACGGAGAATGGACAGCAACAGTTCCAGTAGGATCTACGGATGTAGATGTAGATGAATCTACTTTACCTGTTGGGTTAGATAATTTCACAACTGTAGGTTCAGATCCAGAAACTGTAGATGCGTTTGGAGGTACTAATGTTCCTACCTTGGATGATGGTTATAATGATCCTATGGGTACAGTTAGTGGTACAGTATATGAGGATGTTAATGGAAATGGAATTCAGGATACAGATGAATTAGGTATTCCAGGTGTTGAATTGGCAATTGTGGATAGTGAAGGTGTAACTCAAATTGTAACAACTGATGAAAATGGTGATTGGTCGGCAATTGTGCCAGTAGGTAATACGTCGATTGACGTAGATGAAACTACATTACCAACTGGTATTGATAACCTAACAACTGTATCTTCAGATCCTGAAATAGTTATAGCAGTGGTAGGAGTAGATACTCCAAGTACCGATGACGGTTACAACGACCCTATGGGAACTATTAGTGGAACTGTTTATCTAGATGTTAACGGTAATGGAATACAAGATGCGGACGAGTTGGGTATTCCAGGAGTAGATGTAATAATTGTAGATAGTGATGGTGTATCGCAAATAGTGGTTACCGATGCTAGTGGTGATTGGTTAGCAATGGTGCCTGCTGGATCCACTAATGTTGACGTGGATGAAAGCACCTTGCCAGAAGGTGTAGATACATTAACTACTTTTGATTCTGATCCTGAAAATGTTACAGCATTGGCTGGTGTGAATACACCGACTGTTGATGATGGTTATGACGAGCCGATGGGAACCGTAAGTGGAATTGTTTTTGAAGATACTGATGGTAATGGAATTCAAGATGCTGGTGAATTGGGTATTCCTGGAGTGAGTGTTGTTGTTGTAGGTAGTGATGGTGTTACACAAACGGTTGTGACGGATTCTAATGGTGCTTGGATTGCAACAGTTCCAGTAGGTGATACTTCAGTAGACGTTGATGATACAACATTACCGACAGGTGTTGATTCCTTAACTACTATCGGTTCAGATCCTGAGATGTTAACAGCAGTAGCTGGAATGGATACACCTAGTTTAAATGATGGATATTTTATGTTGCCTGATAATGATATGGACGGTATTCCAGATGTAGATGATATTGATGATGATAATGACGGTATATTGGATGTTGAGGAAGGTCCAGGTGATTCTGATAATGATGGGATCCCTGATTGGTTCGATCAAGATTCAGATAACGATGGTATTCCTGATAACGTTGAATCTCAGACTACTGGTGACTATATAGAGCCGAGTGGTGTAGATAGTGATGGTAATGGTCTGGACGACGCATATGAATCAACTCCAGGAAGTGGTGAAGGTATTGATCCAATAGATTTTGATGGTGATGGTTTCTCTGATTATCTAGATGATGACTCTGATAATGATGGCGTACCAGACAGTACGGAAGGATTTGATTTTGACAACGATGGTGAACCAGATGTACTGCCTTCTGGTGTAGATGTTGATATGGATGGTTTAGACGATGCTTTTGATGGCGATCTTAGTGGATACGGAGATCCTAATGGAGATGTAGTTGTTGATAATCCAGCAACAGATCTTAACAATACAGATGGAGATTCTGAGCCAGATTATAGAGATATTGATGACGATAATGATGGTGTTAATACCGGTCTTGACTCTATTGAAGACGACTTTGATGATGACGGTGTTCCGGACTATCTAGATGAGGATGTTAGAGAGGTTGTTGTTTTCAACGCGGTTACTCCAGATGGTAATGATGATAATGAATTCTTCTTACTTCAAGGAATTGAGAATTTTGAAAATACAGTTCGTATCTACAATAGATGGGGTGTTGAAGTTTATAACGTAAATAACTATAATAATACAAATCTTGCATTCAGAGGGGTTTCTGAAGGTAGGGTTACAGTTTCACAAGGCGAGCAATTACCTGAAGGGACTTATTACTATGTTTTCAGTTATGTGAATGACCAGGGTCAGACTGTTGAGAAGGCAGGATATTTATATATAAATCGATAATATTCAAGTTCTGTCCCTAGTGGGCAGAACTTGTTTAATAAAAATAGCATGAAAAAAATATTAACTTGTTTATTGTTATTCGCTTTCGCGAAAGCGGTTACCGCACAACAAGATCCCCAATACAGTCAGTACTCTTATAATCCTATAGTTGTAAATCCCGCTTATGCAGGTAATCGAGGAGTAGCAAGTATAGTAGGTTTACACCGAAGTCAGTGGGTAGGTCTAGATGGAGCACCTAGAACCCAGACGCTATCATTTCATACTCCTCTTTCTAACAGTCGTGTAGGTCTAGGATTGAGTATAGTAAATGATGAGATAGGCCCGGCAGATGAGACTTATGTAGCTGCAGATTTTAGTTATACGATTCCAGTAGGCGAGGATTCTCGATTAAGTTTTGGTCTTAAAGGTGGTATTCATGTGCTAAATGTTGATTTTACAAAACTGAGTCGCTTTGATGAAGGTGATTCTAGATTAATGGAAAATATTGAAAATAAGCTTTCTCCTACGGTAGGTTTAGGGATGTATTACCATACAGAGAATTTTTATTTAGGATTAAGTGCCCCTAATTTGTTTCAAACAGATCATTTTGATGAGAGTAATGACTCTTCAAGTACGACTTATATTGCTAGTGAAAGAATACATTATTTTGCTACGGCAGGTTATATTCTGGACTTAAATGATGCAATTAAGTTTAAACCATCTGCATTAGTAAAAGTGGTTCAAGGAGCTCCATTACAGGTAGATCTGTCAGCAAACTTTTTGTTTAATGAAAAATTGACATTAGGAGCGGCTTATAGATGGAGTGCAGCGGTAACAGGTTTAGTAGGCTTTCAAATAAGTGATCAAATGATGATCGGATTTGCCTATGATAGAGAAACTACAGAGTTAGGAAACACTGCTTTTAATGACGGTAGTTATGAACTATTTATGAGATTTGAATTATTTAACAGCTACGATCGTATCATAACACCTCGTTTCTTCTAAGAAAAATAAACACAGCATATATTATGTTTAAAAAACTATACATATTACTTATTGTTTTTACCTTTTCTTTTGGGCATTCCCAAAAGGGTAAACTTGATATTGGAAATGAAAAATTCAAAGCTCTAGCATTTATAGATGCTCAGAAAATTTATTTAAAGCTATTAGAAGATGGCTTTTCATCTCCTCAAGTACTGTCTCAATTAGGAGATACTTACTATTATAATGATGACCTTAAGGAGGCGTATAAGTGGTATAATCAGTTGTTTCAAGATTATGAAGATCAGGTAAGACCAGAATACTTTTTTAGATATGCACAATCTCTAAAATCGGTTAATAGATACGAAGAGGCAGATAGGTTGATGGCAAAATTCAATACTTTTAAAGGTTTTGATTTCAGGTCCAATTTGTATTCTGAAGAACCTAATTATCTTCAAATAATTGATTTTCAATCAGGTAGATTTAATGTAGTCAACACAGTGGGAATTAATACTTATTCCTCTGATTTTGGTCCTGCTTTTTTAGATTCTGAAAATCAAGTTCTTTTTGCTACTTCTAGAGATTCTGGTTCTATGGTAAGTAGAAGACACTCATGGAACGACCAGGCTTTTCTACAATTGTATACTGCAAACGCAGATAAAAATGGTAAATTAAGTTCTCCTAAAAGATTATCTAATAAGATTAACACAAAGTATCATGAAAGTACACCTGCTATCACAGCAGATGGTCTGACAATGTACTTTACACGTAATAACTATGATGATGGTGTCTATAGACAGGATATTGATGGTGTAAATAAGCTTAAGATTTTTAGATCTTATAAAGAAAATGGTAAATGGTCTAAGCCTGTATCTCTTCCATTTAATAGTGATCAATACTCCGTGGCGCACCCTGCATTAAGTCCTGATGGTAAGAAATTATACTTCTCTAGTGACATGCCTGGTGCCACAGGTTCTGACATAGATTCAGAGTTTACTAAGTCAGATATTTGGGTGGTAGACATTCTAGAGCAAGGTCAGTTTTCTGAACCTAGAAATCTTAAGAATATAAATACCCCTGGTAGAGAGACCTTTCCATTTGTTAGTAAGAATAACACGTTATATTTTGCTTCTACAGGGCATCAAGGCCTAGGAGGCTTAGATGTATTTGCTAGTTCTATAAATCCTGATGGCAGTACGAGTAAAGTTATCAATATAGGTAAACCCATTAATACAGTTAACGATGATTTTTCTTTCATAATAAATGACGATACTAAAATAGGGTATTTTACTTCTAACAGGCCAGGAGGTTCTGGTGATGATGACATCTATAGATTCATACAGTTAGAAGACCTAAGAGACCCTTGCGAGGTTTTATTAACTGGTACCGTTATAGATAAGAAAACTAAAGAGCCTATGAATAAGGCCATGGTTTTAATACTGGATGCTAATAATAATACAGTAGATCAATTAGTGACAGCAGAGAATGGTAAGTATGTTTTTAAATTAGAATGTGGTAAGCAGTACTTTGTCAGAGCACAAACAGAAGAGTATTCACCAGTTGAAGAGCTGTTCTCATCGCCTACAAAGTCTGGTTTCATAGATATTCCACTAGAAATGGAACCTTCTCGTATAGCGGTGTCAGATTGTGATGACATAGGACCATTGTTAGGCATTGAGCAAATTTATTTTGATTTTGATAAATTTAATATCAGAAAAGACGCAGCTATTGAGTTATCAAAAATTAAGGTTTTTATGGAATTGTATCCACTTACTAAGGTCGAAATACGCTCTCACACAGACAGTAGAGCTCCAGATAGCTATAATGATGTGCTTTCAGAGAAAAGAGCGCAGAGCACTCGCAATTGGCTTATATCGCAAGGTATCGACGCTTCTCGTTTAACAGCCAAAGGTTTTGGTGAGAGAAGACTTTTAAATAAATGTTCAAATGACGTAGAATGTTCTATAGAAGAACACCAACTTAATCGTAGATCAGAATTTATTGTTACCAGTTTAGAAAGTTATAAAAATTGTGATTAATTAGGCTGGAAACAGCATTATCTCATAAAAAAAGCTCTTAACATGTCCAGTTAAGAGCTTTTATATTTTTATGAGATGTATGGAGCTTTTGCGCAAGCGTAATTAACCAACTATCACAGTGCATCAACAGCTGGTTCAAATTCAGATATGAAATGAAACTTAATACTAGGGTATTTTTGCTGAGTCATTTGTAATGAAAAAGAAGAGTCTGCTAGAAACACCAGTTGCCCACGTTTATCTTTACATAAAAACTTAGATTTAACGCGTTTAAAATCAGTAAACTCGTTAGATTTTGCCACGCTTTCATCTACCCAACAAGCCTTGTGTACATTCAGGTTTTCATAAGAACATTTTGCCCCATATTCATGTTCTAGTCGGTACTGTATTACTTCAAATTGTAACGCACCCACAGTACCTATCACCTTGCGACCATTGAGTTCTAGAGTAAATAATTGCGCAACACCTTCATCCATTAATTGATCTATACCTTTAGCAAGTTGCTTAGACTTCATAGGGTCTGAATTATTTATGTATCTAAAATGCTCGGGAGAGAAAGACGGAATTCCTTTATAGTGTAAGGTCTCACCAGAGGTTAAAGTGTCACCTATTTTAAAGTTTCCAGTATCGTGTAGTCCTACGATATCACCAGGAAAAGACTCATCTACTATTTCTTTTTTCTCAGCAAAAAAGGCATTAGGGCTAGAGAATTTTAAATTCTTATCCAGTCGTATATGTTTATAAGCTTTATTTCTTTCAAAAACCCCACTTACTATCTTAATAAATGCAAGTCTATCTCTATGTTTAGGATCCATATTAGCATGTATCTTAAATACAAAACCACTAAATTGATCTTCCTTAGGCTCAACTAATCGCTCCTCGGCCTTTTTAGGTCTAGGTTCTGGTGCTATTTCTATAAAACCATCTAATAATTCCTTTACACCAAAATTGTGTAAAGCACTACCGAAAAATACAGGCTGTAAATCCCCATCTAGATATTCTTCCCTGTTAAATTCAGGGTAAATACCATCTACTAATTCTAGTTCTTCTCTTAAAGTAACTGCCGCCCGCTCGCCCACTAGTTGATCTAGTTGAGTATCATTAAGGTCGCTTATTGCTTTAGTCTTGTGTATCTCCTTAGAAGAGGCACCAGTAAAAAGATTAATATTTTGTTTATGTATATTATAAATACCTTTTAAATCATAACCCATACCTATTGGAAAACTGAGAGGTGTAACCCTTAAACCCAGTATCTGTTCGATTTCATCCATAAGGTCAAAGGCGTCCTTTCCCTCTCGATCCATTTTATTAATAAACACGATCATGGGAATATTGCGCATTCTACATACCTCGACTAGCTTTTTGGTCTGTTCTTCCACACCTTTTGCCACATCTATTACCACGATCACGCTATCTACTGCAGTGAGAGTTCTAAAAGTGTCTTCAGCAAAGTCTTTATGTCCAGGAGTATCTAAGATATTAATCTTTATACCATCATATTCAAATGCTAGTACTGATGTCGCTACAGATATACCTCTTTGCCTTTCTATTTCCATGAAGTCACTGGTAGCTCCTTTTTTTATTTTATTATTTTTTACCGCACCAGCTTCTTGTATAGCTCCTCCATAAAGAAGTAGTTTTTCAGTTAACGTCGTTTTACCAGCATCTGGATGTGAAATAATACCAAAGGTTCTACGCCTTGCGACTTCTTTCTCAAATTGTTTCTTATTCATAAGAGTACAAAAATAGAGAATAGATCGCGATCTATAGAAATTTACTTTGTCTATTGTTATCGTTTGTGATGTTCCTTAAAATAACATCTTCTTTAGGTAGGTATCGCTTTCGCGAAAGAGGACTTATAACAATCAACGGTATATATTAAGGTATCGTTTTTCTTTTAAAAATGTCCCTTTAACTAGTTTCTTTCATACTTAATCGAGGAAATGCATGCTATTTTACGTTTAAACATAAATAAACTGAACTTAATCGTGTTAAAAAGTACTTAATCGAATATTTTACAACTTAAAACTCGGCGGTTACATTACAGCCAATTTATTTTTAAATTCGTTGAGTATATGTAGACAGAGCGCATTGTTTTGTTAACAAAAAAAGATACTACTTATGGGAAAATTTACTCCTAGTTTGAAATTTATTTTTTTTACAATGAATAAACTCATTAGAATCAAGTCCTTTGTTTTTACCATCATATTTCTGTTAGCTGCTCACATGGCTTACAGTCAGTGTATAGATACATCACCTCTCGGTGATTGTGATGGTGATGGAATCATAAACTTCGATGACCTAGACGACGATAATGATGGAATAACTGATGCTGACGAAGGGCAAATTATAACAACGGTTGTTTTGGATCAAGTCGCTCCATTGCCTGCTTCGGCATTTATATCTGGTGGAGGTGTTATTCCAGATGGTAGTGCAGGGTTAAGACTTTTTGATATAACTAATACGTATTTTCTCGATCTTTATGAAGGACCCAATTCTTTTCCCGGTGCTCCTTTTTCTTTTGACACAACCACTGGAAGAATTGAGGCAGACGCTGCTAATGTTCCAGGTGGTGGTGCTGGGACAGGGCAAGTGGTTGAAATCGTATATACTACATTAAATTCCCAAAACCCATTTGTTCTAACTACTTTTGAGGTTAATGGTATTGATAGTATGACGGCCCCAGTAGATGATGCGGGAGTTAGAGATGGTTACGTATTTTCAGAGCCAGGTACATTTCAGACAGTAGGGGCTCCAGCAGGTGCAATAGTAACTGTAGATCCTTCTGCACCAGACGGTGTAGGTGATTTTGTTCCTGGTCAATTAGATCCTGATGGAAATAACGTAATTGGTAATGTAGGTCAGTTCGATCAGGTTCTTGCTGTGGATAGTACTCTTTCAGACGTGTTGTTGAATATGGCAGGTCCTGTTAACGGGCACAACGTGTTGTTTACTTTTGAAACTCCACAAACAGAAATGTCTTTATTTGCTTTCAACTCTGGTGTTGGTAACATGTTTTGGGGACTTTTCCCGCAACTTAATTTTGAGCTAGAGGTATTAAACGGTTTAGATACGGATAATGACGGCTTTCTTGATTTTAGAGATCTAGATTCTGATAATGATGGTTGTTCTGATGCTAACGAAGCATATGTTAATAACAATGCAGACCGAGGTGATGGAGGTCAGTTCGGTAATGGAGATCCATTAACAATAGCTAACGGCGGTGTGAATGATGACGGTACTGTTGCTAATGCAGCTGCAACATATCCTGGTAATAATAATACAGTAACAAGTTCTGTAAGATTAACACAAACTCAACCAGCCCAAGATACTACTGGGTTAGAAGGTATTGATACTCAAATAACAGTACAGACTAGGGCAGATGAAGCAACAAGTTACTCTAACGGTACTCCTATATATGGTAATCCAGGTAATGCAGATTTAAGAACTACTTATCAGTGGTTTCTTAATGGTGCACCTATTGATGCTACGACAGATGGTGGTATTTACTCAGAATTTTTAACAGAACACCTTACTATTGCAAATACACCTGCCAGTTTAAATGGCAATGTATATGCAGTAGAAATTAGACATTTAGATAATGTATGTATTCTAGAGACTAGTCAAGCAAGACTTACTGTAGTTAACAGTTGTGATGCGGCATTATCAGGTTTACCAGATTTTGATAACGATGGTGTAAGTGATTTATGTGATCTAGATGATGATAATGATGGTATTTTAGATACTGATGAAGGTTTTGTGCCGGCTACAGAAAACACAGCGTTTACACCGGTTGTTTTTTCACCTTCTTTAAATAGTGTTACAACAGGTGTTGCATCAGGTAGATTATTTGAATTTGAAAGTTGTGAAGGAAACTTTACAGCAGATTTTGATTTTGTTTCTTTAGGAGGAGATATTCCTCGTTTACAAGCGCAAGGTATAACAGCATCAAATTCCAGTAGCACGTTTACTTCAGCGTTACAAGCTAATTATAGGACGCCTCCTGCAGCTGGTAATTCCTCTGTAACATATACTTTTTCTGAAAGAGTTGATGTAAGGATAGGTTTGTTTAATAATGAGGGTCCTGTTGGGGCTACTGAGTTTGTGACCTTTTATACGCCTTTTGATTCGTTTTCAGATACTGCTGGTACAGTAGGGGTTCAAGGATCTGGTGGTACTTTTGAGGTGGTTCAAGGGGTGAATCAACCGGCTGTATGGCACAATCAAAATAGAAATATAAGAGGTGGTAGTGCAGATCCAAATGCAGTTACTTATTTTCAATTTAATGATGTAACTTCAATTACTTTGGGTCTACAAGGTGATGGATTAACACAGAATCAATTAATTGAGATTTCTAGATTTATAGAAGGCGGTGTTTGTCCTGATTTTGATTTAGATACTCAGGTAAATTATCAATCTCTTGATGCAGATAATGATGGTATCTATGATGTAGTAGAAGCTGGTGGTCAGGATACAAATAATGATGGTATAGCCGATGGTGTTATAGATCCAGCAACTGGTATTCCTAGTAGTGCAGGTGCAGGTTTAGCGCCTATAGATACTTTAATGGATGGTAGCTTTGACTTTTTAAATGGAGATAGTGATGGTGATGGTTGTAGTGATTCTAATGAGGCTTATAACGATCCAAATGCCGATGGTGGTGATGGTTTACAGTTTGGTGTAGGAGAGCCTGGCGCTATTAATCCAGATGGAACAGTAGTTGCAGCATCATATTCCACAGCGCAAAATCCACAAGTTTCAGCGGTAACTACAGTCGGCCCTAATGCAGACGGTGATTTACTTGCAGATACTTGTGATGATGACGACGATAATGATGGTAATCCAGATACTAATGAAATAGGTAATAATTCTGATCCTAGCGTATCTGGTGCAATGGACGACATAGGAACCACGCCTATAGATACTCCTGTTACTATTAATATATTAGATAATGATGACTTTTTACCAAATAATGATCCTAACAACTTAGGAAATACAATAATTACTCCAGTTAGTAATTCTGGTACAGGTACGGTAACTTTTGATCCAGACACAGGAGAAGCAACCTACACGCCCGGTCCTGGTGAAACATTAGGTCCAGTGACAATTGTTTACGAAGTATGTAACGATGTTGATAATGACACGACTTTTGATGCGAATAATATGCCAGCAACAAATACTGCCGATGATGTTTGTGAGCAAGCCACGTTTACAATTGAGTTAACAGATATTGACAGCGACGGCGATGGAGTGGTAGACAGCGCAGATGTTTGCCCAGGGTTTGATGATATGGCCGATAATGATGGCGATGGTATTGCTGATGGATGTGATTTAGATGATGATAACGATGGGATTTTAGATAGTGTAGAGTGTGTGTTTACACCACCTTCATTTCCTATAGATTTTAACAATTTGACAGCCGCACAGCGCGCAGTGTTAAACGGCCCTTCTGGCGGTACTGTAGTTTTTGATACAGGAGTCATAGGAGTCGCTGGATCTAATATTATGGTAGAAATAACATCTTCTGCTTCGCCAAATGCGGTAGATTCTAGCATCGTTAGTTTAAATGGTAGTGATAGGGCTGGTGCACAAACTGGCTTTTTTGATAATGCCAGAGATGCATCTGGTGAGTCTGGTGCTTTAGTGACATTTAGTTTTAGTGAACCTGTAAGTTTTGATATAACTTCAATGGGTCATAATTTCCTAGGGAATACTGAAAACATTATTATAACTGCAGATGTTCCTCTTCAAGGTTTGATAGATACAAGAGGCACAGCTTCAAATTCTAACCCAATCCTGCTAACAAACGACGGCACGGTTGATACCAATGCTGACGGTCAACCCAATTATACGCTTTCTGGCGTTGCTACCAATAAAATTCAAATTGTTTCTAACGATTTTACTCCAGGTACACCTGTTGCCCCTCTTAACGGTAATGGTACCTTTTGGGGAGCAAGTTCTACAACGTCTATTTTAAGGACAGTATCTGTTGAATATTTTAGAACAGATCCTACGGAGGCTCCTGGTAGGGAACCTTATAGAATTACTATTTCTCCAGGTGCGCCAGATAGTGACGGTGATGGTATTGTAGATTGTTTAGATTTAGATAGCGATAATGACGGTTGTAACGATGTGTTAGAATCAGGTGGTACCGATGCAGATGGTGATGGTATTCTAGGTGATGCTGCTACAGTTGTAGATGCAAATGGACAAGTTACCTCTGGTAGTGGAGACATTACAGGTGGTTATGATGGTGCTTCTGGTGCAGAAACAGTTGCTACAGAAGTAGTAATAGATACCCCACCAGCAGATCAAACGGTTACAGAAGGAGATTCCGTAACATTTGAAGCGGCAGTTACAGCAACAAACACAACAACTTATTCTGGTTTTGCACCAAGTACCACACCAGATTATAGTGCTAATTCAGGTAACGCAAATGGCAACATACAATACCAATGGTATGATGGTGATCCAAATTCTGGAGGTTCATTGATTTCAGGAGAAACCAATAGCACATTAACTTTTAATGCAGCATTGGCAGATAATGGGAATCAATATTGTGTAGTAATTACACATCCAGATAATGTTTGTTTCACAGAAACAAGGTGTGCTGTTTTAACAGTTAATGAAGCAGATAGTGATGGTGATGGAGTACTAGACAGCGCAGATATTTGCCCAGGTGGCGATGATAGTGCAGATAATGATAACGATGGTGTTCCTGATGTTTGTGATTTAGATGATGATAATGATGGTATTTTGGATACAGAAGATTGTGTTTTAGTTCTAGGAGGTGCTGTAGGTCAACTACCAGATATTTGGTTTGATATCAACGGATCAGGAGAACTTACAGGTGGAGGTGGAAGTAATTCATTACTTCCAGGTCAATTGCAAAATAATAACAGACCTTCGTTTTTAGATTCTTCAGCTACGGTTTCTTATGGTACAGATGTAGAAGGTAATCCTATCAATTTAAATTTCGGTTCAGGTATAACGGTTACAGATAATCCACTTCCTTCTACAATATGGCGTATAAGTGGTGCAACCGCAAACACATTACAAGAGGCCATTGCAGGGGATGATTATTTAGAATTTGGATTTACTACATTGGCCTATGGTCCTGGAGTATTCGAAGCTAGAAACTTTAGTACTTTCATGTTTGCATCGGATAGTCGTGGTAGTCTTGATTATTTCGAAAATTTAGGTATCGTAGTTTCTGATGACCCAAATTTTACAACTTCTACGGTTCTTTTTTCTGGAGCAACAATTGCACAACCAGTTACCAATGCTGGGTTAGACTTTGCTGGTGGTGGTTTTATAGATTATAATCTTAACGAATTCCCATTAGATCAGTCAACTACATATTATTTTAGAGTTTACTTTTATGGAGACGCAGATAATGAAGGTCTTTTAGATTCAGTAGGGTTTGATTTTATATTACGTCAGGATTTAGATCAAGATGGTATAATCGACTGTTATGATTTAGATAGCGACAACGATGGTTGTCCAGATTCTTTAGAATCAGGAGGTGCAGATGCAGATGGTGATGGTATTCTAGGTGATGCTGCTACAGTTGTAGACGCAAATGGACAAGTTACCTCTGGTAGTGGAGACATTACAGGAGGTTACGATGGTGCTAGTGCTACTAATGCAGAAACAGTTGCTACAGAAGTAGTAATAGATACCCCACCAGCAGATCAAACGGTTACAGAAGGAGATTCCGTAACATTTGAAGCGGTAGTTACAGCAACAAACACAACAACTTATTCTGGTTTTGCACCAAGTACCACACCAGATTATAGTGCTAATTCAGGTAACGCAAATGGCAACATACAATACCAATGGTATGATGGTGATCCAAATTCTGGAGGTTCATTGATTTCAGGAGAAACCAATAGCACATTAACTTTTAATGCAGCATTGGCAGATAATGGGAATCAATATTGTGTAGTAATTACACATACAGATAATGTATGTTTCACAGAAACAAGATGCGCCACTTTAACCGTTGAAGAATCTGCTGATATTGCAGTTAATAAAGTATTAACAGCAGCAGGTCCTTTTGTTATTGGAAGTACTGTTACTTATGATATTACAGTAAGTAATAATGGGCCAAGCACGGCAACTAATGTGTTGGTTACAGATACTCCAACAAATTTAACAATTACTGGGGTTACAGGAGGATGTACATCATTCCCTTGTACAATACCAAGTATTGCACCAGGATCTCCTGCAAGTGATGTGGTAATTACTGTTACTGCAACAATAGATGATTCTGGTAATTTTACAAATGGAGTAACAGTAAGTGCAGACCAGCCAGATCCAAATTTGGCAAACAACGAAGATGCAGATACACAACCAGATAATATCGGAAATGTACCAGCTCTACCACCAACAGCGGATCCTGAAGTTGTAATGAATGCAACAATCAATACTCCAGTAAACATTAGTGTTTTAGATGGA
>NZ_CANLXZ010000047.1 GCF_947495285.1 uncultured Nonlabens sp. | reverse complement strand
TTGACCCTTGAAAACATCCATATTTAAACCTTTTTATTGACTTTAAAGATAAGTATTTAGATGATTACCTCTATAAAATTTTTTATGCTGATTTGAAGGTGTAATTTTTAAAGGTTCTATATTTTTATTTTTATAAAGTTTGCTTTTTATCTTTACTTTACTTTACTTTACTTCATAATTAATCAAAATCTTTTTTATTATGAAGAAATTTATTATTCTACCAATGTTGTTTTGTATGTTTTTAGGTCTAAATAGTTTTAGTTCCGTTGAGCTTGATAATGATAATATTGAAACAGTAGACTGTCAGGCAGTGGCCGCGAGAGCTTGGAGGGTTGCTATTACTTTAACAAATGGAGATTACGATGCTGCTTACGATTATCATTTTTATGCATATAAGAAGTGTGTTAATGAGAATTTATAATCTAAAACATATATAAATGTTAAAAGGAACTCCGTTTCTAGTACTAGTAATCTTTTTGACTAATGTCACTTTAAGTCAAAACCTTAAAGTGACTTATTCTGTCTTAATTAATGATATTGAGGATTTTGCTCCAAAAAACTCTAAAACAGAAGATATTTTAGAGTTTAAAAAATATATAAGTGGTTTAAAAGAGCGTACATCAAATATTGAAATAATTGTCAACTGTAATAATGTAAGAGAATATAATATTTCTACTGAGATAGGAATGTCCATTGATGAATCTTTTATGTTTAACATGGACCTGAAAATGCTTGGCCTATCCACATTTATTCAAGGTAATTCAATAGTTAGTTATGGATTTGATGATAATAGAGGTTTTACTATTGAGTATGACTATAATCAATTGTTTTCATGGGAAATTACTAATGAGGTTAAAAATATTTTAGGATATAAATGTACAAAAGCAGTAATTAAATATAAAGATAAATCACTTTATACAAATACAACCCCTCGAGAATTTTGGTTTACAAATGAATTAAATTTTAACGGAGGCCCTAGTTTATTTAGTGGTCTACCAGGTCCTATTCTACAGATAAAAACACCCATAACTACAATCACAGCTAGCCAGATTGAATCACACGAAAATGTTTTGAAAAAGGAAAAAATCGATTTTGAAAATACTAAAACATATAAAGAGGCACAAATTTATTTCAAAAAAGGAGCAGAAGCTGTTCGTTCACGCATGTAGTTTAATTTTATATTTAAGTGTTTCTAATTTTATTTTTGCTCAAGAGAATATCGAGTTTTCTGGAAGAGTTACGGATTCTTTGGACACACCAATACAGTATGCAAATGTGTTATTGAAACCTGTGGACTCCATTAATGGAAAAATTGAATTTGCGATCACAAATAAAGATGGACTGTTTTTTTCACAAATTAGAATTAATAAAACTTATAAACTTAGTATATCTTATTTGGGGTATTCTGAATATGTGAAAATGGTCAACGAATCGAAAGATTCATTCTCTAAAATTATACTATCATCTACAAATGAGACACTTGAAACTATAATTATAACTAAGAAATTAGCTGTAAAAATTCAGGGAGACACGACCACTTTTCGTGTAGATCAGTTTACAAACAAAAAAGAAAGAAAGTTAAGAGATGTTTTGAACAAATTACCAGGGATCGACGTAGATCGCAAAGGTAACGTTGAAGTTAACGGTAAACCAGTAGATAAATTTTTAGTAGACGGCAAAGACTTTTTTAACGGCGATGAAAAGCTAGGAGTAAACAATATTCCTGCTGATGTTATTGATGAAATCGAAGCTATCGATAATTTTGCAGAAATAGCACTGTTGAAGAATTTTGCAGAAAGTAATATATTAGCTTTAAATATAAAGCTCAAAAAAAATAAAAAAAGATTTTACTTTGGAGATCTAAAAGCTGGAACCGCCTTCGACGAAAACTATCTTGCTCAAGGTAACTTGTTTTATTACTCTCCTAGAACAGGTATTAATGTAATTACAGACGCTAATAATTATGGAGATGACGCCTTAAGTGCAGAAGACTATCTAGCTTTTGTAAACGATGGTTCTCTTTTTAATACACAAAAGCCATTAGATTTTGAAAATTTTTATTATAAATTATTAAATAATAATCAATTCTTTTCAAGTAAAAACCGTTTGTTGGCAGGGAATTTATCTCAACAGATTGGTGATAAGACAAGCGTTAATGCGTACACGATCAATAGTTTGTTGGATCGAGGCTTTAAGGAAAATCAGAATATATCTTATGAATCTGTAGATAATGTTAATGAATCTAGAAGATCAGATAGTTATCAAGATTTTTTCATTAGTAACAGTGCTGTTAATTTGAAATATAAAAATCCTAAAACAGAAGTTTTGTCTTATTTTTCGATTTCTTACAATGACCTTGTTAATTCTTCGAATATTTTAAGTCAGTCTAATACACTGGAAAATGTTGATAATCTATCAGACAATAAGTCGGTTAACATTAGGGAGACTTTTTCAATTACTAATAAATTAAAGAATCAAGATGTTTTTTCGATAGAATTAGACGGGCAAATAAACAAGTCAAATGATTTTGATAATATTATATCAAATTCAAATATTTATCCTGAAATAGTTCCTGTAATGGAACAATCAGAGATTCAAGTGTCGAGTTTAAGAAATTATGAGTTAAATAAATTAATATTACATTCAAAATACTATAAAATAATTAATAAAAATTCACATCTATATCCTTACCTGTCTTTTGATGCTAGTGAAAGTGATTACTTTACTAATGATTTACAATTTTTAGCTGATGAAAGCATAGTTGATTTCAGTGTTTCTGATTTCAATAATGACATAGGTGTAGAAAAGTATATACTTACATCTGGATTAGAATTTAAAAAACGATTAAAGTCTTGGCTGTTTTTAGCAGGTATAGAGGCTAAGCGTTTCGATTGGCGCTTGTCTCCAGAACAAACAAGTTCTATATCAAAACTTGAAACGATTATTTTACCTTCCCTAACTATAGACTATAAAGTTCGCCGTTCTAGGTTTCGATTTAAATATAATCGTCAGTCCAAATTAGAAGATAGTCAAAAGTTTGCCAATAAATTCGTGCTAGCAACCTTCAATCAAATTTATCAGGGAAGTTTAGACATTGATAACAATATCATAGATAAATTTAGTCTAAATTACCTAACTAGCAATCTAGAAAAAGGGACTTCATTTAATTTTTATTCGTCCTTAATTAAAACTTTAAAAGTGAATGTTAATGATGTCATAATTAATAATAACGATTTAATTAACAGTATTAAAACGCGACAACAATCCGACCTTTACTTTAACAACGGTATTTTCTATAATACTTATTGGAAAAAACTTAAACTTAAGTTCTTTGGTGGGTATAATTTGTACGATTACCGACGTTTCATTAATTCTGAACAAATTAATTATAAACAGAATACCTTAAGCTATGGAATAAATATTAATCTTACCAAGGGTAGTAACTGGGATTTGTACTATAAATTTGAAGGTAAACATCAAGAATTATCTTCAAATATTAGCAAAAATAATTTTAAGACGTATAAATCTGACTTAGTAGTTTCTTATTCGATAAGAGATGGCATTATATTAGAGTTAAGTCAAAATGACTTTTGGCTTAATCAATCAGATGATATACAAAAATATTCTAATTCAAATGCTAAAATAGATTTTTCATTTAATAATAGTCCTTGGAGGTTTGGATTTACAGTCAACAATATTTTTAATAATCGTTTTGTTTCTAGTACAGCAATTGCAGCATTTTCGGTAACTGAAAACCAAACATTATTATTACCAAGTCAATTTATGTTAAGTTGTGAATATAAAATTTAAGTAATTAACAACATAAATTTTATCAAACCATAATCATGACTTACTTTTACTTATTCAAATTTATTCTAAATAAGAATTGATAACTACTGTAGCAGATTTAAAGAGAGGAGAAACCGCGATCATCAAGGAATTTGATGAAATAGACGTACCATTAAAATTACTTGAAATGGGTTGTTTACCTGGTAACAGAGTAACCATGATGCAATCAGCACCATTTAAAGATCCTATCTATCTAGATATTAATGGAACGCATCTCGCTATAAGAAGAGAAACAGCAGTCAAAATAAGCGTTGAAATCCATGGGTAAATCGATTAATGTATCTCTTATAGGTAATCCTAATACGGGAAAAACGTCTTTATTTAATAGATTAACTGGACTCAATCAACAGGTTGGTAATTATCCAGGAATTACTGTTGAGAAAAAAGAAGGGATTTGTAAACTAGATCGTGGTCTTAAAGCGCATATTCTAGACTTACCAGGAACTTATAGTTTAAACACCACTTCTCTAGATGAGAGTATAGTTGTAGAAACTTTATTAAATAGAAATTCTAAAGATTTTCCAGATGTTGCGGTAGTCGTTTCTGACATTGAAAACTTGAAACGTAATTTACTAGTTTTTACTCAAATAAAAGATCTTGAAATCCCCACGATTCTTGTCATTAATATGGCAGACCGTATGGAGCGCAAAGCCATATCGCTCGATATAGATTTGATGCAAGAAGAACTCAACACAACTGTAATTCTAGTTAGTGCTCGTAAAAATGAAGGAATTAGAGATCTTAAAAACGCGATAGCAAATTATAAACAACTCACTTCTCAACCTTGTGTAAATGCATCGGTAATTGATGTAGCTTATTTCGATACACTTAAAAAAGCATATCCTAACCAGCAGGTTTATAAGCTGTGGCTAGTTATTACACAAGATGTCAACTTTGGTAAACTAGACCGCAATAGAGAGCTAGACGACCTGAAACAGCATAAATTTGATATTAAGTCAGAGGCCGACTTAAAGAAAATGCAACACAAAGAAACCGTGGTACGTTATCAATTTATAAATGGTTTGCTCAAAAAAGTACTCACTGTTGATACGGCACATGCAAAGGATATAAGAACAAGGTTAGATCGTATTCTATTACATAAAGTGTGGGGTTACTTAATATTTTTTGCGATTCTATTTGTCATCTTTCAGGCTATTTATGACTGGAGTACTTATCCTATGGACTGGATAGATGCAGCATTTGCTAGTATGAGCACTTGGGTTAATAACGTGCTGCCATCAGGACCACTCACAGATTTATTGTCAGAAGGTATCATACCAGGACTAGGCGGGATAGTCATATTTATACCGCAAATAGCCTTTCTATTTCTATTTATAGCCATTCTAGAAGAAAGCGGTTACATGAGCCGTGTGGTCTTTCTTATGGATCATATCATGAAACGTTTTGGTCTTAGTGGTAAAAGTGTTGTGCCGCTAGTCTCTGGAGTAGCTTGTGCGATACCAGCAGTAATGGCAACTAGAAACATAGAGGACTGGAAAGAACGTTTAATTACTATACTAGTCGTGCCTTTTACAACCTGCTCTGCTAGATTACCGGTTTATTTAATTATCATATCTCTAGTTATTCCAGATCAGCGTATACTGGGTGGTGTTTTTAATATGCAGGGACTTACACTTATGTTGCTGTATTTATTAGGTTTCGGTGCGGCTATATTTTCTGCATGGGTATTAAATAAAATACTACCTATTAAGCGTAAAACATTTTTTGTTATGGAAATGCCAGCTTATAAGTTACCTATGTTTAAAAACGTAGCTATCACGGTAATTGAAAAGACCAAAAGTTTTGTAGTAGGAGCAGGAAAAATAATCATGGCTATATCTGTTGTTTTATGGATTCTTGCTAGTTATGGTTTAGGAGAACAATTTAATAATGCAGAGGCCATTGTAAAGGAACAATATGCTGGACAGAACTTAAGTGATCAAGAAATGGATCAAAAGATCGCCTCTCATGAATTAGAATATAGTTTTATAGGTTACATAGGTAAAGGGATAGAGCCAGCCGTAAGCCCTCTAGGGTACGACTGGAAGATAGGAATAGCCATACTAAGCTCGTTTGCAGCGCGTGAGGTTTTTGTAGGTACTCTAGCTACTATTTATAGTGTAGAAAGTGATGGAGAAGAAGAGCAAACGATTAAAAACCGTATGGCTGCAGAAACTAATCCTATTCTAGGTGGGCCTTTATTTAACTTTGCTAGTGGTATTTCTCTACTGCTTTTTTATGCCTTTGCCATGCAATGTATGAGCACGCTAGCTATAGTAAAACGAGAAACTAATAGCTGGAAATGGCCTGCGATTCAATTTTTATTCATGACTGCTGCCGCATATTTTGTAGCACTAGGAGCTTATCAATTTCTCAGGTAATGCAAATTTTTCAAACTATATCTGTATTTGTAATAGCTGTT
The DNA here is from genome assembly GCF_947495285.1 of uncultured Nonlabens sp. GTDB lineage: Bacteria > Bacteroidota > Bacteroidia > Flavobacteriales > Flavobacteriaceae > Nonlabens. Next base: position 7,629 of record NZ_CANLXZ010000047.1, on the reverse strand, counting down.
GTTGCTATCCTTTGGTTATTTAGAAAATCTATTTTCCCTAAAAAATTTAACTCATCTAGTTGTGGTGATGGTGATTGTGGCTGTCATTAGATTTTGACGGTTCCGCTTTCGCGAAAGCGAGACTAAAATCAATTATCTAGACTAGAATTTTCTATTTTTACCATATGAATGATCGCCCGATAGGTTTTTTTGATTCTGGAGTAGGCGGCACGAGTGTGTGGAAAGAGGTAATAGAGTTGTTACCGCATGAAAACACCATATACCTTGCCGACTCTAAACATGCACCCTATGGCCGCAAGTCTAAGCAAGAAATTATTGAGCTTTGCATTAAAAATACAGAATATTTATTAAGTCAGAATTGCAAACTTATCGCTGTACCATGCAATACAGCTACTACTAATGCTATCTCTTATTTAAGAGCAAACTATGACGTACCTTTTATAGGTATAGAGCCAGCTATAAAGCCTGCTGCACTTAAAAGTGATACTAAGAAAATAGGAATTCTTGCGACCAGAGGAACACTGTCCAGTGAGTTGTTTAATAAAACTCAAAAAGAATTTACACAAGATGTAAATACCATAGAGATAGTTGGGACTGGTATAGTAGAGCTCATAGAAGCTGGTAAAACAGATAGCCTAGAAATGCGTGATCTTCTTATAGCTATCACAGAGCCATTTATGATCTCTGGCATCGATTATCTAGTTCTGGGCTGTAGTCATTATCCATATATAAAAGAAATGCTACAAGACTTGCTTCCTGCTCGTGTGCGTATTATAGACTCTGGTGCAGCAGTAGCAAGACAGACTTTAAACGTGTTAAAGTCTCAAAACTTAATTAATTTTGATACAGTGCCTAGTCAGCACCGCTTGTACTCTAATTTAAAGATAGATGTTCTAGATGCATTAACTCAAGAAATCGCAAATCGCAATTTACAATTACTAGATTTTTAAGAAAAGTACTCAAATAAAGCTAATTTTTTACTAGGACTTACCGGCAGCTCTTTATCACCTAACATCACACTACCACCTTTACCTTTTTTATAAGCTGTTACATAAGATACATTAATTAAGTGCGATTTATGAATGCGTGCAAAACCTTTATCAGATAACATATCATCAAAATGTTTTAAGGTCTTAGAGACTAGCTTCTTGTCGTTTTCTAAGAAAATATGAGTGTAATTATCGTCTGCAGTGCAATGGATAATATCCTTTATAGGCAATACTTCAAAACCTTCTTGGGTAGGAATAGTAATCCTATCAGTGAGCTGTGAGCTGTTCTCTTCTTTAATCCTCACATCTAGATTTACTTCGTTTTCACGGTCTTTAATAGACCTAACTATCTCGGTTGCTTTTATCAACTCATCTATGTTAATAGGTTTAGTCAGGTAATAAGCCGCCTGTTGATTAAGCGCATCTTTTGCATATTGATCATAAGCAGTTACAAAAACGGTCTCAAAAGTACGGTCAGGTAATTTGTCCAGTAGATCAAACGCAGTTCCATAAGGCATTTCTACATCTAGAAAAACTAGGTCTACTTCTGTTTTTTGTAGTAGTATAAAAGCCTCATCTACATTTGTAGCCTCATCTAGTACATCAATATCTTTACAATATTTTGAGATATAGTTTTTTAAAATATCTCTAGATATTTGCTCGTCTTCTATTATTATGGCGGTTAATTTCATAGATTTATTTTATGGATCAGCTTTAAAATTTTGTTTTGATGAACGGCTTCTCATAAATGAGGTTAAGTCTGAAATCTTACAACAACGGTAGTCCCAACATCTGGACTTAATCCTGCGTCGGTCAAAATGATTTCTATCTCACAATCATGTAATTCATTTAATAAAGCGACACGTTTTTTAATGTTACCTAGTCCTTTGGAATCCCGCTTCTTTTGATGTTCGGTTTTTATGGCTTTGGACTTTTTTCTACCTATTCCATTATCTGTTATTGTGACTTGGATTCCGTTTTCCGCTTTCGCGAAAGCGATTTTTAAAAAACCTTTTTCTTCTTTATACCTTAACCCATGCCATACTGAGTTTTCAATAATGGGTTGTAACAACATGGGCGGCACTTCTAACTTTGTATTATCAATTGCTGGGTCTACCGTAATTTTAAAATCAAACTTATCCTTAAAACGCTCGTGCTCTAATTTTAAATAGAGTCCTAGTAGATCGATTTCTTTCTCTAACGGTATAAAATCCAACTCGCTGTTTTCTAGAACGCTGCGCATCAGTTTAGAGAAATCTGTTAGGTATTTGTTTGCAGCACGCTCGTCGTTTTGAGCAATGTAGTTGTTTACAGAGTTCAATGCATTAAATATAAAATGCGGATTCATCTGGCTGCGCAATGATTTTAATGCCAGCAAGAGGTTGTTGATTTTATGCTGTTTATTATTGCGATACATAAAATAAGCTAGGGTAAGTAATAACAAGCTTAGCGCAATGAGAGAATAAATAATCCAGCGCTGTCGCTGGTTCATTTCTTCTGTAAGTTCACGTTGGGTATTAATTAATGCTATTTTATTCTCAGTAAGTTTGCGATCTTTTTCTAAGGTAAGAATTCTAGTCTGTTTTGAAACTAGCTCTTTTTCTTTTCTAGCCGTTTCTTCTAGTTCGTTTTCTTTTTTTAAATAAAGTGCGTCTATAGTGTTGATGTATAATTCATTATAAGAAAGCGCTTTTTTAGTGTTTCCTGCTTGCTTATGGAGTTTATAAAGACTTTTTGAGGCATCTTTCTTAATTGCAAGGTCGTTGTTTACGGTTGCCTCTTCTAGACTTGCCTCAAAGAAAGTAATTGCCTCACTAATTTTATTTTGAGCCTTTAAAGCCTCAGCTATTTTTAGTTGTTCTTTTTGCTTGGTTAATCCTAGGTTGATATTTTCTGTTGCAGTAGTGATTGAGGTAGTTTCTACCGGGCTATGCACTGTTATTTCTTCCATCTCATAGCTCTCAGAAATACTTTCTGAGTGGGCCATGACTTCAGGGCTGTTTAAAAAACCTTCTTTATTGTCTGTTGTAATACTTTCTGGTTTTCCTTTTACCCTTTTTTTCTCAGCGGCTATTCCGTCTAGCAGTTGTATGTTGTTTTTGCGCAGTGCTATTTCTTTGTCAAATTGTGCATGGCTATTGTAGAAATCTGCAGTTTGAGATTGTGTGACCACATTTGCCTTGGCGCTCTCTTTTTTAGATTCTTTAATAGCCGTGTTGTAATAGGACTCTGCGTCGTCTACCTGACCTATCTCATTTAAAAGAGCTGCTATTTTTGAGTTGATAGTGGTAACTGGATTCTTTAAATCACTGGTTTGAGCAATATCTAATGCTATTTTATAGTATTCAATCGCTTTTTTATTATTGTTAGTTTTTGCATAAGTATCTCCTAGACCATTAAGTCTAGAGAGTTGATCTTTTATGGAAAGAGGAGTAGATTTGCCTGCTTTTTTGTTTGAAAAATAAGGTGTGTTGTATGCAGTAATGGCTTCTTGATAATTACCGTTTAATTGCAGTGCGTCTGCTTTTTTAATGGTGATTTTAAACGATTTCTCTAGTGTTTCTGCTTGCGTGTAATTATCTATTGCAAGATCGTACTGTTTATTTAATTTATAAAGATCTCCTAGTTTTTCATATACTGCGCTTTGTTGTGCTGTTGTTAGTGAACTGGAATCGTTAGATAATGCAGCGATAAGAAAATCGGCAGTTTTTTGTGCGTCTTTCTTCAAATAAAATTGTGCGCTGTCCATAGCAACATGGTAAGAAATGGAGCTTAGTTTTTTAGTGTCTTGATCTGGATTCTGGACGCGTATTTCTATATCTTCATTAGATCTAATGCGGTAGTAAACAGTTTCAAAATCAAGACCTCTTATCACTATTTCTTCTCCCATATTTGCAGGTAGTTTAAACCTCCCAAGAGCGTCGGTAGTTGCATAGCGGCCCATTTTACCTTCTACATTTGCTCCAGAAATAGGTGTTCCATCTTCATTAAGAACACGACCTTCTAGAGTCATGGTGGTTTCTAGAGTCCTCAATGTTCTAATCCCATTGTTTTGTGCCATCAAGGTTTGATGGCTCCATAACACAATTAGTAAGGTGAATAGCTGTTTCATTAAAATGTAAACTTAGTCATTAAAAAATATATGAGCCACGTTAAAATGTCCGTTTTGGGCAGTATAGATGGTGTTTTTACCGCTTTCGCGAAAGCTGACTCACTAACCATTTATTTTCCCTCATTCAAAGTAAGAGTTCCCTCATTGTACTTCATTTGTAGTTTTTTAAATCGATAGATATTAAACAATTACCTAATCGTTAATTATTACTAGTAAATAACTTTTTTAAGAGTGTAATGTACTGTTGAAAAAAGTTTTTAGGTTGGGATTGATGACAGTGGCTAAATCGTACTTTTGACATTCATAAAAAAGTATCAATTTTGGCCACTAAATCAAAGAAGGTAACGCCTTTAATGCAGCAGTATAATAAGATCAAGACTAAATATCCTGACGCGTTATTGTTATTTAGAGTTGGAGATTTTTATGAAACTTTCGGTGAAGATGCTATTAAAACAGCACGCATTGTTAACATCGTGCTCACTAGCCGTAATAATGGTGGCGACCAGATAGAGTTAGCTGGTTTTCCACATCACTCGTTAAATACTTATTTGCCTAAACTGGTAAAAGCAGGTGAACGTGTTGCTATTTGTGATCAACTAGAAGATCCTAAACAGACTAAGAGTATTGTAAAACGTGGTGTGACCGAGTTAATAACTCCTGGAGTATCACTTAATGATGAAGTTCTTAGTTCAAAGACAAATAACTTTCTTGCAGCTCTTTCTGTAAATAAGAATTTATATGGAGTAGCTTTTCTAGATATTTCTACAGGAGAGTTTCTTGTGTCTCAAGGTTCTAAAGAAGAAGTGGATAAATTACTGCAAAACTTTAACCCTAGCGAGCTTTTAGTAACTCGTAATGATAAAAAAGCTCTAGCAATAGAGTTTCCATATGATTTACCATTCTTTCACTTAGACGACTGGGTTTTTCAAATAGATTTTGCAAAAGACTCGTTGCTTAAACATTTTAAGGTAAATTCTTTGAAAGGTTTTGGGGTAGAGAAATTAGATCAAGCATTAATATCTGCAGGGTCTATACTGCATTATCTAGAAGAGACACAACATGATAAACTAGATCATTTATCAAATATTTCTCGTATAGAAGACGATAATTTTGTGTGGATGGATCGCTTTACAGTACGTAATCTAGAACTTTACACACCACTTAGCCAGGGCGCAGTTACTTTAATAGACGTCATCGACCAGACTACAACGGCAATGGGTGGTCGCATGCTCAAAAGATGGATGGCTTTTCCGTTAAAAGATGCTTCTCAAATCAAAAAACGTCATGAAATAGTAGAATTCTTTACCACATCACAAGAGCAAAGAGAAGAGATCAAATCTTATTTAAAGCGTATGAGCGACTTAGAACGATTGATTTCTAAAGTTGCTGTAGGTAAGATCTGTCCGAGAGAAGTGGTGCAACTCAAAAATAGTTTAGAGGCCATTATTCCAGTAAAGGAAAAAGCTATTTGCTCAAATAATAAAGCTCTTAAGATCATAGGAGAGAGCTTAAATCCTTGTATACATTTAATAGATTTATTTAAGCAAGCTATTGATGAGCACGCTCCTGTAAATATCTTAAAAGGTAATACGATTGCTCAAGGTTATCATGCAGAGTTAGATGAGTTGCGTGGTCTTGCAACTTCAGGAAAAGACTACCTAGATAATATGCTAGCCAGACATGCTGAAGAAACTGGAATTACTAGCCTTAAAATTTCTAGCAATAATGTTTTTGGTTATTACATAGAGGTAAGAAATACACATAAAGATAAAGTGCCAGAAGAATGGACTAGAAAACAGACACTGGTAAATGCAGAACGTTACATTACCGAAGAACTTAAAGAATATGAAGGAAAGATATTAGGTGCCGAAGAACGCATCAACGCATTACAGCAAGAACTTTTTGATAAAGTAGTAAGGGAGATACTACCTTCTATAAAAACGATTCAAACTAACTCTCAATTAATAGGACAACTAGACTGTCTTATTTCCTTTGCATCTCATGCGATTCAATCAAATTATGTACGTCCAGAACTATTAGATAACGATGACTTGATTATATTAAATGGGCGTCACCCTGTCATAGAAAAAATGCTTCCTGCAGACCAGCCGTATATCCCTAATGATGTGCAGCTAGATAGAGATAGCCAGCAAATAATCATGATTACAGGTCCTAACATGAGTGGTAAAAGTGCCATTTTAAGACAGACGGCTTTAATTGTTCTGTTAGCTCAAATAGGGAGCTTTGTTCCTGCCGAAGAGGTGAAAATGGGAATCGTTGATAAGATTTTTACAAGAGTAGGCGCTAGTGATAATATATCTCAGGGAGAATCTACTTTCATGACTGAAATGAATGAGAGCGCAAGTATTCTGAATAATATTAGCGTGAAGAGTCTTGTACTGCTCGATGAGATAGGTCGTGGGACAAGTACGTATGACGGTATATCTATAGCATGGGCTATTACAGAGTATTTACACGAGCATCCTTCTAGTCCTAAAACACTATTTGCAACACATTATCACGAGCTTAACGAGATGACCTCGCAATTTGAACGTATTAAAAACTTTAATGTTGAGGTAAAAGAACTTAAGGATAAAGTGCTATTTATGCGTAAACTAGTAGCTGGAGGTAGTCATCATAGTTTTGGTATCCATGTTGCAAAAATGGCAGGAATGCCACAACAAGTAATTTCTAAGGCTAATAAAATCCTTAAAAGATTAGAAAAAACACACAAACAAGAAGACTCTAAAGAGGCGATGAAGGATTTACAAGAAGAAGAAATGCAATTAAGCTTCTTTAATCTAGACGACCCTCTATTAGAAAACATCAAACAAGAAATTCTTCAGGTAGACATAAACACCTTAACACCAGTAGAAGCACTCATGAAACTGAATGATATAAAACGCATGCTCGTAAAAAAAGAAAAGTAATTGAATATTTTTTCTTTTTTTTCTTTGTGGAACAAATAAAGTTGTTAAATTTGCAACCGCTTTGAAAAGCAACTGAGTTTTTCAATAATGCGAAAGTAGCTCAGGGGTAGAGCATCACCTTGCCAAGGTGGAGGTCGCGAGTTCAAATCTCGTCTTTCGCTCTAAAATTTGTTCTTAAATAAATTTTAATTACCAATGATGTGTCGCTGACACAATCGCTCGAGTGGTGGAATTGGTAGACACGTTGGACTTAAAATCCAATGGGTAGTAATGCCCGTACGGGTTCAAGTCCCGTCTCGAGTACTTGTAAGCCTCGTAATCTTTTGATTACGAGGCTTTTTTTATCTTTTAATGATTTTTCTCATCTTTTCGATGGACTTTCAAAATGCTTCTTTTTTACAGTATGCCTTGCTTTTATGTTTATTTACAATAGCGTCCTAAACGTTTAAAAAGAGAAAGGGAAATTTGGGATCAAGACCAAAAGTTGTGGGATTTTAGAATTATGCAAAAATATTAGATAGTCTAATACCAATATAGTTATATAATGTCATATATTTTTTGTATATTTATGTATGGGAAGAACAGCATATTTAGATAT
>NZ_CANLXZ010000046.1 GCF_947495285.1 uncultured Nonlabens sp. | reverse complement strand
TTTTGTGTTGCACCACAAAGGTAACTTTGAGGAACAAATTTCCCTTTCTCTTTTTAAACGTTTAGGACGCTATTGAATCCAGAACTATAATTCTTTGCTGTAGCATCCACAATAAAATTTGAAAGGTCGTTAGTTAAATAAACCAACATTCCTAATTGATTACTAGTAGGATTAGTGGATGGAAAAGTAGCGATTTTAGGTAATATCAACCCATCTGTTTGTAATGGATTTTCTGAATCTGTTGCCTCGATGTGTAACGTCGCTTTGGGTTCAGTTGTATTTACTCCGACTTGTCCGACTGTAAATTCTATAAATAAAAAATAGAATACCATAAATATGTAGTAATTTTTTCTCATGGGTTATTTTTTAATATTAACAATGAATTACTATAATAATTAAAAATTGAGATAACATCTTTGAAAAGATTTGAAAATCGTTAAAAAACAATATTCACGCATTTATTTATTTAATAATCGGTATTTTATCGATGATTAATTTTAATTTTCAGGGTTTTTTCGCTTTGATTTTAAAGGTCAACACCTTGAAATATAGTTTTTTAATTAAAAAATAAATAGCAACTAATGGTTTAAGTATAATTAAATTACCTCCTATGTGCTTCTATTATCTTGATATAAAATTTAGGATTATCATTAGAATAATTTATAAACCTTATTATTAATGAAAGTAAAAATTGATACAAAAACTAGTAGAAAAAACAAAAAAGTAGCTCTCAAATGTACGTTCTGATCTAAGTGGTCTCTGTATGGATAGAATTTTATATTTAGCATTTAGGTTAAGTGTTTAAAATTAATCAAGAATTTACTGATTAAGATCTTTAGATTTATTATGATAGTGACAATAATTTGTAATTAAGAGCTAAATAATGCAAGCCTATTTATGATGCTTACAGTTGCAGTGCCTCACATAAAACATACTTTCTAAGTTTTCTTTTCTAATTTTATCAAAAGTTTTTAACCCTATTGCCACATCGCTACATCCATTTTAATCGGGAGATCTTATAGAAGCTCAAGATAAAAAAGCCCCTATTCTGAAAATTAAAATTATAACACTACTATTTTAATACCTACTGACTAGGGTTGTCATAATTCTAGATCATCCCTTATTAGAAGGCATTACCACTTATCATACACGAGATAGATATGTCCATAGTTATAGAAGATCTATAACAGACTAGAGAAGAATTATAAGTAGTATTAAAATTCAACTTTCTTTTATAGAAGTGCCCTAGGCGACAGTAAATATAGAATCAATAACCGACAGCTTATCAAATCTGCTACTAATAACATACTGTTTTATAGAGCATTACTAGGACATACATTATTAGTTGATAGAATACAACATACTTACTTTGTATAAATACAAATATTGAAACTCCATATACACATGCGGTATACATAAATAGAATGATGGTCATGCAGATCATAAATTAAGTAATATGCTCAAAGAAAAGGTGGCAGCGCCCTACCCTAACATTTTATTTCATTCTCATCATTTTCATATCAATAACTCCTTTTATCTTAACCGTATAATGGTAAATTCCTTCTCGTGCAAGCGAGTTTTATACATAAAAAATTATACTCTAGCATCATAGTGGTATTATGGTAGAAGAATCGCTAGCTCTAGGATGTATAGCGCGATGATTAATCATTTACAAAAATCATAACTTACTGTCACTCATCAAATTTAAACAAGCGTCAGACTTTGTTAGGTCTTTCAAAACTCTAGATAATGTTAAATACGAGATCATCACTTCAGGTTACCAGATCCATAATGCCGTTTTTATCTAGTCAGAAATTAATATAGAAGAATAATATTCTATTTAATAGAACAGGTTTTTTACTATTACGCTTTCGCGAAAGCGAGACGACAATTATCTTTAAAGAAAATTAAAATTATGAAATTAATTATAACAACTTTTTTACTAAGTTTTATCACAGTTGCACAAGTACCCAGTTCAAATCAACAAGATTTATATGCCATTATAGATGAAATAAGTGCAGATAGAATTGAAAATGATGTGCGTAAACTAGCTGGTTTTGGTACGAGAAATACTTTTTCAGACACTATCTCAAATACTAGAGGAATAGGTGCTGCAAGGAGATGGATCAAAGCACAATTTGATCAAATATCCAAAGAATGCGGTAACTGTCTAGAGGTTTTCTATCAGAAGGATTTTGTTTCCACTGACATGGGCAGTCGCATTCCTAAAAATGCCTGGGTGGTAAACGTAGTTGCCATTCAAAGAGGTACCTCTAGTCCTAATGATATGATTATGATGAGTGGTGACATAGACTCTCGTGCTAGTGATACTATGGATTATACTACAGATGCGCCAGGTGCAAATGATAATGCTAGTGGTATGGCAGGTACTATAGAAGCGGCAAGAGTTTTAAGTAAACGCAAGTTTAAAAACAGTATAGTTTATGTAGGTTTAAGTGGTGAGGAACAAGGCCTTTTTGGAGGAAAAGGCCTTGCTGAATATGCTAGAAAAGAAAAATGGAACGTCATAGGATTTTTAAATAATGATATGATAGGGAATATAGAAGGAGTAGATGGAGTAATTGATAATAGAGAATTTAGAATCTTCTCAGAGCCTACAGATCCGACTGAAACAGAACGCCAGCGTAATAGTCGCAGGTTTTATGGTGGTGAAGTAGATGGAATCTCTAGACAACTGGCTCGTTACATCCATAAATCGGTTAAAACCTATATGCCAGAAATGAAACCTATGATGGTTTACAGACTAGACCGTTATGGAAGAGGTGGACATCACCGACCTTTTACCGATCTCGGTTTTCCTGGTATACGTATCATGGAAGCTCATGAAAATTACACACAACAACATCAAGACGTACGTGTAGAAAATGGTATTGCATATGGTGATGTCGTAGAACATGTTAATTTCCATTATGCACGTAAACTTACAGCGGTTAATGCTATTAATCTTGCTCAACTGGCATGGGCTCCTAACAGACCTAATAATGTAAAAATAGGTGGTATAGTAGAAGCAGATGTAAAATTTACATGGGACCATGTAAAAGATGCTGTAGGATACAAAATCTACTGGAGAGATACCACCAGCCCTACCTGGGATAACTCACGGTATGTAGGTAATGTGAATCAATTTACGTTAGAAGGTATTGTTATTGATAACTCATTCTTTGGCATAGCAGCAATAGGTAAAGACGGTATAGAGAGTCTAGTTAGTTTTCCTAATGGAACTTTTAGATAATTAAATTCTATTTTAAAGATGTGTAATAAAATATCTAGTAAGGAATATAAATTAAACGTTTTACTCTTTATTAATTAACCATAGTTAAATAATATAGCTGTTTTAATCGATATTTTTAACAAAAAATACCCATCAATGGGTATTTTTTAAGGATAAAATTGTGTGTACATTTACACCAGTGTTATTAACTAACCAACCAGATAACATAAAAAATTTTAGGGGGAAGAAAGATCATTTATAATGACTTTCTCTAAAACTGCCAGATCTAATCTGGCAGTTTTTATTTGTACTTATTTTAAGCAGTTTATCATTATCTTTCAAAATAGACCATACCATTTATGAATGATAAGGAGTTATGTCGTACCAGATAAAATTTGTAACAAGAATAATTTTCAATAACCGTATCTTTGATTTATTAATAGACCCAACATGAAAGCTTTCAATTACATTTTTATTCTAATTTTAATTGCAATTATAGGTGGTGCCATTTATTTTTCATTAAAAGAAGGAAAATATGATATCACAGAATCTCGTGTCATCGCAGCACCTCCATCTCTTATCTATGAACAACTAGCAGATTTTAAGGAATGGGAAAACTGGAATCCATGGTTAGAAGATGAAGAAATAACTTCTACTATGGGAGCACAAACTAATGGTGTAGATGGTAATTATTCTTTTATAGACCCTGACGGTAACGGTAAAATGACTATCACAGGAATAGATCCTAATAAATACGTAGCTATGAACTTGTTATATGATAATGGCATGACTAGTTCTAATAGCGATGTTATAATGGAACTAGAACCTGTTGAAAATGGTACTAAAGTAACATGGAATACTAAGGGAGAACAAAGCCTATTAGATAAAGTAATGAGTAGCATTTTAAGCTTTAATATAGAGAATGAAATTAAACCTAAATATGCTAAAGGTTTAGAAAATCTAGACGCCTATGTTACTAATCAAATGTCTGTATACCAGATTCATGTAGACGGTATCATTGAAACTGGTGGTGGCTACTTTTTATATATGTCTTCTAGTGCAAAAAGAGAAAATTTGCAAATTGTAAAATCACAAATGCTTCAAAATATTATGTCGTACATGAATCGCAATCGTATTGATATATATGGCATGCCACGTGTCATTTATGAAAAAATAGATTCTACTAATAATAGTGTTCTATTCTCTGCAGCACTTCCTGTTCAAAATAGAGAAATTACTGCTACTAATAGTAATATACTATCTAGTTATCAAGAACCTGGGAAAGCTGTTAAAATAACGCTTAATGGTGCGTATAGCAATCTAGATGAAGCATGGAGAAAAGGTGAGGAATTTATATCTCAGAACGGACTGGTAAAAGCAACAGCATCTCCTTATGAATTATATAAGACCTATCCTATGCTTACTCCTAACCCAGCAGATTATCGTACAGAAATTTATATACCTATAGAATAAATGAAAACGTTTTTATTTGTTTTTATAGGTGGTGGTCTGGGAAGCAGTTTAAGGTTTTATTTATCTTTAATAGAAAATAGCAGTAATCTAAAATGGATTCCTACCATAGGAACTAACATACTGGGTTGCCTCTTGCTAGGAGGATTTTTGGCCGCGTTCCATAAAGAGCAATTATCTCATCAGTGGTATGTATTATTGGGTATAGGGTTTTGTGGTGGACTTACCACTTTTTCTACATTTAGTGCTGAGTTGTTTTCATTTCTTAAAAACGGCTCCTACGCATCTGCAATGTGGTATTTGATACTTAGTATAAGTCTAGGAATAGTAGCCGCTGGGACTAGTTATAAATTTACCGAGGCATATTTACTAAAGTCTTAATTGAGAAGCACCCAGGTTGTTCTTACTACTATTTGCTCCTATTACTTTACTCCTAGTAACTTTATAATAAGATTGTTGCACTTATGAGTTGAACTCAGTTTATCAAAATATAATTATAAGTGAAGCGCGTTCAAGATATTTTTAAGCCTGCGTTATCTATGCAATGTGCTTATGCGACATATACCACTCAAAACCCTAACTAAGTGTGGTGAAGTGTTATAATATGCACTGTATAAATATCCTTATTTAAGGATTCAATTAAAAAATGGATTACTGTTTTCTATTATAAATTCTATACTTAATCATTAAAGTTCATCTTGAATATCAAAAAGAGATTCTAAATCAGTAGTTTTTAATTGCATTTTTACTTGTTCCCAATCCTCCTCAACTGGTTTATTAGGTTGTTGTTGAGAGGCTAGCTCTGGCTCATATGCTAGTATTGCCCATAACGGGAAGTGATCACTATTAAAATCTACACCAGTACCAGCAGTTTTTAGTCTAAATTCTGGAGATATAAGTATGTGATCTAGTGGCCACTTCATCAATGGATATTGTGCGTGATAGGTACTATAAAACCCTCTACCTATTCTTAGATCTAATAACTTACCTATCGTTTTAGTAAGCTGAGTACTTTCTGACCATGTTACGTCATTAAAATCCCCTAAAACGATTACAGGTATTTCAGACTTGTTACTAGCAATAGCGGTAAGCATTAACTCTTTATCTCGGTCTGTACTCAATGGATTGTGCTGTGGCATGGGCGGTGTAGGATGTATAGCATATAATTGCAATAGATCTCCATTTCTCATTTTAACTTTGGCGTCTATAGATGGTATTTCTGGATCTGCTTGAAATTTAATCCTAGTATCTGATAATTCTAGCCTAGAATATACTAGCATACCATATGTATTATCCTGTGGTTGCTCCACTTTAAAAGGATATGACATGCCTATTCTATTTTTTATGGCATGACTCCATTTTTCATTAGTCTCTGTAAAAACAATTAAATCTGGTTTTTTAGATTCTATTTCTTTAAATAACTCTTCTCTTTTTTTATTTTCTTGCAACACGTTTACCGTGTAAATGCTTAAAAGATTTTCATTAGAAATAGTAGAAGAACTATTTTTTACTTCTACAGGGACCAGCGGCGTGTAGTCCACTATTTTAAAAAATTGAAAGGTAAAACAACCTAATAAAACGGTTATGTATGCGTAATCGTTGATCCACCTAGGCTTAAAAGTAAAGAAGAAAAGTAAAATAGCTAGTAGTGTAAAAGCAGTAAGTTGAAGATGTGGAAAATCAAAGACTCTTATCCACCAGTAGTCTGCTGCTATGAGAGGTAGCAAACTTAAAAGAGCTGCAACTAGTCCTAACACCTGAAATACCTTTCTCCACATCCTATTTTTTACCAAATATAATATCAAATAAAAACAACTTCTTAGCTTTTAGAAAGATTTAAAGATTTTTAGGTTAAAAACCATCATCATACTCATATTTAGGAGCAGTATACTCACCATTTCCCAATCCTTTAGGATTAGGTCCCCATTGATTTGCATCATATTTACTATCTTCAGTTAAGTAAATCAATAGTATTAAACTTGCTACAGGAACAAACCCTAATAGAACATTCCATCCAGATCTACCTGTATCGTGCAATCTTCTAACTGTTACTGCAAGACTTGGTATAAGGGTTGCCAGTACATAAAGAATGTAAAAAATCAATAAAACAATGCGCATTTCTTTAAGAGATCCTAATAATGCAAAGATCAATAAGAGTGAAAATAAAATAATGAGGTTAAATAATCTGAAGTACCAGTATTCTGACCTGCGCGCCCTTCCTGTAAAGTCTGCATAATTTGTAAAACACCTACCTATCATGTCAAACATTCCTACCTCGTTACTTGCAGCTGGCTGGTACTCTTCTCTGCCTCTTCTTGGACGGTAAACGTTATTACTGTTATCGAGATTCTCCACTATTCTATTTATTTAAAAAATAGCAATATAGTGCTTTTAAGTGTTTCGCTTTCGCGAAAGCGGAAACAACAAAAAAAATTTAGAACGGATATCCTATCGCAAAGTTAAAGACTGGGTTTTCTACATCAAAATTCCAGCGCTCATTTTCAATAAGAGAAGGGTCGTGCCATGGAGCAGCTAGATCAAAACGTATCACAAATCCTTGAACATCCACACGCATACCTACACCAGCACCTATACCTAATTCGTTCACAAAATTACTACTGAATCGTCCACCATCTAGACCATTCCCTGCGGTAGACCATACATTACCTGCATCTAGAAAAAGAGCTCCTTTAAAATAGCTATAAATAGGGAAACGATACTCCACATTTGCCTCTAGACGCACGTTACCAGACTGATCAAAAAAAGAAGAGTTATCTGTACTACCATCACTGTAAGTTCCAGGCCCCAAGGATCTAGTTCTAAAAGCACGCACACTATAGGCACCACCGGCAAAATATTGCTTGCTAAATGGCAACACGTCGCTATTTCCATAGGGTATTCCATAACCTGCAAAAAAGCGAGTGGCTATTCTAGATTTATCATTTAAAAGGTAATGAAATCTAAAATCTGCATCTGCTTTTACAAATTGTGCATACTCTAATCCTAAAAACTCCTTCTTGCCCGAATCATTTTCTCGGGCAAGTAAAGAGATGCTATTACCAGCAACGTCTACCGTACTATTGAGATAGAATAAGGCTCTTTTACGCTGGCTCAACATACCGTTATAGGTAAATGAATAGGTTAAACCAGAAATAAATTGCTGATCAAAACTACTTTGTAAAAAAGCATTATCATCTAGAATATCCTGAAATTCTTCAGAAATATTAGTCGGTCTTACATAATTGATAGACACTGGATTTAACTCGTGTGTTACATATTTATTTGCTTGCCAGACATAACCAAAGCTACTTGAAAATGTTAGTAAACTATACAACTGACTGCGATTTAATATCGATGCGTTAATACTGGTTTTAGTTTTAGGGATAGCATATTCAAAGTAATTACCATCTACTTTAAAAGGAACTAGCATACGTGGGAAAATCAAGTCTGCACCTAGACCTAATTCTGTGCTTGTTAGACCTTCACTACTCTTATCAGCTACTTGTACTTCATACGTTCCTGTGGCTTTAATATTTAAAGTTTCTCCACCTTTAAACAAATTACGATTAGAGAAAGTAAGTCCTAATGTTGGACCAGAGAAGTCATTTGATTTTGTCACCGCTTGCAATTCGGCACGTATGGCTCTTTTATTTAAAGGAGATAAAAAGATGTTTGCTTCTAGATAATTGAGACTATCTGTTTGCTCTCCATCTATTTCTGTATATTCTATATTAACAAATTTATAAGCACCTATGGAACCTAAACGCCTGCTAGTAGCTTTGGACTTTTGTGGATTATACAATTCTCCTTTTTCTATTAGTATAAAAGGATCTAAGCGATCTGGTCTAAAAAAATCTAACTCTTGTATATAATTTTTACTTGCATAACGCACTGTATCTACCTTAAAAGTATCGCTAGTAGTAACGTTATAAGGAAATACATTTACTGACTTTATTTGATATGGTTTTATGGCTTTTACAGGTACATCCTGTTTCAACTTTAAAAATAGATCAAATTTTCTGTTTTTATATTGATTAGTGTCTGCTTGAAATACTAAAAAACCAGAATTGAAATTATAATAACCCTTGTCCTTTAAATTAGTATCTATGCGTTCTCTCTCTAATTTAAGCGCAGATAGATCAAAACGAGAACCATCTTTTAAAGGGCTGTTTTTTATTTGATCTTCTAACACGTTATAAAACGGTATAGAGTCAGGGGCTACCTGATAGGTTTTCATGCGATATGGATTAGGTAAAATGACATCATACACTACTTTTCCTTCTTTTGATTTTTCATTCTTTGCAGTTTTAGAAGAAATATTACTAAAGAAAAAACCTCTGTTCTCTAATCTATTACGCAATAAATCTCTTGTCTCTTCTTCTTCTACATCACTTAGATAAACAGGTTTTTCTCCTATTTTCTTGTTCAAATATTTTGCGATAAACCCTGCACTGTCTTTACTCACTTTATAATGATAATGCAATCCTGGTCGTATTCCTAAAAAATTAGAATTGGGTTGAGGAGAAAGTGTTGCCTCTAGCTCTAATTTAAGAGCGGCTATATTTTTAACATCTGTCAGGGAATCTAGTTTTATGTCTAGTGAAGAGCCTGTAAATAACAATTCATCTTCTGGTACGTATTTTTTTACCGCACATGAAGACGCTATAAGAACCATACTTATGCTGATAAGGGTTTTTATGTAATTCTTTAAATTCAAGTGCTTTGATTTAGTTTTTCTTCTCTTCAATTGTTTTGTTCTCGTTCTTCTTTAATTCTTCCTCTTCTTCTTTCCTGGCTTTTTGTTTCTCGGCTAGAACTGTCTTTGTAAATAAGTTTTTAAATTCATTAAATTCTTTGGTAAAGATTAATGAGATACCACTTACCAATAGCTGTCCATCTACCACATTATCATATTGATTGCGACGGAAACCCTTTAACCTCCACTGACCAGCCTGTGTCAGTAAATATTCTAGACTTACATTACCTATCACAGGCGCTTCTTCTCCATCTTGTGCACTACCTTGAATATCTACCTCGCTGCCTACACTTACTATTAAACGGTCGTCTAATAATTTTTTACTAGCTGTTACATCTAACTGTGTTCTTTCCTGGCCACTGCCACTGGCATAGTCTGTATAACTGTCTAACCCAAAATTGAAGTCTATACCTGTCTTTCCCAACAATTGTCCTCCATACTGATTTAATTGATCGCTTAGAGCCTGATTCAAGTTATCTCTAGCGATAGTGGCTGTACCTCCGTTACTACCATCTGCTCCACTAGTTGGAAAAAATTTATTAAGAACAAGAAGAGAAAACACTTGCTTATTTAATTCTTGATCTTGAGTATTAACTTGTTGTAACCTGCTGTACACTTCTCCTCCTAAAGCACCTTTTTCATCTTCTGGTAAGTCTAGTTTAAAACTAATTTCTGGTTTGAGTAGCTCGCCATCTATATTTAAGTAAACCATAAACGGCAATCTCTGACGGTATTTTTCTTGCGTTGCTAGATCTGCACCACTAGTCTGACTAGCCATTATTGCGCTTGCACTAGTTTCTACTTTATAAATAGCACTCACATCTAGATTTGCATCAAAGGGATCACCAGACCAGGTAACGCTACCACCTTTAGCCAGGTCAAAACGCCTAGAAACAATGTCATATAAATTAAACTCATAAAAACCTTCAGAAATCTCATACCTTCCTGCAAGTGTCATTCTCCCATTAGGCGTCATTCTATATTTAAAATCTCCGTCTCCAGAAACCTGTAGTTGATCTCCCGTATCTGGATCTATAATTATGGTAACCTTTGCGTCGTTGCGTACTTTAAAATTTGCTGTTATATCAAAACCTGTAACCGTTGCCGACTCTTCTTCTGTTTGAGTAAGAATAGCATCTGGATTTACCTTATTTACAAATTGAACAATACCATCACGCTTTACCACATCTAATTCTGTTTCTGGCACAACATAAGTTAGATCAGTTACATTTTTTACCGTTAGATCGAGATCGATTATAGGAATATTTGTATTACCAGTAATTTTTGCACTGGCATCAAAGGTAGCTTTACCATAATACAAGTCATTATCCTTTGCAGTACTATGGAGCGCGGTAAAATTAACCGCCTTTAAGTCTAAATCTAGCGTCGGTTGTAAAAGATTTTCTGTTCCTATAGTTCCATCTATGGTAAATGGATTATCATTTACATCTGTAATAGATAGATGGTTCATATAAACACCTGCATTATCTATTTTAATTTCTTCATTTTTAAAAGTAAAACTCGTGTCTAACATAGAAATACTAGCCGTCGCATTATTAAACTTTAAAATTCCATTATACTCAGGACTTGTAGTCGTACCTGCTACTTTAAATGTTCCATTTACAGCGCCGCTACCATCTTTAAGAAAACCATCAGATACACCAGTTAAGGTGGTCATGGCAACTTTATTTACATCTAGATTTAAGTTTAATTTTGCAGCTGTCTCATTTACCTCATAATCACCATCTAGCAGGATGTCTACATCTTCACCTTTTACACTCATATTCATATCGTACTTAGCTGCGTCTAGTGATTTTGCATCTAACTTTAAAATTCCTAACGGTGTTTCCATAACATGAAAATCTGCTATTTGTAAATCTGCAATGAAACCTGTTGTGCCATAAATGTCATCTAGTACAAACTCTCCATTTACCTTTCCTGTAGCTAGTTTTTGATCAGAATTTAAGAAACTAAGCAATCCTTGTAACCTAAAATTATTGATCAACAACGCCACGTGTTCATTTGTGACATAAGGCCTGTCAGATCTCAGTTCTATACTCTGACTTTGGTTAGTTAGTTTAAAATTATTAAACAGCAACTTACTTTCTCCTATAGCGATTTCATTATTTGACGGTATGGTCCAGGATTGTTTATTAAGAATAAGATCATCTACAGAAAGGTTAAAAATGAGATTCTCTAGACCGTTTTGATCTCGCTTTCGCGAAAGCGTGCTCGCTAAATGAATCAATCTCTCCTGTTTATCATAAGATGTAAAATCTAGGTTTAACTTATTACCTGCAACTACACCAGTCAACGCAGTACGTTTCATATAAACTGGTCCTGACGCAATTTTGTTAAAACCTAATTGGAATTTGAGATTTTGAGCATCTGACACTGATGAGATAACTAGGCTATCCACCTCACTACCTCCATATTTAAAATAAGCTACTTTTACATCGCTATTTAATATGCGTTTTTTTTCATCAAAATCTACGGCTATATTTATGGTATCTAAGGCTTGCAACCCTGGTAAGATAACATCTCTTAAAATAGGTGCTGGGCTTATATTTCCTTTTATATTCATCACAACTGGTTGTGCTGTGTCCATAGCGGCACTGGTAGTTAGATATCTATTCATATGACGTTCTAAGGCGACCGTCAGATTTTGTGGGTCTACGTTAGATCTTAACTCTAGATCTAGCATTTTGTTATGAATATCTACCGCTGTAGAGTCTTGTTTTACAAATGCGGTAACATCCACATTATCTAATAAATAAGACTGATTATCAAGGACTGCAATACCATTTGCTATAGTTGAATTTACTAGATAATAGGCTTCATCACCTTCATAAGAAACATCTATCTTACCAGCGGCTTTTACATGTTGAGAAGTGATACCAAAAGCTCTCAAATCTACACCGACCACATTAATTTGTGCATTTGCTTTGGTTATATCGGTATCTAGAGTTGCGCCTGCAGTTAGAGATACATTAATATTATCATCTCTATATTCAGTGCTTACATCTCCTTTTCCATTCTTCATCTTTCCTTCTATAGGAATGTTTTTTAATGGATAATCGTTATAAGAAAACTCTAGGATTTTACCTTTTAAAACTGCATCTAGCGTACTGATGTCCTTACCACTACCTCGAGTTGAAAATTCTAGGCTTAGATCTCCTAAACCTTCCATGGCTAGCATTTTATTAAGATTAAGAGTATCTAATTTTACACCTGCCTTAAACTTTATAGTTTTATCGTTCTTAAAAGAACCATCTAGAGCAATAGCTCCATAACTAGTGGCTAGACTCACTTTAGTTTTTAGATCTGTAATCGTTCCAGAGGCACTTGCGTTAAGTCTCGCATTTTCTGGAAATGTGATGCCTAGATCTTCTTCTTTTATAAAGTTGAGAATAGTAGCCCTAGTCGTTACCGCATTAATAGTGTCGATATTAAAAAACAGTTGATCTACATCTGTAGCGTTTTGTAAATTACCACTTGCATTTATAAATGTAGAGGCGCCCCAATTTACTATAAAACTGTCTAGCTTTAAATTTCTAGCACTACCACTAGTCATTAATTTACCATTCAATGGTTTTTGTGCTAGCTTACTTACATACTCGTTTTGTGCTAATTCTGGCATAAACGCATAAACATCACTTAGATTAAAATAATATTGCGGTAGGCTAATCTGGATAGTTAAAGATTCTGGATTATGTATTAATGAATTTATATCAGGATAACCCAAATTTAAATTCCCTGATAAGGAGCTATTATTTACACTTGCATTTAAATTACTGACATCTAAATTTTGATCTGTAATATCTATAGAGCCTCTTAGGTCATTAAGGTTTAAACCAGAAATTTCTTTCAGTTTTAATTCATTAATGGTTACCGCTGCATTGCGGTCTCTTAGATTAAAATCGCTCAAATCTACAGTTATTTCTTGTAAAGAAACAGCATCTGGATGGAACTCATTTCTAGAAGGTACAGCACCATTTACCGTATATAAAAAGGTATTGTTTTTAAGGTTGAGCTTTTTTAAAGCTACTTTCATGTCTGGCCATTGAAAAGTAGTAGGATCATTAGATTCTACCGAGGCTGTAGTAGTATCTACATCATTCCTATGCACAGCTACCTTACTGTTTTCTAGATTAAAATAAGAAATGAGTATATCGTTATTCTCTACATTTGCCTTAGGTATGGAGGTTTCCATAAATCCAAAATCTGTATGTAAATCAACACCATCTGGTTTAGAATTATAATTAAGCACCACATTATCTAGTCTTATCTTACTTGCTTTGAGTAATGGCAGGGGAGAATCGTTTGCTGTATCGGTTGCAGTCTGGGTTAGGTTAGTATTTTTTTTGAGGTTAGTATCTTGTTTTGCTTTCGCAAAAGCGCTAACCACATCTTTCTCATAATTAACAAGAGCATTCTTGAGAGTCAGGTTTTCAAAATCTACTATCATTTTATCCAGATCTAGCGCATTGATCTCTAGAAACAACTCTTCAAAGTTTACACTAGCATCCATTTCTTCTACCTCATCCTGATAAATAATATCAAAATTAGTGAGATTAACAGTACCTACTTTAATGTCCAAAGGTTGACTAGCAGTGGTATCTGGCGCAGTTGCAAATGCATCCATGAGAAATTCATAATTAAAACCACTAACAGTATCTGCTCTTTTAATACGAGCGGTAAGTCCATCCCACTCCAGGTCATCTATCTCAAAACCTGTTCCCTTAATAAGCGGTAGTAAGGCTATGTTTGCTTCGAGACTTTTAGAATGGAGCAACGTATCATTTTTAACATCGCCTAGATAAAGACCTTCTACCCTAATATCACCGTCCCATGTTATGAAAGCACCATTGAGTTGCACGTCTGTCCCAGTTTTACCTTTTACATAAGAAATTGCTTTATCTAAAATTATACTTTGGCCCCATGGACTGCGTATGAACAATAGTAATAGAATAAGAACTATTAAAACACCTAAGGTGGTGCGCGCCATCCTGCGCAACCATCTGTATTTCTTATTTTTTTGAGGCTCTTTATTGTTTTCTATTTCTGCCAATTTTATGTGTAGGAATTTGTTTACCCAACTGGCTTGCAAGTTGATAAAATATCAACCTATTAATAGAATTATCTTCGATAAAATTGTGTTAAGAATAAAAGCTGATTTTCAATCTATTTTTTCAATATTGAAACTAGTTTGATTCTTAAGAATAGTAATACTCAAATTTTGTGGTGCCATATCACTTTTTGAAATACCTAATCCGTAGTATTGAAACGCTTCTAGATTGAGTAATTTTGAGAAGGAAACGGTATTTACTGTTTCTTTTAATGGGGCTCTAACTTTGGCATCATTAATGGCATTGTTATTTTTAAACAAATAGAATTCTATATCACCTGCTCCACCTGCCGTATTCTTGCGGTAAGTAATGGTAAAGGTTACTCTGTATAAGCCAGCTACTTCTGGTCTTAATGAAAAATTATTACCATCATTAACACGTACGTTAGATGTTGCTATTCCTGATGAGTTAGTATTTACACTGGTAAAAGTATACTGTTGTAAATTAGTATTCCAGTCGCTATTAATAGTTAACTGCCCATAAGCTTTAGTATCTACAGTACCTGGCCCATTAAATTCATTACCTCCTAATTTTGTCCAACTATTGTTCCAATAATAAAAACCTGAGTCTGCACCGTTATTTGATGCATCTGTATTCCATACAACAAGTCCTGTAGCTGGGTTATTAACAGGTTCTGATTCTGATAGATTTTTTAAATCCATACGTGGAAATAAAATACCTTTATCTTCAGAACTGATATCTAGTATAGCAGACTGGTCTGGATACTGCACGTTTATACCTACCTGAGCGTTAACAAAACTTAGCGATAAAACACCTAACAATATTCTTAAGTAATTTTTCATTTTTATGTTAATTATCAATCCTGTCCTAAATAAATTTAAGACATATCAAACCTAACCATTTTACTGGTTTGATTAGCTGTTTTATTGT
>NZ_CANLXZ010000045.1 GCF_947495285.1 uncultured Nonlabens sp. | reverse complement strand
TTATCAAAAATTCTTTCGGTTTTGCCATCCATAAATATAACTATAAATAACGACTTTTCAAAATAAAAATGGTATAAGAGGTTTTTTGCGGTTTAAATATGACGTTTTAAAATAACGGATTAAGTTGCCATTATGGAGCTTATAAACCTCATTTTAAGTTATACATATATTTTTATTTTAATAAATAAATTACAGATTTTAAGGACAGTTCAAAATACGTATCTTTGCTAGTACCGGCAGTAGTTTTACTGCTACAATTTTGAAATTAAAATGGTTTCATGAGTCAAAAATTACTTCTCGATGCTGCAGCCCTGGATATTATACTTCACAGATTAGCTTGCCAATTAATTGAAAATCATGATACATTTGAGAATACCGCCCTGGTAGGTTTACAGCCTAGAGGTAGTTTTTTACTTAATAGACTTACTTATATTTTAAAAACCAACTATAAGATTAAAAACTTAAAAACTGGTTTATTAGATATTACTTTTTATAGAGATGATTTCAGAAGAAATGATGAGCCATTAAAAGCAAATTCTACAGAGATCAATTTTTTAGTAGAAAATAAGCGTGTCGTTATCGTGGATGATGTGTTGTATACTGGTAGAAGTATACGTGCCGCTCTTACCGCGTTGCAGTCCTTCGGTAGACCAGATACTATAGAATTATTAACTCTTATAGATAGAAGATTTTCTAGACACTTACCCATACAGCCAGACTATAATGGTAGGCAAGTAGACGCTATTAATAACCAAAAGGTAAAGGTGCTCTGGAAAGAAAATGGAGGAGAAGATGCTGTTTACCTTTTAAAAAATGAAGACTAATGAGTGAGTTGAGTGTTGATAATGTTTTAGGGATTAAATACCTTACCGTTGAGGATATCAATTTAATTCACAAAACTGCAGATCAGTTCAAAGAAGTGATCAACAGACCTATTAAAAAGGTTCCATCCTTAAGAGATATTACCATAGCAAATCTTTTTTTTGAAAACTCTACAAGAACAAAACTATCTTTTGAACTAGCAGAAAAAAGATTAAGTGCAGATGTGATTAACTTCAGTGCGGCACAAAGTTCAGTTAAGAAAGGAGAGACCCTAGTTGACACCGTAAATAATATTCTAGCAATGAAGGTAGATCTAGTCGTGATGAGGCACCCTCATCCTGGTGCTGGAGTCTTTCTTTCTAAGCATGTAGACGCAAGAATAGTAAACGCAGGAGATGGCGCTCATGAGCACCCTACTCAAGCGTTATTGGATAGTTATTCCATAAGAGAAAAATTAGGTAGTCTTAAAGGTAAGAAAGTAGTTATAGTAGGTGATATTTTACACAGTCGTGTAGCGTTATCAAATATTTACTGTCTTAAAAAATTAGGTGCCGAGGTCATGGTATGTGGTCCTGCGACTCTTTTACCTAAATACATTGAATCTCTAGGAGTGAAAGTAGAGCTTAATCTTAAAAAAGCTTTAGAGTGGTGTGATGTAGCAAATATGCTACGCGTTCAAAACGAGCGTATGGATATTTCTTATTTCCCAAGTGTTAGAGAATATGTGCAGCAGTACGGTGTAAATCGAGAATTGTTAGACAGTCTTAAAAAAGATATCGTAATCATGCACCCTGGACCTATTAATAGAGGTGTAGAAATTACAAGTGACGTGGCAGATTCTGATCAAGCAATTATTTTGAATCAGGTAGAAAACGGTGTCGCTATTAGAATGGCAGTTTTATATTTAGTTGCCGCAAAAATTAGAAGAAATGATTAGTGAAGAACAAGATAAGTATATAGTATTAAAAGATGAGAGAAAGGATATCAAAGATTTTGCCTCATTTTTAAACCGAATTCAAGATCAATTTACTGGTAAGAACGTAGTCGTTGACCTACTGCAGTATAATAAAGCATCTTTAATGGATTTAATTTCCTTTTTAGAATTGAGTAATAAACACAGAGCCTCTAAGCAGTCTTTTGTGATGGTCAACACTGCAATTTCTATAGATGAGATCCCAGAAGAATTAATGATTGTGCCTACTATACAAGAAGCGCAAGATGTGATAGAGATGGAAGAGATAGAGCGCGATCTAGGTTTTTAGATCTTGCAGTCCTACACGCTTATAGAAATTTAATAGCCTTAAAACACAAGAATTGAAATTAACTATACTCGGTTGCCACAGTGCAACACCTAGAGATAACGCACGTCCTACGGCTCAAATTCTTGAGATGAAAGGGCATCTATTTCTCATAGATTGTGGAGAAGGTACACAGATGGCATTGCGTAAAAACCGCATTAAATTTGCTCGTATAAAACATATTTTTATATCTCATTTACATGGAGATCATGTCTATGGATTAATAGGTTTAATTTCTACATTTTGTTTATTAAGTCGTGATTCTGAGTTGACTATTTACGGTCCTAAAGGGATTAAAGAGTTAATTCTTATGCAATTAAAGTTAGCAAAGGTATATACAGCTTTTGATTTACGCTTTCGCGAAAGCGTAGAAAATATCCCACATCTTTTACTAGAAGATGATTCTTTAACGGTAACAACCATACCACTAGAGCATCGCGTATTTACACATGGTTTCTTATTTCAGGAAAAACCAGGTGACAGGCGTCTAGATATAGTCGCCTGTGAAGAATATGGAGTAGATCAGGCCTATTATCGTAAAGTAAAACAAGGTCATGATGTGACTCTGGATAACGGCGAGGTGATTGCAAATCAAGAGTTGACCATGGATGGTGATAAGCCTCAAAGTTATGCTTTTTGCAGTGATACGGTTTATAAAGAAGATATAGTACCTCAAATAACTGGTGTTACTGCTTTATATCATGAAAGTACATTTTTAAAAGCACATGAAGATCTTTGTGATAGAACAAAACACAGCACCGCAGAGCAGGCCGCAACTATAGCTTTAAAGGCAAAGGTAGGGACACTTATATTAGGACATTACTCATCTCGTTATGGAGATTATCAGCTTTTCAAAAAAGAGGCTAGAGAAGTCTTTGAGAACTGTGAGCTAGCTATGGATGGAAAGGTATTTGAGTTTTAAAACATCATATAGAATGTAACCTGACTTAGATCTAACGATTGTACCACAATAGTCTTCACTAGGTCATATTTGAGAATTTTATAAAAGGATAGCAGTCGTTTATCTGTGCACTATAATCCGTTTTAAAAAACAGCGATATACCTCATTAAATTAAATAGAAATATCGATCTTTTTCATATTACTCGCTCCATATCACATTTTTTAATAAAATTACCGCAAATAATAAATCAAACACGCGTTATTTTAAACAAGAATTCTTTAATTTCTTTTCTCAATTTTAAACGTAGTACGGTTTAAAAACAACAGATATATTCCATTTTAAAACGAAATAATATAGTATAGTAGCGACTAGAAGAACATGCGCATCATCATTTTATAATCTAAAAATAAAAAGTAATTTGCAAGGCTATGTAGGTATAGACGACTTTAAAAAACTTCATATAGAAAAGAATCGCAATCCATGAATGAACTAGAAGTACCTATAACCGATATTGAAAATTTTATTTATTGTCTAGAAGTCGTTCCAGACGCCACTTTAACTAGGACTACCGAGGTACTTACTATTCTAGAAGACATGACCTTAAATCAAAATATTAATAGTATTTATAAGGCCTGCGATACCATAGAAGATCTAGAAGAAAGTATCAACCACTTGCTTTATGACGACCATAACTTTAAAGATTACGAGATCATTTATCTGGTTCTACCTGGAGAGGCTAACAACATTTTAATTAACGGATACTACTACAGCATTGAAGAAATAGCAGAGCTTTTTGAAGGTAAAATGGAAGGAAAGCTCATTCATATAGCAAATAAAAAAGTACTCGATCTCACTGCACATGAGTCTCAGTATTTTCTAGACGTTACAGGTGCTCGCGCCATCTCGGGCTATGGTGTTCCTTCACCTCACATGACTAGTGCATTTACCATCGATCGTGTATTCTTCAGTCTATTCTATGAAAATGACGATTTAAAAAAAGTCGTAGAACGCCTATTTTATAAACATCAACATCTCAGTAAACTACTCGATTTTAGACTGTATTATTAATACATTATGTAATCACTTTTGTTCTTGTAGAGACGCTTTTTACATAGTATGAGTAATCATAAAATTATGGTATTTACAACAGCGAGCGTTCTATTAAGAAGTAAGAATAGCCTTTAAACTTGTGGAGAGATGTATCTTTAATATTCACATTTAGATAGTAAAACTTTAAAATAGAAAAAAGCACCAATATACAATTGGCGCTTTTAAAACAAGAGTACGAACTAATTATTCAGTAAACTCTATTACTTGACCAGAAACTATAATCTTGTATTTAGTAAATAGAAAAACTCCTGATGTTTTTACCTCTACAACCTCGTTGATTACAGTACGAGACGTTCCTTCTAAATTTGCAGTAGATAACATATCAGCTTTAGCCTCGGCAACTAATCCATTTCTTGCTAAACCTCCTAAACCTAGAAAATAAGACGCTTCTGCCTCTCCTTTTACGATCTCAATTACTTTAAAATTATTTTTTGTAAGAACAACTTCTGTAGAATTTTGAATGTAATTTTTTGGTATACCAGTGTGTGTAGCACAACTAGTCAAAAATAATGTGGCAATGAGAAAAGTGAATAAAATTTTTTTCATGAAAATAAAAATTAAAAAAATAGCCTACTTCTGGTTTACGTCGTTTTTCGGTATGTTCCGACTGTTTTACAAACATACTTGTACCATTATTTTTTTATTTACGGTTTCCCGTATTGTAAAGCAATAATCTCTTATTTTTATTTAGAATCTTATTGGGGTAAAAGGATTTATTAAGTTCTATGTATCTATTTTTAAACCTTATATAGGTCGGTAAATTATCAGGCAGCATTCTCATAGATTCTATTTAAACACACTCTAGCATTACGTCGGTCATTCCTTTTTCTTGTGCAATTGCTAACTTAGGCATGCTTCATAAGCATTACAGTAAAAGAAACAGATGCTTTAATCTCATTATAAAATAGCTATGAAGATGGTTGGTGATCTCGCTTTCGCGAAAGCGGAATTTTAAAAAAAAACAAATCGATCCCAGCTAGTAAAACCACTTAAACAAGAACCCCACAAAGATATTTATAACAAATCAATTGCACGTTACGGGAAACCGTAAAGGAATGATAAGCAATAGATTTAGGTTTGTTTTTGAATGTATAGGTATCAAATATTTACTACAGTTATTCATTTAAATAATTGATAAAGACTTAAGAATTATATTTGATTTTAATAAAGCAAATCATGATCCACCACTACCAGAAATTACCATTATTATCTTTCTTATTATTCAGTTCATTTGTTTTTGGGCAACTCAAAATTGAAAAGTCCTCTACAAGAAAATTTATTGAAGAAGCATCTTACACACAAATTAATAAGGACTGGTCTACTACCGCAAGATTTAAGTCTGGTTTAAATGAGACAGTTTCATTTTTTCCTATAGAAGTCATCGATCTCAAAAGCAATGAAAAAATAAACGCATTACAATTAGATATGTTTATTAAAAACCCTGATTTGTATAAAACTGCATGGGTAGGGCTAGATGAGATATCAGAATTTGTAGATTTTATTGAAAAACATGTCATTCCTAATCTAGATGTCAAACTAAAAGATCAATCGCAGCAGTTTATTTTTAAGGCCAAAGAAATGACTTTTAGTTATTTCATTTATGAACGTCGCTCTAGAATTACCATCACATTAAACGATTATGAAAGTGATGTATATAAAAACTATTCTTTCTGGACAGAAACAAGGACCGATGATATTCCAGAACTACTGCCAGTTTTGAAGAAGATAATTTAAAAGCTATAAACCACATGAAAACCCTATGGACTACTATTGCATTATTATTTTTAACTACCATGGTTTATTCTCAAACCTGTCAGGAACAAATAACTTATCTAGAGGATAATTATTATGGCTCTACCTATACCAGCCCTTTGAGCAGTGCCGTGTCTCAGGTTACTTTTTATGATGCCACTATAGAGTATAGCACGGTATATTATGCCATAGTTTGTTTTAAAAGCAAATACTCCTATGGCTGCAGTGAGTACTTGTATCAAGTAGGATCTAATACTAAGTATAACTACTCCATAAACTATTTAAACAGCGCAGGAAAAGCATTCTGGAAATATATAGAACCCTATGGTGATAACTCGCCTTGTGCGCCAGACTTAAATTAATGTGCTGTAGTAATTCATTGCTATAGAAATGAATTTATGCTATAAATTCTTATCTTCACGATCCCCTAAAACACTCTTTTTCTATACCATGGGATAAGTGTGTTTTAGGTTTTTTTAATGTCAACCCAACCCAATTAATATGAGTATGAAAAGTATTTTATTATCCATCAGTTTTGTGTTTTTATCGTTAACCGCTATTGCTCAAAAAGATTATAAGAAAGAATTAGCACAGCCTATGATACAGGTGATTGAAGGCGATTATGTAATTCAAGAATTTTTAATCATTAATGAAAGAGGCGAGTCTAAACAATTACACTTAAAAGCGCAAATGCCACAAGACTGTATCGTGCATCGTGATAATTTGATTGCAATTTCTACCATGTTCATCACTAAATTAACGGATGAAATAGGTGCTGACGGCCATGTAGAAGAAATAGACAGTCTTATAGGAGACGCAGATATGGTAATTAAAATATTTGTAACTAATGACGGTATGCAAGTAGCTATTAGTGCAGATGGTGAAACTAAAAGAGATACCTTAAGCTGGAAACAGTTTTATGAAGCGATGTAAGACATTTTCTTAAACGGTATTAAGGAATAAATATTAAAGTAATAGTTCAAATCAAGATAATAAAACAATAATAATTATGGGATTGTTAAATAAGATATTAGGTAACGCAAGTGAAGTCTCCTCAGAAAAATTAAGTGAAAAATATGGAAGACTGCTTACCGATAGTGAACAGATAGAACTAGGTTTTAAGCTGTTCAGAGATGTATTTATGTTTACAAATAAAAGACTAGTATTGATTGATGTTCAAGGTTTAACTGGCAGTAAGGTGGAATACAAATCATTACCCTATAAAAGTATTTCAAGATTTTCTTTAGAAACGTCAGGTACTTTTGATCTAGATGCCGAATTAAAAATCTGGATTTCTAGTGAAAACATACCTTCAGTAAGTAAGAAGTTTAATAAAAATATCAATGTCTATGAGGTTCAAAAATACCTCGCCAGTAAGGTAATGTAATCACCATATTAACGGTAATTAACTTGAGATGGGATACATTTTTTACTTAAAAAACGCTTAAAACGATATACTATACACAAGTTAAAAAATTAGGTTTTTTCTATATTCACAATCTCCTAAAACGCATATTTCCTTACATCATAGGATAAGTACGTTTTAGGGTTTTTTGATTTAAATTACGCTTTCGCGAAAGCGGAATTACAACACACAAATAGTACCCTAAATGTCAGAAGAATAAAAACAACAAATAGTTAAACAAACGCTCTGGAATATTGCTAACGACCTGCGCGGTAATATGGATGCAGATGATTTTATAGATTACATACTAGGTTTTATTTTTTATAAATACCTGGAGTCGCAAGATGGAACTCTATCTGCCACAAGTGAGCAACGGCTCAACCTTCAAATCGTTGCGTTGTTGCGTGGGGAATAGAAGCTGAGGTAGGTGTTGTATTGCAGGAGATTGCTTCGTCGCTATCGCTCCTCGCAATGACGAGAAAAAATGATTTTATGAAACCAGGATACGTTTACATAATGACTAATAAGAATAATACGACGCTTTATGTAGGTGTAACGTCAGACCTAGAGCGACGTGTTAAAGAACATAAAAGTAAAAAGGATCCTAAATCATTTACGGCGCGAT
The DNA here is from genome assembly GCF_947495285.1 of uncultured Nonlabens sp. Lineage (GTDB taxonomy): Bacteria > Bacteroidota > Bacteroidia > Flavobacteriales > Flavobacteriaceae > Nonlabens. The sequence continues at coordinate 8,199 of NZ_CANLXZ010000045.1, read as the reverse complement.
ATAATTTGAATAAATTAGTCTATCACGAGGCGCATCAAATGATAGGTGATGCTATTGCTAGAGAGAAACAATTAAAAGCTGGTAATAGAGCAAAGAAAATAGCATTAATAGAAAGTATAAATCCTGAGTGGCAGGACTTAATTATAGGAGATGAGTAAACAGTCAGAAATATAGTTAAGAATAAATCAAACACAAGAATTTAAAATAGGGCTGTTGCAGCAGTTGTTTGTGTAGTCATTGCGAGCGAGGCACGAGCGTGGCAATCTGCCGCAAGTGAGCAACGACTCAACCTGCAAAGCGCTGCGGTGTTGCGTGGTGAATAGAAATCCTTGCGTGGGGAATTGCAGTTGAGGTAGTTGTTTTATTGCAGGAGATTGCTTCGGCTTTTGCAAAGCCTCGCAATGACGAGCAAATCGTTCTAGTATTGTGAGAAGAAAAAAGCCAGTTGCATAAGACATTACAGCCGTCATTGCGAGCGAGGCACGAGCGTGGCAATCTGATGCAAGTGAACAACGACCATGACGGTAAAGCACTGCGGTGTTGCGTGGTGAATAGAAATCCTTGCGTAAAGGGAGTTGCAGTTGAGGTAGTTGTTTTATTGCAGGAGATTGTTTCGGCTTTTGCAAAGCCTCGCAATGACGAGCAAATCGTTGTAGTATTGTGAGAAGAAAAAAGGCAGTTGTATAAGACATTACAGCCGTCATTGCGAGCGAGGCACGAGCGTGGCAATCTGTTGCAAGTGTGCAACGAGCATGGCGGTAAAGCACTGTGGCATTGCGTAGTGAATAGAAATCCTTGCGTGGGGAATAGAAGGTGAAGTAGTTTTTGTATTACTGGAGATTTTTTCGGCTTTTGCAAAGCCTCGCAATGATGGTAAAAAGTGCTCCTTGCGATGACATTATTACCTGTTTTAACTCGTATTTATAAATAAGTATTTTTCACTAAAAAATATAAAAAATAAGTATTTATCACCAATTATAACTGTTTTTCACCTAATTTTGAGAATAAACGTTTTTCACCATAAACTATGAATAATAAATGTTATTCACTTAAAATAACTGTTTTTCACGGCAGGCAAGCACCAGAGGTGGGCACATTAGTGGGCTATGGCGCCATAGTTGAAGCGCATCACCTACCAGTGCCATTGCCTAAAAAATTATCTCTCATAAGTACTAAAAAACGTCGTTATAGCACAACTCACTGGCAGGTATTTACACCTAGACATGAACCAGAAAACAATTTATACAAACAACTGGTATTTGCCTTAAAATATGAAGGTGTAGATCTATTAGTGTTAAAAAAGCTATTTCTTACCATTAGTAAAGCACAGATAACTGCTATAATAACATCTGAGATGCTGGGTCAGTACAGTAGAAAGTTATGGTTTTTATATGAGTGGTTACTAGAAAATCAACTTGATATTCCAGATTTGAGTACTGGTAACTATGTACCACTACTAGATCAGAAACTACAATATGGCATTACAGGTATAAAATCTTACCGTCAAAGAATTATCAATAATCTTCCTGGAACACGAGAGTTTTGTCCGCTTATTTTTAGAACAACTCCATTAGAAAATTATATTGCCGCTCAACTATCAAAGCAAAAGAATGACTATTTAAATAATTTCCGTAAAGATGTGCTACAACGTGCGGCATCATTTCTACTTTTAAAAGATTCTAAGGCATCCTTTACTATAGAAAAAGAAAACCCAGGAACAAATAGAGCGATGCGCTGGGGAAAAGCCATAGGTCAAGCTGGCAATAAACCCTTAAGTGTAGAAGAATTAGAGCGGTTACAACAAATCGTTATTGAAAATGCCAGATTTATAAAGCTAGGCTTGAGAAATGAAGGTGGCTTTGTAGGAGAACATGATAGAAGTACAGGTGGGCCATTACCGGAACATATATCTGCACGACATGAAGACCTACCATCTTTATTAAGTGGTCTCATCAGTGCAAATGAGTTGCTACAGGATGAGGTTTATGATGCGGTTTTGGCTGCTGCGATCGTAGCATTTGGGTTTGTGTTTATACATCCGTTTGAAGATGGAAACGGTCGTTTACATCGATATATAATTCATCATGTGCTCGCAAAAAAGGAGTTTACCAACCAAGGTGTTATTTTTCCTGTGTCATCATCTATCCTAGAACATATTGATGATTATAGAAATGTGCTGGAAAGTTATTCACATGGCTTACTTGATTTTATAGAATGGAAAGAAACACCAGATCATAATGTAGAAGTATTAAATGATACTATAGATTATTATCGCTATTTTGACGCCACAAAACTTGCCGAATTTTTATATGATTGTGTACTTGATACTTTAAACCGTGTGATTCCCCAAGAGGTCAATTATTTATTAAGATACGACAAATTTAAACACTTCATAGATAATGAATATGAGATGCCAGACAAAATGGTTGCTGTATTAGTTCGCTTTCTAGAGCAGAATAATGGTATACTTTCAAAACGAACGTTAAAGAAAGAGTTTTCAGGGTTGAACGAAGATGAAGTTAAATCCATACAAGATACATTTCAATCCATTTTTATAGATGAATTATGAGTAAACAGTCAGAAACACAGTTAAGAATAAATCAAACACAAGAATTTAAAATAGGGCTGTTGCAGCAGTTGTTTGTGTAGTCATTGCGAGCGAGGCACGAGCGTGGCAATCTGCCGCAAGTGAGCAACGACCATGGCGGTAAAGCCCTGCGTTGTTGCGTGGGGAATAGAAATCCTTGCGTGGGGAATAGAAGCTGAAGTAGGTGTTGTATTGCAGGAGATTGCTTCGTCGCTATGCTCCTCGCAATGACGAGAAAAGCACTGCGGTGTTGCGTGGGGAATAGAAATCCTTGCGTGGGGAATAGAAGGTGAAGTAGGTGTTGTATTGCAGGAGATTGTTTCGGCTTTTGCAAAGCCTCGCAATGACGAGCAAATCGTTGTAGTATTGTGAGAAGAAAAAAGCCAGTTGCATAAGACATTACAGCCGTCATTGCGAGCGAGGCACGAGCGTGGCAATCTGCCGCTAGTGAGCAACGAGCGTGGCGGTAAAGCGCTGCGGTGTTGCGTGGTGAATAGAAATCCTTGCGTGGGGAATAGAAGCTGAAGTAGTTGTTATATTGCAGGAGATTGCTTCGTCGCTATGCTCCTCGCAATGACGGGAAAAGCACTGCGGTGTTGCGTGTTGAATAGAAATCCTTGCGTGGGGAATAGAAGGTGAAGTAGTTGTTTTATATTGCAGGAGATTGCTTCGGCTTTTGCAAAGCCTCGCAATGACGGGAAAATAGTTGCGGTGTTGTGAGAAGAAAAAAGCCAGTTGCATAAGACATTACAGCTGTCATTGCGAGCGAGGCACGAGCGTGGCAATCTGCCGCAAGTGTGCAACGAGCATGGCGGTAAAGCACTGCGGCATTGCTTGGTGAATAGAAATCCTTGCGTAAAAAAGGGAATAGAAGGTGAAGTAGGTGTTGTATTGCAGGAGATTGCTTCGTCGCTATGCTCCTCGCAATGACGGGAAAAGTACTGCGGCATTGCTTGGTGAATAGAAATCCTTGCGTGGGGAATAGAAGGTGAAGTAGGTGTTGTATTGCAGGAGATTGCTTCGGCTTTTGCAAAGCCTCGCAATGACGGTAAAAAGTGCTCCTTGCGATGACATTATTACCTGTTTTAACTCGTATTTATAAATAAGTATTTCATTTATCATATCTCTGTTTTAATTCCCTTTGTTTCCCAAGATTACTTCCCGATACAGAACTGACTAAATATATTCCCCAGCAACTCGTCGTTGGTTATTTCTCCGGTGATAATGCCTAGAGACTCTGCTGTGGCGCGTATGTCTATGGCTAGAAACTCGCTAGAGATGTCGTTTTCTATTCCTTCTTGTACATCTATTAAAGAGCCATATGCTTGTTGTAAGGCATCGTAGTGTCTAGCATTACTCACTATGGACTCATCTTGAGATAGTGCGCCGCTATTAAAACTTTGTACTAGTGCGGTTTTCAATTCTTCTACACCAGTACGTGATTTTGCACTGAGCGATATAAGAATAGTATCTGGTGATTTTGCGCTTATTTGTTTGGTGATTTCGGCATGTTCTAGACCAGTAATTTGATCTAATTTATTTAGGATAACCACTAGAGGTTTATCAAGAAATTTTTCTCTCATAAGCTGTATGCGCAATAAGCAGTGCATAATTCTAGGAGACGTATTTAATTGCGTCGCGTCTAGAAGATACAGCACTAGTTTAGATTGCTCAGCTTTGGCATAAGATCGTTGTATTCCCATACCTTCTATAGTGTCTGTAGTCTCACGTATTCCTGCCGTATCTATAAGTCTAAAACGTACTCCATCTATATTGATCTCATCTTCTATAGCGTCTCTTGTTGTACCAGCAATGTCGCTCACTATGGCTTTGTCCTCATTAAGTAACGCGTTTAAAAGAGTAGATTTACCTACGTTAGGTTCTCCTACTATGGCTACAGGAATACCTGTTTTTAAAACATTTCCTAATGCAAATGAATCTATTAATTTACGCAGTGTTTGCTGGCTTCTACTTAATAAGGTGCGCAGGTCGTCACGGTTTGCAAAGGCAACATCTTCTTCACTGAAATCTAATTCTAATTCTATTAAACTGGCAAAGTTGAGTAATTGAGATCTCAAATCTTTTAACTCTCCAGAAAAACCACCACGCATTTGTTGTATCGCAATCTGGTGTGCGGTTTCACTTTCACTCGCAATTAAATCTGCCACAGCTTCTGCTTGTGATAGATCCATTTTTGCGTTTAAAAAAGCTTGTAAAGTAAACTCGCCTGCTTGTGCCATGCGTGCTCCTTTTTTAAGGCATACGGCTATAACTTCTTGTTGTATATAAATAGATCCATGGCAGGATATTTCTACCACATGCTCTCCAGTATATGATCTAGGAGCGATAAATTTGGTTAATAAAACCTGGTCTATCACGCGATCTTCGTCGTATATGTGACCTAGGGTGACGGTATTTGCACCTAGATTATTGTAAATTTCCTTAGATGGTGTGGGATCCGCTTTCGCGAAAGCGGGAACAAATATAGCACCAGCAATTTCATGTGCGTTAGGTCCTGATAGTCTTATAACTGCAATAGCGCCTGTTCCTGCAGGAGTGGCAAGTGCAACAATGGTGTCATTTTTATACATAATGGTAAAGGTAAAAATAAGCGAGGAGTTACTTGCTTAAAATTTGCACAGATTCACTTATTCTCTAAAAGTTAAGAAATTCAAAAACTCTACTATATAAAATCTCGTATTATTGCAAAATGTACACAAAAGAAGAAGCAAGAAATGTAAGGCAACAATTCTGGACCATGTTCGGTAAAAGATATGATCGCAAGTGGATGTTGTACGATACAAAATTAAAGGATGTGGTGCTCAAATTTTCTTTTGAAGACCGTAGAGTTTTGGTTTCTATCGATATTACCCATGATGACGATCTTATGAGATCGTATTACTATGATAAGTTCATAAGCTTAAAGGCTGTCATGTTAGAAGAGGTGAGTAACGACCTTATCTATGACGATGCTTATATGCTAGAGTCGGGCAAGATTATATCTCGTGTGTTTGTTATGCACGAAGGTGTGAAAATCCAGAAAAAAACAGACTGGCCAGAGGTGTATGAGTTCTATTTTAAGTATATGGATAGAATGGAGGCCTTTTTTATAGAATATAAAGACTTTATTGAAGCTTAAAGATTTTCTTTAGTATACAATATTTGTTCATTTACCTGATTGTAGTTTTGGTTAAATTGTTCTAGTAAACTATTTATCAAATGTACATCTTCATTATTCTTTGCTCGGTTTTCTATCTCTTGTAATATACTAGCCATATCATTGATACCTAGTGTTCTATAACTAGATTTTACTTTGTGCGCTTGCATACCTGCAGCGGTATAATCACCAGTTTTAACGTGTTGTTTGAGAAGTTCATAATCTTCGGGCACTTCTTCCATAAACATTCCTAATATGGATGCTAGGATATCCTTATCGTTATCAAAAGATGCCCTTAAATCTATTAAGGGTAATTGAGTAATAGTAGACATGTGAAGATGTTTTTAAAGTGAAATTAAAAAATAATTAACTAGAATCATAAAAATATTAAAAAAGGTTAAATAATCTTTAATTAAAGCGGTAAAAAACACCTTTTACCGATTTATTTTTACGAGAAAGACTAGCCTAGCCATCCATCTCGATCGAGACTGCGGTACTGTATAGCTTCTGCTATATGTGTGCCATTTACTTCTTGAGCAGCTTCTAAGTCGGCAATAGTGCGAGCTACTTTAAGAATACGGTCATAAGCTCTAGCGCTTAAATTTAAACGTTCCATGGCATTTTTAAGCATTTCTTTGCTTGCTGCATCTAGTACACAGTGTTTTCTTATGTCTTTAACGGTCATTTGTGCATTATAATGAGTTTTATCACTGTCTTTAAATCGTATAGTCTGTATATCTCTTGCTGCAGTAACACGTTTTCTAATGATGGTAGATCTTTCGGCGAGTTGTTCTTCGGTCAATTTTTCAAAAGGTACTGGTGTTACCTCAATATGTATGTCTATACGGTCTAGTAGTGGACCAGATATTTTACTGAGGTAACGTTGCATCTCTGCAGGGCTGCTTTGCACAGGAGCATTAGGGTCGTTAAAATAACCGCCAGGACTAGGATTCATACTAGCGACTAACATAAAACTAGATGGATATGTTACCGTAAATTTTGCTCTAGAAATGGTAACCTCTCTATCTTCTAGAGGTTGTCTCATTACCTCAAGTACTGTGCGTTTAAACTCGGGCAACTCGTCTAGAAATAAAACACCGTTATGACTCAGCGATATTTCTCCAGGTTGTGGATAAGCACCACCACCTACTAGAGCAACATCTGATATGGTATGGTGTGGACTTCTAAATGGGCGCTGAGCAATTAAACCAGCTTTTTCTTGTGTGCGGCCTGCGACACTGTGAATTTTTGTAGTTTCTAGAGCTTCATGTAATGTCATGGGTGGAAGGATAGATGGTAGTCTTTTGGCTAACATGGTTTTACCTGCACCTGGTGGCCCTATTAATATAATGTTATGTCCACCTGCGGCTGCGATCTCCATGCATCTTTTAATCGATTCTTGTCCTTTTACATCTGCAAAATCAAATTCGGGATGTTCTAGTGCTTGGAAAAACTCATCTCTAGTATCTACTAAGGTAGGTTCTAGATCTTGTTCACCATTAAAAAACTCGATAACTTCTAGAATGTTATCTACACCGTAAACGTTAAGATTATCTACTATAGCGGCTTCTCGTGCATTTTGTTTTGGTAAGATAAAACCTTTATATCCTTCTTCTCTAGCTTTAATAGCAATAGGTAATGCACCTCTTATAGGTTGCAGCTGACCGTCTAGAGATAGTTCTCCCATAATAATGTAGTCTTTAAAAAGATCTGTAGTAATCTGACCTGATGCGTTAAGTATTCCTAATGCTAGAGGTAAATCATATGCGCTACCTTCTTTTCTAAGATCTGCTGGAGAGAGATTTAATATTAATTTTTTACCTGGCATTTTATAGCCTACGTTTTTAAGTGCAGCCGTTATTCGATAGGAGCTTTCACTAATAGCTTTATCAGGTAATCCTACGAGATGATATCCTATTCCTTTATCGGCATTTACCTCTACGGTAATAGTTGTAGCTTCCACGCCAAAAACGGCACTACCATAAACTTTTGTAAGCATGAAGTTGGTTTATTTTCTAAAAGTAAGAAAGTTGTGCTTAAATCTTAAAGATTGTCTGCCATCTGATCATATTTTAATGAATAATCAGTTAAAAAGTTATAAAAAGCAGTTTAAAGAAAAAAATGGCTTCAAGACTTTATTTTGTACCTTTTTTAGAAATAGGTATACCAGTATTTAGAGGTAGTTATTTCATTACCTGTTCATTCTCATTGATTCATACTATTATGTTTAATCACCTTTATCAATAGGTTATTACATACAGTGTTTTTACTTTGAGAATTATTTATTCTGAAGTAAAACCCATGAAAAGGTTAATTTGATCTAGGAATTAACAGTATGTATCATTGTGTAGAGTCTTAAATTGTAAACTATTATTAATGTAATACCAATATAGTTATATAATGTCATATATTTTTTGTATATTTATGTATGGGAAGAACAGCATATTTAGATATC
>NZ_CANLXZ010000044.1 GCF_947495285.1 uncultured Nonlabens sp. | reverse complement strand
TAACACAACTATTATAATCCTAGATATAAATGAATCGGTGAATTTCAATGTTGCGAAATCTTTGATTTTTTGCAACGTCTCTGTATATGGCTCGTAGCGTGCAAATTATGAAATTACTTTCGGATGAAGCACGAGCCAAATTTTTAAATTTTACTATTTATCTTTTTTATTGGAAATCGTCAAATTAAAAAATTTGGCGGACTAGCAAATATGCCTTAACTTCGTTTAATCAACTGACTAGCTATGAGCTATATACGTTGTTAGCCACAGTTATTCTTCCCGATATTCTTCGTAAATTCCAAATGCATCATCCTCGAATCTACTATCTGCATAAAATTCAAAATCCATAGTTTTAGATAAATCAGAATTATACTTCGCTGTTGGCTCAAAAAGTTTCATTTGGTCTAATTCATCCTTGTTCGGGTTTTTATTAATATTAAAATTGCCCATTTGTTTTAATCCTTTGAAAAATCTTTTAAAAATGTTTCTCATTGATTCCGAACTATTGTCAACTCCTATCCATTTCCTTTTAAGCTGTCCTGCAACATCTAAAGTTGTTCCCGAACCAGCAAAGCAATCTAAAACATAATCGCCCTCGTTTGAAGATGCATTTATTATCCTCTCAAGTAAGTTCGGATTTTTTTCTGTTGGATATCCTGTAATTTTTACGTTTTGATTTACTGAATCTTGAACATCAGTCCAAATGTCTTGAACTGCAACTCCTTTATTTTTATCAAACCAAACTTTTCTTCTTGGATTTCCAGTTGCTGACCAATATATATCTCCATTTTTATCAAAAACATCTAGTTTACTTGGTAGGTATTGCCAATGCTTACCTTTCGGTGGCATCATTCCTTTCCACATTTTTCCAGTTTCTCCATTACGAACTCCAGGTGCGTGAATGGGAACTTTCTTAAATCTTCTGCCTGTATTCTCATCAATACAAGGATATTCTTTTTTCATTTTTTCATCTGTCCAAACTAATGTTGCTCTGTTCCAGATATAATTTTCGGTTTTTGAATAGAATAATATGTAGTCGGAAATATTTCCGTAAGTGTTTTTTGTGTAATTTTTGTTACTACATTTTTTACGAGATATAAAACCTTTGAAATTTTTTGCTCCAAAAATTTCGTCCATTATCAGTTTTATCTCGAACGTCATATTATTATCTAAATGGACATAAATAGAACCATCATCAGATAAAAGTTCTCGCAAGAGAATAAGTCTTTTTCTTATAAACTCTATAAAATGACTTCCAACTAAATCGTCTTTATACGAACTTTTTTGATTTCTTGAATGAAAAACACTATTAGTTCCATAAGGTGGGTCGATATAAATCAATTTAATTTTATTCTTTAAATTTCGCTCGTGAATTAGGTGTTTTAAAACATCTAAATTATCTCCATTAAAGAGTAAATTATCTTCTCCATTTCCGAATATTTTACTATAGTTTTGTTCGGGAAGTTTATTTATAAGTTCGCTTGCCGAAGATTTACCTTTATATTGGATTTCATAACCAAAAGAACCATCGAAACTTTCATCCGTTATAATTGTAGTTTCTTCTTGCCAGTTTTTCTTTGTTATTCCTGTCGCCATAGTCTTAAGATTTTAGCCATTCGTAGGTTAATCTATCCATAATCATTCTCAAAGTAACGACTAGTATGTCGTCTGAATGGTCTTCGATATAACTATAGTCATTCCACATTGAACCTAGAAGCAAACCGGGACCATCATTAACAAAAATGATTTTAGTTCGTAAGTCTTTGCCTAAAGCATAAGCCAAAAGTTCATTAGAAGCATTTCTGTAACCGCCAGTTCTGTCATCTTCTTGCGAGCCACCTCTGTCTCCATCATATCTTGCAAATCCAATAGCTAAAATATCATCTCCTTCTTTTATCATAAAATCAACAGGTCTATCGGCTTTTGGATAATCCTCAAAGACATCGCCTAATCTAATATCTCGTCCAGCTCTTTCTGGACCAGTAATGTCAAGGTCAGGAAATTTACTTCTTAAAAGTTCAAACATTCTTTCTGTTAAATCATAACCTTTCTGACCTCTACTTTTATACTCCCATAATAGTGCGCAAAGTGCCTCATCTGGCATTGGTCTTGAAAGAAAGGCTTTCTGAACTTCAACAATTGGTCTAAATTCTTTTCCGAATTGGTCACATATCCATTTAGCTTTTGTTTTTTTCTTTAGCATTTCAACAGGTGTATTCGGACTAACATATTTTCTAAATATGCGACAAAGTTGGATTCTCATCCAAGGTTGTTTTGTGTCGGCAATCTGCATAAATAATCTTGAAGGACTTTCAGATTTTTTGAGAAGTTGACTAAATAGTTCAAGAACAGGATGATAAAGATTACAAGCATCTACTAAAATATCAGGATAATATTCTCCCGAAGCAAGAGTTATCCAATTCGCACCATCTTCTTTATAATCACTAAATTTTTTCATTCATTTTAATTTCTGCTAAAGATAGTTATTTGATTTTTTTCTTACGTAGTTCGAGTGTTTTTATAATTGTGGCTAACGTGCTTGTGTATGATTAGTTGCGTAGTTTAAGCACTAAAGTTAGCAAATAAATCACAGATAGAATATTCCGCAGGAATGTTCGTAAGTAGGCTATAACCAAGCAATTAATTATACACGGTGTTGTACATAGTTATTTATTCATTCTTAAACTATAAATTATTCCTCCAATTCCAATTATTAAAAAGATATATGAAAATTCCATTTCGGATTCTCTATTTTTATTATAATCTTTTAAGTCAAAATATTTTCGATGATTTGATGATAAGTATTTAATTCCAACTGCCTTGCTTTTTGATTCATTGATTGCTTTTTCGTATGTTTTTTTATTAACCTTTATAGTAATTTCAGATTGGTTTGTTTCCGTGTTTTTAAATAGTTCAGATTTAAAATTTACTTTAGCAATTCCTCCAATTGAAAATTTTACTGGTTGATTTTCGAGTAAGAAAGTCCAAAAATATGTTTTTTGAGTTCCACCAGAATATTCCTGTGTTAATTCAGAGTTTAGTTTTCCGTTGATAGTTAATAATTCAGATTCGCTTATTTCTCCATTATTAGAAAATTGAGCCCACAAAAATATTAAACACATAAATATTCCAAACCCTATGACAAATGGTCTGTCAGATTTTTTTCCTTCCTTTTTCTGCAGTCTTTTTTTATTAGTTCTTATTTTTTTTCTCTTACTCACAGTATGTTTTGAGTTCGGTTTTTAATTATGTACAACGGTTTTGTGTATGATTAGTGGCGTGTTTAAGCACCTAATTTAGCAAATAAAAACTGAATAGAAAATCCGCGAGGATTTTCGTAAGTAGGCGAGAACTAGCCATTAATTATACACGTTGTTACCCAACGTTTTTTATACAGTTTCTAATATGTACTCAATTTCTTTTTTCAGATACGGAACTTCAACTTTGTAATAGTTGTCATTTTCGGGATACATCACAATCAAATACATATTATCGACCGTCAATCCATAATTTTTTTCGAGAATATACTTGTATAAACTTTGTTGTAAACAATATCTATTGTAGCTCGTGTCATCAATGTGGCTTAAACCTCCTACACCTTGTTGCCATTGATTCTGTTCAATTGGTTGTCCACTAAAAGTATTTACAACTTTCTTACTACGTTTCCAATCGTAAATATCGTGATTAACTCCGTTTGTGACAATTAAGTCAATAGTTCCTGCAATGTTCAAACTATCATCATAAACTCTCCATTCGGAACGATAGGGTACTAAATCGTTGTGGTCGTTTATGAAATTCTGAAATTGGTCAAATTCTTCTGTTTCTTCGTAGTCAATACCTAAATAGTAATTTTCAATTTGTTCGTGAAGAAACGTTCCTTTATCTCTTGCTTTTTTTCCCTTATCTGCCCACATTTTGGCAACTTCATTTGCTGTCATTCCTAAAGATGAAGCTTTACGATTTGACCAATAAATTGAATCAAATTCTGGAAAAAATCGACCAATTATTGTGCTTGCTGATGGTGCTGGAACTCCATCTATAGTGTAGATGTGCTTTTCGGAATAGAATTTTATTCGCTTATCTTTAATGTGTTTATTTTGGTTGTTAAAACTAATATTTTTTCCAGTATCTTCTTTACCAAAGGAAGTAGAAACTACAAGTTTTTCTTCTTCGGTTTCTTGGTTATCAAAATCTCTTTTTAAAGTTTCTGTTCTTTCCTTAAGTTTCTTGAACTCGTGATTTAAGTATTGTTCTCTATATTTTGATTTCTCCCATTTTTGCGCTTGCACGACATCCCAAACAGTTTCTTTAGTGATTTTGTCAACTGAATTTAACTCGGTTGGTAGTTTAAAGGATGGTTTTATTAAAGATATAATGTTAGCAATATATTTTAAACATTCTTTTTCTTGAGTGTGTATTTGATACTCGGAAAATCTAATAACAATCCAACCTCTGTCCTTAAAATAGTTATCTCGATTTATATCATCTCCAATGCAATGTGTGGTCTGCCTTGTAATTCCTGCGTAAGGTTCGTCAATTTCAATGTCGATTCTAATGTTTTTATTGGAAGAATCAATAATAGCAATATCAGGTTCAAATGGTCTTGTGTTTTTTCCTGTATTTAATCTAATGTTGCCCGAAATTATAAAATTTTCGGCAAAGAAATATTCAACAGCTTTTTGGAAAGAATCCTCTTTAAATCCTCTTCTTTTTGTAGAACCTATTCTATGTGAACGAACAACACAGTTTTTATTTGGTATTTTAATTATTGGAAAGTCCTTTTCACTTTCTGCAAATTTTAAATCGTAATTAACGTATTTAATATCTGTTACTTCTTTTTTTGTTTCTTTAATAGGAAAAGGTAATTTTTCCTTTTTTATAGGTTTTTCAGTTTGTTTTACTTTAGGTGGATTTGTTTTTGGTTTGTAATCAATAGAAGGTTCCTTAATAACAGTAGTTTCTTTTTTAGTTTTATATTCTAAAGGTTTTGGCTTATAATCGTTGTGATTAGAAGGTTTATTTACAATTACTTTAGATTTTTGAACGACTGTCGGTTTTGAGATGTTTTGAATTTCTTCGCGATAAAATAGCGAATTAATGATATAGTCAAAAATCAACCCTAAAATCCAACCCCAAAAAAGTCCGTTAACTACTCCAATATAAATCCAAATCGTATCTTCTTTGGTTAGTCCATAAATAAGTCCAACAAGCCCAAATATCCACCAAGTTTTTTTTGAGATTTTAGATTTTTTGTTCATATGTTCAATGGTTGGTTTAAATGTTGGGTAACGGTCTTGTATATGAAAAGTAGCGGATTTTTAGCCACTAACTTTTCGGTTTATAACTGATCTTTATTTTATTATATATCTTTTCTTTAGACACTAAAACCGCTATTTTTTATATACGTTGTTGTGCCCAGTGCTTTATTTCTTTTTTTTCGATTTCTTATCGTTCAATAATGGTTCTGAATATTGATTATACAGGTCAAATAAATATTCAATTCTTGCATTTTCGTTCGTAAAGGCTTGTGGCCTATAACACAAATCAACCGCCTTATCCAGCTCTTGATGTGCTTTTACTAATTTAGGTGGCATAGTTAATGGGTCATATAAATCGGCTAAACTACTATTTGGAAACTCAGCACGCACATCTAATACTTTTTGCGCTTTATTTTCTACTTTCTTTTGGTTTTTATCACTTGGATTGAAAGGCCAAGGGAAATTATTATACACAATCTGAATTGAATATATATAGTCACTTTTCATTCTGCCACAAGTATATTTTAACCAAGTCATATGCATTAAACTGGTTATAACACCAAAATAATATGTATTGGCATCAGTAAGAGCTGAAACAGTATTATTTATTATGGTGTCAGGCATTAAGTATCCTATAGGAACATATTTTCTCCTTTCGGAAGAGACTTTTGGAATCACTAAAAACTCTGAATTTGGTTGCCTATCTTCGGAAAATAAAGTTGGAAATTCAGCCCATTTTTGAGTACGTAGTTTACTACTACTTAATCTAAAGTCTCTTACAGCTTTTATTTTTTCCATTACCAAAGGAATGTTTCGATATTCGGAAACTGGAACATCTTTTAGCCATAGACACCACCTCATATTATTATTAATTACGTCACCACCACCTTGAAATTTTTTAACAAATAACTTACTGTTAGGGTAGTTTTTTAATAAGAAATCTTTTTCCGCTTCAGTCAGCATAAAGTTTCCTTTGTCAGTACTTTCACTACCTCTTACTATTTCTTTTACATTGCATAAAGGTTTACTCCTTGAAATTGCAATAGAATTAGAAGCATCCACTAAATATGGATTAATGTTTTTAGCTATAATTTCGTGAGGCTCTCCATTAATGTCTTCGTATTGATATAATTTTTTAGTTTTTTTATCTGTGTTGCCAAAGCCAATTATTACAACGTGAACAGCTGCATTTGCTTTTGCTTCATTTTTCCAATTAAATGTTCTATGGGCGAAATAAATTGAAATTTTGAACTTATTGATTAATTCATTCCATAAAATAGATACTTGTTCTCCTTGAGTTATTGAATTGGTTGAAACAAAAGCTACCTCTATTAGTTTACTTTCAATAAATTTTGCTGCTTTTAAATACCAAGCTGAAACATAATCTAAAACACCAGCACCTTTAAGATTACCGAAGACTAATTTCATATCTTCCTTTTGCTCTTTTGTTTGGTTTTTAGAGCCATAAAATGGTGGATTACCTAGTATGAATGATAGTTCATTTTTCGATACTACATCTTCCCAATTTATTTGTAAAGAATTTGCGTGTACAATTTTGGCAGCTTTTTTTAATGGTAAACGAGCAAAATATTGTCCAAACTCTTCTGAAACACGCATATTCATTTGGTGGTCAATTAACCACATAGCAACTTCTGCAATTTTAGATGCAAATTCGTCATACTCAATGCCATAAAATTGGTCAACGTCTAACCAAAGAATAGACGAAACATCTAATACCTGTTCTCCTTTCTTAAACAGTTCTCTTAAAATATCAATCTCTAATAATCTTAATTCTCTGTATGTAATAATTAAAAAGTTACCGCTTCCACAAGCTGGGTCAAGAAATTTTAAAGTAGAAAGTTTGTGATGAAATTCTTTAAGTTTATTTGAATTAGATTTTACTTTTTCAAATTCCTCTCTTAATTCGTCAAGAAATAGTGGTTTTATAAGTTTAAAAATGTTTTTCTCGGAAGTATAATGTGCACCTAAATCTCTTCGCTCTTCTGGATTCATTACACTTTGGAAAAGCGAACCGAAAATTGCTGGCGATATTTTCCCCCAATCCAAAGCGGATGCTTCCAATAAAATGCTACGCATTTTAGAATTGAAAGATGCTATTGGTAAAGTTTCTTCAAACAATTTACCATTGACGTAAGGAAACTGGTTTAAATGGTCGTCTAGGTTTTTAAGACGTTTTTCTTTTGGTGTGTTTAGTACTTGAAAAAATTGAGCCATTAATGCACCTAAATCACTTCCGTCTTCATTTGTTTTTTGGTCCAAAAACTCCTTAAATATGTCTTTCTCAAAAATACTTGTATCATCTGCAAAAAGAATAAAAAGCAAGCGAACTAAATATACTTCTAAATGATGACCTTCATAACCAAACTCTTCGAGTTGGTCGTGAAGTTTACCCATTAATTCTGCCGCTTTTATATTTACAGGGTCTTCTTCTTTGAAAGTTCTTTTTTGATAACCAGCAATGAAGCCAAAGAGTTTTACATTTTTATACAATTCAGAAACGTGAAATTCATGTTCTGTATTTTCGTCAAGGTCAAATAATTTGATTTTGTCAAAATCTGAAACTAAAATATATTTTGGTAGTTCGTGTTCTTTTAGTCCAGGGAAATAGTCAGTTGCTTGTTCAAAAGCTTTGTCTAAACTTTTCCCTTTTGATTTATGTTCAACAAGTAAAGTGCCTTTCCAAAAGAGGTCAATAAAACCTTGGTTTCCACTTAGTTTTTTGACAGGTTCTTCAAATGTGGCAACTCGTCTGCGTGATATTCCAAAAACATTAAAAAAGTCGTTCCAAAAACTATCTTTTTCAGCACGTTCTTTTGTCTCATCTGCCCATTCATTTGAAAATTTTAAGGCTCTATCTTTTATCTCGTTCCAGCTTAATGCCATTCAGTTATTTTGTTTTTTGGTTTGTTTGATTCTCGAATTCAGTTTTTTTCGGCATTGGGTACAACGGTCTTGTGTATGAAACGTAGCGTGTAAAAAGACACTAACTTTTCGGATTTAGCACGAGCCGAATTTTTATTTTTTCTATTTATCTTTTAATTCCTAAATATACAAAAATAAAAATTTGGCGTACTTAATAAATAAGCAAAAACCTCTTGGAAAGCCTGTAGTAGCTATGTTTTATACACGTTGTTGTAAGTAGTGCTTTTTTCATTTTGGTTTTCCGATGTTTCTTATTTAGTTGAAATGTGAGCGTTGGCAAGACATACTCTTTTGTAATTTTGGGCTTGTGTGTTGGCTGAAGCGAATTGCAAATGTGTATGGCTTTTGAGCGTTGGCTTATGCTAATTTATATTCAATGCTATTTAGTTCACTTTTTGATTTTTCTCTTAATTCAAATGAGTTTTTTACTTTTTTGCTAATTTCTTTCATAGTTTTTTCATTTGGAATACTAATCAATAAATTTTTGAAATCATTATCAGAAATATTCGGTATTGCAGCTCCAGTTCTTAACATTGAAATTTGATTAAGAAAATATTCAGATTTTAAATAATAAAGTAAATAATATGGGTCGATTTTAAAATTTCGCAAAACTCTAAATCCATTTGTACAAATTGCACCATCAAATTCCGAGTTAACCAAAGCAGTTGCGTGTTTTCTTGAACCAATAGAATTACCAGCTATTGCTGTTATTATATCTCCTTTTTTTATCTCATAAGAAGCTCTACTTGGTAATTCGTAAACTGACATTGCTGTTGAATTTATAATTTCTAATGAAGGTGTATTAACATCAGACAATTCTACATATTCTACAGTCGAATTTTTATTTGCTAATTTTTTACTTTTACTTTTTATAACTTCTACAACATCACATAAACGAACTGCATTATTTTTTTCTATTAGTTCTATTAATTTTCTGTTTTTTGGTGAATAATAATCATAATCGAAACGTCCATTTAATTCATTGTATTCGATTGAATATGAATTGTCAGTTTCTATATTTTTAGCTTTGTGAAACTTTTTGTAGTCTCCAATTACTGTAGTTAAATCTTCATCAAGCAATGGGTTTTTGTTTTCGTCACGTAATATTTTACCAAAATCATCTTTTTGGTAAATTGGACTACCATTTTTATTTCCTTGATAGCCAATTTTTCTTATTTGGCTAAAAAACAATGGGTATTTTCTATCTACATTTGGTGTGTCTTTTTGGATGAATAGAAGTGAGGTTTTAACACCAGTACCATAAGGAATAAATGTTTCTTGAGGTAAGTTTACTATTCCTAATATTTTTGTTCTTTGTTTAATGTAGTATCTTAAATATTCTAAAGATGGATTTTCAAAATGACCATTTGGTAATACAATTCCCATTCTTCCACCTTCCTTTAATAAGTCAATACATCTTTCTATAAACAATATTTCTGCTACTTGACCAGTATGAAGTTTATCAGTTTTTATAAATTCATTGTCATTTGTTTTTTTCCATTTGTAACCTAAATCAAAAGAAGAGAGTATTTTTTTGTCAGATATTTTGCCAGCAGTTCCAAATGGTGGGTTTGTCAAAACAATATCAAACCCTTTAGATGCTTTGTCAACCTTCACTTTCAAAAGGACTTCATCATAATCTGTTAAAGAGTTGATGCATTTTACATTGGTTTCAACATTTGCTTCAAGAAGCAATTTCATTTTTGCAATTCTTGCTATACTTTTATTAATGTCTAAACCGTAAAGATTCTCTGAAACTACTTTTTCTACATTTACATTTTTATTATTATTTAAAATATAGTTAAATGAAGAATTAAGAAAACCACCACTTCCACAAGCTGGGTCAATTATAGTTTCGTTTGGTTTAGGTTGAATAATACTTACGCAAAAATCTATTATAGGTTCAGGTGTGAAAAATTGTCCTCTACCATCTTTTTCTTGATGAGATAAGAATTTTTGAAATGCTAAACCTTTGGCGTCATTTGAAGAATTAATTAAAGAAAAGTCTTGTAATTTATTTATGGTGTTAGCTAAAGATAAAGGACTTAATTTAATTCTATCTCCTTTGTCGAATAAATCAGAGTATTCTTTTATTGTACTTGAAAAAAGACTGTTTATTCTTTGAAGTAATTGTTCGGATTTTCTTGAAGTTTTTATTTGCTCGAATTCTGCTTCATCGATGTAGAATTGTTTATCTTTTTTCTTTTCGTCTATTACTTTGATAAAGAGTATTTTAATAAACTCTTCTAAAGTTTGTTGAGTTGAAAGTCCATCATTTGCATAAATAAAGTTGTGAATTTCTTCGAACTTTCTTAATAATTTATCTGTCTTTGTTAACTCAAAATCTGAATTTAATTTCATATATCACACATTTGTGACAAATATAGACACAAATGTGTGATAAAAAAATTATCTTAAATCTAATTGTGATTCCTCTATTTTTCGAGGAATAGGATTAGTTTGTTTAATGCATTCTTCAATATCTTCATACCAAGGATGTTGTAGTTTTAAATCATCTTTTATTCCCGGAATAATATAGTCAATATGATAATTTTGATATAAATGTTCAGGACTTGTTGGCGAATGAGAAATGTTATTAGGATTCATAAAGACAAACTTATGCACTCCAATTCTTTGAAATAAATCAACGCACATAATATTAAATTCTGTTACTAAAGGTGCAGCTTGTTTTATGCCAGTAAAAGGTGCTGTTCTATTGCTTGGTGCGTGAGTTGCAAGCATTCTAATTGGTCCTTGTAAATTTAGATAAGATTCCGTAGTTAATGATTTTTCGTCAAGACTGTCAACCCATTTCCGTAATTCTTTTACATTTTCCCAATATCCAATTAAATTAAAAGCTCTTGCTCCAGGTGTTTTTTTATCCCATTTAAAATCAGGATATTTTTTACCTACATTTTTAGCTTCCCACTTTTCCTTTGCTTTTGTGTATCTGTTAAAGCCATTTTCATACGCTTTTTCAAGATAGTCTGCTTTAGGAAAAGCAAGACTTTTTAAGTGTCTGTATAGTTTGTCTTTAGTGTCTAAAGTAAAAAGGTGTTTTTCTGTGTTTGTTTTTATTCCTTTATTTTCAATCACATACCATTCATCTTTTGTATTACCTTTTTTTCTGATGTAAAAATCTCCTCTTGCATCATCACTTTTTGCATTATAACCACCTTCAGGTTTTTCTTTAATGCGATAAGCTTCAAATCCAATGGATTCAATAAAATCTTTAAATAATAATTCGCTTAAAGAACCGTGAATGTATCCTTCGGCTCCTGGGCTCATTTTCATTACTTCAACAAACTTTTGTTCATCTACTCCAAATTTTCTTTTGATATAATCATTCGTGCTTTCCATATTCCTCTATTTTTTTAAAAAGTTCTGAAAGAGAAATTTGAAGTGTTTCGGAAAGTCGTTCAATTATTTTTAGAGAAATATTTCGTTCTCCTTTTTCTATGTCGCTTATGTAGGTTCTGTCAATATCAGATTGGTTAGCTAAAGACTCTTGAGAAAGTCCTTTTTCAAGTCGAAGTTCTTTTAATACAAGTCCAAATTTTCTTTGCAAATTCATTTTACAAAAATGGAAATATGTAGACAGTTGTACAACGGTCAATTGTCCTCATTTTTATTCGAGCGTTGGGAAATTTTAGCTCTTTTGGTTTTTTGAGCGTTGGAATTGTGTGTTGGCAAAAACCGAAAGTGCTAAAATATGCGGCTGGTTTTTCAGTTCAAATGTTGATGTTTAGCACGATTTCCGCATTACTTACAACGTTTTTGTATATGGTTTGTTGCGTGTTTCAAGCAACTAATTTAGTAAATAATTACCGACCAAGAAAGGCCGCTAGGACTTTCGTAAGTAGGCAATAAGCCAGCAATAAATTATATACGGTGTTAGCCACAGTACTTATTTCCACCAAATTGATATTCCATCAAATTTTGCTTTGCTCGGAATTTTTGATTTTTCAATTCCATTTCCATTCCACCAACCATCTTGAAGCTCGGTTTTTTTAATAGAAAACCAAGCATTAATATGATTAACATCTATTACAATATGTTCCATATCAGGCGAAATTTTGTCGGTAGAATAAAACTTTGCTAAATCTCCAAAAGTTGAATTTAAACCAATCTTTTCTGTTGTTTTAAATCTTTTGTCTAAAATTAAAATTCGATTGATTTCCGAGTTTGTATTTCCGCTCTGTTTTGGCGTTAAAACCAATATCTTTTTTCCGTTAGAGTCATAAATCTCATAATCGTCATAAGTGTCGTCTGCAAATTCTCCATATCCGACTTTTTTCTTAATTTGTAGTTTCGGGATTGTGTTATAAACATCAGAAATAGACATTCCTTTAGAGAAAATTCCAACTCGATTTTCTGAAATGTGAAAATTGTCAAAAGTATAACCAGTTTGTTTTTTAATTGGTTTTGCTTGTTCTTCCGATTTTATTGCAGTTTTTGCGGTTTCTTTCGGTTTTTCAATTTCCTTTGGGTTATTTATTTCAACTTCTTTGGAATCAGAGTTTTGTTCTTTTTTTGTCAGTTCTAATTCTCTCTGCAAAAGTTCATTTTCCTTTTGAAGTAATTGTTTTTCCGTTTTTGAATTTGAATTACAACTTACTAAAAATGTAATTAAAATGGCTCCTAAAATCTTCTTCATAGTTCTGTTTTCGTATTGTGGCTAACTGTTATATATAAGCAATATACATAAAAACCATTAACTAACTATACCTTATGGGGTGTATATGAGAACTTTTTTGTGAAATTTTATGTATTGCGATTTTAGGTGTATATGAGAACTTTTTTTAATTAAACGTTTAATATCGGCTAGTGCTTCTATTATTTCTAGGTGTAAAAAAGACCAACACAACTGGTTGGTATAATAGGTGTGTGTGATGGTGTAAGGAGTTGGTTGGGTGTTCTGCTTTCGCGCAAGCGGTATTTTACTATCTTATGTATTATGTATCTAGACTGTAGGGTAGGAGCTGCTGTTTAATAGGTATTAAAATGTTGGGTCTGGCTGTTTGCGCTGGTCTGATTTCATACGGCTCAGTGCAGTCGATTTATTCCCTGTTAAGAAGAACCTGCTGTTTCTGCGATCTATAGGTGTTCAAGTTAAAACTCATGGTAAAACTTTCTAGATTGCGCTGAAAATGTAAGGTGGTGAAGGAGATGTCTTTATTTGCAATATCATGACAGGCATAGGTATATGGCGATAGAGGTGTTCTAGACCTTTGTTGGAATCAGGCTAATAAGTAATTAGGGATTCTTAAAGTGCTTCATTTATTTTATCCTATAGATGGCTTTATGTTTTTCATGGCTATGGAATAGAGTAAATTTAGTATGCAATAGGAACAAATTAAAGTTTTATAGTGTAGAACTACGGCAACAGGTAATAATTATCGATAGAGTTGAATTATTGAATACTCTCCGTTATTTTTATTACATAGTACAGGATTTTATTTTATGGAAAATATTTTAGTTCGCTCTTCATCGTGAAATGATGCAAAACCAATGTGACAAGGTGATTTTTTTGGAAGATTTTTAAATTCTTCCTGTCGGGCAACAGCAGCAATTATATCTTCAATGATATAATAAAATATTAGAATGATTTGATGATAGTCGTCACCGATTTGCTCCCACGCGTTCTCGCCATTAACATCAAAATAGGTCTTGAAGAAGTTATCATTATCTATTGCTGAATCATTCATTAAACAACCATTTGCAAAAGCATTTTCAAAATTATTATCTGGCATAAAATCAACTTCAATATCACTTCCATACTCATTCCAACATATGTCTATTACACCTATTTTATCAATATTGTTTTTTTTAAGTTTTTCTATATTTACTTGACCTAAGAAGAGTGTAAGGTAAATGAAACAATTTTCAGCTTCTTTTTCCCAATCAACTTTTTGAAGAGTCAATTTGTTAGATTCATTTTCTACGCGTGTGGTTAAAAGATCATTTAAATTTGTATAAAACTTTTTAGAAAGTAATTTTTCCATGATTTTTCTTAATTTTTCAGTAAGAGCAAGAGGTATAATGCGTGTAAGGCTTTTTCTAGGCGTGCTGTTATTTTATTTATCATTCTAGATGTGAAGGTACAAATTATTTTATAATTAGTGTGCCTGACTAGTAGCTCTAGGAATGTGTCATTAATTTTAAACTAAATCTCTAGAGAGTCCGTTATTAATGATAGTGTATATGTGGTGGACTGTTATTAAACTCAATTAGTATACATTTTAAAGCTGGACGTGCTCGTGTATGAATAGTGGTGTGATAAAGTACGTCACATAGATACTTAACTAAGTCATAATTATACACGACCTGGTCACGGTTTTAAATATGAAACGGATCTGTTTTTTTACAAAAGTTATTTTTGAGCAAATGTTAACATTTACTTATAACAAACTAAGATTATCAAATTAACAGTTTTAAGCACGTGGTTTGCGAGTTGTTTTTTATTCTTTTTATGGGCAACTAGACTTAATTTTTAGAATTTGTTTCTTTATAGACAGACTGGTTGTAATTATATTTTTGGTTAATTTTGCTTGTATATTCTTTCTACTTACCGTTTTAAAAATCGACTTAATTTAACCTAAAGTATTTTTCTATTACAGGAAAATTATCTTTTATATATATATGATATTGGGTGGTGTTCAGGTCTATTTTAAGGGTGTCTCTAGTTGTTTTAGGGATATTAAAGGATACTTTATCATTATGTCTAGTAAGGTAAATAGTATCTCTTCTAGGTAGTTGCTGTATAAGTTTGTCTGTTACATCTATATTAGAATATTTTAAGATGCTATATAATTGTTTGTTTTTAAATTGTTTAGGATAATAACAGGTTGTTATGCTGTATAGGTTATCGGTAGATTTTACATTGAAACAATTCGAACTGTTTTCTTGCTCTCCTTTAATTGATTTATTTTCTGTTATTTCTTTTTTAAATTCTGGGTAAGATTGGTATTGTAAATCTGTTTTTTGACTTTTATATAGCGCTGTGTTTGTAAAGTTAATAAACTCCTTTTTTGAATAGTATGAATGGCCTGTATTAGAAATAAGTGCTGAATAAATTAAGTATTCCTCCTTATCTAATCCTTTTATTATGGGAGCATCATATATCATGTTATTTTCTACCCAGTAGTCGTCAACTAAATGAGTAAAATAACTATCTCCTAAAATATCACTTTCGTTATGTGCTAGAACATTGTAAAAAGCATTAGTGACTTCTTTTTTAAAGATTTCTTCTTTATTATTAATAAAATAAAACACAAAAGAAGATCCGTTTGTATCTATGGGTAATTTAGAGACGTTTTCAATATATGGCATGTATTGATATAGGTGCAAGGAACCAGTTTTATTATAATAACTAATACCGGTATCTATTTGTAAATCTTCTGACGTAGGGTAGATAGAGTCGTATTTTACTTGCAACTTTAAAAGTTCTTTATCTTTAGTTTTATTTTTAGGCTCTATATAGTTTAAAATGTGTTTTTTAGAATATATAGCTTGTTCTTGTTCTCCATCAAAATAACTAAGTTTACTGTAGGCAATATATTTACCTTCTTGCATTTCTTCTGGAAATAATGGAAGGTTTTCACTTTTCCATCCATTTTGGTAGTCCCATTTTGCAACATGATAACCATCTTTTAAATTATAATTAATATTATTGTCATCATAGAGTTCTACAACTTTAGGGTCTAGTTCTAAAAACTGATGCTCATACATTGTTTGTGTTAAAATTTCATTCTTATCAGATACATAAATATTTTCATGTTTATAGTCTGGTAATATAATAGGGAGGTCTAAATTGTTGTGAATTTCGCCAGAGTGCAATTCTAGATCATCAGATAATCCAAAATCAAGACCAATGTCTTGTGATGCGGGAAATGTAGATTCATACATGTTTTTTAAATCTTCTAACGAATAAGATGCTGCTGTAGGAAGTTGTACCGTATGAGTGGTTAATGGGTTCTCTTTAAAAATATGATAAGCTGTCGTACCATTCCAAAAACATTTTTTTGCATCCCAAAATCCATCAAATCCTATATACGCCTCGTTATCTTCATACGCATCTGTATAAGATGGTGTGTAAATACTATTTAGGTTATCTATAGTTTGCTTTACTTTATTTTGAATGGTGCTGGAAAGTGTATAAAAATAAGGAGAAACACGAATGCTGTTAGTTCCTTCTAATTTATTATTAATCTCTATTTTTATCATTTTTTCGTTAGAAAAAACATAGATAGATGTCTTTTTTGTGCCATACTCGATAATGTTTTCTTGCGTAAAAATTATAGGAGTTATCATACCATTATCGTCTACCGTATCAAAATTACAAGCATGGTTTAAAAATTTATATTTTACGTCGTATCCACCGTAGTAATCAACTGGATAATTTTCTGAAAATTTATTAACTATCTCGTAATTGTTGCTAGAATTGTTATCGTTACTAAGTTTTTTTAACAAATAAAAGTTGATGCGAGAGTTCGGGAAATCAGGACTTTTAGGTATTACCCTATCTTCAGTAAAAACGGCAAAGTATTCATCTCCTAAATTTTTATATTTTTCAACTCTTGTAATAGGTAAAAAAATATTTAATTTAATTCTATCGTTTTCAGTAATAATATCAGAGAATTTATCAGAATCGATTGTGGTATGTACTTCTTGTAAATACTTCTCGTTATTTTGTAGCTCAGTTTCTTTTTTAACTAGTACAGAATCATTGAGTGCAGGGCTTGTAATTACAGGAGTAACTTGTTTAGTTTCCTTTTTAAAATCACAACTAGAAAAAAGATTAATAGATAAAAAGGTAAAAGCATAAAATATTATTTCTCTCTTCATAAAGCTCAAATTATTTTGTCTAAAAGTAGTATTTATTTTTACAGTGTGTAGTTGATTGTTTTATCAAAAAATTCATTACAAGTAACCTATTAAATTAATAAATTGAGTTAGTCATTTAATTGCCGTATATTAACGCCTTTAAAACATTGAATATGCAGCAAATAGAAGGTCAAGATA
>NZ_CANLXZ010000043.1 GCF_947495285.1 uncultured Nonlabens sp. | reverse complement strand
TTTGATATCTAAATATGCTGTTCTTCCCATACATAAATATACAAAAAATAAATGACATTATATAACTATATTGGTATAAGAGCTCTCGAGAAATCAAAACTGACAGTAACACAAGGTTTACATAACTAAAGGCTATTGTAAAAAAAACAAGATAAAAGCTGCTATTTTAAAAGAACGTATCCCAGTCTAGAAAGAATCTTCAGTTAAGACTGGGGACACGATCATTTAAATAATTAAAGCCAAAACAAAAAAATCGCAATACTATAGATCTACCACCGTACTTGTACAGCAAACTCCATAGAGATAGGCAAGCACATGTATATAATTAAGCAAGAAACAGCATAGCATACTCGTTAAAGATAATTCCACAAATCTTAAAAAATATACGCATGGTTTAAAAAAAACTAGCGGAATCTATAAATATCTACCAATGACTAAACATTTAACCTGACATCGCAACGATATCTATACTATAAATAGATAATCGACTAAGAAGATATAAATGAAGCCTATTTTCTTAATGTGCCTGGAACATAGTTTTTAAAAGCCATAAACAGTTTAAGCAGAATTACGACTGGCGTTTATATTCCCATAAAGAGATCTAGTCACCATTTGTTCATAAATCTCTAAACTACCAGATGCTTCATTATTCTGTATATCTTGGACCATTTTAAGCGCATATTGTTGTATGGTTAAAAGAGGTAAAACTATTTTCTCTCTAGCTTGTATACTGGCTCTTCCCGCTACTTCATTATCCATAAGTGCTTCCATACCAGAAATCTTTAACATATACCTTTTAGAACGCTCATACTCTGCGTAAATCAGTTTCCAGAATTCTCCATATATAGGATCATGCTCCATATAAGCAGTTAAACCAAAAAATGACTTTGTTAAACTCATCATGCTGTTATCTAGTAGATTACGGAAAAAATCATTATTATTATATAATCTTTGAGCAGCATCCCAATTACCAGCTTTGTCCATAGTTTCTAGTGCCGTACCTACTCCATAAAATCCAGGCACGTTCTGTTTTAATTGACTCCAGGAACCTACAAAAGGTATAGCTCTCAAATCCTTAAATCTCAATTCTTTACTACCTGACCTTTTACTAGGTCTACTACCTATATTTGTTTTTGCATAATATTTTAAGGTACTCATTTTTTCTAAATAAGACAAAAACTGAGGATGCGCTTTAAAATCGGTATATGTTTTATAACTAATTTCTGCTAGTTGATCCATCGTAGCTTGATCTGTTGAAGAGAAGTCATTTACATCACTTGCATAAACTGCATTACTGACACCACTACTTATCATTTGTTCTAGATTGTATTGGCAACTTTCTAGTGTACCAAATTTAGAACTGATAGTCTGTCCTTGTACAGTTAATTGTATTTGTTTTGCTTCGATTTTTGTTCCCATAGAAGCATAAAATTGATGTGTCTGTCCACCACCGCGCGCTGGTGGTCCACCTCTACCATCAAAGAATACTATAGCTACTCCATACATTCTAGAAACTCTGGTTAGCTCTTCTTTTGCTTTATAGATCGCCCAATTTGCCATTAAATACCCTCCATCTTTAGTTCCATCACTAAAACCTAGCATAATATGTTGTGTATCACCACGTCTTTTAATATGGGAACGGTACTTCTCATTTTCATAGAGAGACTTCATAACCTGTGGTGCGTTTACTAGATCAGGTACAGTTTCAAATAATGGTACTACATCTATATGAGGTTCTTTCATATCGCACAGTCGCAACATCGCATAAACCTCCATAATATGAGATGCCATTTGTGTATTAGAAATGATATATCGGTTACAACCCTTTTCACCATTACGTTCTTGTATATTTTTAATAGCATATATACTACTCAACGTGCGTTTTGTGTATTCATCCTTAAATTCATCAGGATCTAGGCAGCCCTCTACCTCTACTAGTACATTGATTTTTTCTTTTTCAGATAGGTCGTTATAGTTGGATGGTAGTTCTGCTTTCGCGAAAGCGAGAATCTCATCAAAAACCGCGTCATGTGCACTACTATCTTGTCTTATATCTAAGGTTGCAAAATGGAAACCAAAAAGCTCTATTTTATGAATAAAACTATCGATCTGATCTAAAAATAACGAGTTATGACGTTCTATTACAATGTCCTTAATATCCTTAAGTTGATCAATAAGATCTGTAGCAGTAAATTCTAAAACCTCGGTATCAAAAATAGCCCGATAGATCATTCCTTCTATAACAGTAAGCTGTTCTTCTACTCCTTTAAATGTAAGTCTTCTACGCAGCTTTCTTATATCACGGTAGTAATTTCTAAAAATAGTAGCGCGTAATCTCTTTGCTACATCTAGTGTGATATCTGTGGTTACAAATGGATTACCATCTCTATCACCTCCAGGCCAGAAACCTATTTCAACTATTTGATTTTTAAAATCTTGCGGATTATCAATATGTGTTTTTAGGTAATCATAAATATTACCCATAGCATGATAGAATACGTTTTCAAGATACCATATTAAACTTATCGCCTCGTCAAATGGTGTGGGCTTTTCTGTCTTAAAAAAAGGCGTCTTACCTAATTGAGAAAGTAATAATTTAACTTCTTGAATTTCATTTTTCTTAATAGCAACACCTAGATCGTTAATGATACCTAATACAGATCCTGGATAAAATTGGGTAGGATGTGCTGTTAACACAGGTCTTACCTTAAAATCTTTAAGATATGCTGCTAGTTCTTCTGTTTTATTTAATGCTACTGCCTCGTCTTTTACACTACGTAGAGAGCCACGACCATCTAGGTTATTTACTTTACCAAATGCAGCGTCTTCTATAGCGTCAAATAATACTACCTGACGCTCTATGTACTGTATAAATTTAAAAAGCATGGACTGACGCTCTTCTAAACTACTATCTCTTAAATACTTATCAAAGAAATATTGAATAATTTCTGTAGGGGTTTTTTCTTTTTCATACCCTTTTACACACAATTCATGAAAAAGAGGTAATAAACCTCCAGTATTAGAAATCTGATCAAAGGGTAAGGTCATGAAAATACCATTAAAAATCTGGTATTTAGACTCTACTTCGTTCTTAAATCTTTCTATTTTAGGTAATCTAGACATAGGTCTTATTTTTAATGAAAATATTAATTAAGCTGTTTTTGCTTTTATTATTTGTATAGCGTCCTTAACAGTTTGCATTTCTTCCATATCTTTTTCATTTAGAATAATATCAAATTCATCTTCTACATCTAGAGCTATGTCTACTAGATGTGCGCTATTGATACCCAGATCTTGCATTAAGTGACTGTCTAGTTGAATAGCGGTAGAATCTACATCTTGCGGTAGATACACTTTTACTATTTTAAAAAGCTGTTGTTCCATCTCTTTTTCTTGCATGTTTACATTTTCATTATATCTCTAAAAATACTATCAAAAATTGAATTAAAGAAGTCTATAAAGTTCATTTTTTAACTATAAATAACCAGAATACATAAGCAAATTCAGAACTGATCTACTTTATACGGTTCATGTAATTAAACAGTATATTTTTTAAGAATAACACAAGCATTTACATCTCCGAATCCAAAACTAGCTTTGGCTATTATTTTTAAATCTCTCTTTACCGATTTTAAAGGTATAGTGCTAGCATCTACCCTGACGCTTATATCTGGGTGCAAAGACTTAATATTACTGTTTCCATAAACTATGTTATTCTTTAATTGTAATACTGTACCCACCAGTTCTATACTGCCAGCTGCAGCAAGACAGTGACCTACGTATGATTTAAATGTATTAATAAGAGGAAAGTTTTCTCCTTTTCTATTTAAAGCAACAGACCAGTTTTTTATCTCAAAAGCATCTTTAGAGGTTGCAGTAAGGTGTCCGTTTATGGCATCTATTTCTTGTGGTTTAACTAGGGCATCTTTTAAGGCTAATTTTATACAGTCTTGAACCGCCTGTCCATTAGGAGCAGTCATAGAGCCGTCTGCACGATGGCCACCAGAGTTTAAAGCACCTCCTATGACCTCTCCATATATTTTTGTACCTCGTTTTAAAGCACTATCTAGAGATTCTAAAATAAACGCACCTGCACCAGATCCAGGTACAAAACCAGCGGCATCGCTAGATAATGGTCTACTTGCCTTTTCTGGAGCTTCATTATATTTAGTAGGTAAAATACGCATGGCATCAAAACCACCCCAGATGTAAGGTCCAGAATCACTAGTAGAACCGACTAGCATTTGTGTAGCCTTGCCAGTCGCAATACGCTCGTATCCCATTAAAAAAGCTTCGGTACCAGTGCAACATGCGCTAGAGTTACTAGTCACCATATTACCACAACCTAATTCTCCAGCAAGCCAGGCGCTTATACCGCTAGTCATGGTTTGTATAACACTGGTACTTCCTAACCTGCGCACTTTCTTTTCATCTATTAATAAAATGGCTTCTCTAAATTTATGGCCGCCACTTTGCCCAGTACCAAATATAATTCCCATATCGGACATAGACTCCTGAGGTCCTGCTATTTCTAGACCTGCGTCTTTAAAAGCCTCTTTACCTGCGATAACACCATAAACAAGACCAGTGGCTTTTAAACCTCTCAATTGCAATTTTGTAAAGTTTTCAGATAATATTTCTTCTGTAATTTGTGGCGTTCCAGATACCTGACACCCAAAGTTTAAATCGGCTAGTTGTGGATCAAATCGTATTCCAGAGGTTTGTTCTTGTAACGCTTTCGCGAAAGCGGAAACACCAATAGCATTAGGTGCTACAATTCCCATTCCTGTTATTACTACTCTATTTTTCTTATATGTATTCATAGTTTTACTAAATTACATCATCTATTAAATATCGATTAAGATTTTAACAACAGAAATGCAAATAATCTATAGGTAACAATTTTATCCCATTAGTTTTATACTTTTGTGATAATAATTATGACTTATTTGAACTTCATAACAACTTAACAAGGTAATTTTACCATATCAATCAATAATTACTAATATGTTTAAAAATGTTACATTTTTTCTTTTTATTTTAATTACCGGTGTTTTAAACGCTCAAGATATCATTGTAAAGAGTATTGAATTTAAAGGTTTAAAAAGAACTAAGGAATCTTTTCTTAAAAGATTAGTCAAAGTACAAGAAGGTAATGTTTACGACCCTTTTCAGGTAACCACAGATATAGAACGATTAAATAGATTACCTGGTGTCGCAAAAGCTACGTTCACATTAGATAAAAGCAATTCTCAAGAGTATATTCTTATTTATGAAATAATAGAAAACTTTACTATTATACCTGGTGTGCGTGCGTCTCAAGCAAATGACGAGAGTTTTGCTTTTAGATTATCACTATTTGAATTTAACCTATTTGGAGAAAATCAATTAATAGGTGGTTATTATGGACGTAACATTTTTGATTCTTATGGTGCCTTTTGGGAAGCACCCTATTTGTTTACTAATAAGTTAGGTATAGGTGTCAATTTTCAAAATAACGTTTTAAGAGAACCTATATTTTTTGATAATGATAATACTGTAAATTACAGATTTGATAATCAAAGCGCAGAGGTCTATGCTCTATATGAGTTAGATTTTCATAATAATTTTCAATTAGGGATGCGATATTCTGACCAGAAATATAGTTACCTAGATGGTATAATTACTAGCGAGGTACCGCAAGAACTAAGTGCAAAAAAATGGAGTATTTTAGGAGAGTACGAGAACAATCATCTAGAAATAGATTATCAGTATACATCTGGTTATAGAAATTTTACCAGCTTAGAATTAATCACTGGTGGAGAAGGATTATTAAATGATGAGCTTATCGCACAAACCGATTTTCAATACTTTAAAAAAATAGGAAAGAAAGGAAACTGGGCAAATAGATTAAAACTAGCTTATGCCTCTTTTAATGAATCAAGGTTTGCTCCTTTTGCACTAGATAATCAAGTAAATATAAGAGGTGCTGGTAATAGCGCCGGTCGTGGTACGGCAGAGATTACTCTCAATACAGAATACCGCCATACTCTTTATGAAAAAGACTGGTTTGTACTTCAAAGTAACACATTTATCGATGCTGGAACGTGGCGCAAACCCAATAGTGGTCTAGAAGATCTGGTAGATGGTAGTACGCTTAAAATTAATCCAGGTTTAGGAATACGATTTATCCATAAACGTATCTTTAATGCCGTGATACGTTTTGATTATGGTTTTGGTATAGGCGATAATGCTACTAATGGCTTTGTATTCGGAATAGGTCAATACTTTTAAAAATTTTAATTATGAAAAAATTACTTGCATTACTTACCGTTATTCTACTGATAACATCGTGTATTTCTCAAAAAGAAATGACCGCAAAAGATCCTAAGCCTGAGGAGATAGCCGCGCCAGTTTCTAACGAGATAGCTGTTGCACCACCTGCAATGGTAAAAGCTGTTAAAGAAACACCGTCCAGTGTTGTAGAAGTACCTAAAAAAAGTATGGATAATCTAGAGAAATCTGTAAATGAAATAGCTGTTCTAGAATCTGTTGCAACTGTAGAAACTATTAAAACAATAGATCACAGTAATTTTGATAAACTGCTTAAAAAATATGTGACCAGTGATGGTCATGTAGATTATAAAGGTTTAAATAAGGAACGTAAAAAATTAAGAACTTATTTAACTCTTATTAAAAACAATTACCCAGAAGATTCATGGACTAAAAATGAGCTATTAGCTTATTATATGAATGCTTACAATGCTATGACTATAGATTTGATCTTGAGAAATTACCCTACAGAAAGTATCAAGGATATTAAAAACCCATGGGAACAACGTTACTGGCAAATAGGTGATAAATGGATAAATCTAGAAGAGATAGAACATCAAATATTAAGAAAAATGGATGATCCTCGTATTCATTTCGGTATTAATTGTGCATCGTTTTCTTGTCCACCATTGATGAATGAGGCTTTTACAGCAGACAAGGTTGATAGCCAACTAGAAAAACTAGCTATACAGTTTGTAAATGATTCTAAACGTAATTCTATAACCGCAGACCGTGTTGAGATATCAAATATCTTTAAATGGTTTAAAAAAGATTTTACCCAAGAAGGTGATATCGTAGATTTTCTTAATAAATACAGTAAAGTAAAAATTAATGCAAACGCTCGTGTGCGTTACATGGATTATAACTGGAATTTGAATAAGTAAATTTTAGAATTAGTTTTTTGAGATGTGGTGTAAAGAATTAAGATTTATGATATGCTAATAGTTACATCAACTTCTAGAGAAAGATATGTAGCGATGACGCTTTTTAGTGAAATAATTGACAAAGTTTAAAGATTAATCACTCAACATCATACCACTCATCCATCCTTCGGCGATTTTGTTTTCGTTTTCGTCCATCATTTGAACGACTACTTTCAGTTTTCCAAATCGAAAGTAGTCTTTTTTTGCACTTACAATAACCGTAGTTTCTGGTAAAACCGTGTTTAAGAAGTTGATATGATTCTCTGTGAAGAAAAACTGAGGTTTATTATCCTTATCACGCATCAAATAACTACCTAAACAGGCTAACCCTATTTGAGCCATACATTCTATAAGTATCACACCTGGGGTTACTGGTTGGTCTTTAAAATGATGTTTGTAGAAGTACTCGCTACCGCGAAAACGGTAAATACCGATCACACTATCCTCATCTAATTCAAGCAATTGATCTACAAATTTGAATCCATCACCATAAGGCAAGTTAGCTACTATTTTTTCTAAAGGGTTGAGAAGCATTTTTTTTTATGTTGAATACCATTCTAGTGTTTTAACTATCTGGTTGTAAATTTTATAATCTATTAAAATCACTGTAAACTCTCACCGCCATCCACTTTAATAATTGTACCTGTCATCCAGCTCGCCTCTTCTCTACTCATTAAATACACCACATTTGCAACACGCTCTGGAGTAGTTAATTCATGATGTGGATTTCTCGATAAGCTTTGTTTCTTAAGTTCTTCATACATAGGTATCATACTTAGACTCAACGTATCTGTAACACCAGCTTGTATGCAGTTAGATGAGATCTTAAATGGAGCAAATTCTATAGCTATACTCCTATTTATAGCTTCTAGGGTTGCCTTTGCCGCACTTACAGCTGCATAGGATTTCATAGGTCTTGTGCTGCCTTCACTAGTAAAACTTAAAATTTTTGCAGGTTGTGCAAATAATTGTGCATCAAATAAGGCTTTGGTCCAGCTGTAGAGACTTATTCCCATAGAATGTATGGTTTGTTGAAAATCGCTAGTAGTTAAAGTTTGCTCACCAGTAAGAGGTTTTAAATTACCCTTAGAGATACTATGTAACAAGACACTAATTTTTTGTCCTTTGAGAAATTCAATAATTTTAACTTTATTCTCTTCTAATTTATCTTCTCTTGTAGCATCACTATTTACTGTAAGTAGCATGATGTTGTAAGATCTTAGTTTTTCAAATTTTGCTTCAATTTCTACTGTCTGCATTCTTGAGGCACGATAAAATATGATGAGATTCATTCCATGTTGGGCTAGTTTTAAAGCGCTGGCATATCCTAATCCACTACTACCTCCCAGTATTAAACCGTATTTGTTTTCAAGATCTTTTACCATTCTAAAAGGATTCTTTGTGCCGTAAACCCAGGACCGAAGCTCAACATTAATCCCTTAGAGTCTTTTTTTATATCACGACTCATAAATCGCTCTAAAACAAATAGTACCGTTGCACTACTCATGTTTCCATAAAGACGTAAAACCTCTTTTGTGTCATTGATGTTTTTTCCTAAATCATAGAACAGTTCTTCAACGGTTTGTACTATTTTTTTACCTCCAGGATGAAAAATTAAATGATCAATATCCTTAATTTCTAAACCGTTTTTTTCTAGAAACGGATGTATAATCTTAGGAAAATGGCTGGCAATAGTATCTGGTACAGATTTATCTAGCACCATTTGTAAACCACTATTTACTAGGTCAAAACCCATCATATGTGTAGCATCTGGAAAATGATACATTTCATGTCCTTTAATTACTGGTCCACTATCCTCATCGCAAGAAGAAAGTAATACACAAGCACAACCATCGCCAAAAATAGCCGCACTCACCATATTTGCCATAGAATAATCTCCTAATTGAAAAGTAGCTGTAGGCGCCTCTATAGCAATGACCGCAGCCTTTTTACTAGGATTTGCTTTTAAAAAATTCTCTGCATAGATTAAACCAGATATACCTGCTACACAACCCATTTCTGTAACTGGTAAACGTACTATATCCTGTCGCATGCCCATGGAGTTAATGAGATAGGCATCTATAGAAGGTATCATAATACCAGTACAACTTACTGTAATGATATAATCTAGATCTTGAGCTTTCCACGACGCGTTATCTAGCGCTTTTTCTACCGCTTTTTGTGCCAGAGGTACGACTTCTCTTTTATAAATATCATTACGATCTTGAAAAGAAGTTCTTGTAAACACCTCTATAGGGTCCATTATAGAATAACGTTTATCCACTCCAGCACCTTCAAATATCTTGATAGTTTTACGTCTTAATCGCTCTTCCTGACCAGATAGCCATTCTTCGACAAATGGTAATATATCCTTAGTTTCTTTATAATACTGAGGTGTTACCGTTGCTACACTCTTTATTTTTACACTCATCTACACTGGAATAATCCATATAAAACGGAACGACCACTTCCATGTCCATCGGTCATTATTAGTACCTATCGCGGTAGCATATTTTTTAAAATCTCTCGCTTTAAAACCAGAGGCTATACTTATAAGGCCGTCATGTTTTGAGATCTCATGTTTTATAAAAATAGGACTTAAATATTTAAAAAACAGAAAAGCAAGCCTATGTCTATGCAAGTCATTTATGATTATAGTTTTACTTGTAATCTCTTTAAATTTAGTCAAAAATGTAACGATCTCACTATCATTGAAATGATGCATCGTTAAGGAGCTTATTAATATATCACACTTTAAATCGGCTGGATGAATTTTTAGAATATCGCTTTCGCGAAAGCGTAATCTTGATAAACCTTTACTCTTTAATCTAGCCTTTTCAATAGAACGAGCTGCAAAATCGAGACCTAGAAAAGAAACATTTTCTTGTTTTAAATTCTTTTCTAGAAAGCGTAGCATCTCTCCATCACCACAGCCTGCGTCTACAATAGTTAGTGCTTTATTAGGGTGTTTTTGCAACTCTTTTTTTACTGCTTTTAAAGTAAAATGGAACCCATGGAGTAAACGGTTTACAGTATTTATATCATCTACCGCATGCTGTAATGTGACCTGATCTAGATTAGGGTCGTCCATCCATTCTGGGTCTGTATTGCGATGGTTAGATCTGTATTTTATGTTAGATAGGTTTCCCATGTGTTTTTTTAATAATTATAGGCAGTAAAAAAGGCAATTTACTAAGAAACCATAGCCCTAGCGATGTATACGTTTTATTTAAAAGAATACCTTGCAATAGTCGCCCTATCCATAATCGATTACGGAATGTTTTATTCCATTTTTGAGAATAATTAGATAATGCTTGATCTCTCGATATATGATTGAGAAGAAATGGTTCTAGACTTTTAAACGCTATTTGTGCACTATGTATAGCCATGGCCATTCCATTACCACAAAGCGGATGTATTAAACCAGCCGTATCTCCTAACATAAGTACATGACGCTCTACGGCTAGTTTTTTTTGAAAAGATATTTGGGATATGGTGATGGGTTGTTCCCAAACAGGAGTCGCATTATTTAAAAATGAGGCCAAATGTTTATTCTTTGATAACACTGCAGTATTAAAATTTGCTATATTTTTATGGCCTTTAAAAGACTCATAACTTGCTAGATAGCAAAGATTCACATGACCGTTTTCCACCTTTGAAATACCTGCATAACCACCTTTAAAGTTATGTAGTTCTACGAGATTATCGGGCATATTATACTGGTAGTGCATTTTTACAGCTAACCATGGTGATTTATCTTGAATAAAATTACGTTCTAATTTTTTATCTAAAATAGACCGTTTACCAGTAGCCATAATAAACTGTTTACAAGTAAATTTATCTCTTGAAGTGGTAATGGTAAATGTTTTATCATTAAAATTACTACTCAGCACTTTATCCTCTATAAAGGTAGCTTTAATACTGGCTTTTTTAAAAAGTAAGTGATCTAGGTGGTATCGAGAAATACCTTTACCACCTTGTGGTAGGTCACATTTAATTTGTTTAGAACCTGTAGTAGTAAAGTTTAATTGCTCTAGGTTTACAGATGTTTCTTGATCTAGATCTATATCCAGAGTACGTAAGAAATCCATGACCTCGTTACTCAAATATTCACCACACATCTTATGCCTAGGATAAGTATCAGGATCTATGCATAGAACATGATAATCTTTTGAAAACAAGATTGCCGCTGTCAGACCTGAGAGACCGCCACCGGCAATTATAATATCGTATTCTTTATTCACTTTTCAAAGGTAACGGCTAGAAGTAAATCAAATGTTAATTTGAATCATTATCTCTGTATCTTATTTTCTGTACTAACTTTAAGATTAAATAAATAACAAGTAAAGAAGAGAATAAAGAAAATAAACTAACCGCTGTAGGCATTAAACTACCACCTTCTGGGTTGGGACCAAAAAACACTAAAAAGGCAAAAATGATGGTTAGCGACCATAGTACATAACGGAAATTATCCGCCTCGTCCATGAATTTCATATTATTTTATTCATCAATTAAATGTAAGTTACTTAGAAATGATATTTTTATCTTTATTAAAATTAATATTTTATCAATTTCATCAATTTTTCTTTTAATTTATTCTTAGGCAAGTAATTATCCTCCAGTCCTTTTTCAAATGGTATAGGTGTATCTATGCTCCCTAATCTCATAACTGGAGCGTCTAAAAATTCAAAACATTCTTCACTTATAAAGGCAGCAATATCACTAGCGACGCTACCTGTTAGGTTATCTTCTGTAAGAACGAGCACTTTACCAGTCTTCTTTACTGATGTTATAATGCTTTCTTTATCAAGTGGTATCAATGTTCTAAGATCTATAAGGTCTATATCTAGTTTTTCTTCTTCAATTAAATGCTTTGCCCAATGTACTCCTGCACCAAATGTTATGATAGTAACTTGTTCTCCACTACATATGGTTAACGCTTTACCTAACTCTATATTATAATATCCATCTGGCACATTATCATAAACCGATCTATAAAGTGCTTTATGCTCAAAGAACAACACTGGATTAGGGTCTTCTATAGAGGCTATTAATAATCCCTTAGCATCTACTGGCGTGGACGGATATACTATTTTAAGACCTGGTACGGTGTAGAACCACGCCTCATTAGATTGAGAGTGAAATGGCCCTGCGCCTACACCTGCTCCACATGGCATTCTTACTACTATGTCTGCTTGTTGATTCCAGCGGTAGTATGATTTTGCCAGGTAGTTTACTATAGGATTAAAACCACTACTTACAAAATCTGCAAACTGCATTTCTACCACAGCCTTCATTCCAGCAATGCTTAAACCCATGCCAGTTTCAATGATGGCACTCTCACAAATAGGTGTGTTTCTTACTCGCTCACGACCATATTTTGCTACAAAACCATCTGTTATTTTAAAGACACCACCATATTCTGCAACATCTTGTCCCATGATGACTAAGTTGTCATACTTTGCCATTGAAGCATCAAGACCATCTTTTATAGCGTCTACTAATCGTAAATTTTGAGTAGAATTATCAGGTGCTACAGATTCAAAATGGTGGGATTTAAAGACGTCTGACAGTTCTTGATCTGGTGTTGTTTTAGGTAACGCTTTCGCGGAAGCGGTATCTAAGCCGTCATTTATATTTTTTTTAATCTCTTCACTCCATTTTAATACATTATCGCTAGTAATGAATTTATGTTCTAACAAATATTGTTCAAAACGAGTTAAAGGATCACGTTGCTCCCAATATTCTAATAATTTATCAGGAACATATTTAGTACCACTAGCCTCTTCATGCCCGCGTCTTCTAAAGGTTTTAAACTCTATCAATACAGGGCGGGAATTCTCGCGCATATCCTTAAGAATGGCAGCTGTTTTTGTGTAGACCTCTATAATATTATTACCATCTATTATATGTGATTCCATACCATAACCTAATGCTCGGTCTGCTAGGTTTTCACAATTGTACTGTTCACTAGTAGGTGTACTAAGGCCGTAGCCGTTATTTTCTATACAAAAAAGCACTGGTAGATTCCATACACTCGCTACATTAAGTGCTTCATGAAAATCACCCTCGCTCGTGCCGCCTTCTCCAGTAAAAACGGCTGTTGCTCTACCTGTATTATTTAGTTTTTGAGCTAGTGCAATACCATCTGCAACACCTAGTTGTGGACCTAGATGTGAAATCATACCGACTATATTATACTCTTGTGTACCAAAATGAAAACTACGGTCTCGACCTTTTGTAAATCCATCTGCCTTACCTTGCCACTGCGCAAAAAGTTTCCATAATGGAATCTCTCTTGTAGTAAAAACTCCCAGATTTCTATGCATAGGTAAGATATACTCTTCTTTGTGCAAAGCTGCTGTGACGCCTATAGAAATAGCTTCCTGACCTATGCCAGAAAACCATTTTGAAATGCGACCCTGACGTAATAGAATCAACATCTTCTCCTCTATTAATCGAGGTAACAACATTTTTTTATATAAACCTATAAGTACCTCTTTATCTAGGGTATTCTTATAAAGCAGATCTAAACTTGTGTGATTGTTCTCTATCATTATTGTGGACTGTAAATCAAATGTAAGATAATCTATCGTCTTACTTTAGGCTTATAATTAGTTACAAGCCATCACTTACTAACTTTATATTAACAACTGCTGTTTTAATAAACTACCTATCTTATTTTAAAATCTGTTTTATGCTGTAACATGAAAACGCTATGGATAGAAGAGAATGTAAACTCTCTTTCTTAAAAAAAATACCTGAAATTTAAATACCTAGCTCTATGTATAGCTACAAAAACCGACTTTATTAAAAAGTTTTATCAAGATTTAAGAATTAATACTCAACTAGAAGGTACTTAAATAGATATAGATCACTACCACTCTATTTTGTTCCTATTGCTGCAATAACTAGATCTAGCTAGTGTTAAAGAAATTAACAATTACGTTAGGTAGAACCGTTATTTTAGGTATTTCTACGCTATCGTTAGATTA
The DNA here is from genome assembly GCF_947495285.1 of uncultured Nonlabens sp. Lineage (GTDB taxonomy): Bacteria > Bacteroidota > Bacteroidia > Flavobacteriales > Flavobacteriaceae > Nonlabens. The sequence continues at coordinate 4,495 of NZ_CANLXZ010000043.1, read as the reverse complement.
ATTACTGAAATCAATTCATACTACTCATAATAATTAGGACGACCTAGCGGTAAATCACAAGTTAGTTTTCCATCGGGAAATCATATCATCTAAGTTTAAAAAGTTTTACACCTAGAATACCGACCTGAATCACTCGAGTAAACTATTGCTATATATACGATAGTTACAAGTATTATTTATGAGAATTTATACTAATAATTACAGGTTCAATGATGTCGTAGCAGGTGTCCACTAGGAATTTTATCAACAAAAATTACATACTTGCTGCATACTTTCATAAAGAGTATTATCTTTAAAAATAAAAGTAAATTAAATGAATCTCTGGTGCAACTTAAAATGGCACCTATGTATACTGGTAATGAGTTATTACTGGATACGTTATTGATATTTTAGAAAATAATAAATACTTATTAGTACCATGATTAATATTCCTAGCGTAGATCTAGCAGATTTTCTGAGTGAAGATCCTAAGAAAAAAGAAAAATTTATTAAAGAGATAGGAAATGCCTATGAAGAAATAGGTTTTGTCGCACTTAAGAACCATTTTTTATCTGACGAGCTAGTTGAGCAACTTTACAGAGAGGTGGAGAATTTTTTTCAACTTCCTAAAAGTACTAAATTAGGTTATGAACGTGAAGAATTAGGTGGCCAGCGTGGTTATGTATCTTTCGGTAAAGAACATGCCAAAGGTAAAAAAGAAGGAGATTTAAAAGAATTCTGGCATTTTGGACAAGAGGTTGTTCCAGGTGCAGATATAGAAGAAAATTATCCTGATAATGTAATCGTAGAAGAACTTCCTAATTTTAATAAAACAGGAATGGATGCTTATAGAATGCTAGAAAAGACTGGTATCTATGTTTTAAGAGCACTTTCTCTACATATAGGCCTAGATGAAAAATACTTCGACCACTGGGCAAGTAATGGAAATTCTATTCTTAGACCTATTCATTATCCACCTATTACCAGCGAGCCAGAAAATGCAGTAAGAGCTGGTGCTCATGGAGATATCAATCTTATTACCTTATTAATGGGTGCTAGTGCGCCAGGTTTACAAGTACAGAGTCGTGATGGTGAGTGGATCGATGCGATTGCAAAAGAAGATGAGCTAGTTATTAATGTAGGAGACATGTTGCAACGTCATACTAATAATAAATTGCGCTCTACTATTCACCGTGTTGTGAATCCGCCGCGTGATTTATGGCACACGAGCCGCTACTCTATTCCATTTTTCTTGCACCCACGTAGCGATATGAAACTGGACTGTCTAGAGGAGTGTGTAAGTGAGGATAATCCTAAACAATATGACGACATTACTGCAGGAGATTTCTTGCACCAGCGTCTTGTAGAGATAGGTTTGATTAAGAAATAAATCCTTTTAATTATAAAATAGAAGTCCATTAGAAGTATTTTTTAATGGACTTTTTTGTGTGCTGTTCTCGCTTTCGCGAAAGCGGAATGATAAAAAGAAATGATATTAATTGTTGTAGTGAGATAGTACTGTCACTATATTGAATTTTGAAAATAAAATGACCGCATGGCTCTTTTAGAAATCGTACATGAAAACAACGACTTTATAGTTGTAAATAAGGCTGCAGGGCTAATAACCGAAAAAAGTCCTTTTGAATCTCTTACTGTAGAAAATCAAGTACATGATTATATAGTTAAGAAAAAGAAGAAACCATATGTGGGTGTCGTTCATAGATTAGACCGTGTGACTAGTGGAGTACTTGTTTTTGCTAAGAAAAAGAGTGTGCTAGTAGCTTTTAATGAGCTTTTTAGTAGTCGTAGAGTTCAAAAAACATATCTAGCTATAGTTAGTAACAAACCACCTAAAACTAAACAAAACTTACAAAATTTCTTAGTAAAGAATAGGCAAGAAAAAAGAGCAGATATAGTGCCTACTAAAACTAAAAACGCTCAAGACGCAACGCTATCATATCAAATTCTAGGGCAGAATAAATATGGATATCTATTAGAAATAAAACCTAAAACAGGAAGATTTCACCAGATTAGAGCACAGTTATCGCATATAGGTTGTCCAATTATAGGAGATGAGAAATATGGTTCTGATAAGAAATACTTAAACTTATCAGTGTGTTTACACGCCTGGAAATTAACCTATCCAGACTTAAATACTAAAGAGAATAAAACAGTAGAAGCCTATACACCTAAAAATGACTTTTGGGATTTTAAACAATCAAATAAACTTTGAGACTCTTTTATAAATAGTGTACACAGCTATTTTTCATACACAACGTGGTATAGAGCTGTGTGAACTCTAGTATATTGCAATATTAAATACTAATTATGTACTTAAACTTACTCTCTTGCGAGGATCAACTACCTAATAATAAAGAGGTATATCTAGATGTATGGTAGAAATTTCTTCAAGTATTAGTGAATCTGTTGCAAGTAAGCTTACTGAAATACTTTTAGAAGGTAATGCTGTAGATATTATGTTTAGTGATAAAAATTAAGGACTGGCATTGCGAGTGTTGCGCAAACTAAGTATTGATAGTGAAATAATAGAATAATACCACATTCTTATAATTACTTTTGTTTTATGAAAAAATCAGTTGCTATTATAGGTAGTGGTCCATCAGCTTTTTTGCTGGCTGCTTTTCTAGATCAGGAAAAGTTTTCTATTACTATTTACGAGAAAAACAAGACCTCTGGACGCAAATTTCTAGTCGCTGGAAAAGGTGGTTTTAATTTAACACATTCAGAATCTATAGAAAATTTGGTAAATAAATATACACCCAAAGATTTTCTATCTGCTGCCCTACTTAATTTTACAAATCAAGATTTTAGAAACTGGCTCCAGCAAATAGGTATTCCTACTTTTGTGGGTAGTAGTAAAAGAGTATATCCAGTAAAAGGCATTAAACCTATAAAAGTTCTTAATTCCATAATGAATCATCTAAAACAGAAAGGTGTCGAGTTTAAACACGAGCACATTTTCAGTGGTTGGGATGTAAATAATAATCCCATCATTAATAATCATAAAATAGAATATGATTATACGGTTTTTGCACTAGGTGGTGCCAGCTGGAGTGTAACAGGCTCTAATGGTGACTGGCTGATTACTTTTAATAATAAATCGATTAAAACGAAATCTTTTCAAGCATCTAACTGTGGTTATCACATTAAGTGGAAATCTAAATTTATAGAATTAAATGAAGGGGAACCTTTAAAAAATATAGCTATATGCTGTAACGACGTAGTCCAGAAAGGAGAAGCTGTTATTACTAAATTTGGTCTAGAAGGTAATGCTATTTACGGTCTTAGCCCTCAAATAAGACAGCAATTGATTACTAATTCTACAGCTACCATATTTATAGATTTTAAACCATCACTATCCATAGAAAAAGTGATATCAAAAATTAAGTTGTCTAGTCATAAAACGATAAAAGATATATTAAAGAAAGAACTCAAATTAAGTATTTCACAAATAGATCTATTAAAATATTATTTAAAAAAGGACTCTTATTTAAACACAAATACACTTGCTAATTACATTAAAAGATTTCCACTTAACGTTGTTGCTACCGCGTCTATAGAAGAGTCCATATCTACAGTAGGCGGTATTGATAAAAAATCACTAACAGCAAATTATGAACTTAAAAATCTACCTAATCAGTATTGTATAGGCGAGATGATAGATTGGGACGCACCAACAGGCGGTTATCTACTGCAGGCTTGTACTAGTACAGGAGTATTTCTAGCAAAACATCTTAATCAAATAAATGAGGTTCACTAACAAGTTTATACCGTATTGTTTATTTTATCATTGAAAACCTAAAAGATGATAGATTAAAGTGCCTAAGCTTGTTGATTTAACTGAGTCAAATAAATAAGAAACCCATTGGTAATAATAATATTCGGTAGCTTATGGTGCACAATCTCATTGGAGCTATCTTCAATGAGATTTTTTTGATTTGTACTGTTTCATTTTAATTTTACTTTGCTGGTGCATTGTTGTGGTGTTAACATATAGTTAGATAAATGTGGTCTTATATCGTTATAAATATAAATTGCTTCTTCTACGAGTTTTACCTTTTTTGCGACATCAAACTCTTGTTTGAGTATTCCATTTACTCGTTCTGCAACTGCATTTTCATATGGATCGTACTTTTCAGTCATACTAGGTTTAATAGCATGTTGTTCAAGTAAGTTCTGATATTCATTTGAGCAATATTGTAGTCCTCTATCAGAATGATGGACAAGTGGTTGGTTTTTATATTCTCTATTATTCAAAGCCATTTCAAGAGCTTGTAAGGTTCCATTAACAGCAAGGCTTGTTGAGACATTGTATCCTACAATCTTTTTAGAATAAGCATCAGTTATTAATGCTAGGTAGGATGGGTTTTTCCTAGTTCCTAGATAGGTGATATCACTAATACCATTTTTTATTTTGTAAAGTCGTTATTTATAGTTATATTTATGGATGGCAAAACCGAAAGAATTTTTGATAACTGAGAGCTTTGAAGAGCTC
>NZ_CANLXZ010000042.1 GCF_947495285.1 uncultured Nonlabens sp. | reverse complement strand
CCATCAGTAAAAAGAAGTTGCATTAAATCTTTTCCAACATAGCCTTTATCGGCATATAATTTCCCATATATTTTATCTAAAAAAGATTTTTTTTTTAGTGGAGTTCTATCATCCACATTAGCCTGTGTAATAGTAAAGTTCAGTATCTCTCCTTTATCATTTATAACGATATGTAGTTTAAAACCATGAAACCATCCCATAGTAGATTTACCAGTACAGTAGTAGCAATACCTTTGAATACTTTATTACTTCTAATCCGTTTAGGTTTACAAACTCTAACAGGTGTAGAATCTACAAAAGAAATCCCTGTACAATCACCCAAACAACAGGTCTTTAAAAACAAGGTCATTGGCATTAGATTTTGCTGCATAAGTTCGGTAAATCTATTGTAGGAAACTGTCGCTGGAAAATTATCTTGCATATGCTTTTGTACGTAATAAATATAGAAATGTTTAAAGGTTCTAAAACCACTTAATTGAAACAATATAGTAATGGTAATCACCTCGCTTTTTGACATAACTGGAGGGCGTTTTGAAGGATTACCTAAAAGGTGTTTATCAACTATTTGGTCATATTCTTTACAAAATTCATCAACAAGACAAAAGATTTCAGTAATTTTAGAGTAGATTATCATAGATAGGTTTTTGGATTAATAAATTGAAATTCAACACTTTAATTTACTAAAAATCTATCTTTTTTGCTAGAAAAATCTACTTAAATATTAATCGAACTCAGGTGTCTATACTCTTTATGCGCTTATCAAAAACCTGATACTTAAATCGATCGCATAAAAAAAACTTACAGCCACTGTAAAGACCTCTATATTTTCTTTTAATACCTTTACTTACTCATGCTTAGTACCAGTTACAAACTGTCGCTAGTAGTGAAAATGGTAAAAAAAATAGACACCCAAACTATAAAATAAATCACAGGAAATCATCATTAACTAAAAGCTTTTTATGCGGCATTTAAAAACTAATACTGTGTAATGTAATGTTACGGAGCACAACCCATTTCATTTTTTATTTGTTTAGGATGCTATTTATTTTATAAATCACTCATTACTACATCTGAGAATAGGAATATTAAGAGTTTGTCAATTTGTTCATCTGTGAAGATTATTGAACTATTCAATGAACTTTGATATTTTATTTTCAATCTTAAGTAGTTGGTTTTTGTTGTTTAAGATTTTTGGTTGTTACGCTTTCGCAAAAGCGGTATTGCTACGTTAAGTATAGGTGGTATTTATATTTTATTTCGGTTTATGGTTTACTTCTAAAATTAGATTACATATAAGCACAAAAAAAGCTTAAGTACGTTAGTAACGTATTTAAGCTTTTAATTTAAATCTGATGCAATTTTAGGCTCTTCCTTTTTTAATCGCTGTAAGAATATGTTTTTTACTTTAAGCTTTGAATAATGGCAATCCTTCAGTGAGAGTATATACCTCTTCTTCTAGAGTAGGTAAGTCATCTTGATTACCGGTTAGGCAGCGATCTATTAAATCAACGATAGTTTTCATGCTGTCTTCTTTAAGGCCTCTAGTCGTTATTGCTGCTGTACCGATGCGAATACCACTGGTTACGAATGGAGATTCTGTGTCAAAAGGAACCATGTTTTTGTTAACGGTAATGTGTATCTGACCCAGTAATGCTTCAGCTTCTTTACCGTTAATATTCTTATTTCTCAGGTCGATAAGCATCATGTGATTATCTGTACCACCAGAGATAATATTATAGCCTCTGGACATAAACTCGGCTGCCATTACTTCGGCATTTTTCTTTACTTGCACCATATAATGTAAGAAATTCTCTGAAAGAGCTTCTTTAAAAGCTACAGCTTTGGCTGCTATGATATGTTCTAATGGTCCACCTTGATTACCTGGGAAAACACCACTGTTAAGTAGGCTGGACATTTTCTTTAAATTTCCGTTTTTTAATTTTAGTCCGAATGGGTTTTCAAAATCTTTACCCATTATGATCATTCCACCTCTAGGACCTCTTAAGGTTTTATGTGTAGTTGTGGTGCATATATGAGCATGGACAACGGCATCCATCATAATTCCTTTGGCAATTAGACCTGCAGGGTGAGCAATGTCGGCCAAAAGTATAGCGCCTACTTTATCTGCTATTTCTCTAAATTTTTTATAATCTATTTCTCTACTATAAGCAGAGGCTCCCGCTATGATTAATTTAGGCTGTTCTTTTACCGCTATTTCTTCTATTTTATGGTAGTCTAGCCGCCCTGTATCTTTTTCTACACCGTAAAATGCGTTTACATAAATTTTACCTGAAAAATTAACTGGTGATCCATGTGTTAGGTGACCACCATGTGAAAGATCAAAACCTAGAATTTTATCTCCAGGATTTAAACATGCATGATATACAGCTGTGTTAGCCTGGCTACCAGAGTGTGGTTGTACATTTATATATTCTGCATTAAATAATTCTTTAGCTCTATCGATAGCAATGTTCTCTATTTCATCTACTACCTCGCAGCCTCCGTAATATCTTTTTCCAGGATATCCCTCGGCATATTTGTTAGTTAGAATAGAGCCTGCAGCAGCAAGTACATCTTCACTTACATAGTTTTCACTAGCAATTAATTCGATACCTTTTGTTTGACGGATTCTCTCATCTTCAATCAAGTTAAAGATTTCATTATCGTTGTAAGCCATTTTAAAAATTTTGTTACAAAAATAAGCTTCATATGCCATGATCCAATTCTTATATAATATATTTGGATACAACTTTTTAACAAGAAATCAAGATACAGATGCCTAATAAAACAAACGACCCAAAGAGAAGTTCATGGATAGGATATAATAGAGATACTCATTTCCCTATTCAAAATATACCATTCGGTGTTTTCCTGACTAGGGATAATGTTATTACTATAGGTACTAGAATAGGCGATTATGCCATAGATTTAGGTGCGCTGCAAGAGATGGGATACTTTGATAATGTTCCATTAACTGATGATATGTTTATGCAGGATACTCTTAATGATTTTATTTCTGACGGGAAGAAAACATGGCGTCTTGTACGCAATAGGATAGGTGATATTTTTGATAAAGAAAATTCTGAATTAAGGGATAATAAATCAGATAGAGATCGTATTATTTTTCCTATGGACGAAGTGGAGATGCAGTTGCCTGTTTTAATAGGAGATTATACTGATTTCTATAGTAGTAAAGAGCATGCAACAAATGTAGGTACTATGTTTAGAGATCCTGATAATGCTTTATTACCTAACTGGTTGCACATGCCAGTAGCCTATCACGGTAGATCTAGTTCTATTATTCCTTCTAATATTTCTATACACAGACCACAAGGACAGACTATGCCAGCAGGAGCAGAGCAGCCTGTATTCGGCCCATCTAAATTAGTGGATTTTGAACTAGAAATGGCTTTTATTACAACAGATGCTAATAATTTAGGACACCCAGTACCAGTGAACGAGGCCGAGGATTATATTTTTGGTATGGTTATTCTTAATGACTGGAGTGCAAGAGATATTCAAAAGTGGGAATATGTGCCACTAGGACCATTTTTAGCAAAAAACTTTGCGAGTTCTATTTCTCCATGGATTGTAACGTTAGATGCATTAGAGCCTTTTAGAACTAGTGGCCCTAAACGTGAGAAGCCTGTTTTAGATTATTTAGATTCAAAAAAAGATAGCAGTTTTGATATCAATCTAGAGGTAGATATTACACCACAACAGGGAACACCTACTACAGTTTGTAAATCAAATTTTAAACATCTTTACTGGAATATATCACAACAACTAGCACATCATACCGTTAATGGATGCCCAGTTAATAGTGGTGATTTAATGGGAAGTGGTACTATCTCTGGACCTACTAAGGACTCTTATGGATCTATGTTAGAATTAAGCTGGAGAGGTGAAAAACCTATCCAACTTAATGATGGTACAGAGCGTAAATTTATTCAAGATTATGATACCGTTACCATGAGAGGTTACTGCCATAAGGGTGATTTGCGTATCGGATTTGGAGAAGTTTCCAACACACTTTTACCTATTTATGAGCCTAAGAAAAAGTAAATGAAAAAAACTATAATCTTTCTTCTGTTAGCTATTTTAATCATCTCGTGTAGTAGTTTAAAAGAAACTGAAACAGCTTTAAATCAAGGTAACTATGACCTAGCGATAAATATCGCAGTTAATAAATTAATAGAAGGTAAAACAGCAAAAAGAAACCAAGATTACATACCTCTTTTAAAGCAAGCCTTTGTGAAGGCAGTTGCGCAAGATCAGGTTTTATTACAAAGGTGGCAGTTAGATAATAATCCTGCTGTACTAGAATCTATATATGAAACCTATGTAGGTATGGACCAACGACAGGATAAGATAAAACCGTTGTTGCCTTTAACCTTGATAAAAGAAAATGAAATAGTAAACTTTGAATTTAAAAATTACAATGCTAATATAATTGAATCAAAAAATGATCTTTCTGATTATTTACTTAATAATTCAAAAACGGCTCTGAGCACAGCAAATACTATAGAAGCAAGAAGTGTCTACAATGATTTGATCTATTTAGAAAAAATCAACCCTAATTTTAAAGATACTCGTGATTTAATGAAAAAAGCCCTAGAGAAAGGAACTCATTACATCCTAGTAAACCTTAAAAATAAGTCACAAACTGTAGTACCACGATTGCTAGAAGAAGAATTACTTAATTTTTCTACCTATGGTATTAACGATCAGTGGACGCAATATCATAACAACGAGATAGTAGAATTAGATTATGATTATACCATTGATATAATTATAGATCGCATTGTTTTGTCTCCAGAACAAGTTTCTGAAAAAGAGTTGCATAAAGAAAGACTCGTGCAAGATGGCTATATTTATGAATATGATGATAATGGAAACGTCAAAAAAGACAGTCTAGGTAACGATATAAAAAGAGATAAATTTGTCACCATTAAGGCTAGCGTGGTTCAAAACACACAATTTAAGGAATCAAATATTAATGCAGTCGTTCAATTAACTGATAATAGAAGCTCGCAAATAGTAGATCGTTTTCCTGTAACTAGTAACTTTGCTTTTACCTATATCTACGGTTCTGTTTATGGAGATAGAAGAGCTCTTGATGCAAATTATCTAGAAACTTTAAATCCTAGATCTGTGAACTTTCCTACAGACGAGCAAATGATTTACGACACAGGTGAAGACTTAAAGTATAAAATAAAACAGATTTTAAATAACCTTAATTATAATTAGATGGTGTGTTTCGCTTTCGCGAAAGCGAAACACACATCAAAAACCCTACTTACTTTAAAACGTTAGGATTTATTTCACAGTTCAACTCCTATATTTGAGGAGACTATAAATCTATGAGTTCAAAACACCAATCTTACACGTCTATTAGATATTTTTCAGATTTAATGTCTGATTATCTCGATCAAAAAGAACATGTAAAACCTTTATACCATCGATTTCCAAAATTAGACAATTTTAGAGATCAGATATGTGAGAAAAAAAAGGAATGGGCCCCATTACAGAATAGAAGAAAAGTCTTGCGCGACGTACTCATAACACAGTACGAGAACATAGAAGACAAAGAAATAACTCAATTAAACATTGAGTTGCTGGATAAACAACATACGTTTACAGTAACCACAGGGCACCAGCTCAATTTATTTACAGGACCATTATATTTTTTATATAAAATAATATCAACTATTAATTTATGTAAAACACTGTCACATAAATATCCAGAGTGTAATTTTGTCCCGGTATACTGGATGGCGACTGAAGATCATGATTTTGAAGAGATTCAGTACTTTAATTATGGAGATAAAAAAGTAGTTTATAACCGTGAGTCTTATGGTGGTGTAGGAAGACTTTCTACAGATGGTCTAGAAGATGTTCTAGAGGTCTTTAAAAAACTGTTAGGAAAACATGAAAATGCTCAAGAAGTAATACAGCTTTTTGAAAAAGGCTATTTAAATAACTCTAACCTTGCTAGTGCGACTAGAGTAATAGCACACGAGTTATTTAAAGAAGATGGTCTCGTAATTCTAGATGCAGATGATAGTAAGTTAAAAACACTTGCTGTTCCTTATTTTAAAGAAGAATTAATCTCGCAAACCAGTTTTAAAGAGGTGAGTCATACCTTAAACAGCTGGCCACAAGAATATAAAGTACAAGTTAATCCTCGAGAAATCAATTTATTTTATTTAACTGATTCTTATCGCAAACGTATCATAGAAAAAGATGGTTCTTATTCTATAGATGGTTCTAACATTACATTTACAAAAGAAGAGATTCTTAAAGAATTACAAGATCATCCAGAACGATTTTCACCTAATGTCATAATGAGGCCACTTTATCAAGAAATAGTGCTTCCTAATATATGTTACATAGGTGGCGGTGGTGAGATGGCATACTGGTTAGAATTAAAGCAGTATTTTAACTCACAGCAGGTAATATTTCCTATACTGCTCATGCGCAACTCTGCTTTGTTAATTACATCAAAACAGTTAGAAAAAGTGAGTAAGTTAAAGTTAGAAATATGGGATCTATTTAAAAAAGATCATGAACTTACCACCTTGTTAACTAAAAAGATAAGTGATATAGAAATAGACTTTTCTACTCAAAAAGATCATCTTAAACAGCAGTTTAAAGATCTTTTTACAATAGCAAGTTTAACAGATAAGTCGTTTGAAAATGCTGTAAAAGCTCAAGAACATAAACAAATTAAAGGTCTAGAACATCTAGAGTCTAGATTACTCAAAGCGCAAAAGAGAAAACTCAAAGATCATTTAAACAGAGCGCTAGAACTTAAAAAAGAGTTGTTTCCTAATGACAGTTTACAAGAAAGGCAAACTAACTTTTCCTTCTTTTATCAAGAATATGGGGCTTCTTTTATTTCAAAAATCAAAGAAAATCTAGATCCTCTAGATCATAGATTTAGTGTCATAGAATTGTAAAAGTATAGAAAGCTAATAAGCGACCTGATTTTTCTTTTGAAAACACGTTAACAAAAGTGTGTCATATCCTTAAACTTTAGATATTAAAAAAGTAAATTTGCTCATGCAACACGATAAGATATTAATATTAGATTTTGGATCGCAATACACACAATTAATTGCGCGCAGAGTAAGAGAATTAAACATCTATTCTGAAATACATCCTTTCAACAAAGTTCCTACAGATTTAGATCAGTATAAAGCTATCATTCTTTCTGGTAGCCCTATGTCCGTGAGGTCTGAAAATGCTTTTCATGTAGATCTTAATGAAATAAGAGGTAAAAAGCCTCTTCTAGGAGTGTGTTATGGCGCACAGTATTTAGCACATTTTCATGGAGGAGAAGTAGGTGCGTCTAGTACGAGAGAATATGGTCGTGCAAATTTATCTTTTGTAGAAAATGATTTATTCTTAGAAGGTATAGAAGCAGGCAGCCAGGTATGGATGAGTCATAGTGATACAATTAAGCAATTGCCAGAAAATGGTATGTTACTTGCCAGCACTCATGACGTGAGAAATGCAGCCTATAAAATACAAGGTGAATCTACCTATGCGATACAGTTTCATCCAGAGGTATATCACTCCACAGACGGTAAACAGCTATTAGAAAATTTCTTAATAAAGATAGCAAACGTCACGCCAGACTGGACACCAGATAGTTTTGTTGAAGAAACGGTAAATCACCTACAAAAACAAATAGGAGAAGACCGTGTGGTTTTAGGCCTTTCTGGAGGAGTAGATTCTTCTGTTGCAGCGATGTTATTACACAAAGCGATAGGTAAAAACTTGTACTGTATTTTTGTAAATAATGGATTATTGCGTAAAGATGAATACACACAAGTCTTAAAGCAATATGAAGGTATGGGACTTAATGTAAAAGGTGTAGATGCTTCGGCACGATTCATGGATGCACTTAAGGGATTAAGTGATCCAGAATTAAAGCGTAAAGCAATAGGTCGTGTATTCATAGAAGTTTTTGATGATGAGGCACATGAAGTTAAAAATGTAACCTGGTTAGCACAAGGGACTATCTATCCAGATGTTATAGAAAGTGTAAGCGCAACTGGTGGCCCCAGTGCGACTATAAAATCGCATCACAACGTTGGTGGATTACCAGACTTTATGAAACTTAAAATAGTAGAGCCGTTAAAAGCACTGTTTAAGGATGAAGTACGTAGAGTAGGTAAGTCTATGGGGATGGCTACAGAGCTTTTAGGTAGACATCCATTTCCAGGACCAGGCCTCGCTATTAGAATTCTAGGAGATATCACACCAGAAAAAGTAAACATACTTCAAGAAGTAGATGCTGTTTTTATTAATAATTTAAAAAAATGGGATCTTTACGATAAAGTATGGCAAGCAGGCGCTATCTTACTGCCAGTGAATAGTGTAGGAGTAATGGGAGATGAGCGTACCTATGAAAAGTGTGTAGCTTTAAGAGCTGTAGAGAGTACTGACGGTATGACGGCAGACTGGGTAAATTTACCCTATGAATTTTTACAAGCAACTAGTAATGAAATAATAAATAAAGTTAAGGGCGTTAATAGAGTGGTCTATGACATCAGCTCTAAGCCGCCAGCAACTATAGAATGGGAATAAAAAAAGGATGAAAAAAATATTTATAATAATTTGTATGTGTTTCGCTTTCGCGAAAGCGAATGCAACATTCATGCAAAATTACAAACAACACACAGTTGAGCAAGGAGAGACTATTTATACCCTTACTCAAAAGTATAAAGTAACTTCTGAACAGTTATTAGAGCTTAATCCTGATTTAAAAGCAGGATTAAAGTATGGACAGGTCCTTTTAATACCAGCTCAAAATACAGTACTTACTCAAAGAAAAATAGAAAAGTATAAAAAGCACAGAGTAAGACGCAAAGAGACGCTTTATAGCCTTTCAAAAAAATACAACATCACAGAGTTGGATATTAAAGAAGCTAACAAGCAGTTGTATTCTAATCCTTTAAGAAAAGGAGATAAAATACAAATCCCTATTTTTAAAGAGGTAATCCTTTCTGTGCAAGATCTAGAACCTAAAAAACCGGTATTAGACCCTACTAACTTGCCAGACGGTAAGTATCTAGTAAAGTCTAGTGAGGGAATGTATGGTATAGCAACAAAGCATCATATCAAGACTAAAGATCTAATAAAACTTAATCCTGATGTTAAGGAACTGCGTCCAGGGATGATTTTAAATGTGCCTAAAGGAGTAATAATCGATGTAGATCCTATTTTAATTCCGTCTGATACTGTATCTGAGAATGAGCAATTGTTAATGATGGAGTATACGATACCTAAAAAAATGGGGATGTATTCCTTAAAGAAACTATCTGGTATAAATGAAGATTCTTTACTGTCCTTAAATCCACACTTAAAAGATGGTCTTAAAGAAGGTATGAAGGTAACTATTCCTAACCCAGATTATGGGAAAGAAGTCGTTATGAAATCAAATTTAATTACCACTGCTAGATTAATAGATAGTTTAAGGAATTTTAAAAGACAGCGCATTGCTGTTATGTTACCTATTTCAATTCACAAGACTGATGGAAATGCAAATCGTGACCTCTTGAAGTCCGACCGTACCATGCGTATAGCTCTAGATTTCTACAGCGGTGTAAAAATAGCCGTGGACAGTGCAAATGCTTTAGGTATACCTGTAGATTATGACGTTTTTGATACACAAAAAAACTTACAGACTACAAAGGATATTCTAAATGGAACTGATTTTGCTGACTATAATGCAGTTTTAGGACCGTTAGGATCTGAAAATGTTGTGGAAACTGCAAAGGAGATAAAACGCATAGGTGTTCCTGTTATATCACCTCTAACTAATACTAAAGTAGAACTGTATCGTAATTTATTTCAGGCAAGACCTAGTGGTGAGGTGCTCAAGCAACAGTTTAAGGATTTTATAGTAGAGTATTCTAAGGGAAAACACGTTATTATCGTGACAGATAATAATAATCCTAAATTGAGAAATGAATTCACTTCTATTTTACCTAATGCAAATGTGTTAGTTCCTGATATTGAGAAAAACTATATCTTCAGCGTAAATTACATTGAGAAACTCCAAGAAGATGTTGAAAATGTAGTGATACTAGCGGTAGATGATGATGGTTTTGTTACCAATGCTATTACAAATTACTCAGCTAAAGCTGGATCTCATAAAATAACGATGTTCGGTTTGGATAATTTTGAAGAATTAGATTTACCCAATTCAAAATTAGCGCAGTTAAACTTTGTGTACCCAAGTATGTATAAAGAAAGTCAAGAAGATAATTTATTTGTAAAAAAATATTATTCCACATACAGTACTACACCTAATTCTTATGCTGTGAGAGGTTTTGATGTTACTCTAGATCTTATTTTAAGACAGGCTAGCTCTTTAGATCTTTATGAAAGCGTTATGAGAAATGGAAGAACCGTAATGACAGAGAATAAATTTAATTATTCTAAAAAGTCATCTTCTGGTTATTATAATGATGCGATGTATATCTTGCAGTATCAAGAAGACTTGAGCATCAAAGAATTAGATATAAATAATATAGTTAATAAAGAATAAGTATGACTTCTATTGTAGAGTATAAAGGTAATTTAAGATGTGAATCCACACATATTAAAAGTGCTAATTCATTTTTAACTGACGCACCTTTAGATAATCAAGGTAAAGGAGAGGCTTTTTCTCCTACAGATACAGTTGCTACTGGTCTAGCTAGCTGTATGCTTACCGTTATGGGAATTAAAGCAGCCGATATGGATATAGAGCTCTCTGGTAGTAAAGCACAAGTGACTAAAATCATGGCTGCAAATCCACGTCGTATTTCTCAAATAGATGTAGTATTAAATATGAAGAGCGATTGTGATAAAAGAGCTCAGTTGATACTAGAGCGTGTCGGTAATACTTGCCCAGTACACAATAGTTTACATCCAGATATTGTTAAGAATATTACTTTTAACTGGAGCTAAATGAAGATTTTGTTCTCTTGTATCCTACTTATTTTATCATTTAATTTTAATGATGATCCGAGAGAACGATTTTCTTATCAAGTGCATTCTCAATTAACGTGGCAGGATTTTAAAGGAGTACCGCCTAAGGGTGCTCATCATTTTGCTAGTGTTAACTCTGGTATGGGGTATAGTTTTTCTTCTAAAAGGGTAGATGGTCATATAAAGATAGATGTACAAGTTAACAGTTATTTTTATCCTCAATTAAGTTGGAAAAAAAACATCAATGAAAATAACGCTGCATTACTTGCCCATGAGCAAATACATTGGGATATTTCAGAATTGTACGCCCGTAAATTAAGAGCGGCTTTTTCAAAATATGTTCCTCAAAAAAATCCTAAAAAGGAAATTGATTTCATTTTTAGGAAGTTTGAAAAAGATCGTCAACAATTGCAGTCTACCTATGATTTTGAGACCAACCATGGATTAATAAAAAACATGCAAGAAATCTGGTCCATAAAAATTAAGGAAGAACTATTTAAAACTAGTGCAGCGTCTCATATTCCTTAAAGTTCAAAATATTGTTCAAAAGAATTAATTATTTGTGGAACTTCATTAACAGTAAAATCTAACGTCAATTTATATTTTTTATTTTCTTTAGAGATCTTAAGATTACCTTTTTTTACCTTGTAAATTCCTGTCGCTCCTCTACAAAAACAAAGTCTATTATAACTGACTTTTGCATTACTCAATAATTGATCTGTTAGATTTAAATCTTTAAGATTCTCATCTATTTCTATAAAAACTATTTCAGAATAATGATCATCACTAATTCCAGGTTTTGTAGTTCTCTTATATTCAAATTTTAAAACGACTTTACCGTCAGCAGGTTTCAGTTCATGATAAGTGTTTTTAAACTCATCTTCTAGAATTAATAACTCTTTATTTTTAAGTACTTCAAAAGAACAAGTTCCATTTGCAGGGCATGTGGATTGTTGATTAGAATTTGTAGTGATATCTTTATTTGATTTACAAGATGAAATAAATAAAATCATGGTAAGTAGAAGCGTGTATTTATACATGTAATATGTTTTTAATTAACATTAAAAATAGATAATAATATGAATTTAATTATGTTTTTTCAAAATTATTATCCATAAAACGCTGAAAATTAATAGTTATACTAGGAATATTATAAAATTGTGATCATTTTCACTTATTATTGTTACTTAAATATCCAAAGCATGTTAAAAAAACACATATTATGGTTGACGACGCTTTTATTTACAATAAGCGTTACATTGCCATCAACAGCCCAAAAAAGTAAGACCACCTGGTCTGAAGTTAATGAATCTAATCTCGCATCAGAACTGCAGTGGTCTAGAAAAACAGACCCAGCAATAGCATCCTATTATAGAATTGATCTTTCAGCCCTTAAAGTTCAATTACAAAATGCGCCACAAAGAGGTGTAGATTCACAATTATCTACGGTAATTATAGACTATCCTACGACTAACGGTGTAGAATCCTTTAGAGTTAAAGAGGCAAGTATAATGGCTACCGAGTTACAGGCTGAGTATCCAGATTTTAGATCTTATGTAGGTCAAAGTGTAAAGGACGCTGGTAGTCAAATTAGATTTTCTATTACTTCTCAAGGTTTTCATGGAATGATGTTTTCTACTAGATTAGGTACTCAATTTGTAGATTCTTATTCGTTAGATAATTCATCTGTAATAGTTTATAAGAAAAGTGATTTGATTAATAATGGGGATCATTGGGAATGTCATGTGGATGACACCTATAATTTAAATCAAAGATTTATAGGTCCAGATCATACTTTTGAAATTAAAAATGCAAACGATGGTTTGTTAAGAGATTTTAGATTAGCTATCTCTACTACTGTAGAGTATTCTGAGTTTCACTGGCAAAGAGCTGGTGTGTTATCAACCGACCCTTTTCTAGCCAAAAGAAATGCTGTTGTAGCGGCTATCATAGTTACTATGACTCGCAATAACTTCATTTATGAGAGAGATTTAAGCGTAACCATGACTTTGGTAGCTAATAATTCTGCACTTATTTCAATAGATTCGGATAATTTCTCAAATGATTCTGCAGGTGATATTTTAGGAGAGAATCAAGTAGCTATCGATGCTATTATAGGTTTTTCAAATTATGATATAGGTCATATTTTTTCTACTGGTGGTGGTGGTTTAGCTTCATTAGCTTCTCCTTGTACTAATAGAAAGGCACAAGGTGTTACAGGTAGTTCTGCTCCGTTAGGTGATCCTTTTGATGTTGATTTTGTAGCTCATGAATTAGGTCATCAATTGGGTGCTCCACATTCATTTAACGGTGACGCAGCAAATTGTGTAGGTGGTAATAGATCTGAAAATAATGCTTTTGAACCTGGTAGTGGATCAACAATAATGGCATACGCTGGTATTTGTCCTCCTCAAAACATTCAAAATAACAGTGATGCATACTTTCATCAAGGTAGTTTAAATAGCATTTTTAATAATATATCGTCTGGTTTAGGTACTTGTGCTCAAACAACCTTAACAGGTAATTCAGCTCCTGTTGCTATAGCAGATAGTGATTACGTGATTCCTAGAAGTACAGCTTATAAATTAGTAGGTAATTCTACTGATGTAGATGGTACTTCTACACATACTTATACATGGGAACAAAATGATTTAGGTACTGTTACTGGTTTCCCTCAAGAAACAAATGCAACAGGTCCTATGGTAAGATCATTTGAAGGGACTTCAGATAAGGTAAGGTACATACCTAGATTAGAAGAATTGCGAGTTAATGGAGGTAATTCTACACAATGGGAAAAATTATCTTCTGTTAGTCGTGTGCAAACATTTGATTTAACGGTTAGAGATAATGATACTCGAGGTGGTCAGACGGATAGCGATGAAATGATAGTACAAGTAGATGCAAACGCTGGACCTTTCCGTGTTACATCTCAAAATGTAGGAGGCATTGTTTGGTTGCCTAATACAGTTGAAAATATTACTTGGGATGTAGCTGGTACAGACGCAAATACTATCAATACTGCAAACGTGAATATACTTCTTTCTACTGATGGCGGTTTAAATTTTGATACTGTACTAGCTGCAAATGTGCCTAATACAGGATCTTACGCACTTACGGTTCCTGAAGAAATAGTATCTCCTAATTGTAGAATAATGATAGAGGGCGCTGGTAATATATTCTTCGCTTTGAATTCTAGAGAGTTTAATATAAATGCAGATGTGCAAATAACGTGCACAACTTACCAGTCAGGAAGTTTAAATTCTGCAATTCCTGATAATAATAGGGTAGGTGTGTCGTCTACTTTAAACGTTCCCCTTGCAGATAATATAGAAAGTATAAAGTTAGGTGTTGATATTTCACATACTTACATACAAGATTTAATTTTTTCAATTATAGACCCTTCAGGTAGTAATCAAGCTGTTGCATGGAATAGAGAGTGTACAAATCAAAATGATGTTGCTGCTACATTTGAAGATGATGGAGCGACTATACTTTGTAGACAGCCTACTGTAGGTAATTTTGCTCCTTCTGAATCTTTTTCAGTATTTAATGGAGTTGCAGCAAATGGAGACTGGACACTCCGTGTTTCTGATAATGTAGGTGATGATATAGGTACATTGAACAGCTGGTCATTAGAAGTATGTGTGCAAAACATTACTCCATTAAGTAATGAATCCTTTGAATTAGATAACTTGTCTATATACCCTAACCCTAGTAATGGTAACCTTAATATTTTGTTTGATAACGCGTCAAGTAATAATGTAGGTGTTACTGTATTTGATTTAAGTGGTAGATCTGTGTTTAAAAGATCTTATGAGACTTCAAATAGTTTCAATCAAAATATTAATTTAGGTGCTGTATCTGCTGGTATGTATTTAGTTAACATAGTAGATGGAAATCGCACTATAACTAAAAAGATAATCGTAGAATAATCTCAAATATTTTATAGAATAAAAGCCAGCAAGTAATTGCTGGTTTTTGTTGTTTTAAGCTTTTCCATTAAAGATTAAAAGTTCTCGTTTCTCTTATACAAAACACCTATTTTTGCAGCTGTTTTTTAAAACTCTCAAAAAATAACTATGGCACACGCAAAGTATATATTTGTTACCGGTGGAGTAACCTCTTCTTTAGGAAAGGGAATAATCGCAGCTTCATTAGCAAAATTACTACAGGCCAGAGGTTTAAGAGTAACTATTCAAAAACTCGATCCATATATTAATGTAGATCCAGGAACACTTAACCCCTATGAACACGGAGAGTGTTATGTAACTGAAGACGGTGCAGAAACAGATTTAGACCTAGGTCACTACGAGCGCTTTCTCAACGTTAATACATCTCAGGCTAATAATGTTACTACAGGAAGAATTTATCAAAGCGTTATTCAGAAAGAAAGACGCGGTGAGTTTTTAGGTAAAACGGTACAAGTTATACCTCATATAACAGATGAGATCAAACAGCGCATTCAAATTCTAGGTAAATCAGGTGATTATGATGTTGTAATTACTGAAATAGGTGGAACCGTAGGAGATATAGAATCACTTCCTTACATAGAAAGTGTAAGACAGTTACAGTGGGAACTAGGAGAACGCAATTCTCTAGTAATACACCTAACTTTAATACCGTATTTAAGTGCTGCAGGTGAGTTAAAAACTAAACCCACCCAACACAGCGTCAAGACATTAATGGAAAGCGGTGTACAGGCAGATATTTTAGTATGTCGTACAGAGCACGAACTCTCTGACGAGATCCGTACTAAACTTGCACGTTTCTGTAATGTAAAGCAAGAAGCAGTAATTCAATCTATTGATGTAGAGACCATTTACGACGTTCCTAACAAGATGCTGTTAGAAGGTTTAGATCGTGTGGTCATCAAAAATCTAGAAATTGATACCAAAGATCAACCAGACCTAAGAAGCTGGAATGAATTTGTTCAAAGACATAAAAATCCTAAAAGTACTGTAACTATCGGTTTAATAGGTAAATATGTAGAATTACAAGATTCCTATAAATCTATTCTAGAAGCATTTATTCACGCTGGCGCGGCTAATGAGGTGAAAGTGAAAATAGAATCTATTCATAGTGGTTATTTAGAAATAGATAATATTAAGAAAAAGCTTTCCCATCTAGATGGAGTTCTCGTAGCACCAGGTTTTGGGGAGCGTGGAATAGAGGGAAAGATAGAAGCAGTACGTTATGCCAGAGAGAATAAATTGCCATTTTTTGGAATTTGTTTAGGAATGCAAATGGCAGTAATTGAATATTCTCGTAACGTTTTAGGAATTACAGACTCTAACTCTGTAGAAATGGATGAGAATACAGCAAATCCTGTGATATCTTTAATGGAAGATCAAAAGAACATAATGGACATGGGTGGAACCATGAGATTAGGAGCTTGGGATTGTGAGTTAGTAGGTGGAAAGATCAAAGATGTTTATGCCAGTAAAAAAATAAGTGAGCGTCACAGACATCGTTATGAATATAACAATGAATATAGAGAGCAACTGGAAAAAGCTGGTTTAAAAACGACAGGTGTTAACCCAAAATCAAATTTAGTTGAAACTGTAGAGGTAGAAAACCATCCTTGGTTTATAGGAGTTCAGTATCATCCAGAATATAAAAGTACCGTTGCAGCGCCGCATCCTTTGTTTACATCGTTTGTAAAAGCTGCAGCAGATTTTAAATTAAATAAGAATAAAGTTTAAGATTCCGCTTTCGCGAAAGCGAGATCAACAACAAATAATTACCAAGTAAATTAATCGCCCCAGCGGGCAAAAGTATGGAAGAGAAAAAAACGGACTGGAAAAGTATGCTAGGATTAGCCCTAATTTTTGGGATAGTTGCATTTATGCTTTTCAGAAACCAAGAAGACCAGCAAGAAACAGAAAACACATCACAGACGAGTGAAGTTATTTCAAATTCTAGCCAGCCAGTTAAATTACTAAATAATACCGCGCTAACACCAGAGAATTCTCAAGGTCAAGTGATTGAGTTCAATAATGAATTAATTGATTTCAAGATTAATACAAAAGGTGCGTTAATTGACGAAGCTTTATTGAAAAATTTCAAAACCTATGATTCTTTACCAGTCTACCTTGTCAAGGGAGGCGATCATAAGTTCGATTTAGAGTTCATGACTAAAGATGGACGTAAACTACGTACTAGAGACATGGTTTTTACGGCTCAAGAATCTATGAATGGTAAGAACAAAGTATTAAGTCTTACCGCAAATCCTGCTAGTGGAGCGTCTATAGAATTTAGATACGAATTGCAGCCTAGCGATTATATGATGGATTTCAATATTCGTACTCAAGGCCTTTCTCAAGTGGCTGATACTTCTCAAGAGGTTGCGTTAAATTGGGAATTACAAGCCTACCGTCGTTCAAAAAGTATATCTACAGAGAGTCGTTATACAGAGATAAAATTTGAATATGATGGCGGTAGTGATGACTACACAGGTCAAGGAGAAAATGCTGAGGAAGATGCTGAAGATATTACCTACATCGCGTACAAAGAGCATTTCTTCTCTTCTATATTATTAACAGACACACCTTTTAAAAGCGGTATATTAAAGTCTTATAATAATACCAGTGAAGATGACGAGCAAAATGAGCTAACTAAGAAATTTACTTCTAAGGTGCAGTTAGATTATTCTGGTGGTGAGCTAGCTTATAACATGGACTGGTATTTTGGTCCTACAGATTTTGAAATCTTAGATGGATATGATCGCAATCTTGACGAAGTAGTAGATTTAGGTTGGGGAATTTTTGGTGTTATTAATGAATGGGCGATAAGACCGTTATTTACATTCTTAAGTAGTTCTGATGGATTAGGTATTCCTTATGGTATTGCTATCATCCTGCTTACTATTTGTGTAAGACTGGTATTATCTCCAGTACTATATAAGAGTTACTTAACCCAAGCAAAGATGAAAATCCTGCGTCCAGAGTTAAATAGAATTGCAGAAAAGTACAAGGATAACGCAATGAAAAAGCAGCAGGAAACCATGAAGGTTCAAAGCGAGGCAGGTGCCAGCCCGTTGAGTGGTTGTTTGCCCGCGTTGCTTCAAATGCCTGTATTCTTTGCGCTCTTTAAGTTTTTCCCTACAGCATTTGAATTGAGACAGAAAAGCTTCCTTTGGGCAGATGATTTATCGAGTTATGATGTCATTTATCAATTTCCAGAAGGTTTTAAAATACCATTCTATGGTGATCACGTGAGTCTATTTCCTATTCTTGCTTCTATATCCATCTTTTTCTATATGAAGATGACCACTGGGCAAAATATGCAAGCAGCACAGCAACCTGGTATGCCTAACATGAAGTTTATCATGTACCTATCTCCATTGTTCATGCTGGTATTCTTTAACAGTTATGCAAGTGGATTATCACTGTACTACTTTATATCTAATTTAATTACCATCGGTATTATGTTAGTGATAAAGCACGTAATTATTGATAAGGATAAAGTTCTTGCTAAAATTGAAAAAGCAAAAGCTAAGCCTAAGAAAAAGAAAGGTCGTTTTGCAAGTAAGATGTCAGAGATCATGGAGCAAGCACAAGCGCAACAAGAAGAGCAACAAAGAAATAAGAAGAAGTAATTTTTTCTTTTAATAGTTTAAAATCCTCCATCTTTTGATAGGGGATTTTTTTTGTTTATAAAATCCTGTCGGATTTATTAACGTTCGGCTTAGATTTATGATATCACCTCTAGCTGGCTTAAAGTTGAGACGGCGATAACTTTACCCTGGAATATTCTATAGAATTATACCAATTTAGTTTTTAAATGCCGTATAAAAAGCTTTTAGATAATGATGATTTCCTGTGATTGATTTTATAGTT
>NZ_CANLXZ010000041.1 GCF_947495285.1 uncultured Nonlabens sp. | reverse complement strand
AAACAATTACCAGAATGGTAGAAGCTAAACCAGTTTATCAAAATCAAATTAAACAGAGCCTAAGCGTATAACTCAGTTAATAAATTCAAACTTCAAGTATTTCTGAAAATTATATAGGTTATTGCATACAATTAAAAGGTTTTAATCAACAAAATATCACCTCTATTGAGTTAGTAAACACATTGGAAATTTGTGAATTGATACGTTGTTGATGTATTCATTAATGAGATTTTTGTTAAAAAGAGGATCGATAGGCCTATTATCATTGGTTTTATCGATAAATTAGGATATGGGTAATGTTATTAATGGTGTTTCGCTTTCGCGAAAGCGGAATTTTTCTAAAACAATTTTTTCCTTAATGCTATGACACTAGTAGTACATACAGTAAAAATTGCGAGTAGGGACAGTCCTGTGGTCAGGTCGCCATAAAGCAATTTACCAGTAGCAAATAAAAGACTATAGATCCCTATTACACCTAGTAAGAAACCTAATGTCTTGTACTGAAAATTATGAAACTTAGATTCTGTACCAAAAATGACTGCTTTAAATTTATTTAATGTGTTAAGGTCGCTTTTTTGGGTAATGAAGGTAACGGCTAGCCATGCGATACTGGTAACAAGCACATTAATACATATCATGTGCCAGTTGAGCAATTTACCGAATAGGTGTCCTTTTATCCCTAGTAGCTCGCTAGAATTTATAAAGAAAAGTACAGCCATGGTAAAGGATACTGCCATTGCGGTGATCTCTGACCATGGATTAATGCGGTACCAGAACCATCTAAGAATAAATAATAATCCTGATCCTGCACCTATTTGAATAATAAGGTCAAAGGCAAATTTTGCCTCTTCTAGCACAAAGGAGAGCGCTGCGGCGGCTACCATCATGACTATCATGGAAAGACGCCCTGTGATTACTTTTTGTTTTTCGGTTGCTTTTTTATTGATAAAGCGGGCATAGCAATCGTTTACTACATAACTAGAACCCCAATTTAAATGGGTAGAAATGGTGCTCATAAAAGCTGCAATTAATGAGGTAACGACTAGTCCTAATAGTCCTGCTGGCAAGAAGGTAAGCATGGCTGGATAACTGAGGTCGTCTTTTATGAATGCTGGTTCTAGGTCTGGAAATGCTAAGGCTAGTGACGCTAGATTAGGATAAATAATTAGTGATGCTAGTCCTATAATGATCCATGGCCATGGGCGTAGGGCATAATGGGCTAGGTTAAAGAAAAGTACTGCCCAGGTGGCGTTTTTTTCATCCTTTGCAGCGAGCATGCGTTGCGCGATGTAGCCACCACCGCCAGGCTCTGCGCCAGGATACCAGGTGCTCCACCATTGTACCGCTATGGGAACAATAAATATACCCATTAGTAAATCGGTGTTAGAGAAATCTGGTAATAGATCTAGTTTATGCTGTACGTTAGGATGTGTGATAAGATTTGCCATTCCATTAATTTCTGGTAGGTCGAGTATGTACCACGTAGCCCATATAGAACCTACCATGGCTATTATAAACTGTACAAAATCTGTTATCAAAACACCTTTTAATCCACCTAATAAGGAATAGGCTAGGGTAATGGTAGAGGCATAGATAAGTGTAGTCCATGCATTAAAACCGAACATAACATGTCCTATCTTAATGGCAGCAAGACACACAGTAGCCATAATTATAATATTAAATACAACACCTAAGTAAAGAGCTCTAAAACCGCGTAAGAATGCAGCACTCTTACCACTGTATCGCATTTCATAGAATTCTAAGTCTGTGGTGATACCGCTGCGACGCCATAATCTAGCATAAAAGAAAACTGTAAGCATGCCGGTAAGTAAAAATGCCCACCAGACCCAGTTACCAGAAACACCATTTGAGCGTACAAGACCTGCCACAAGATTAGGCGTGTCTGCCGCAAATGTGGTTGCGACCATGGAAACTCCTAACAGCCACCATGGCATATTTCTACCAGATAAATAAAAGGAAGAACTGTCTTTAGAGCTTTTTTTAGAGACTATTAAACCTATGGCAAGTGATATCAAAAAGAATACAATGATGATGCAAATGTCGATTAATTCTAATTCCATGAATAAAAGTTATTAACGATAACGTTTGAATTTTATTAAAAAGCTAAATATAGAATAAATGACTGTTTAAAATCGTAAAACTTTAATAGATTAGCGTTGTTATTATCAAAAAAGCAATGAGTATCAAGATAAATAAAATAGGTGTTATGACTTCTGGAGGCGATTCTCCAGGAATGAATGCCGCGATAAGAGCCGTAGTTCGTACGTGTGCGTTTCATCAGATAAATTGTGTAGGCATTTACAGAGGTTATCAAGGTCTTATAGAAGGTGATTTTAAACAAATGAATGCACGTAGTGTTAATAATATTATCAATAAAGGTGGTACTATATTAAAGAGTGCTCGTTCCAAAGAGTTTAGAACTAAGGAAGGTCGTATTACCGCTTATGCCAAAGCGAAAGAAGAAGGGCTAGATGCCCTAGTAGTAATAGGTGGAGATGGTAGTTTTACAGGAGCGATGGTGTTCTCTCAACAATTTGATTTTCCTGTTATGGGAATTCCTGGAACTATTGATAACGATATTTATGGAACATCTTCTACTCTAGGGTACGACACCGCACTTAATACTGTTGTTGAGGCGATAGATAAAATACGTGATACGGCTAGTTCTCATAACCGACTTTTCTTTGTAGAGGTGATGGGTCGCGATGTAGGTCATATCGCACTTAACGCTGGTGTAGGTGCTGGTGCCGAAGAGATATTAATCCCAGAAGAAGACTTAGGTAAAGAACGTTTAATAGAAAGTCTTAAAAGATCTAGACTATCTGGAAAGTCGTCTAGTATAGTGGTCGTTGCAGAAGGTGATAAAACTGGTGAGAATGTTTTTGAACTTAAAGATTATGTAGAAGAAAACTTGCCAGAGTATGAGGTGAGAGTCTCAGTGTTAGGCCACATGCAGCGCGGTGGTTCTCCTTCTTGTTGGGATCGTGTTCTAGCTAGTAGAATGGGTGTTAAGGCAGTAGAAAGTCTACTAGAAGGTAAAACTAATTTTATGGTAGGTATAAAAGATACTAAAATGGTTCTATGTCCTATAGAGAAGGCTGTTAAGGGTGAGACAGATATAAATCTAGAGTTGTTACGTGTAAGTGATATTATGACCACTTAAAAAGGCATTTAATAACTGTAAATGTAATTAACAGATTCTAACTGTTCAAAAGGAAAAAGCCAAAAAGTAGAAATCAGTTCATACTGTTTTCTAAAATACTTTAAAAATTTTTTAAAAAATAAATAATAAAAGATGAGTAAAAAACTTAAATTAGGAATTAACGGATTCGGTCGTATAGGTCGTATCGTTTTTAGAGCTACGTTAAAGAGAGAGAATGTAGAAGTAGTAGCTATCAATGACCTTGTAGATGTTGAGCAACTTGCATACTTACTTGAATATGATTCAGTACATGGTAAATACGGTGGTACTATAGAGATAAAAGATGGTAATCTAGTTATCGATGGTGTAGAGGTACGTGTTACTAGTGAGCGCGACCCTAAGAATCTTAAATGGAATGAGGTAGATGTAGATGTTGTTGCAGACTGTACAGGTATTTTTACAGATCTAGATAGTGCGCAAGCCCACCTAGACGCTGGTGCAAAAAAAGTTGTGATATCTGCTCCATCAAAAACGGCTCCTATGTTTGTTATGGGTGTTAACGATTCAGAGCTAACTGCAGATCATAAAATCGTTTCAAATGCATCTTGTACTACTAACTGTCTTGCACCTATGGCAAAAATTCTTAATGACAACTTTGGTATCAAAGAAGCATTAATGACTACTATACATGCAGCTACAGCGACTCAACAAACCGTAGATTCACCTAGTAAGAAGAATTACCGTCTAGGACGTAGTTCTTTAAATAATATTATTCCAGCAACTACAGGAGCTGCTGTGGCAGTAACTAAGGTAATACCAGAGTTAACTGGTAAACTTACTGGTATGGCTTTCCGTGTACCTGTGGTAGACGTGTCTGTGGTAGATCTTACAGTGAAATTAGAAAAAGAAACAAGCATAGAAGAGATTAATGCGGTGTTTGAAAAAGCATCTAAAGGTGATATGCAAGGTGTTGTAGGTTATACTAACGAGGCAGTTGTCTCTCAAGACTTTGTAAGCGATGATCGTACAAGTATCTATGATGCAAGTGCTGCAATAGAACTTAATCCTACTTTCTTTAAACTAGTTAGCTGGTATGATAACGAGTTCGGTTATTCTAACAAACTAGTTGACCTAGCAGAGAAAGTCAATTCCTTATAAAATAAAACTTATTTATGATCCTCATAACTGATAGTGGTTCTACTAAATGTGACTGGATAGCCATTAATAACAATGGTGACCAATTATTTAAAGTGCGTACTCTAGGTTTAAACCCTGCCATTTTAACTGTTGAACAACTACAAGAACGTATTCTAGCCAGTGATGAACTAGTTGCTGTAAGAGAAAAGGTGGAAAGAGTTTACTTTTATGGTGCAGGTTGTGGTACTGAAAAGCCACGAGTTGCACTAGAAGGTTTACTAAAGTCCTATTTTAATAAGACCAGCGAGGTAATCGTGAGAGAAGATACAGCTGCGGCGGTATTTGCAGCGGTAGGCGATAAACCTGGTGTCGTTTGTATTCTAGGAACGGGATCTAACTGTTGTTTTTCTGACGGAAATAAAATTCATCAAAAAGTAGTGTCGCTAGGATATACTATTATGGATGAGGCTAGTGGTAACTGGTACGGTAAAGAGTTGATAAGAGACTACAGCTTTAAAAGAATGCCAGAAATTATAAGAGAACGATTTGCTGCAAATTATAATCTAGAATGTGATTTTATAAAACGCAATCTTTATAAAGAACCTAATCCTAATGCATTTCTAGCTTCTCATGCCGAGTTTATTTTTCAAAACCTGGACGAACCTTATATTAAAAAAGTATTGCGTCGAGGTTTAAGGAAATTCTCTAGAAACATGATTCTTCAATTTCATGAAGAAATTAAGCAGTATAAAGTTCACTTTGTTGGTAGTATTGCTCATTTTGCAGAACGACGTATCAAACAGGTTGCAGATGAATTTGATTATGAAGTTGGTAATATAGTACGCAGGCCTATAGAAGGTTTAGTAAAATACCATATTAACAAACTGACAGCAAAATAAGACCTTTATTTCTATTAATAATAAAATCCGTTTCATTTTAAGAAGAAACGGATTTTATTTTACTACATAACAGCAATCTAGCGATTAGAAGAATTTAATAGACTCTACTTCTAGTTTAAATTCACCTACTATAGCTTCGGCTACGAAGAAATTATATCTAAGAATATGTTTTAAAACAGAAAGATCTACCTCGCCAGGCAACATTTCACCAAACTTTACACGTCTGAAATCTGCAATGGGAAAGTGAACGGTAGTCCAATTATTAGGTACAGTATGTATCATAAAACCTATTTTTTCATGTTGCCATCCTTCATTGTATTCTATTTCAAATACATAAGGCCGTCCGTCTGTCTTAAGTTTTATCTCTATAGAAGTGTATGGACTTAAATCTTGATCTATTCTATTAGACCTAATACAACTCCACGCACTATTGTTTATATTTCTAATAATGCCTCTATAGGTAATGTAGTCATCATGTTGTTCTATAATACTGGAAGATTTACCTCCCATTACTCTATCATCAAAGGGTAACCATTGATATCTTAATTGATCTTTACCAAATGTAATTTCGGTAGGAACGAGTTTATTAACTTCGATCATTTAGGGGAATTTAAAATTAGGGTGCGCAAAATTACTCAACAACTTTACGGTAAACAAGTCTAACGTTTGTTAATCTTCAAAATTGTATGCCCTAATTGTAATTTTCCTTAATAAACTATGCTTTTTGTTCTATTATTAATATTTCATTTGTGCTTAGATCTTTAAAAAAGTAAATAGAGTAGTCCTTTTCATACACTCTATATTCCATTAAGAAAACTAATTTTTCAATTTTTCTAAAATCTACATCGTTAACAAGCCATTGTGGATAACCGCCCAATAAAACAGGTGCGGTAGTAGGATTAAAAGTTTTCTTTACCTTTTTGTAAAGTGTCCAAGGATGATTAGGTTCTATAGTTGCTATAGCTTTATGTACGTCTGGGAACCTGTGGATTACCTCTTCCCAAATAGGAAGGCTTTCATGTTCTACACGGTCTATATGTGATACTTCTTGTATTAAGGTATTAGGTAAATCTTCTGTTTTATGTACGAAATAGTCATATTTCTTTTTATCATTAAAACCTTTGGTAAGATCTATGGATAAACTTATGGCTACATTTTCAAATATATAGGTTCCCGTATATTTAAAAGCTACTTCCTTTTTATTGTGCGGGATAAGATAAATATCACCCAGAGAATTAGGGTTAACCATCATCGCGTCCTTTTCTAGTGTATATGCTTTTAAAACATGAGGTTTCAATACATCAACTATAGTTTCTATCTGTCCCGTTGTAATTTTAGTATGATTTTTTTTACTAGCCATTAAGTTTTCATAATACTTAATGGGTTTTCCTAAAATATTCTCTAAATATTTAAACATGATGACCTACTTTTTAAGGATTAAAACTAAAAAAAGCGCTGATGGTAAATCAGCGCTTTTTGAAATATTTTTAATAAAAAATTATTCGTTTTCTTCTGAAGTCTCACTCTCGTTAGCTTCTTCTGCAGCAGCTTCTTCTTCTTGTTTTTCCATTTGTCTTTGAAGAATGTTCAATTGCTTTTGTTTTTCTTTGATAACGTCTAGTTCCTTAGAAAGCTCTGCGATATTTTTCTTAGTTTGAACTAAGAATGGATTTTTATCATCCTTTGCGTTGATAAACTGCAAGTTGTTATCCAGTTGTCTTACTTCATCTTGTATCTCATCACGTCTTTTCTTCAGGTAAAAACGCTCATTTTTAAAATCATTTGCATCACCATTTTCTAGACTGGCTAGTTTATTTTGGTACTTCAACATTTCAGCATCTACAGCATTTAAGCCAGCAGCTTTTAACTTTGCATGAAGTAGTTTTTCAAACTTTTCTTGAATCATGCGTTTGTTATAAGGTACACGACCTATAGCAGCCCATTGTGACATGTGTTGCTCCACATTTGCAAGCATAGCTTTTTTATCATCTTGAGGAATCATTTCTTTTAATGCGTCGTAGACTTTGATCTTTGCGTCAAAGTTATCTAGCTCTTCTTTACTGTCCTCTTTCTTTTGAGCACTTTTCTTATCAAAGAATCCATTACAAGCTTTTTGAAAACGTTTCCAGATTTTATCACTGTCTTTTCTAGGCACATGACCTATTTGTTTCCACTCGGCCTGTACACGTTTCATAATTTCAAGTCCTTCAGTAAAATTCTCGTTATCTTGATGCTCTTCAGCGATCGCGATTAACTTCATTTTTGCATCTAGATTATCTTGTTGCTCTTTTTTAAGACCTTTATAGAAATCATTTTTTGCTTTATTAAATTCTCTAGTACCGTTTCTAAACTGGTTCCATAATTCGTTATTTACAGCTTTAGGTGCAGGACCGGTTTTAGTAAATAATTCTCTTAAAACATTAATTTCTTCTAGTCTGTCCTGCCATTCTTTGTGATTTTTTGCTCCTTGTTGTGTAATCTTCTTTATTTCTGCAACTATATTTTCTTTTACCAGCTGGTTTTGTGCGCTCATTTTATCACGCTCTTCATAATAAGCCTGTCTCTTATCATGAATTATTTTTGTAGCAGCACTGAACTTGTCCCATATAGGGTCACGCTCTTCTTTTGCAACAGGACCAGCATCTTCTTTCCACATGCGGTGCAACTCTTGTAGTTCTCTAAGAGCTTTGTGTATGTTTTCTTCTTCACCTAATTCTATAGCGCGATCTATAATTTTCTTTCTAAAATCAAGATTGCGTTCAAAATCTTTATCCCTTAACTCTTTACTTAGGTCTATGTAATCATAGAAATTTTGAGTAGCTAGTCTGTAATCTTCCCAGGTGATGTTATAAGCATCGTGTGGTATGCTACCAGTTGCTTTCCATTCATCTTGATAAGTATGGAACCTTTTAAATGTAGTCCCTATGTTTTCTTCTTGATTAATTAATTGTTTAATCCCTTCAATGATCTGACGTCGTTTTTCAAGATTATCCTCTTGTTGCTTGCGCTTATCTCTTTGAAACTGACCTTTTTGTTTTCTATATAAAGAATGTAGCTCATAGAATTGAGTAGCTAGTTCATTTTTATATTCAAATACAGGAGCAGGTTCATCTTCTACAGGCGGATTTTCTTCTTTAAACTTTGCAAGGGCTTCTTTTTTTGCATCGGTATCTGCAGTTTCAAAAGCCTTTTTGATGTCGTCAGCCTGTGTTCTAAAACTATTGATAGGATATTCCTGCATTAATTCTCTAAGCTCTGCAATAAGAGCTGGCATTTCTAGGGTAGTATAATCCTTTTCAGGAATTTCCTTTATACTATCTTCTTGTGGCTCGTTATCATCATCTTCTTTATCCACTTCTACGATAGTATCTGTCGTGTCTACTACAGTATCTTTTTCTTTTACATCAGTACTGCTTTCTGTAACAGGCTTGTCATTAGAGCCATCGCTGTCTGTTGTTTTTTCATCTTGAGCCATTTGCTCAGGTGTGGTAGATCCATCTATCACACCATTATCAAGAGAATCTGTTGCTTCCATAGGTACATTATCCATTTCTTGTTGGTTTCCGTCTGCATTGTGCAGGTTGTCATTCTTATCCATTATCAGTGTTTTAATAGTAGTGGCAAGATAAATAGATTTTCTTGAACTACAATTCTATAGTTGTTTACTTATTCCATAGTTCCCAAGCTTTTTCTGCCTGGTGAACTAACATTTCATACCCATTAGTAACTCGAGCTCCTTTTTGTTGTCCTAGTTTCATAAACATGGTAAGCGCAGGGTTGTACACTAGATCATATAGAACATGAGATTCATTCAGGTATTCATAAGGAATATCAGGTCTTAACTCTACATCTGGTATCACACCTAGTGGTGTTGTGTTTATTATAAGGCTTACCATTTCCATAACTTCTTTAGTAATAGATTTATAATCTATAGTAAATTCGTCTTTAGGGTCTCTACTCACAAATAGATATGGTACTTGTAAAGTTTCTAAAGTATAGGCTATTGCCTTAGAAGCACCACCTGTTCCCAGAATTAGCGCATTTTTTTTTATAGGTAAAAAAGGTTCTAGACTTTTGCCGAATCCATAACAGTCCGTATTATGACCAGTCCATATATTATCTTCTATGGTGATCGTATTTATGGCACCTATGGTTTTTGCCTCGTCACTTAATCCATCTACGACTTGTAGCATGTCTTGTTTATAAGGAATAGTCACATTGAGACCTCTTATAATTTCAGATTTGCCATTTGTGGTGCGAGATTCTTTGTTGTAGGTTACGCTTTCGCGAAAGCGAGACAGCATAAACTCTCTACTCATTTCAAAGTTTCTATAATGATGATCTACTAGCTTTAAATTCTCAAATTTTTGTGAGAAGTAGGCACGAGAAAAACTATAGTCCAGTCGTTCTCCTACTAGTCCAAATATGCTAGATGGGATTTGCTTTATTTCCATAACGGTCTAATATGTATACAATTAAAAAACCTATTATAGCCATTATTATGGCTGCCCAGGTGTGAGTGTCATTAATTTCTGGCCAGTAACGGCTGTAATTTTCTAGTATTTTTTTACCACTTGCATCTATGGCAATACTGCCTGTATTAGTGAGTTGATAAATTTCTTTTTTCCATGGCCATACCACGCCCAAAGAACCTGATATAAAGCCTATTATCATGGCGTTAGTCTCATTGCGGTAGTGTTTTATAGTCCAGCCTAGTAAGTGAGAAAGGCTGATAAGGCCCACTATAGATCCTAAAACAAATGAGGTAAGTATAGCGAGCATATCCATGTGTACTGTGTTATACCACCATGAAAAATCACCTTGTACGACAGCTACCATAGTGTCAAAAAAAGTGTTGATACTGTCTACTAATAATAAGACATAATTACCTAATAAAATAAGTATAAAGCTACCACTTAGACCAGGTAGAGTCATCCCTGAAATACTCACCATACCGCAAAAGAAGACAAATATAAGATTGGGATTTTCTCGTGCTGGATCGAGTAGGGAAGTGCCCACACCTATGGCTATACCTATGATAAGAATTATTACATTATTGCGTGTCCACTCTCCATAACTTCTAGATATATAATAAATAGAACCTAGAATCATCCCGAAGAAGGTAGACCATACTAGTATAGGGTAATGTTGTATTAAAAGATCAAAACCTTTACTGACGGTAAAATAGCTTATTACTTCTCCTAAAATTAAAAGAGTGAGAAAACGACCATTTATGTAATGAAAAAAAGTACTTAATCTACCAGAGATTAATAATTTAAAGGCTTTGAGATTTAGTTTTTGGAGAGAGTCAATGAACTCTTCATAAAAACCACCTACATATGCAACAACGCCACCACTTATACCAGGAACCTTATTTGCGGTTCCCATTGCTACACCTTTAAGAATAAGGAATAGCTTATCGGTAAAGCTTCTTGTGGATAGTCTCAAAATTAGTCCATTTTTTTTTCAGTCCATTTTTCTAGACCTAATATCAACAAAAAGCCAGTGATGATAAGTAAAATTACATATAATATTTGAGGATCACCATTAAATGAAAAAGGTGAGATGCTTTTTTCTAAAAATGGAACTTCTATACCATGACTATTTATACGTGTTTTAATAACCTCTTTCCAAGGCCATAATTTATTTAAAGAACCTATCATAAAACCAGTTAATAAGGCTAGGGTTAGGTTTTTATGGTTTTCAAACAACCAGGTTAGTATTCTAGAAAAAACTTTTAATCCCGTTATACAACCTATGGCAAATAGAAATAAATTAACAAAATAATCCCATGCCGCGGTCCAGTCTCCGGCAATAATAGCTTCTAGAAAACCAGATATAGAGCCTAAAACGGTTTTATAACTACCTAATAGTAATAGCAGAAAGGCACCAGAGACTCCAGGTAAAATCATCGCTATAATGGCTATAAAACCTGAAAATATAATGTACCACCAGCTATCTGGAGATCCTAAAGGCTCTGCAATAGTGATGTAATAAGAAATGCTTGTACCTATAATTACAGCTATAATAATGGCAAGATTCCATTTTGAGATTTGTTTACCTATATATAGAACACTAGCTAGTACAAGTCCAAAGAAAAATGCCCACACTAATACAGGAAAGGTGTGTAATAAGTAGGTGATAAGTTTAGAAAGACTCAATATGCTTATGGCTATTCCCGCGGTAAGACTTAGTAAAAAACTAAGATTGTATTTTACAAAGGTGTTTTTTACTCCTATTTTTAAAAGATCTTTAAACACATTAAAATCTAGGCCGTCTATAGTTTTTATTAATTCTTCATATATCCCTGTGATAAATGCTATAGTACCACCAGACACACCAGGTACAACATCTGCCGCGCCCATGAGTAGTCCTTTTAACGTGGTAGTTATGTTTTTATTTAAAGACATAATGGTTTTTTAAAATGAAATCCCAAGTGTTAAAGCTTGGGATTTAAAATAGTTAAATAAGAAAGAACGGTTTATCTATGGATAGTTTGTGTTCTATCTGGACCTACACTTACTACTTTGATAGGAATTTCTAATTCTTTTTCTAAGAAGTCTATGTAGTCGTTTAATTCTTTAGGAAACTGAGAAGGTTCTCTCATTTTAGTAAGATCTTCTTTCCAGCATTCAAACTCAGAATAAATAGGTTTTACATTTTCTGGTTCTATGTTATAAGGTAAGTGATTGATTACTTCTCCTTTATATTCATAAGACGTACAGATTTTAAGTTTATCAAAACCAGAAAGTACATCACCCTTCATCATCATTAATTGAGTGACTCCATTTACTTGACAAGTGTACTTAAGAGCTACAAGGTCTAACCATCCACATCTACGTGCACGGCCAGTTACTGCACCGAATTCATGACCCACCTTTGCCATTTCTGCACCTACTTCATCAAAAAGCTCTGTAGGGAATGGTCCACTACCTACACGAGTTGTGTATGCTTTAAAGATTCCATAAACTTCACCTATTTGATTAGGCGCAACACCTAGACCAGTACAAGCTCCGGCCGCAGTAGTGTTAGAAGACGTCACAAATGGATAAGTCCCGAAATCTATGTCTAATAAAGAACCTTGCGCACCTTCGGCAAGAATAGTTTTACCATTTTTTTGTGCTTTTTGTAAATATTCTTCAGAATCTATGAAGGTAAGTTCTTTGAGCAATTCTACTGCTTTAAAGAATTCTTCTTCCATCTCTACAAGATTGTATTGAATATCTACATTGTGAAAAGAAATAAGTTCTTCATGCTTGTTTGCAAGAGCTCTATATTTTTCTTTCCAGCTGTCTAGTTCTAGATCACCTATTCTAATACCATTGCGACCAGTCTTATCCATGTAAGTAGGACCTATTCCTTTAAGAGTAGAACCTATTTTTGCCTTTCCTTTAGACGCCTCAGATGCTGCATCTAGTAAACGGTGTGTAGGCAAAATGATGTGAGCTTTTCTAGAAATAATCAATTTACTCTTGATATCTAGATCAAATTGTTTTAGTCCATCTAGTTCTTGTATAAAAACTACAGGGTCTATAACCACACCATTTCCTATCACATTAGTAGATTTCTCATGAAAAATACCTGAAGGAATAGTTCTTAATACATGTTTAATACCGTCAAATTCTAGTGTGTGCCCAGCATTTGGGCCACCTTGGAATCTCGCAATGATGTCATAATTTGAAGTTAGAACATCTACAATTTTACCTTTTCCCTCGTCGCCCCATTGAAGACCGAGCAATAAATCTACTGCCATTTTTACTGTTTTTCAGTTGTGTTTTTAACGCCGTAAAAGTATAAAGAATGATTGTTAATCTCTACATTAAATACCTCTTCAATTGTCTTTTTTATCGACTCTATTCTTGGATCGCAAAATTCGATCACTTCACTGGTATCTGTAAGAATTAAATGATCATGTTGTCTGTCAAAATATGACTTCTCATAGTGTGACTGATTTTGACCAAATTGATGCCTTCTTACCAGTTTGCTTTCTAATAATAATTCTATGGTGTTGTAAAGAGTAGCGCGGCTTACACGGTAATTTTGTTCCTTCATTTTAACGTATAATGACTCTACATCAAAATGCTCCTCACTGGCATAAATCTCGTCTAGAATTGCGTAGCGTTCTGGCGTTTTGCGATGTTTATTTTTACTTAAAAATTTAGTAAAAACATTCCTTACTATTTTCTGTTCTTTTTCTAAGTTGTTAATAATTTCACTCATATTTTAGGATCTAGATACCTTATCGATACCATTTATTTTATTTAGGTTTTGTATAAGAGAGGCGAGTAAATTTTTATTAGGAACAGCTACGGTTATTTCTCCCGTAAATATTCCATGATTACTATTAAAAGAGATGTTTTTAATATTTACATGCATACTCTCTGATATGAGTTTAGTGATCTCTTGTACCAGTCCCATTCTATCTATACCTGTTAATTTCAATTCTGCTTTATACTCTCGTTGAGTAGAATCTATCCATTTTGCACTGATAATTCTGTAAGCAAATTTACTCTGTAAACTTATGGCATTAGGACAGTTATTCTTATGTACTTTAATCCCTTCACTAACCGTGGTAAAACCAAAAACAGAATCACCAGCAATAGGGTTACAACATTTTGATAATATATAATCTAGTGTAGCACCTTCTTTTCCAAATACGAGAGCATCAAAATTCTCTGTTATTTCTTTTATATTAAGGTCAGGATTTTCCTTTGGTTTTCTAATTTTATTTTTAAGAAAAGAGTAAAGAGCATTACTGCGGCTGCTCGCATATTCTTTAATAGCTTTATTATCTATAGTTCCATTTCCTACTCTATAAAATAGATCGTGACTTGTTTTTAACTTAAAGAATGTGACCATCTGGTTCACGCTAGTTTCATCTAGGTTGATTTTTTGAGATTTTAATTTTCTTATTAAAATCTCTTTACCATCTGCAGCAATAAGCTTTTGATCTTCTTTAAGGGCACCTTTTATTTTTGCTCTAGCTCTTGCTGTTGTAGCATAGTCTAGCCAGTTCTTTGTAGGTTTTTGATTATCGGACGTTATGATATCTACTTGATCACCACTCTTTAAGACATGTGATAATGGTACTAATTTTCCATTAACACGTGCACCACGAGTGTGCAGGCCTACTTCTGTGTGTATAGAAAAAGCAAAGTCCAGAGGCGTAGAGTTCTTAGGTAGTGATTTTAATTCCCCTTTTGGTGTAAAAACAAATATCTCTTTACTGTAAAGATTCAATTTAAATTGTTCTACAAAGTCTACTGCATTACCATCCTGATTTTCTAGAGCTTCTTGTAGTCTATTTAACCACTCTTCTAGACCGTCTTCTTTATTACCTTGTTTATATTTATAATGGGCAGCATAGCCTTTTTCGGCTATTTCATGCATGCGATCAGATCTTATTTGTACTTCTACCCATTTACCATCAGGTCCCATTACGGTGATGTGTAGAGCCTCATAACCAGTAGATTTAGGAGAGCTTATCCAGTCTCTTAATCGTACCGGATTAGGTGTAAAGTGGTCTGTAACAATAGAGTATATTTTCCATGCGAGAAACTTCTCATTTAAACGATCACTTCTAAAGATGATGCGTACAGCAAACTTATCATACACCTCGTCAAAGGTGACCCCTTGTTTTAACATTTTACGACGTATAGAAAAAACAGATTTAGGTCTACCAGAAATACGGTATTCTAAACCTTCTCTTTTTAAACTGTCATCAATAACATGGCTAAAATCTTGTATATAAGCTTTTTGCTCTTCTTTACTCTCTACTATCGATTTTTGAATATCACTGAAAACCTCTGGTTCTGTGTATTTTAAACCTAGATCTTCTAATTCTGTTTTAATGTTGTATAAACCCAGTCTGTGGGCAATAGGAGCGTAAATATATAAAGTCTCACTAGCTATTTTAACCTGCTTATAATCAGGCATACTATCCATAGTCTGCATGTTGTGCAGCCTGTCAGCTATCTTAATAATAATAACACGTATGTCATCATTAAGAGTAAGTAACATTTTACGGAAGTTTTCTGCCTGTTGCGATATATCTGCATCTTTTTTAAGGTGCGTTATTTTAGTAAGTCCATCTACTATGCGCGCTATGGTCTCGCCAAAAAGTTGTTCAATATCAGATAAGGTGTACTTTGTATCTTCTACCACGTCATGTAGCAATGCTGCAGCAATAGCTGTGGCATCTAGACCTATTTGTTTTGCAACTATTTTTGCAACCGCG
This sequence comes from uncultured Nonlabens sp., assembly GCF_947495285.1. Lineage (GTDB taxonomy): Bacteria > Bacteroidota > Bacteroidia > Flavobacteriales > Flavobacteriaceae > Nonlabens. The sequence continues at coordinate 4,195 of NZ_CANLXZ010000041.1, read as the reverse complement.
ATAGGATGAAAGATATAGGCCTCTCCAGATTTACGACGCTGGGGTGCATGTGCTTCTACGGCGATATCAAATGCCTTTCTAATGAGCTTTTTATCTTCGTCGGTGAGCATTTGATAACTTATCTTCAGTAGGTCTTTGTAACCCTTAGCTATCTGCTTGTTTTCTTGTTTGATCTCGGCATCGGTCATATTATAGTAAAGTTAAGCTACTTTGTGGATATGAGCAATTATTTTATGCTTTCTAGATAGGTATTTTTATTCTACTGTGGCCCAAGCAACACCGACATACTATTTGCCTTATTTATAAATCGCTCTCATCACACTTAAATTACCATTCATTTGTTTTATCTGTTGATTTATGTGGTACACTCTAGACCGATAGAGTTAGAATTTGTTTTATTATTTGATAACAATTTGAGAAGGCTGCTTTTTTGTGTTCCGCTTTCGCGAAAGCGGAATAAACATCCATCTAACTAGATTCTTTTTTAGTATTTATATAATGAAAAGCATAAGAAGCTATAAAACCAATCAGAGCAAAAATGGAAAGCATTAAAAATACTTTTTGGAAACCTAGCTCTCCAGGATATTGATCTATAAAATATCCCATTACTGGTCCCATAAATATATCTGGTGTAAAACCCACTATAGATATTAGGCCTACCGCAGTACCTGTTACAGCCATAGGTATCTTGCCTTCTTGTATAGCAGAGAAATATAGGGTTCTAAACGCATATACACCTATTGAAACTGTAATAATGGTAAAACCGAACAGTAGCGTTGTGTGAGGTTCTATAAGACCAGAGGCAAATAATAAAGAACCTAAAATGGCTATGAAAAAACTTATAATCATTAAGAGAGAAGAGCGAGTTTTATCTGCTAGTACACCTATTATAATACCTATTAGTACACGTATGCCTAAGAGATTACTACCTATTGCAGCAGACTCTGTCTCACTATATTCCATGACCTCGTTTGCATATTGTGAGTATATGTCGGTAATTTTATAACCTGTGTAAGCACACAATATAATGATCATTAATAACCATACCGATGGGATTTTTAAAACGGTTATATAATTTTTAAAAACTTGTCTCTTAAATATCTTAGGAGCTTGTACTGTACCACTATAATTATCTTTTAAAATTATTATTAATAATATAGCTATTAACGCGACGATTATAGAGGTTATAATAACTACATATTGATATGCATTTTTACGTTCTAATAGACTTGCGGTTTCTGTTGCATCTATAGAAATGAAAGAGAATACAAGAACTCCTAACCAGCCGAATGCAAAGGAAACTAAACCACGACCGCCATCTAGTAGTCCAAAGGTTATACCCTGTCTAGATGTGCCACCTAATGCTCTCGTTGCTTTAATCATAGCTGCCCAAAATAAAAATATAGTGGTGAATCCCCAATATCCATAAAGTATACTTAGTCCTAAATAGGAGGGATAAGTAGACATATAGATACCGCCTAGTGAGGTAAGCAGCAAAGAAATAGCCATGAGATAACGTGGCTGGTAATTATCTGCAAGGCTACCGCCTATGAGATAAGAAACAAATGCTACTATACCGTAAATCGAGAAACAGGCTCCTAGTTCTAGGTTAGTGAGTTCAAAAACGTCTAAGACCGTAGGCCTAAAAATACGTGCTAGTACAAAAGGAAGTATAAAGTTTGCTTCTCCTGCTATAATGAGGAGAATGAGGTATATTAATTTTTGTGCTTTAGTTAAAATAGAAGTTCCATTTGCGGTAAATGTAATAAATAGTTGTCACAGAAGTATAGCGCATAAAAAAGAGGCTACTTAGAAAAAGTAGCCTCTTTTAAATGGATGCTGTGCTCTTATAAAGTAAAGGTCTTATAAAATGATTTCCCTGCAGATTTCATTATGATAAAGTATTCACCCTTTTTGTCTGGAGATAATTGAAATACACGTTTAAGATAAGAGGAGTTAGAAAGAACTTCTTGATGTACTAATTTATTATTATAGTAAATTAGTACATCAAGAACATCTTCATTAGAACTTAATTGAGAAACAAATAATTGATTATATCTTCTAGTTGCTACAGGCTTGTAAAATGTCATTTCTGTAGACAGGTTTACAATTCCGTTTTTTACATTAAAAGATCGAGTTAATACCTCGCTATCTTTATTTAATTCAATAGTATAACTACCATTTTCTAGAGTAGTTAAGTCAAATTGTTTTGTATAGTTACCAGTAGATTTTATAGTCTCGTTATATAAAGTAACGTCTTCTATATCTTTAATAGTTAATTGATGACCTTTCTTTACATTATTAAATTGTACTACAGTAACATTTTTAGGTGGTACGATGGAGGTTATGTCTGTTGCATAGCCTGTTAACGTGGTTAACATAAGTGCTATAAATAATAAGTTTTTCATTGCTTTCATCGTGTTATTTTTTAATGACTATTTACATGACAAATGTAGAATACTATGCAAGCATAGAAAACAACATATTTGCCCTAATTATATACTATATTAACTTTAAGGAAACAACTATAACGTTATAGTGTGAATATAACATAATTGTAGAATTTAAAAACGATATTTGCAGTGGTATTATTAATCGTTTTGATCTAGATTTTACATGTTATATAAGAAAGCAACCTTAAAAAAAATACAACCAGAATTCGGTGGTTCTGTGTTTGTACAAAAGAGTACTACAGAGAGAGGTGAGAACAAGCCTTTCTGGCATTTTCATCCAGAAATAGAGCTGCTTTATGTAAACGAAGGAAAAGGAAAACGACATATAGGAAATCACATGTCTTATTATAATGACAGCCAGTTGTTACTTATCGGTTCTAGGCTGCCACACATAGGTTATACAGACCGACCTAATCATGGATCTGAATTACTAGTGCAATTTCTTCCTGATTTTCTTGGAGAAGGTTTTCTCAACGTGCCAGAAATGAGGCCCATTAAACAATTATTTGAACGTGCAAAGAATGGAATACTATTTAAAAAGGCAACAATAGAACGATTAGGATCTCAGATACACGATTTAAACGAGGTTCATGGTTTTGAAAGAACGATTCTATTATTAAAAATCTTACATGATCTCGCTACTACTGATGATTATGAAATATTAAATGCTGAAACCTTTACTTTTGAAACAGTACTGCAAGACAATTCTAAGACAGAAGTCATATACAAATACATCAACCAGAATTATAAAGAACAAATACCACTGGAAGAGATAGCAAGCAAGGTGAGCATGACGGTTCCTGCTTTTTGTAGGTATTTTAAAAAGACATCTGGTAAGACCTTTACTAAAATTGTAAATGAATATAGAGTGGTGCACGCTACAAAGTTATTATCTGAATCTCAAATGAGTATAACAGATATTTGTTTTGAATGTGGTTTTAACAACTTCTCGCACTTCAATAAAATATTTAAAGAGATAACTGGTAAGAGCGCTAGTAAATATCGTAAAGAATTAAAGCAGATTTTAAATTTATAAAAAAGCATGCTCTGTCTATAGACTGAGTATGCTAATAATGGTTTACGTTTTAATTTAATTATGAGGAGCTTTCTACAGCTATACTTATTTCTACAACATAAAATGTGTTTTCTAGAGTATCATAAACTCTTACATAGTAGATTTCTGTTTCTATAGTATTCATAAATGGAACAGTACTATCTATTGGGTTGGTTTCCATATCAGCATCTGCCTCAGAACTGTAGTAGGTAATATCTATTAAGTTATTGTCTTCTTGTAAAATTTCATAGATGCAGTTATCGTATTCACTCAAAGTCAATTCTGTAAAACCTGGTGTAGCAACATCTTCACACGCTTTAAAATTAAAGTCATAACAATAATCGTTAGGTACGTTACAGTATTTGTTTAAAATCAGTTCATCCAGTCCGTCTGTAAGCCTCATTGAATTTGAATCCAGAATTTCAGCTTTCCAGTTGCGGTTAAATTGTGTTTCTGTATCCACATGGGCATTTAAGCTTATGTTTACGTGTAATTGACTTTCTATCATGATAGATGTCCATGAGCCTGTATCGGTGTCAGAATAGTAACTAAAGTTCATCACTCCATCATCTACAAAGAATGAGCCTCCTAGGTAGTCGTTAGAAGAGATTTTATACCAATTTAGTTTTTAAATGCCGTATAAAAAGCTTTTAGATAATGATGATTTCCTGTGATTGATTTTATAGTT
>NZ_CANLXZ010000040.1 GCF_947495285.1 uncultured Nonlabens sp. | reverse complement strand
ATCTAATGATAAAGATGGTGAAACATGACAGGATGAATCAATCAGAATTAGTAAGTAATTAAGTGACTACCTCTATTAATTTAATAATTTTTTTCTGCAATTGGTTTTTTCTTTTCTGTCCTATTCTGACTCAATCAAATTTAATTTCCATGATTAACGTTGAGTTACTACAACCTCTTAGCCTCTTCCCAATATACATCCATTTCTGCTAGGGTCATATCTCTCAGTTCCTTGCCCAGTTCTTTAGCTCTGGACTCTAGGTATTGAAAACGTTTTATAAATTTCTTGTTGGTACGCTCTAGTGCATCTTCTGGATTTACTCCTAAGTGCTTACCATAATTAACTAGTGAGAAAAGCACGTCGCCAAATTCGGCCTCGATCTTATCCTTATCTCCTGCGTCTATTTCTACCTGCAGTTCTGCTAGTTCTTCTTCTAGTTTTTCTTTCACCTGTTCTGGTCGTTCCCAATCAAAACCTACTCCAGCTACTTTATCCTGTATGCGCTGGCTCTTTACCAGTGCTGGCAGTGATTTAGGCACACCTTCTAACACACTAGATTTCCCTTCTTTTAACTTCAGGGCTTCCCAGTTTGCCTTTACCTCTTCTTCATCTTTTACGACTACATCGCCATAAATATGCGGATGTCTAGAAATCAATTTATCACAAATACCGTTTGCCACACTAGCGATATCAAAATCGTTAGTCTCAGATCCTATTTTTGCATAAAACACTATATGCAGTAATAAATCACCCAATTCTTTAGGAATCTCTTCCATATCCTTATCTAGAATTGCATCGCCCAGCTCATAGGTTTCCTCTATAGTCAGGTGTCTCAAGGACTCTAGCGTTTGCTTTTTATCCCATGGACACTGCTCTCGCAACTCATCCATAATGGTTAGTAATCTATCTATGGCTTTGAGTTGATCCTTTCTGTTGTTCATTTTAGTCTATATTTTTGAGCGATTGAGAGCCTTTTATGAGTTTGTTAGATTATTTTTATCTCGCTTTCGCGAAAGCGGAACTTTTATCCAACAACAATACTGGCATAAAATTAGTTACTTATACTATAAAATCGACACAATGAGAATTCTATTTATAATTACTTTTTCACTTTTATTTTCTAATCTATCCATAGCACAACAATACGTCACCGATGAAAATATGGAAGAAACAGTAATGGCAAACGACGACCAGATCAAAGTACTCTATTTTACTGCGCCCTGGTGCGGCCCGTGTCGGTATATGAAACCGGTTATTAAATCCATAGCAAATGATGAGTCTCTTAACGTGACTGTTTATAAAATGAATACCGATTATAACATAACCGATGATATTCTAAGAGTTCACAGCATACCTACTTATTTTTTTATTAAAAATGGTCGCAAGCTGGGACAAAGTGGTAGTGTCATGCGCCGCGATGACATGGTAAAAATGATAGAAAGACACGACCGCATGATTGTAAAAGGAGATCTATTGCCTTATAAAGGAAAACCGTCTAAATATGAAATAGTAGAAGGTGCTCATAAAAATCTGAATAAGAAAAATCTAGAGCAATTATGGCACAGCACACAACAACTGAATAAGTTGGGTAAAAAAATATATGAAAATCTTAATGAAAATCAAGATTTAAACTGCGCTATAGTTTTAATAAACAGATCTATAGAACTAGAAGAAAACGTATCAAACCTAGAGACCAAGGCTCATTTACTGCATAAAATAGGAGAAAATAAAAAAGCGTTAAGAACCGCAAAAAGAGCAAAAAAACTAGCCAATCGTAATAACGAGTCTACTACTATTATGGAGCAGTTAATTGAAAAAATAGAGGCCGAATAGTATTTTTAGAGCATCTTTGTTTCTTTAAATACTAAGCTTTGTTTCATTTTATATTTTCATACATCGCGCATCTTCTCAAGTCGTTTCATTTACATGGTATACACTCACCATTTGTGTTTCAACTAGAGAAAAAATGCCTTAAAGATTCTACTACCTATACAGATTATTTAAAACTATCTCAATATCGCAATAGCGTTAACGCGTCTGACAAAACTCTTCATATAGAAGATCATGGTGCGGGCAGCAGGATTTTTAAAACTAACCACCGCAAGGTAAAAGACATTTTAAGACACAATTGCAGTACTCAAAAAGATGCGCAAATGCTCTATCGCATTTGCAATTATTTTAAAGTAAATACGGCTCTAGAATTAGGCACATCACTAGGTATAGCCACTCATGCTATGGCTATAGCAAGACCAGATGCTATGATTACCACTGTAGAAGGTAGTCCAGAGGTTCTTGAATATACTGCAGCTACTTTACTTAATAATGGCATAAAAAATGTCAACTGTATCGGTTCTACTTTTAAAGATTTTTTTAATGAGTATGATTTTAATGGAGCTACTTATGATCTTATTTATATAGATGGCCATCATGATGGCACTGCTACTTTAAATTATTTTGAAACTATACTAGACAAGGTCCATAATGACAGTGTAGTGATTTTTGATGATATTTACTGGTCTACAGACATGACCGCTGCGTGGAATAAAATATGCGCACATTCTAAGGTAACCGCTAGCGTAGATTGCTTTGATGTAGGACTGATATTTTTCAGAAAAGAACAATTGCCCGAACGTTTTTATATAAAATTGTAACTAAAAAACAATTGCTGCGTCATACTCGTACAACCTATAATTCATACCTTAGTTCCATGAGTGAAAATGTAATCGAAATAAAGAACATCATACGTGATTTTAAATTAGGTCAGGAAGTAGTTCATGTACTTAAAGGAATCGATCTAGATATCAAAAAAGGAGATTACATCGCTTTTATGGGACCTTCTGGATCTGGTAAATCTACTTTAATGAATTTATTAGGCTGTCTGGACACACCTACTGCAGGTAGTTATAAGCTTAATGGTACAGATGTATCTATGCTTACAGATGACCAGCTAGCAGACATAAGAAACACCGAGATAGGTTTTGTTTTCCAGACATTTAATCTATTGCCTAGAACTACTGCACTAGATAACGTCGCTTTACCTATGATTTATGCAGGTAAATCAAAAAAGGATCGTGTTGCAAGAGCTACAGAGGTACTTACTAGCGTAGGTCTAGAAGACCGCATGGATCACCAGCCTAATCAACTATCTGGTGGACAGCGACAGCGTGTAGCCGTAGGAAGAGCGCTGGTTAATAATCCTTCTATCATACTGGCAGATGAGCCTACAGGAAATCTAGATTCTAAAACTGGAGTAGAAATAATGGCTCTTTTTGATACAATACATGCAGACGGGAATACGGTCATATTAGTAACCCATGAAGAAGATATAGCAGAGCATGCACATCGCGTGATAAGACTACGCGATGGCGTTATAGAAAGTGATACAAGAAATAGACCATGGAAATCTTAAGCGAGAATAAAGACTGGATTTATATAGGTGCCGTTTTACTGGCATTTGTCATATTTATGTTTTGGAATAAAAGTAAACAAGGCAGTATTAAAGACCGAAAACGTCGCAATTTTAAGCAACGTTTAAATGAAAAAAGAAAAGATCGAGAATAAAATCCCATGTGCTCTATTACATTACTTTTCTTAAATCTGATATTAAATCATTCATTTGATAGGTTAGATCTCCATAAACATTTTTTATAAAGCCATTTTTGTCTAATAAAATAGTCATAGGAAACGCTTGTATTTTTAAAGAATCAATTTGTTTGCGAGCATCTGTAATATGGTCAAAGTTGAAGGTGGTCGTTTTTAAAAACTTATCTACTTTAGATTTCTCATTAAAGGTAATCGCGATAAAATTAACATCACCTCTCATTTGTTTATTGAGGCTATTTAATTTAGGCATCTCACTTATGCAAGGTGCACAACTCGTAAACCAGAAATTAATTACCGTAGATTTACCGCCTAGATCATTAAGAGTAAGCACAGAACCATCTACTTTTTTAAAGTCTTCTAGTACAAACCTCTCTCCTATTTTCTCTCTATGAATGGCAAATGGATCAAAGGACTTTCTGTCTGACTGGGCGGTAATAATTAACTTAGTACGTTTTATTACAGAGTCATTGCGACGTATGGTAGAGATAAAATCTGCTCTGACATCTCCCATGTCTTTTAAACTTGCTTTGAATTTATCAAAACTAGCCTCGTTCATAATCTCACCGTTAGGTAAGAGATAAAATATTTCTTCTTGAGAAACAGCTGTCCAACTTAAAAAAAAGGTGAAAAGAATAAGAAGTTTTTTCATAGGATAAATGTAATAAAATGGGCTTAATAAAATATCGTGTCACTACCAGAAAATTCCTGACGTTTTTTTGAGCTGGGATGGTCATAATAGAATCATATTTCTTGCCAAATTATATAGAATTAGAATTTTTCTTTATGAAATCTCTTTCCATTTCTTAAATAAGCTTTCCAGGTACCGTCTTGTTTCCCCTCATCATAACGTCCAGAAATCTTTAACTGTCCATCAAAATAATATTCTTTATAACGACCATCTGGTATACCGTCTTTTAAATAAACCTTCATTTTAAGCTTACCGTTGTTAAATCTTTGTTCGTAAAAATTTGCAGTAAAATCGTCAGGAAAAATAGGTGCAATATCAAAGATAGTTTCTTTACTTATTTCTTCTTTTTTAATAGTCACTAGATCTAGTGGCTCGTTTTTATTACGTTCTTCTAGTTGTATGGCTTCATGATCATAATCGCGGTCATAATGAATTACAGCTTTTGATTCAAAGAAGTTTTCTCTTGCCTTTAATTCTAATCCTAATTGTGTAAACTGAGAGTAAAACACCTCATTTTTTTTTAGTTCTTTGCGAGAATTTTGATTGAGATATTTACCAGATGCATTACTCAATTTATTAGTATCTATATATAAAAACACATTACTTTCAGAACTGAACTCGTCTATAAAATTACGGTAATATTCATTACCGATTAAGGACGTTTTCTCCTCATAACCGTCTATAAATAATTTTAATGTTTTAGGTGAGTTGCTAAAAATCACATATTCATCTATGATCGTATAGTAAGGTTTTTCTATGTTTTCAAACAGCGAGCCTATGATCAATTTAAAAAAGCTTTTAATTTCTAAGTAGTTGATTTTATAGCCTCGATAATCTACCTCTTTAAATTTTACAGGCGTTTTTTTTCTTATTTGTTGTTCAATAAATTTTAATCTTTCTCTAGCATCGTCGGTATCATTTGCTTTTATCGCTAGTGCTAGTCCTTCTTTTTCAGATAGGTTTGGGGCATCCGCTTTCGCGAAAGCGAGCTCATCATCCATCCAGTCATAAAAATCATGCTGCAAGTCTATATCTAGCAACCCTTCTATTTTTTTTCTACCAGCTTCATAATCTGCTACCATTTCTGGCTGCTGCTCGCCTAGTAAACTATAAAAATTATGATGTAGGGTAGAAAAATTATCAAATCCAAAACTTAAGTATAAAGCAGTTTCTTGAGGTAAAACCGTAATGGCGTCTATAGAACCAGTACCAGACTCATGAAGTGCTTTTATAAGACTCTGTGCCGTTGGGTCTCCGTTAGTATATCCTTGTGCTAGTAATAAACGGTCGTCATCTACATCTATTTGAAAACCAGAAAAATTAAAATGATCTTCTAGTAGTTTAATAAATGGGCTTTCTTCATTAGAAAAAGCTTTATAATAATCGCTGAGGTATTTATGATTTAAGTAAAAACGGAATAAATCGTTTTGTCTCACTTCTCGTTGAATTTCTAGAAACTGAAGGTCACGACCTATTTCTGGAGCGGCAAACTCTTCTATACTTTTTTCTACCAGTGAGTGCGTATAACTGGCGACCATCTGGTTTTTTACAAACGCAATAGACAGAGTCTCGTAAGTCGTTTTATCTGTTACCTCAGTAATTTCTATGTCTTTATGAAGACGCTTTGTAACCGTAAAATTACTACTAAGCAACTGGTTAATATTATTTTTAAGTAAATTGAGTTGGGATAGTTTTTGCATATCTACGATGTATAGAAAAGCATAATCGTCACGCTTAATCATGTGCGCACTCATTATAACGTCACGATCTCCTATCATTTCAAAAAGATCTGTCTCTGATTGAAAAAGAGAGTCCACCGCATTTAATTTGGCACTCATTTTATGAATGTCATCATTAGTTTGCAGGTGATCCCATATCTCACTTTGGGCTAGAGTATTCATATTGCGCAACGGCTCATCCATTTCCATAAAAAACACCGCATCTCTAGGAACTAGGTATACCGCATTAATTTTATCTTCTTCTAGTGCAAAAAAGGAAATGGTTTGATAGATGAGAAAACCCAATAAAATAGATAAGGCGAGATAGATGTATTTTTTTCTAATCATGATGTATCCGTACAATTAAATAAGTCTTAAACACCTGAAATATAGCTATAAGAACCCTTATTAAAAAATATGATTTGTAAAATCTTTAAGATTAAAAAATCATAGATATCCTACGGAATTTTTATTCCCAACCATTTTCTTGCAACCCATCTCTCTTCATGGTCTTTAACAAGCGTCTGTTAAGAATCTCAAATCAAACATGTTAAATAATATTTTTAACTATAATAACTGGCAAACAAATAATTTTGATGATTAAAATCACAATAACTACTTTTATTAGGTCTATACATTATATCGATCTAATCTTTCAAAAAATAAAACTACAAAAGTTGAGAAAATCAACAGTTTTAAATTGCTTATTTGCGATTTGCAGCGTTCTACTGATCTCTTCTTGTAGTAATGAAGAAAGTCTAAAAGAGGACTATTCTAAATTTAGGCCGCATGTAGAATTATCTAGGAAATTTATTTTTTCTCACATTACTGCTACTGGAACAGACCTATTCACTAGAAGACCACTAATAATCGACAATGATGTCAGTAACCATTTTAAAAGAATAGGTATTATCGATTTTTATTTAAAATTTTCATTCACAGACCTGACTCCTAATGATTAAATCCAGTACTAGGTGACTACCTAAAAGGTGGTAGCCTATATCTTTACATAACTTTGGCCTTTTTAGGGCTTAATCTAACTGCTGGTCCATCCATCTATAACCCTTAAAAAGTAAACATTCTTCTTAAAATTAGGTAAAACCGTAATAGGTGATGCTGGAGAGAAATTCTTTTAAGGTAGTATGATAGGAGTACGTTATGAAAAACAATTTCATAAAAGAATATCTCTAGGTTTTAACTTTGATTATGGTAGATATAATACCTTTCCCGATGATCTAAATGAGCGTAGCGGTGCAAACCCAAGATTTATAGAAGCAAACAGGTTTGATGTACTATTTACAAATTTCCAAGAAGCAAATACGTATAGCCTGCAAGGTAACTTTACATTCCATTTTTTAAACAATAAACGTTTTAAATTTGGGCTTTATGGAGCTGGAGGACACCTCTTTTCTAACTCACTAAAATTCAGTATCACGATGGTCAATTATAACATACTGACATACGGTGTAAACTTTTATGAAAATGTAGTGTACCATAATAATTACGACCTATTTCATTTTAATGCTGGATTTTTTTGATTATACTTTTTATAAAAAGTATTCTATAGGTATAAAAACTACTACTAATTACACAATTGATCATTCGTAATTTGGAGTACAAGTAGAAGAGGCACAGGTTTTTCCCGATTATCTGTTTCTAGGCATTAGATTGGGATATGATTTGAAATAAAAACAGAAACTTTATGGCTGGTGTTGTGGTCTTGATACATTAGAAAGTCACAATAAGAATGATTATTGATTCCTATAGAATGGAGAAATTCACATTACCATATTGGGTCTTATAAAAGGTATGCAGTTAATCATTTAATAGTTGCTTTAACTGCTTTAACGCTTCCTTGTTTCCTGCCATATCATTATGTCCCTGATCTGATAACTTATACAAAGGTAGATGTAACTCACTGCTCAACATCTCTGATGATTCTAAAGGGATAATCTGGTCTTCAACTCCATGAAATAAATACACTGGAAAATCACATTCTTTGAGATACCTATTAGTTGCCAGCTCATACCTTAGAATAAAAGTAGGCACAAAAGGATAATTGCGGTTCATCATGTCTGTCATATTATAAAATGGAGCATGTAAAACGAGCTTATCAGGACTATTATTAGATGCTAGGTGTGCTGCTATTCCTGTTCCCATGGAGTAGCCTAAAATAATTATTTTATTCTCAGAATAAGAAGTTTTGAGGTCCTCATAAACATCTTGTACGTCTTCATAAAGCACCTGCTCATTTTCAATAACTGAAGAACTTTTACCATAACCAGGATAATCGATCATAAATACATCATAGCCTAATGGTAAAAAATGCTCGGACACATTCCCTACCGATTTTAAACTACCTCCATTTCCATGTAAGTAAAAGATGACTCCTTTTGAGTTTTCTTGTTTAAACAAAAGAGTGTTAATGGAATTCCCAGAATCTGTAATGATATCTCTTTCTTCAAAATCATGCTTAAATTGAAACTGATAATCTCGTTCCAGCTTTTCAGGAAAAAACAGTAGGGTTTCTTGATAAAAGTAAAGCAGGCCGCATAGTAAAACGTAGCATGCAACAGCAGTAATAGCAATACCTTTAAAAATTTTCTTTAAAAACATATTTTATGTTTAATAATTTGATTTATGATTTAATCGCTCGACAAATTTCTCTACGTTAAAATTAATGTCGTCTTCTCCTATTTGATCAAAAGGATTTTCTAGGTGTTCTTGAATATTTTCTAAACTTACTAAAATAATCGTTAATAAGATAGAAATCACAAATTCCAGTCCCAAGATATTTCTTATACTTTTTAAGCAAAGTAAGGTCCATAAAAAATAGGCATTACCTTTATAAATAAAGAACTGAAAGCTCTCAATGTTCTAGGTGTTCTATATTTAAAAAATGTTTTATGTAATACTGGTAAAAAATCCTCTTTAAAAAAAAGACAATAAAAAATGTCCTCCTGAACTTACAGCAACGGACCTGAATATCAATTCACCAGATCATGTTTCATAAGTTCAGGCAGACATCTGTTACTTATTAAAAAGGTTAATATTACGTCTGTATCACTCCTAGATTAAAATCCTTTGTAATAGGTGCATGATTTGCAGCTTCTATTCCCATAGAGATCCATTTTCTTGTATCACGTGGATCTATTATGGCATCGGTCCATATTCTAGACGCCGCGTAATATGGAGACACTTGTTTATCATAACGATCTTTAGTTTTGGCAAACAGCGCTTTCTCTTCTTCATCAGTCAGTTTTTTACCAGATTTTTCTAGAGATGCTTTTTCTATTTGCATCAATACCTTTGCAGCACTATTACCTGACATTACAGCAAGCTCTGCAGTAGGCCATGCAAAAATTAATCTTGGATCATAAGCTTTACCACACATAGCATAATTACCTGCACCATAACTATTCCCTATAACCACCGTAAATTTAGGCACTACACTGTTAGAAACAGCATTCACCATTTTTGCACCATCTTTTATAATTCCACCGTGTTCAGATTTAGATCCTACCATAAAACCAGTAACATCTTGAAGGAATACGAGAGGTATTTTCTTTTGATTACAGTTAGCAATAAAACGAGTCGCCTTGTCAGCACTATCGCTATAAATCACACCACCGAACTGCATCTCGCCTTTCTTAGTTTTTACAATCTTGCGCTGGTTAGCGACTATACCTACAGCCCAACCATCCATACGAGCATAACCTGTGATTAGTGTCTGCCCATAACCGTCTTTGTAGGCCTCAAAAGAATTTGCATCTACCATACGATTAATAAGCTCCATCATGTCATATTGAGCATTACGTTCTCTAGGTAACGCGCCGAATAGACCTTCTGGATCTAATTCTGGCTTCTTTGCTTCTACTCTATTAAAACCAGCTTTATCACTATCGCCTATTTTATCAAATATTTTCTTGATTTTATTTAAAGCATCTTTGTCATCTTTTGCCTTATAATCAGTCACACCACTAATCTCGCAATGCGTCGTTGCTCCACCTAGTGTTTCATTATCTATAGATTCTCCTATTGCAGCTTTTACTAGATAAGAACCTGCTAGAAAAATACTACCTGTTTTATCCACTATAAGCGCCTCGTCACTCATAATAGGTAGATAAGCACCACCTGCAACACAACTACCCATTACGGCAGCTATTTGCGTGATTCCCATACTACTCATCACCGCATTGTTTCTAAATATGCGACCGAAGTGTTCCTTATCAGGAAAAATCTCATCCTGCATAGGTAGATAAACACCTGCACTGTCCACTAGATAAATGATAGGTAATCTGTTCTCTATAGATATTTCTTGAGCACGCAAGTTTTTCTTTCCAGTTATAGGAAACCATGCTCCAGCTTTTACCGTTGCATCATTTGCTACCACTATAACCTGCCTACCTTGAACGTATCCTATCTTTACTACCACACCACCACTAGGGCAGCCGCCATGCTCCTCATACATACCATCTCCTGCAAAAGCGCCTATCTCTATAGCATCATCTGCATTATCAAGTAAGTAATCGATACGCTCACGAGCGGTCATCTTACCCTTAGCATGTAGCTTTTCAATGCGCTTTTTACCACCACCTAGGGCTACTTGAGCAAACTTTCTTCTCAAGTCAGAAAGTAGCATTTTATTATGATCTTCGTTTTTATTGAAGTCTAAATCCATGTAAATAAGTCTTTGCTCAAAAATAAGGATTTTGTTACTATAACGATGGTAAATATTCCGCTTTCGCGAAAGCGAGATCCATAATAATAATAATCTCTAACAATGATATATCTATACTCGTTAAGTGATGGAATAAATTTACTACGACAGGAAAATGAAGATATACAGAATTACTGAAGTGATGAAAGAACATTAACAGCTAGACGTATAATAATTTTGTAAAAAGATTAAAATTAATAATTTGAAATATTTTTGTGAGACCATTTATATATACTTGCTGGTATGAGTTGATGGACAAGACTCATTGATCTAATTTTTTAAATATGAGACACACCTTCTTATTAGCAGCGTTATTGATTACAAATTTATCTTTCTCACAGAACATGAGTAATAGTAGACTGGATACTATTTTTAAAACTGTCAGTGACACTATCCAAGGAAATAATGGTAGGTGGCAGTTTATAATAAATGATATTCCTATTATTTGTGTTACTGATGTGAACCATAATAGAATGCGTATTATTTCTCCTATTATAGCATATTCTAAGCTCAATGAAGAGATGAAAACTAACGCTCTAGTAGCAAATTTTCATACCGCACTAGACGTTAAATATGCTATTTCAGAAAATTTATTGTGGTCTGTTTTTATACATCCATTAAAAGAACTAACTGAAAAACAAGTAGCAGATGCTGTGAAACAAGTCTATCTGGCTCATGTGAATTTTGGCACTACTTACAGCAGTACACCTTTAGTTTTCCCTGGTAGTAATGAAAAAGCAAACAAAAAAGAGGTGCTCAAAAAAAAGACTTTTAAAACACATAAAGCATAATATAATATAATACCATCTTATCCCTATAAAATAAAACCTCTATAAAGTAAAAAACTACTTTATAGAGGTTTTATTTTTTCTTTTTAAAAAGAAGTTGTTTTTACACCTCAGCATCCATTAAGTCTGTTGCTATGTGGTAACGTGGGTCTTCAATACTACTTTCTATAATGGTATCAAACTCTGGATTATTGCGCATTAATAATTCCTTACACTCAGGGCTTAAATGCGTTAATTTAATTTCTTTACCTAGATCTAGATATTTATTTGTAACACCTCTCAATGCCTCGATACCAGAATGATCCTGTACGCGAGCTTCTATAAAGTCTATTTCTATTTTATCAGGATCATTCTTAGGGTCAAATTTCATATTAAAGTCTGTTACAGAACCAAAGAATAAAGGGCCCCAAATTTCATAGACTTTAGTTCCATCTTCTTTAAGGCTTTTACGAGCTCTTATGCGTTTTGCACTTTCCCATGCAAATACCAGAGCAGAGATAATTACACCTACAAATACCGCGATGGCCAGGTCAAATACAACCGTCACAACAGACACAGTTATGAGTACAAGAGCGTCTGACATTGGGATTTTTCTTAAAATTCTAAAACTAGACCAGGCAAATGTCTCAATAACCATCATGAACATGACACCTACTAATGCTGCAATAGGTACTTGTTCTATATATTCATCTGTAAAAAGTAAGAAAACTAATAAGGTTAAAGACATCATAACACCAGATAAACGACCTCGTCCACCAGCATTAATGTTAATTACTGTCTGTCCTATCATTCCACAACCACCAGTACCACCGAATAGACCACTGATTATATTACCTGCTCCTTGCGCCACAGACTCTCTATTACCACTACCACGCGTTTCTGTAAGTTCGTCCACCAGATTCATAGTCATTAAAGATTCTATCAATCCTACCGCGGCCGCTAGAAATGCATAAGGAAGTATAAATTTAAAGGTCTCTAGATTTATAGGTAACTTCTCCCACAACTCTGTATTAAAAGTAGGTAGTTCTCCTTTAAGACCTGTACCACCACCATCTCTTATGTAAGAGCCTACGGTACTCACGCCTTCCATATCTCCTAGTATAACTATTGCAGTCACCACGATAATAGCTGTAAGGGCTGCTGGTATTTTCTTAGTTAATTTAGGTAAAAAGAATACGATAGCCATAGTAAGAGCTACCAGTGCAATCATAGTATATAATTGCGATCCTTGCATATAAGTAGCTATATATTCTGTGACACCATTTTCATCTACTACCGCGCTTCTGTTTCTAAACATTTTTACTTGTGCCCAAAAAATCACTATAGCCAGACCGTTTACAAAGCCCATCATAACAGGATGTGGTATCAATCTAACAAATTTACCTACTTTAAACACACCAGCTAGCACCTGTATAATTCCCATTAAGATTACCGCTGCAAATAGATAGATGTATTGCATGTTATCTACTGGTACATCCATGGCAAGGCCTTTGTCGTGACCTTCTATAATTAAATCTGCAAAAATTACTGCTACCGCGCCTGCTGCTCCAGAAATTAAACCAGGACGACCACCGAATAATGCCGTAATTAAACCGATCATAAAAGCACCAGAAAGAGCCACTAAAGGATCTATACCTATAACAAAAGCAAATGCTACCACTTCTGGAATCATCGCTAGAGAAACGGTTATTCCAGAGAGAACATCATCCTTAGGGTTGCTAGTAAAATTATTGAATATCTTGCGCATAATGCTTGATTTTTTAAGCGTGCAAAAGTACATCTTTTTAAGGAGAATGATAAGTGTTGCGCTTTTGCGAAAGCGGAATTGAAACCTCAACAAACCAGTCCTTCCTATTATTTACTTATTCCATTATAAAAATGAATTTATTCTCTTAACATTATATTTAAAAAAATGAAGCAAATTATTTTGATCTCAAAGATGATTATGCGGCTATTAATTAATACCTGGATTAGAGTTACACTATCCTAATAGAAAACCTGAGCAGCTGGTTTTTGTTTTACATACATAACAATTATAGAATTCATAACACCATATATTTAAAAATCAAATCTTACCAGTTACAATGTGCCAGTTGCAGAAAGAGGAATATGTACACAAATATTTTTTCATTACATATCAAAGATGTGGAGTAGCTTATAACTTGTTTACTCCAGCAAATAAGTGTTCTAAAAAAAGTTTTCAAACGTAAATCTATAATTAATCGATCAGAAAAATTAAAATTCACAAATGAGCTGAGTTCATCTCATTAGTACAATAACATAAATTATACACACATAAAAGCCTTTTATCAAATGATAAAAGGCTTTTATGTGTGTAGTACTGATTATTCCTTACTTTACATAAGAACTAGAGTCATAATTATCTGCGATTGCGACCGCTATTGCGACTAGAGCCACCACTTCTAGAAGAAGTACCACCGCCGCTTTTAGGCTTGTTATTACTTCTTCCTTGAGAGCGACCACGTCCACCACCTTGTTTTTTCAGACTAGGCTCTGCAGCATCTTCCATTTTAAACTCAAAATCGTGATCATTCACTACAGGAATACTCGTTTTTATTAATTTCTCGATATCCTTTAAAAAAGGACGCTCTTCTAGCATACAGAAAGAAACAGCAAGACCACTTGCTCCTGCTCTACCAGTTCTCCCTATTCTATGAACATAAGATTCTGGTACGTTAGGTAGATCGTAATTCACCACATAACTTAACTCATCGATATCGATTCCACGAGCGGCAATATCTGTTGCGATAAGTGCAGTAAGCTCACCTTCTTTAAACTGTTTTAAAGCTCTTTGTCTAGCAGCCTGAGATTTATTCCCGTGTATAGCAGCACTTTTAATACCAGCTTTATCCAGGTCTTTAACTATCTTATTTGCTCCATGTTTTGTTCTAGAAAAAACGAGAGTAGAATCATTTAACTCACCGCCTAATAAATCAACTAAGAGTTTTGTCTTGTTCTTTTTATTAACGTGATAGATTCTTTGCTCTACTTTCTCTGCAGTAGTCTTTTCTGGCGCAATAGTTACCCTAGCAGGGTTACCTAATATTTCATTAGATAGTTTTACTATGCTGCTAGGCATTGTTGCACTAAAAAATAGAGACTGTCTTTTTGCAGGTAGAATTTTCAACAACTTTTTAATGTCGTGTATAAATCCCATATCCAGCATCTGGTCTGCCTCATCTAGTACAAAATGCTCTATATGATCTAACGAGATATAACGTTGATTTATTAAATCTAGTAATCTACCTGGTGTAGCAACTAGAACGTCTACTCCTTGATGTAATTTGTAAACTTGAGAGGTTTGTTTAACACCACCAAAGATCACTGTGTTTTTAATATCAGTATACTTTGTATAAGATGTAAAGTTCTCACCTATCTGTATAGCAAGTTCTCTCGTAGGGGTTACTACTAGTGTTTTAATGCGTCTTTTACCTTTAGGTGGCGCACGATTATATAAATCTTGAACAATAGGAATGGAAAACGCAGCAGTTTTACCGGTTCCAGTCTGTGCACAGCCTAGTAAATCTTTTCCTTCTAATAAAACTGGAATAGCTTGTGCTTGTATAGGTGTAGGACGTTCATATCCTTGGTCTTGCAAAGCTCGCAAGATGGGTTCTACTAACCCTAATTCTTTAAATGTCATGTAATATATTGAACTGCAAAGGTAAGCTATTGCAACTATTACCGTATCAAAGTGATGTTTTCTTAACTATTCTTTATTTAAAAGTGATAATATAGGTAGGGATACTACAGACATAAAAGGGTTATATTATCTAATGATCTCAATAAACAGATTACTCAATTCCATAGGTTCTATCACCTACTCGCACGGTCTTTACATAGAGCATCTCCATCTTAAAAAGAGAGCATTATTGACATCATAATAATTATCCGACCTTGACATTTTTAAATAAGTCTAAAGTAATAATGTTCTTAAATCTCTTCTTATCACACGCTAGATAACATATAACAGAGCTATTGTAACGCATAGTTGCTGGATAATTTGTTCGCTTTCGCGAAAGCGTAACAAGCCAAACTAAATCATATTAAGTACACATATCATTTCTCTAAAAATGTAGTCACATAATTTAAAAATGGAAAAATAAAAACATGTAAACCGTCTTAATAATAAACTTACCCATAAGCACTAAAAACAATTAAATTACTTAAAAAACTGTTGAATTAAATAATTGCAAATTTCTCTAAAGAGTTTACCTTTACCGCACATATTTTGTAGTTATGATTAACATTACATTGCCAGACGGCAGTATTAAAGAAATGGAAAGCGGCTCCACTCCTATGGACGTCGCGATGAGCATATCGCAAGGACTTGCTCGTAACGTAATAAGTGCTAGCTTTAATGGCACTAAGGTAGAGACTAAAACACCTCTTACAGAAGATGGTAGCCTGGTTTTATTTACTTTTAGTAATCCTGAAGGAAAAGAGGCTTTCTGGCACTCTACTTCTCACATTATGGCACAAGCTGTTGAAGAATTATTCCCTGGGGTGAGTCTAACAATAGGACCTGCGATAGATAACGGTTTTTATTATGATATCGATTTTAAAGAGCACTCGATCTCAGAATCTGACATACCTAAAATAGAAGCTCGTATGCTAGAAATAGCTCGCGGTAAACATGAATTTACTATGCGTAGCGTTTCTAAAGCAGATGCTATTCAATTCTACAAGGATCAGGACAATGCTTTTAAGGTAGAGTTAATTGAAAACCTAACTGATGGAGATATTACTTTTTGTGATCACGATACTTTTACAGATTTATGTCGCGGTGGACATATTCCCAATACAGGAATAATCAAAGCGGTAAAAATCATGAGTATAGCTGGTGCATACTGGCGTGGTGATGAGAACAACCAGCAACTGACACGTTTATACGGGACTTCTTTCCCTAAACAAAAAGACTTAAAAGAATATCTAGCACTTCTAGAAGAAGCTAAAAAACGCGACCATAGAAAGCTAGGTAAAGAATTACAGTTATTTACCTTTTCACAGCGTGTAGGTCAAGGGCTGCCATTATGGTTACCTAAAGGTGCTGCACTGCGTGAGAGACTAGAAGACTTCTTGAAAAAAGCACAGAAAAAAGCAGGTTATGAGATGGTGGTAACACCTCACATAGGCGCAAAAGAGCTATATGAAACCTCTGGTCACTATGAAAAATATGGAGCAGATTCTTTCCAGCCTATCACAACTCCTAATGAAGGAGAAGAGTTTTTATTAAAACCTATGAACTGCCCTCACCACTGTGAGATCTATAA
Source organism: uncultured Nonlabens sp. (assembly GCF_947495285.1). Lineage (GTDB taxonomy): Bacteria > Bacteroidota > Bacteroidia > Flavobacteriales > Flavobacteriaceae > Nonlabens. The sequence goes on along the minus strand of NZ_CANLXZ010000040.1, from coordinate 4,178 downwards.
AAGTGCACAATGGTCTTATAGAGATTTACCAAAACGGTTTGCAGAATTCGGTACGGTATATAGATATGAGCAAAGTGGTGAATTACATGGTTTAACTCGTGTACGTGGTTTTACTCAAGATGATGCGCACATATTCTGTATGCCAGAGCAACTGGACAAAGAATTTAAAGCGGTAATAGACTTAGTACTCTATGTATTTGGTTCTCTAGGATTTGAAAACTTTACAGCACAAGTAAGTATACGCGATCCTAAAAAGCCAGAAAAATACATAGGTGACACTAAAAACTGGGAAATTGCAGAAAACGCAATCATCAGTGCTGCAAAAGATAAAGGTCTTAATTATGTAATAGAAGAAGGTGAAGCTGCCTTTTACGGTCCTAAATTAGACTTTATGGTGAAGGATGCCCTAGGTAGAAGCTGGCAATTAGGTACTATACAAGTAGATTACAATTTACCTGAACGCTTTGACCTATCCTATAAAGGCGCTGATAACGAGTCACATAGACCTGTTATGATACACAGAGCACCTTTTGGTAGTATGGAGCGTTTTATAGCTATTTTATTAGAGCATACTGGCGGTAATTTCCCACTGTGGTTGATGCCAGAGCAGTGTACTATTCTGTCACTCAGCGAGAAATATGAAAATTATGCTAAACAAGTGGCAAATTCCCTAGAAATTAACGAAATTCGCACAGCAGTAGACAACCGTGCAGAAACCATGGGTAAAAAAATCCGTGAGGCCGAAATGAACAAATTACCATATATGCTTATCGTAGGTGAGCAGGAAGAAAAAGATGGTACAATTTCTGTAAGAAAACATGGTGGAGACGACCTAGGAACAATGAGTGTTGCAGATTTTACAACACTAGTTCAAAAGGAAATCTCTGAAACGATAAAAACATTTGAAGTTTAATTAAAATTATATAGTCATAGCAATACGTAGACGCAGAAGCCGTGGTCCGGCTCGAATTATCAAAGAAGACAAGCACGCAATCAATGAAAAAATACGTGCGAGAAAAGTACGCCTAGTAGGCGATGGAGAACCTCGTGTTATGGACACACGTGACGCACTTAAGGAAGCACAAGAAAAAGAACTTGACCTAGTTGAGATCTCTCCTAATGCTGACCCACCAGTTGCAAAGATCATGGACTATAAAAAGTTTGTCTATGAACAGAAAAAGCGTGAGAAAGTAATAAAGCAAAACGCTAGTAAAGTGGTTATTAAGGAAATCCGTTTTGGACCTAATACAGATGATCACGATTACGAGTTTAAAAGAAAACATGGTGAGAAGTTCCTTAAAGAAGGTGCAAAATTAAAAGCTTATGTATTCTTTAAAGGACGTTCTATTATCTATAAAGATCAAGGAGAAATCTTACTTTTAAGACTTGCTCAAGATCTTGAAGAACTAGGTAAAGTAGAACAAATGCCTAAAATGGAAGGTAAACGTATGAATATGTTTATCGCACCTAAGAAAAAATAATCTGACTCCTTACTGTTATTTGAAAATAGCAGCAACGTAGAAAGAATATCTTTAAAAGACTGTCTCTTAAAACGAGACGGTCTTTTCTTGTTTTAATAATTGGAATTTTAAAATCTTATTTTTATCAGCATTAATAGAATAACCATACATTCACATACAGTACAACAGCTACTTAAATAACCAGTAAAACCTATAACTAATTAACCCACCACTACTCCATCACAGCTATATATTTTATTTAAACTGTTAATGACTGGGTGCCACACAAGAAAAATAAATAGAAAAAAATTCAATGAACCAGTAGGAATAAATTGATCTTTTACAATGCCATTTCTAAATAAAAACCTATTTTTGCAATCCTTAATTGAGAACCGCCTATTTGTGTCTTAATTACTCCTAATAACTCATTGATTTAATAGGAATTAAGAAATAAAAAGCAGTTTAAGAAAAAGGAATACGAGAATTAAAAAAAGGAAATTATGCCTAAGATGAAAACAAAATCTAGTACTAAGAAGCGTTTTAAGCTTACTGGTTCTGGAAAAATTAAAAGAAAACACGCTTTTAAAAGTCACATCCTGACTAAAAAGAGTAAGAAACGTAAGTTAGCTTTAACGCACTCTACACTTGTGCACAAAGCAGACGAACCAAATATCAAATTACAGTTACGTCTTAAGTAAGACATTTCTGTAAGCCTTGATGGTTTATTAATTCACACAATAACCCAATAGTAGTGCACCATAAAAGAATCTAGAAATGGATCGCCTACTGTTAAAAAATTAAATTATGCCTAGATCAGTAAATGCAGTAGCTCGTAGAGCACGTAGAAAAAAAGTCCTTAAACAGGCCAAAGGTTACTTCGGACGTCGTAAAAACGTATGGACAGTAGCAAAGAACGCAGTAGATAAAGCCATGGCTTATTCTTACCGCGATAGAAGAAACAAGAAAAGAACTTTCCGTAGACTATGGATCACGCGTATTAACGCTGGTGCTCGTATGCACGGAATGAGCTACTCAGCATTCATGGGAGCTGTAAAAAAGAACAACATCGAGTTAAATCGTAAAGTTCTTGCAGATCTTGCTATGAATCACCCAGAAGCTTTTGAAGCAGTAGTAAACAAAGTAAAATAATTAGGTTTAACAACCATCTCTCGTAATAAAAATCCTCGTCAGCAATGATGGGGATTTTTTTATTCCTTAAATTATTAAATCTGGTTTATAGATGTACTCCATCGCACCTGGTCTTATCTGTTTCTTATATTTATAGACACTTGATTACAGATGCCACAAATCCATCATTTTAAGAATTCTTATTCTACCGTTTATTTCCCTACCCTAGAGAACAAGACTCTTCCCTATGAGATACTTCCTTTCATAGAACCTAGTTTAATGAAAACAGAAAAACAATGACATAAAAAAACCGATGCTTTAACACCGGTTTTTAAATTATAAATTATGGAGTGATTCTTACTTCTTCATTTCTAGATCTGTAATTTTATTTAAGCCTTTTATCTCTTCCTCATATTCTTCTGAGGCATCTCGCATGTTTTTACGATAAGATCTATCACTCTCGATTTCTTCCATATATTCTTCCATCGCGTCTGCCTGCACATTATTATACTTTTCTACGGTCTCTCCTACTTCTTCTCTCAAGTCCTCATATTGCTCAATGACTTCTTCTAGATTTTCTTTAAATTCATGACTGGACATTTTTGTACCCTTCATTAACTCTACATAATCTTTTTGAACATCTTTTACATCTTCCATGATCTCCTCTGTCATTAACCACTCTGGTATCGTGTCGTCTAGAATCATTATATTAGAACTCATTAATGGAATAATCTCACGAGTGGTAGTAAAATCTTGACCTTCTAGCATATAAACGTGATTTGATAAAGTATTAAAACTACTCCATCCACTTACACCTACTATACCTTCATCCTTTAAATCGTCTGCAGTACCATTAATATCCTTAGTTACCCCAGTGTTTACACCGTCGGCAGGTTGATACGTTTCTTGTGCATTTACACCTGTAATAGTGAAAAGTCCTACTATGGCTAGTGTTGTAATGATTGTCTTTTTCATTTGTCTGTATTTTTAAATTAGTTATTTATTACAGTACAAAGTTACAAAGCATAAGAAGTGGTCAGCACATAGAAGCTCCTAATGGTTTTCTAAAAAAGAATCATTTTTTAACATAATTAAAGAAAAAAGAAGTTAAAACCACCTATTTACTTATAAATATGCTAAACTAAGAGCGTTTCCCAAATTATGAAGTAGTATAAATATTTAAATTATTTAAGTAGATGGATGGTTGTTTCGCTTTCGCGAAAGCGGAATTACAAACAGCCCTTATCTTATTAGTTTAATGAATTATGCAAATAGCCGCTATGTTATGAGCTCTGGATAAATACGATTAAATAGAACTATTCTAGTAATTGTGATATAAAGAATTCAATAATTAAAATGAGAACGATTGATTCTAAAGCAACCCAACAAAATAAACTGGACCATGTCATTTACTTACGTGAATAGATATTACACTATACTAGGACTTAACCTGCGTGATTGTGCGAGCCTGGTGGTTTAAAAAAAGCATCAACTGTACTGTAAATATATGGGTTAATACCAATTTAGTTCTTAAATGCCGCATAAAAAGCTTTTAGATAATGATGATTTCCTGTGATTGATTTTATAGTT
>NZ_CANLXZ010000039.1 GCF_947495285.1 uncultured Nonlabens sp. | reverse complement strand
AAACAATAAAACAGCTAATCAAACCAGTAAAATGGTTAGGTTTGATATGTCTTAAATTTATTTAGGACAGGATTGATTTTATAGACTACTATTTATAAGAACATAAAGATACTTTTTATTTATATAAAAAATAAAGAATCTAGCAGGTTAGCTGGTCATGAAACTAGAGGTGACTCTCTAGAACTATACTTTATAGATACCTATGTAAAAAAGTGCAAAAAGTAACTGATGTTTTTAAATCAGTTCACAACATTTAAAATACAAGCAACGATAAAACGCATAGAGCACTTTTTTCTATGATACTTTATAGGTTAAATACTTAAATTCCTACTAGTCATAATAACATAGATCAGGTTCAAAATTCATATCTTTGCCATCCTTAAAAATTGAAGTAAATGATCTATAGATTAAGAGTTCTTCTTGATGCAAATGACGACTGTTTTAGAGACATAGAAATTGATGCTAACAGCACACTAGAAGAGTTTCACAACGTTATTGTACAGTCCTTTCAACTAGAAGGTGATGAAATGGCTAGTTTCTATGCTAGTGATGAAGAATGGAATCAAGGTGAAGAGTACTGCCTATTTGATATGAGTGGTGGTATGGCACCAGTTAAGAAAATGGCCGACACTTTATTAGAAAACGCCATGAGTAAAACTAAGACTAGAATGATCTACATTTATGATTTCTTAAGTCTATGGACGTTCTCTGTAGAGCTGGCAGATGTAGTTAGTAATGTATCTGGAACAGCCTATCCACAGGTAATATTTTCTGTAGGTGAATTACCTGATAACGCTCCTGACAAAGAATTTGAAGCTGACCCTCGTTTTCATGAAGATGGAGAAGAAGAATATCGCGGTGATATAGATGATGGTGATGATGAGTTCTATGATGAGCATTCCTTTGATGAAAACGACCTATACTAGCCTATGATCAATTTATTTAACACTAGAATTGAAAACCTTGCCATACATCGTGTAGGTAATAAGAATAAAGGAGAGCACCTTCTTACGTCAGATAACACCACACCTCTAGATGACGAGATGCATTCACTTTTAAAAGAATATTTTTTAAAATCTTTCCGTTCTAAGGAAGAAGCTTATTACAGTTTTACACATGAAGATGATTTAGAGTTTCATGAGATGTACGCTTACGCAAAAGCGATATTCTCAACTCCAGCCTCTTTACTAGAAAATAGTAAAAAGATGGCAAAACACTTATACCAGCAGTCAGACCATCCACATATAAGAAGTGGAGAGATATACATCTGTTATTTTGATAACGTAATGGTGGACAACAATAAAACTGATGCAATAGGTATCTTTAAGAGTGAAATTAAACAAGAGTTTTTACAATTTGAAGAAAGAGAATCTGATTTAAAGATGATCTTACAGCAAGGAGTTAACTTAAACAAACTTGATAAAGGTGCTATTATATTTAATGTTGAAGAAGAAGTAGGATACAAAATCCTTTCTGTAGATTCTAACCGCTATGATGCAAAATACTGGCTAGAGAGTTTCCTAGGTGTAGATGTATTTGAAGATGAAAATTTCTTTACAAAGAAGTACTTGAAATTTTGTCAAGACTTTGCAAAGGATGTAGTTCTTCCTGCAGAGGATAAGAAGGAAGAAGTAATGTTTATGAATCGCGCAGTAAATCATTTTGCAAAGAATGACACTTTTGAAGAAACTGCCTTCTTAAATGAAACACTAGATAACCCAGATCTAATTCCAGAATTCAAAAATTATAAAGTAGATCAAGGTGCAAAACACTCCATAGAAGACGTATCTAGCTTTCCTATTTCTAACACCGCAGTAAGTGCGGCACGTAAAGGAATCAAAAGTGTAATAAATCTAGACACTCATGTTCAAATAAAAATGGACTTTACTAATCCTGATAGTGCAGATAAATTTATTGAAAAAGGATGGGATGAAGAAAAGCAGATGTATTACTATCTAGTCTACTTTAACCGTGAAGAAAAGAAATAAACTATTTATATACCTATTTTAAGAAATAAAAAAACGTCTCTAATGTTCTCAAATCCATTAGAGACGTTTTTATTTAATTATCTAGATCATTGTAATTTCTTTTCACAAACTCCATAGCTGTATTTAAAATTCCTCCCATACTTCTTGCCGATTTAAATTTAACATCTCCAGTAAATTCATGTAATTCTCTTTTGAGTTGTTTAAACTTTACAGGCGTTGATATAAAGTCTGCTCTCATGCATTTTATAAGTTGTTTATACCTGGTTTGCGTGTTTATTAAACGTTTTGCAATTAAAGAACGTTCTTCTTTTTTATATTGTTCTATACTTGCGTTTTTTAAACACGATGTAACATTAGTTACCATGGCCAGGTTTTCTTTAAAAAACTGCGGTCGATACACTTTTAATTTCCCCTCATAAGATTGCTGGTCAAAATCTATCGCGCGTATCGCATAACTTACTCGATCAAAATCATGCGTAGGAATAACTACATAATTATAAGAACGCATATCACCTAACAGACGTATTAAACAACGCTCATTAAATTTTACAAACTCTTTTGCTATTTGAGTAAGCTCTTGATGATCGCAACCATCCATGTAGTCTGCAATAAACTCATCTCCTGGTATACCTGCGATGTGCTCTTCTATAAGAGTGTCCTTATAAACTAAAAAATTAATACGGTGAGGTGAGAGTAAATGTTCTAACTCTAGACCATAAACGCGAGAAGCATCAGCTTTTTTTACATAAAAATAGGTAAAAGCATCATTAAGAATATTACTAACCTTAATACGGAATGGCTTTGTATTTCCAAATGTACAGTAATCAACTGCATCGACACTTAAATAATCTAGAGTCTCATCACGCCCGTCACTATGGAGAATATCGTAAATTCTTTTAAGATGCCTGTCTATTTGTTCTCTATCAGAGTCTGAGTAGTAGCATCTTACCCATAATGTATCTTCATCATTTTTATCATAAACCGTTATACAACCAGCAAATCTAAGTAAATCATCATATGAAACAGGTATACTAGTCGCCCGATTGTAACGCTTTACGTAGCTAGATAATGAACTACCTATAGGGAATGTAGGTTTTTTATTTGATAACAATTTATCATTGAGAATCTTTTCTGACATAATTACAGTAACATTTTTTGTTTCTTGCCGTCACATAATACAACAAAAAAATCTCATTCATGGAAACCATCCTTGAAATTAATCAACTTCACAAAACATATGGCGCACTAACAGCGGTAGACCATATTTCATTTCAAATTAAAAAAGGCCATATCTATGGAATCTTAGGACCCAACGGTAGTGGTAAATCTACAACCCTAGGGATGGTTCTCAATGTGGTTAACCCTACTAGCGGTGAGTATAAATGGTTTGAAGGAACTACATCTAATCATGATGCTCTTAAAAGAATAGGCGCTATCATAGAAAGACCCAACTTCTACCCTAGCATGAGTGCTATTCAAAACCTAGAGCTAGTCTGTAAGATTAAAAATATAGACCGTTCTAAGATTGAAGAGAAATTGACTGTTGTAGATTTGCTTTCGCGAAAGCATTCTTCTTTTAAAACCTACTCTCTGGGAATGAAACAACGTCTTGCGATTGCGAGTGCTTTACTTAACGATCCCGAGATATTAATTCTAGACGAACCTACAAATGGTCTAGACCCACAAGGTATAAGACAGATAAGAGACATCATACAAAAGATAGCCTCAAACGGCACAACCATATTACTCGCCTCTCACTTACTTGACGAAGTTGAAAAAGTATGTACCGATGTTATTGTTTTGAGATCTGGTAAAATGCTTTATGCAGGACCAGTAGGTGAAATGAACAGAAATCATGGCTCTATTTTTATAGACGCTAGTGATAGAAAAGCCCTATATAGTTTTATTGAAAACAAACCCTATGCCGGTACTATAACTGTGCACGATAATGGTCTAGAGGTAAAACTTTATGAACCTGTTGATAATGCACAAATTAATAAAGATGCATTTGAAAGCGGTATTATTCTAAGCAAATTAGTGCATAGAAAACAAAGCCTAGAAGACCAGTTCATCGAGTTAACTAACAAAAACTAATGCACGCCATGAAAAGATTATTAGATATAGAATTACACAAATTCAGATATAGTAAAAGTAGTATAGTACTTACCATTATTTATTTAGTTATCGTAGTTCTTATGATGCTTAGCGGTATGATAAGAATAGACCTTAATGGTTTTAATGGTAGTTTTTCTGACCTAGGAATATTCAACTTTCCATTAGTATGGCATATTAGTACTTATTTCACTAGTTTTTTAAAAATTTTCATAGCCATAGTTCTAGTATCGCTAACAGCAAATGAATACAGCAATCGAACTATAAAGCAAAACTTAATAGATGGATTAAGTAAGAAAGAATTGATACTTTCTAAATTATATTTAGCAATTTCTTTAGCAATATTAACCACCTTTGTAGTCTTTATAGCCTCATTAATATTAGGTTTAATTTACTCTGACTTTGACCAGCCTTCTATAATTTTCTCACAAATGGGTTATTTAGGGGCATTCTTCTTAGCGCATTTAGTATTCTTTTGTTTCTGTTTATTTGCAGGTATTCTGATAAAAAGAAGTGCCTTTGCATTAGGTTTTGTATTTGTATGGTACATTTTTGAGGGAATACTGAACTTAATAGCTAAAGGTGTAGATACCTATTATGGCACACACATTTATGACTGGTTTCTCCACATTTTACCATTAAACGCCATGTCTAATTTAATTAAACAACCGTTTACTAAAATAGATTTAGTGAAATCTGCACTTAATCAAATTTCTGTTGAAGGAATGGATTTTGGTTATGACATAGAATGGATAGATGTCGTATCTGTATGTATATGGAGTACCTTATTTATTTATATGTCCTATGCATTGTTAAAAAAGAGAGATTTATAATCTTTTTTAACATAAAAAATAATTTAAACGTCGTTGTAATACTTATTATAACGACGTTTTACTTCTATTCTTTTAACACTTCACGAAGTGTTAAAACTCTATTAATTGTAACATCTGTGCATTAAATTCGCACATGACTAAAAAGATCCCCTTACTTGCCGTATACACCATAGCGCTAATAACGTTAAGTTTCAATTTTAGTAATGCGCAATTACAGGCCTCAAATTGGTATTTTGGTTTTAATGCAGGTATAAACTTTGATCCTGCTACCGGTACTGTTACCCCTTTAACAGATGGTAAAGTTAGTACCAATGAAGGTTGCGCCAGCATATCTGACGAGAATGGTCAACTTCTTTTTTATACAGACGGTAGAACCGTCTATGATAGTACTCATAACATTATGATTAACGGTGTAGGACTGCGAGGTAACCCATCTAGTACACAAAGCGCCATTATAATCCCTAAGCCGCAAAATCAAAATATCTACTATATTTTTACTGTAGACCTTCCATTCTCTGGAGGCTCAGAAGGGGTACATTATTATGAAGTGGATATGACAGGAAATCGAGGTCTTGGAGAGGTAGTGACAAATATTGCAAACCCTCCACGATTAATTGATCAGGCTGCAGAAAAGTTAACGGCAATTAATCATTCTGTCAATGATGAAATTCTAGTAACAGCTATGGCAAATGCGTCTGGATTCGGTGTGTTTAACTCCTTTTTTACTTATACTATAAGTGCTAACGGTGTTAATCCAACTCCAGTAGTATCAACTGTAGCCAGCCCTACACTTGAAAGAAGAGGGAATTTAAAAATATCACCAGACGGTAGATACATGGTTTCTTGTAATATGGGTTCAGGTACATTTATCTATGATTATGACCAGAGCTCTGGCGCTGTTTCTAATGAACGTAGACTATCCTTCAGCGGTGTAAATCAAGCAGGTTATGGTGTAGAATTCTCTCCAGACGGAAACTTGTTATATATAACCGCATCTAACGATGCTAGAGGTGATGAAGCTGCTAATCATTCTTCTACCTTATATCAATATCAACTTACCAACACTAATCTAGCAAATCCTATCATTTTCGGTACTGAAATAGACACAAGACAGGGATACCGTAGTTCTTTACAATTAGGAATTGATGGTAAAATCTACAGAGCCATATCAGATTCTTATGATGTAGGAAGACCTTTTTTAGGAGTAATTAATAATCCTAATACAGTAGGTATAGGATGTGATTATCAACATGATGCAATACGACTTGCTGGTCGCATATCTACTCAAGGCCTACCTCCTTTTATACAAAGTTTCTTTGCCCTTATTCAAGTTGAAAATTCATGCCTAGGTGACGGTACTACTTTTGAATTTCAATCGGACACCTCTCCAGATAGCGTATTATGGGATTTTGGAGATGGAAATACTTCTACACAAGAAAACCCTACACATATCTATGCAGCAGCTAGAATTTATAATGTTACACTATCTCTTACTACTGGAAGTAATACAAGAGTATATCGTAAAAATGTTCAAATTTACGAGTCTCCCATAGCAAACCCTATAACTAATCAAATTGCTTGTGATCTAGGTCTAGATGGAATGGCCACTTTTGATTTAGACAACACTGCTACACCAGAAATTTTAGGATCGCAAAGTGACTTAACCTATACGGTAAGATACTTTACAAATCAAAGGAATGCAGACGATAACATAAATCCTATTACCACTCCATATGAATCCAGCATCACTAACCAAAGTCTCATCGCTAGAATCTATAATTCTAATAGCCCCAGATGTTATCAAACATTAAGTTTTAACCTAGAAATATTTGATCAACCTGTTTCTAATACTGTAGAAGATCTAGAAGAATGTGATGACGATTTTGATGGAATCTTTGACTTTAATCTTAGTGAGCAGACATCATTAATTTTAGGAACTCAAAATTCAGGCGATTTTAATGTAAGCTACCATTCCTCACAAAACGATGCAGATTTAGGTACTAACCCACTACCTAATACCTACAGAAACACCAGTCCTTTTAATGAAACGGTCTTCATACGTGTAGTAAACAATTTGTCAAATCGTTGTGCAGACACTTCAAAATTCTTTGAATTAATAGTTAAGCCTAAACCTGTAGCACTAGATTTCAATGCATTTCAATGTGATGAAGATGGCACGCTAGATGGAAAAACCATATTTAATTTAGATAGTTTTAATAACTCTATAAGCAACAACGCTACAGGAGTAACAGTGACTTACTATATTAATCAAACAGATGCTGATAATAATACAAATGCATTAAATAGCACAGGTTACACTAACTTGACACCTCTTGAAACCATAGTTGCTAGGGTTACTAACGATACGACAGGCTGTTTCACGACTGCTATGGTTAACTTATCTGTAAGCGCTAGCGATGCTCAAGACACTACTTTAAACACTTGTGATGATGACGGTATAGAAGATGGATTTTCAGAATTTGACCTAACTACAGCTACCAGCAACGTTCTTATTAACGCACCAGCTGATGTGACACTTAACTACTACCTAAGTCTCAACGATGCTTTAACAGAACAAAACATTCTACCTACCGCATATACAAACACAACAGCAAATAACCAGACTATTTTTGCAAGAGCAGAATCTCCAGATGGGAACTGTTTTGGGATCAGTGAAGTAGAACTTATAGTTCGACCACTACCTGTAATTGAACTTACTGAGACTTATGAATATTGTGGTAATGATCCACAAGCATTAGTTATAAATAGTGGAATCGTAAACGGCACTGCTACAGATTACACCTATTCCTGGAGTACAGGAGAAACTACAGAGTCTATATCTGTAACTAATGGAGGTGATTACACAGTAACGGTACTTAATACTTATGGATGCCCCAAACAGCGATCAGTTAACGTAATCATAAGTGAGCCTGCAACTATAAACAGCATAGAGGTTCTAAACGCTGGCACAAATATATCTGGAAGCGCAACTATAAATACAAGCGGCCTAGGAGACTACGAGTACCGTATAAGTCTAGAAGAACCTTTTCAAGACAGTCCAGTGTTTAATAATATTTCTCCAGGTTTCTACACCGCTTATGTAAGAGATAGAAATGGCTGCGGTACGAGTACTCAAGATTTTAGCATCGTAGGTTACCCTAGATACTTCACTCCTAATAATGATGGATTTCATGATTACTGGCAATTAATAGGTGTTTCTACAGTTTTTGAACCTAATAGCGAGATTTACATATTTGATCGTTATGGCAAGTTAATCAAACAACTATCTGCACAGGGCCCTGGTTGGGATGGAACCTATAACGGTACTCCATTACCATCTAACGATTACTGGTTTAAAGCAACTTTAATGGATGGGACTACTTTCTCATCTCATTTCACATTAAAAAGATAAATAAATATTGCCTATATTTACGATAGAGCAATGAAGTATTTATATTTTTTATTCTTTTTTATCTGTTCCGCTTTCGCGAAAGCGCAACTAGAATCATCCTATTGGTATTTTGGTATCAATTCAGGGATAGATTTTACATCTGGTAATGCAGTAGCTATAGATGACGGTCAGTTAATTACAGGAGAAGGATGCGCTACAATTTCAGATTCATTTGGTAATTTATTATTTTACACAGATGGATCTTTAATTTATAATGCAAACCATGTAATCATGCCTAATGGCGCAGGATTAAAAGGAAATTCTTCAAGTACGAGTAGCGCTATAATAGTTCCATTTCCTGGTAATTCTAATCTATATTATGTTTTTACTGTAGACACTGATGACCTCATATATCGCAATACAGAAGGATTACATTATTCTATAGTAGATATGTCGCTTAATAATGGCACTGGTGACGTAGATCCTTTAAATAAAAACATTAATCTTTTACCCATCACATCAGAAAAACTTACAGCTATTACAAATGCTGCTGGTAATGGTTTCTGGATTATAACACAATTTGAAGATACATTTTATTCTTATGAACTGACCTCCAGCGGGCTTCATACGTCTCCAGTATCTTCTCAAGTCGCTCCTTTCATAGAGTTAATTAACTCTACAGTTACAAATGTAGATGTCGCTGCTATGAGAGGATACATAAAAATAAATGCTAGAGGCAATAAACTAGCCGCGGCTCACTTTTCAAATAACACTACCGAAGAATTTTCTGGTATAACAAATGTACTAAATGCGAGAAGTCGTGCTTATACAAATGGTGGAGAACTCTACCTATATGATTTTGATAACGCAACTGGAGTGGTTTCTAATCCGCAGGCGTTATTAACACGATCTGATGGTGGCTCTATTTATGGAGTTGAGTTTTCTGGAAATGGTCAGTTTCTATATGCTGAGGTGGATTACATGAATCCATCAACTACGCAAATATTTGATTTTATAAGAGGAGAGATCGTTCAATATGACTTAACGGCAAATAATATAGCTAACAGTGTACAGGTAGTTCATCAAGATAACATTACACATTTTAGAGGTGCTTTACAACTAGGACTAGATAATAAGATTTATCACAGTAGATTTGAACAAAACGCTTTAAGTGTTATAAATAATCCCAATATTCCTGGTGTAGGTTCTAATTATGAATACAATGCATTCCCTTTATCTCCTAATGCAATTGCCTGGTTCGGACTACCCATTTTTGTACAGTCATTTTTACTTCAAGCAGAAATCCAGACTATGGATCACTGTTTTGGTAAAAACCAAGGCTTTAGTTTAAACACTACTCTTGATATAGTATCGATTAACTGGAATTTTGACGATATTAATTCAGGTATAAATAATTTTTCAAATAATTTAAACCCTACTCATCTATTCTCTTCACCAGGCAATTATACAGTAACCGCAACTATAGAGACATTAGTACAAACATTTACAATAACGCAAGATGTAACTGTATTTAATAACGTCCAGATAAATGATTATAACCCCATTATGGAGGAGTGTGAAATCGGTTTAGACAGCGCTATTTTTGATTTAACACAAATGTCAGATCAAATAACTAACGATGCTAATCTAGAGTTTTCTTTTTTTGAATCAGAAACTGATGCGCTTGAAAACACAAATCAAATCCTAAATCCTAATAGTTACACTAATCTTTATGTAACACAAGAAATCTATGTAAGGATATCTAATTTGAATTGTTTTAAAATCGTTTCATTTAAAATAGTTACCACACTCTGCGGTATAGAAATTTTTAACATCATAACACCTGACGGCAATGGGTTTAATGATACATTTACCATAACTGGATTGTACGACATTTATGATAAACATAAAATGAATATATATAACCGGTACGGACAAAAGATTTGGGAAGGAAATAACACCACTGGTCCATGGGACGGCACCTCTAATACCGGTTTATTTCACTCTAATGCTATTTTACCCACAGGTACATATTTCTATGTATTAGAATTAAATGAAACTAACATAAAGCCAGAATCCGGTTATGTTTATTTAAGATAGCACCTAGCAAAACTGTTTCAAATCTGGAAAACAAAAAACTTCTATCCTAGCCTAATTTTTGAATCAATGTACAAATGGAAATTTAAAGTTAAAAGCCTCTCATTATAATTTTAATCCACGTTATAGTCAGGTAATAAAGCTGGATTACTTCTATGTAACGATCCTGCCCATTTAAGATAGTTTTCTATAAAAATAGGTGCAACTATATCCATAGAATGACTTAAAACTAAAGAGACTACCATAAATATTATAGATAATTAAGTAGATAAGAAAGAATGTAATAAAAATTCTTATCTCCGTCACATTTAACAATATTCACCTAATTACTATAATCATCTTGCCCATTTACTCAACGACCGTGGCAATTAAATTTACAATCATTTCTAAGCTGTGTGAGTACACTTCCTAGACAGATTCTTTCCTTATAAAAATAATAGAATAACGGTACACGCTTATTTCTGCAATCTTTGAAATCAGTTGTTTATGAAACGACAAATAATATTGAGTCATTTAGGGACGGCTCGCTAGTTGAGGATTTATTAAACCTTATCAAAAATCAGGACACAAACTTAGAAGAAATAGGTCATTAAATTTGTCTAAATCCCTAACTAAATAGAGTTAATAAATTATCAAAATCATAAATGGATTAACAAGATTTTATATCTTTGAAATATAATTTAATCTCGCTTTCGCGAAAGCGGAATTAAACATAAATCACTGCAAACTATATCGTTTGAAATTTTATAGTAATTTTTACTATGCGTGCATAATAAAAATTACTATATTGCGATTTAATTACAACTATGAGGGATAAAACTATCGATTACATTCTTAGAGCAACATGGATGTCTGTTTCTAAAATGTATAATGAACAAGCAGCTGTTAAGGGCAGTACTATGTCTACAGGGTTTGCTCTTATAAGTATAGATCCAGAAACAGGAACACCTAGTACCGCTTTAGGACCCAAAATGGGAATGGAAGCTACCTCTCTATCTCGTACACTTAAAATGATGGAGAATAAAGGTCTTATAGAAAGACGTAAAAATCCAGAAGATGGAAGAAGTGTATTGATCCATCTTACAGATTTTGGTGTTGAAATGAGAGAATTTTCTAAGGCAGTTGTTAAAACTTTTGACCAGGTCGTTAAAAACGAGATTGAACCAGAAAAAATAGACACGTTTCTAGAAGTTGCCTTTAAAATTAATGAAATAGTGAACTCTAAAAAAATCTTCAATAAAAAAGCTCTATTAGCTCAAAAATAATATGGGAAAACGTAGAATAAAACATGTAACCGTAATAGGTTCTGGTATCATGGGAAGTGGAATTGCTTGCCATTTTGCAAACATAGGTTGTGAAGTACTCCTATTGGACATAGTCCCAAGAGAACTTACTGACAAAGAAAAGGCCAAAGGTCTAACGCTAGAAGACAAAGCAGTTCGTAACCGTATGGTAAACGATAACCTTACCGCTTCTATTAAGAGTAAACCAGCACCTTTATATAATAATTCATTTGCAAACAGGATATCTACAGGGAATCTTACTGATGATTTATCAAAAATTAAGGACACTGACTGGATTATTGAAGTCGTTGTAGAAAGACTAGATATCAAAAAATCTGTATTTGAACAAATTGAAAAGTACCGTAAACCTGGTACTTTAATCACATCAAATACATCTGGTATTCCTATCTCTTTCATGAATGAAGGACGTAGTGAAGATTTCCAGAAACACTTTGCTGTAACACACTTTTTTAATCCGCCGCGATATTTAAAATTATTTGAAGTTGTTCCAGGGCCTAATTGCGATCCAGCAGTTACGGACTTCTTAATGGAATATGGAGAGAAATACCTAGGTAAGACATCTGTACTTGCAAAGGATACTCCTGCATTCATAGGAAACCGTATCGGTATATTCTCTATTCAGAGTTTATTCCACACGGTTAAAGAAATGGGACTTACTGTTTCTGAGGTTGATAAACTTACTGGCCCTGTTATAGGTCGTGCAAAGTCGGCAACTTTTAGAACTGTAGACGTTGTTGGACTAGATACACTTGTACATGTTGCAAATGGTGTTTATGAAAACTGTCCAGAAGATGAGCATAAAGACACCTTTAAATTACCAGAATTCATCAGCACGATGATGGAAAACAAATGGTTAGGTTCTAAGACAAAGCAAGGATTCTATAAAAAGAACGTAACTAAAGAAGGTAAGAAAGAAATTCTAGCATTAGATCTAGATTCTATGGAATATGTAGCACAGCCTCGAGCAAAGTTTGCTACACTAGAATTAACTAAAACAATTGATAACGTAGCAGACCGTTTTCCTGTACTAATTAAAGGGAAAGATAAAGCTGGTGATTTCTATAGAAAATCATTTGCCTCTCTTTTTGCATACGTACAACATAGAATACCAGAAATATCTGACGAACTGTATCGTATAGACGATGCAATGAGTGCAGGTTTCGGTTGGGAACATGGACCATATCAAGTTTGGGATGCCGTAGGTGTTGCAAAAGGTGTGGAGTTAATGGAAGCAATAGGTAAAAAACCAGCCGCTTGGGTAACAGAAATGTTAGACAAAGGGTTTGAATCTTTCTATAAGGTAAAAGATGGATCTATCTACTACTACTCTATTCC
Organism: uncultured Nonlabens sp.; assembly: GCF_947495285.1. Lineage (GTDB taxonomy): Bacteria > Bacteroidota > Bacteroidia > Flavobacteriales > Flavobacteriaceae > Nonlabens. The sequence continues at coordinate 9,272 of NZ_CANLXZ010000039.1, read as the reverse complement.
AGATAAAGATTATGTAAAGAAACCAGGACAGGATGGATTTATAATTCTAGATAATTTACGTGCAAATGCTCCTGTATTTAAAAACTCAGGTGTTACAGTTCACGACATAGGTGATGGTATACTTAATGTAGAATTTACTTCAAAAATGAATTCTATAGGTGGTGATGTACTAGCTGGTGTTAATAAAGCCATAGATATCGCCGAAGATCGTTTTGATGGTCTAGTGGTAGCAAATAATGGTGCAAACTTTTCTGTAGGAGCAAATATCGGTATGATATTTATGATGGCAGTAGAGCAGGAATATGATGAGCTTAACATGGCTATCAAACAATTCCAGAATACGGTTATGAGATTGCGTTATAGTAGTATTCCTACTATAGTAGCTCCACATCAAATGGCTTTAGGTGGTGGTTGCGAGATGACTATGCACAGTGATGTTGCAGTTGCCAGTGCAGAGACTTATATCGGTCTGGTAGAATTTGGTGTAGGTGTAATTCCTGGTGGTGGTGGCTCAAAAGAGATGGCACTAAGAGCTAGTGACACTTTTGAGAAAAACGACGTAGAGTTAAATAGACTAAGAGAATACTTCCTTACCGTAGGAACAGCCAAAGTTGCAACCAGTGCTTATGAAGCATACGATCTAGGTATCTTGAGAAAAGGGATAGATCATGTTGTTGTAAATGATAACAGACGTATTGCTTTTGCAAAGGCACAAGCAAGACTTCTAGCTGACAAAGGCTATACACAACCAGCTATGCGCAAGGATATCAAAGTATTAGGCCAGCAAGCATTAGGAATGTTCCTAGTAGGAACTGACGCGATGAAAGCTGGAAAATACATAAGTGAGCACGACTTAAAAATTGCAAATAAACTAGCTTATGTAATGGCAGGTGGTGATTTAAGTTCCCCTACACTTGTCTCTGAACAGTATTTATTAGACCTAGAACGTGAAGCATTCTTAAGTCTTACTGGAGAGAGAAAAACACTGGAAAGACTTCAACACATGATCCAGAAAGGTAAACCTTTAAGAAACTAAGAAAATGACAAACGCATATATAGTTGCCGCAAAAAGAACGGCAGTAGGAAAATCAGGTCGCGGTGTTTTTAGATTTAAAAGACCAGACGAGCTAGCAGCAGAAACTATTCAAGGAATGTTAAAAGATCTTCCTGATTTTGATAAAGGTCGTATCGATGACATGATCATAGGTAATGCAATGCCAGAGGCTGAGCAAGGATTAAACATGGCAAGACAGGTATCGCTTCTAGCATTAGATAGAGTAGATATACCAGGTATAAGTATCAATAGATGGTGTGCATCTGGACTAGATGCTATCGGTGCAGCAGTAGCTAGAGTACAATCTGGTATGGCACAATGTATAGTTGCTGGTGGTGTAGAAAGTATGAGCTATGTTCCTATGGGTGGTTATAAACCTGCTCCAGCTTATAGCCTAGCAAAACAAGGTCACGAAGACTACTACTGGGGCATGGGACTTACCGCAGAAGAAGTTGCTAACGATTATAAGGTTTCTAGAGAAGAGCAAGATCAATTTGCTTATGACTCGCATATGAAGGCCTTAAAAGCACAAGCTGAAAATCGTTTTCAAGATCAAATCGTCCCTATCGATGTAGAAGAAACTTATCTAGACGAAAACGGAAAAAAGAAAACCAGAACATATACAGTAACTAAAGATGAAGGACCTAGAAAAGGTACAAGTCTAGAGGCTCTAGCAAGATTACGTCCCGTATTTTCTGCTGGTGGTAGTGTAACGGCTGGTAACTCTTCACAAACTAGTGATGGCGCTGCTTTTACACTTGTCATGAGTGAGGAAATGGTAAATGAACTAGGTATTAAGCCTATCGCAAAACTAGTAAGCTTTGCAGTAGCAGCTGTAGAGCCACGAGTAATGGGGATCGCACCTATAGAAGCTATTCCTAAGGCGCTTAAACAAGCAGGTCTTAAAAAAGAAGACATGGCTCTTATAGAATTAAATGAGGCTTTTGCAAGTCAATCCGTTGCAGTGGTGAGAGAGCTAGGTCTTAATAAAGATGTAGTTAACGTAAACGGTGGTGCTATAGCATTAGGTCACCCACTAGGTTGTTCAGGCGCAAAATTATCGGTTCAAATTTTTGATGAGATGCGCAAAAGAGGAAACCAAGGAAAGCACTGTATGGTTACCATGTGTGTAGGTACTGGACAGGGTGCTGCTGGTATTTTTGAGTTTTTAAATTAAGAATTACGCTTTCGCGAAAGCGAGATAATTATATATATTATGTCAACAGAAAATAAAACAGAAATGATACGCGGTGGACAGTTCATCGTGAAAGAAACAAATCCATCAGAAGTTTTTACTCCAGAAGACTTTTCTGATGAGCAGAAGATGATGCGCGAGAGTGTACAAGAATTTGTAGACAAAGAGATCGTTCCAAATAGAGAGCGATTTGAAAAGAAAGACTATGCGCTTACTGAAGAAGTAATGCGTAAAGCAGGAGAAATGGGATTCTTAGGTGTCGCTGTTCCTGAAGAGTATGATGGTCTAGGTATGGGATTCGTCTCTACTATGTTAGTTTGCGATTATATTTCTGGTGCAACTGGTTCTATTGCTACTGCTTTTGGAGCGCATACAGGTATAGGTACAATGCCTATTACTTTATACGGTACTGAAGAACAAAAGAAAAAATATGTTCCTAAACTTGCTACTGGTGAGTGGTTTGGAGCTTATTGTTTAACTGAGCCTGGTGCAGGGTCTGATGCTAACTCTGGTAAAACAAAGGCAGAGCTTACTGCAGATGGAAAACACTACAAGATCAATGGTCAAAAAATGTGGATCTCAAATGCAGGTTTTTGTAATGTATTTGTAGTATTTGCCCGTCTAGAGGACGATAAAAACATAACTGGGTTTATCGTAGAAAATGATGCAAGCAATGGTATTACCATGGGTGAAGAAGAGCATAAATTAGGTATTCACTCCTCTTCTACTCGTCAAGTATTCTTTAATGACTGTCTAGTTCCTGTTGAGAACATGCTTGCTGGTCGTGGCGAAGGTTTTAAAATTGCTATGAATGCATTAAATGTAGGTCGTATAAAACTGGCTGCAGCATGTCTAGATGCACAACGTCGTGTAATTACACTTGCTACTAATTATGCTAATGAGCGTGAGCAGTTTAAAACTCCTATCGCAAAATTCGGAGCTATAAGAAAGAAACTTGCTGAAATGGCAACTAACGCATATGTGGGTGAAAGTGCTTCTTATCGTGCAGCAAAAGATGTAGAAAACCGCATCCACTTGCGTCAGGAAGAAGGCGCAACGTTTGCAGAAGCTGAATTAAAAGGTGTTGAAGAATTTGCAATAGAATGTTCTATTCTTAAAGTTGCTGTTTCTGAGGATATGCAATCTTGTAGTGATGAAGGTATACAGATCTATGGTGGTATGGGCTTCAGTGCAGACGCTCCTATGGAGGCTGCGTGGAGAGATGCTCGTATCTCACGTATCTATGAAGGTACTAACGAGATAAACCGTATGCTAGCAGTAGGAATGTTAGTGAAAAAAGCAATGAAAGGTCACGTAAATCTTCTAGAACCAGCAATGGCTGTAGGAAATGAACTTACTTCTATTCCTTCTTTTGAAACACCAGATTTCTCTGAGCCTCTATCTGAAGAAATGGATATGGTTAAGAAACTTAAAAAGGTTTTCTTAATGGTTGCAGGAAGTGCGGTTCAAAAATTTGGTCCAGCACTAGAAGAGCATCAGCAATTATTAATTGCAGCATCTGATATTCTTATAGAGATCTATATGGCAGAGAGTGCTATACTTAGAACTCAAAAGAATATTGCTCGTACTAGTGTAGAAGAGCAAAAAGAACAAATAGCAATGTCACAATATTACTTATATCAGGCATCTAAAATTATCCAATCAAGAGCTGAAGAAGGTATCTCCAGTTTTGCTGAAGGTGATGAGCAACGTATGATGCTTATGGGACTTAAACGTTTTACAAAATATGCAAACTTACCTAACATTGTATCCTTAAGAGACACGATCGCAGATAAAGTTACAGAAGCAAATAAGTACCCTTTCTAGATTTTTAGAAATTTTAAATGAATTAAAGCCACTATTAGATTTTCTTAATAGTGGCTTTTTAGGTTATAACAATACGAGCTATTTAAAGTGTTTTAAAACAATAATTAAATCATAAAGTCTATAACTATTAACAAATCATAAACAAGGTTTTTATAGGCTTGCTATACATTTGTTTTATATGAAAGAGATACTAGAGAATTTTAATATTGAAAAGGGATTTGAGCTTATTTTAGAATACGGTATTCCGCTAGTTAAGGCCATTCTAATTTTTATAGTAGGTAGGTGGATAATTAAAAAAGCTCTTAAGCTAACAAGAAAAATTATGTTAGCAAGAGAATACGACGTTACATTAGAAAAATTTTTACTTAACTTAATCAAATGGGGACTTTGGATCTTACTTACTATAACAGTAGTAGGAACTCTAGGTATACAAACAACTAGTTTTGCTGCGGTAATAGCAGCTGCAGGACTAGCTATAGGCCTAGCGTTGCAAGGATCATTATCTAACTTTGCCGGTGGTGTTTTACTTTTATTGTTTAAACCATTTAAGGTAGGTGATACTATAGAAGCACAAAATGTTATAGGAACTATCAAAGAAATAGACATCCTACAAACAAAGATAATCACACCACAACGTAAACTTGCCATTATACCTAATGGCCCGTTGTTAAATGGAAACATTATTAATTTTAATACAGAAGGTATTTTAAGATGTGACACCACGATAGGAGTAAGTTATGATGCAAATATTACAGAAACTTTAGAAGCGCTGCGCAAGCTAGTAGAAAATCATCCATTAGTTCTTAAAGATCCTGCACCACAAATAATGGTGGCTGCAAATGCTGACAGTTCCATTCATATTAATGTAAGACCTTATACACGCACAGACGACATGTGGACCGTGTATTGGTATCTACAAGAAAACTTTAAACCTACACTAGATGCTATAGGTGTAGATATACCTTATCCACATCAGGTAGAAATTCAGAAAAAAAGATAATTAAACTCCTTGAATAATTATTAAAAAACCGTTATAATTTAACGGTTTTTTTTAAGTAAAATATGGATCAAATTCACAAAAACGAATTTCATAACTGATAAGAAAGGTTTTTTTACCGATTAAATGTATATTTTTTAAAAAAAAGATGCTCCTTTTTAAATTTTTATCTTTAACTAGTTAGATTTGATAATAACAAAAAACTTAATTAAAAATGATTCAAAACCCTGTAGTACCAGCAGAAAATTTAGACCTTAATTTAAGTCCTGATGGATTGAGCTTAGAAAACCTTACGGGATATGCCCTAGATTATGGAATACCTCTTTTAAAGGCTATTTTAATTTACATTATTGGTGCATTTATCATCAAAAAGTTAGTGAAAGTTACTAGTAAATTGATGGATAAAAAAGATTATGACGTTACTTTAAAGAAATTCTTAACTAGTTTAATAAAATGGGTTTTAACCATACTTCTTATAGTAACAGTAGCAGGTACATTAGGAATTGAGACAGCTAGTTTTGCTGCTATTCTTGCGGCCGCAGGTCTTGCAATAGGACTTGCTTTACAAGGTTCTTTATCTAACTTTGCTGGTGGTGTTCTTATCTTAATTTTTAAACCGTATAAAATAGGTGATCTAGTTGAGGCTCAAGGTGAGTTAGGTGTTGTAAAAGAAATAGACATCTTAGTTACTAAATTAATAACTCCTTCTAACAAACTTGCTCTTATACCTAATGGACCTATGGCAAACGGTAACATCGTAAATTATACTGCCGAAGGTAAAATGAGAGTGGATACTACTGTAGGAATAGGGTATGGTGAAAACATGAAACAAGCAAAAGATGCTTTACTTGCAATGTTAGAATCTAACACTAAAATACTTAAAGATCCAGCACCGTCTGTAAACGTTAGTGAACTAGCAGAAAGTTCTGTTAATCTAGCTGTAAGACCTTACTGTGCTCCTGAAGATTATTGGGACGTTTATTTCTGGACTATAGAAAATACAAAACTTGTACTAGATAAAGAGAAAATTGAAATTCCTTATCCTCATGCAGTAGAAATACATAAAGAGGCTTAAAACTATCCATCGATTATCCTTTCCTAGATAATCGACAGAGATGAATTGTATTTTAAATTTATTAATTAAACCTTAGCAAAATTATCTTTGCTAAGGTTTTTTTTGATTTAACGGTGCATAGGTCTCTTTAATTAAGGCAAGATAACGAGGATTTGCTAGTTTCCCTACATTACTAATAGCACTTATCTAGACTTGATCACAGGTCTGGTGGTTAAAGTGTTAAACACTTTTTCATACGTTTATAAAGCGATGATCTAGGTATGCTGTAATATGATATAATATTTTTAGGCACTATTAGCATATGATAGGCTATGGATATTTTAAACAAATTATTCCTGCCCACTTTAAACTTAGATAATTGCGACTAGAGCTTAGAATATAATTTTCTTATGCTCGATCGTGGAAATTTTATATCTACTCCTATAACTAGCTCAATGACTCTTCTAGCTATAGATTTTACGTTTAACTTTAATTAATTGGTTCTATCATATATCTATCTAGGTAATTCTCAGGGAGAAACTATTGATCCTTATTGTTAAGATCGGTATGTATCGATAACTAATGCGTGTGATTTTTCTTATCTGTATATCATATTCCTTCTCGATCCTATCGATAAGCATATCACATATAATGACTTTCTTATCGATTCTATCGGTGAGATGTTGTGCTATAGTTTTCTATTTTTCTAGCAACTCTACTTATGTCTCCAACTCTAAAATAGGTTGCTCTAAGGCGTCTTGTACATTGCATTTGATAGTTGATGTGACCAGTCAAATTTTTATCATACTTTTTTGTCATGAGCATAAAGTTGTGACAGTTTAAATATCGTATATATCTTAAGCTTGAACTCTTGAAACTAATCCATCTTCTATTTCATGGACAACGTAAAGTTTAAAAGAAAGTGAATCAACTTTTTGAGTTCTCTTAAAATACACAGTCTTTTCAGTAGTTTTCATGACACTTGTGTTTTTGTGTATCGCTATTTTAGGACGGGACAGAGATAACATAAAAAAAAGCTTGAGTCATGACCCAAGCCTTTTTTTTAATACTTATTAAGTTTATAAAACACTGCCCAGAACTATGCTAACCTATCTCATTACTTTGGTCATTTTCTAGTAGATATGCCCCTATTTTGAAATAAAAAACATTTATTATAACCACTAAATAATAATCGTATTATTTCTAGTACAAAAGTTTCCTGTATAGATATTTTTGACAAAAAACTACCTTGATTATCTTAATCTAATCCCTTCAACCTTAAAATCATAGTTGCATATAAGCTTTTAATTGAAAAATTAATTTTTCTGAAACTAATTAAGAAAATAGAAAGCCATATTATTATTTGACCTAAAAATTCATGTTAGTCATCATCTTTAAAGTTTCATAAATCATTTTACCTGAGTAAAAGAGAATTACTATAAGAAATGTTTATTATGAGACATGAAAAACATTATTACTTTATTACTTATTAAATTTTTCTAAAGTTTTAATTACCCTTTTCAATTGTTCATCATGAATTTTAAGAAGAGTTTCTGTCCTTTTTAATCTAGAATTTAATTCTGTTATATATAAAAACTGTTCCTCAAGCTTTTCTAAATTTTTTAAAGACACTTCGGTAACATTAACCGTCATTCCTTGATCTTCAATATCTTCTATCGATTTCACCCCAATGAGATGACCATTTATTTTAACAAATCGTTCTGCTTCTTCTAGCGTAGGGAATTTATAGCTAGTAGTAAGATCACTTCTCCCATCATAATATATATCAAAAACATAATCGGCATAACCAGTACCAGAACCTACGGTAGCAATGTAGCTTTCTGCAGTTATCACAGCACTAGAGGCATCAATAGTGGAAATAGTAGGAGATATTTTAAACTGATTATCAGCTGTAGTCACTGCTCCTGATCCAAATGCAATAGATCTATCATGCAGCGCATTTGAATTTACACCTATCGCGATGGCTTGATTTCCACCAGGTCCTATATCTGCATTTAACCCTAAGGAGGTCCCTCTAAACCCAACTACTGTTGATCGATGGCCTATAGCAACTGCATCTTCAGCATTAGCATTAGCAAATTCACCTATTGCGATAGCCCATGAATCATCTGCCCCAGCATCATCACCTATAGCTATAGCATCTGGAGCAGTTGCGCGACTATTTGCTCCTATAGCTACCGTATGATCTGCTCCTACACTTGCATTATCACCTAAAGATGTAGCATCACTTACAGTACCTACTGTAGCATTTGTGTTGGTCCCTATAAAAACATTGTTTATTCCTGTGGTAACGTTATCACCAGCGTTAGCTCCCACAGCGACATTATTCCCATTAGTTGCAGCTCTAAGTGCATAGACCCCAATAGCAGTGTTGTTAATTCCAGTACCACCATTTTCTAAACTAAAAGCACCTATAGATGTTGTATTATCCCCACTACTATTAATTCCAGCTCTATTTCCTAAGGCTGTACTATTTGAATATCCATTACCATCTCTCAAAGCTTCATTACCTATTGCTGTATTAGAGCCTCCGCTAGTATTATTACGCAGCGCGCTAAAACCGATAGCGGTATTTCCATTTCCTGAAACATTATTACGCAACGTAGCCCCACCTAGTCCAGTGTTACGCAATCCATTTTCATTTAAAAGTAAAGACTCATCTCCTATCGCAGTATTAAAACTTCCAATAACATTATTTCTAAGCGCAAATGCACCTAAGGCTGTATTATCTCTTCCTGTTGTGGTATTTGTTCCTGCCTTGTAACCTATAAAAGTATCTTGCTCAGCGCTAGATGAAGCTACGTAATTTTCTCCTGCTTCAAAACCTATAAAAACTGATCTATCTTTTGCCATAAGTTCTAATTGCCCTAATTCGGTAAGTCTAGAAACAATCTGATTATTTACTCTAAAATCTACTTCCTCACCATTTGTAGTACCTATAAAGTTAGTACCACTTAAAGTATTGTCATTACCATCTAGTTTCCAGGTGTTATTTAATATAAATGGTATCCAATCTGTTTGCGAAGGATCCCAAAAGTAAAATCCAGAACAATCCTGTCCTAAATAAATTTAAGACATATCAAACCTAACCATTTTACTGGTTTGATTAGCTGTTTTATTGTTT
>NZ_CANLXZ010000038.1 GCF_947495285.1 uncultured Nonlabens sp. | reverse complement strand
CAAACTATAAAATCAATCACAGGAAATCATCATTATCTAAAAGCTTTTTATACGGCATTTAAAAACTAAATTGGTATTAGATCGGTTTGTGATATGATAACTGCTTAATAGCATATTATTGAGCTTAAGTCTTGTATAAAAACAAAAAGGCTATCGAATTAACGATAACCTTTTTAATCATGTAATTTATTTAAAATCGATTACTACTTTTTACTTAGAATGTATGCATCGACTTGTTTTTCTAGCAGTTTTAATGGTAACGCTCCACTAGTAAGAATCACATCATGAAACTCTCTTATATCAAAATCATTCCCCAACTCAATCTTTGTCTTTTCTCTTAAATCTAAAATCTTATTCATACCTACCTTATAAGCCGTAGCCTGTGACGGCATTACTATGTGACGCTCTACCATCTTTACAGCATCAATTTCTGCATTAGGAGTATTGCTTACATAATAATTAATACCATCATCCCTACTCCATTTTCTCGTATGGATTCCAGTGTCTACAACAAGTCTGCAAGCCCTCCATAATTCCATAGCTAATCTACCAAAATCGCTATAAGGATCTTCATACTTACCTATTTCCTTAGGTATTAATTCTGAATAGAGACCCCAACCTTCTACATAAGCCGTATAGAAACTATGTTTTCTAAAATCTGGTATTCCTTCTAATTCTTGCGCAATAGCAATTTGCATATGGTGTCCTGGTATACCTTCATGATAAGCAAGGGCTTCCATTTGATAACTAGGCATTGCTTTCATTTTATATAAATTTGCATAATACGTTCCTGGTCTACTGCCATCCATAGCTGGCTGTTGATAAAATGCTTTTCCTGCACTTGCCTCACGGAAAGCTTCTACCGCTTTTACTTTTATATCTGCCTTAGGCTTAATAATAAATAGCTGGTCCAATTCATCCTTCATGTCTTCTATAATAGCTGTAGCTTTTTTTAAATACGCTGTCTTTCCCGATACATCATCATTATAATAAAACTGCTCATCTTCTTTCATAAATTTGAAGAAATCATGAAGAGAACCATCAAAATTCACTCTATTCATAATCTCTTTCATTTCCCCATGTATACGCTCCACTTCAGAAATACCTAATTTATGAATTTCATCTGCAGTCATATCAGTGGTCGTAGTTTGTTGTAAAGCATGCTCATAAAACGCATCTCCTTCAGGAAATTTCCACACACCATCATCAGTGGTGGCTCTTTGTTGCTGATTTTCTAAGGTTGCAATTAATGTTTTGTAGCCCGATTCTACTTCATTTTGAAGTGCTAGTACAGCTTCTTCTTCTAGTTGTTTTCTCTCTTCAGTAGATAACTTTAATTTAGAAATCTTATTTACAAAATCGTCCATTAAAGTACTGTTATACTTACTTTTCTTAAACGGATAACCATCAATAACATTCCTGCTGTCTTTTAACACATGATTAAACACAAACCGTGGCATCATAATACCATGATCCTCTCTTAATTTTAAGTTCTCAGATAGTTGCTCAAAAAGTGGCTGTATTCCTTTTAATCTAGATATATAATCCTTTGCGTCAGACACGTTATCTATCCGGTGCTGATTAATCAAAAAGGCCGGAATTTCAGACTGCATTCCATGCATTTGATTTACTGGATACGTGTATAATCTATAATCAAAGTTTGCAATTTCTTGTTGCCGCTTTTGATAGTATAAATCATAACTCAATCGATCCTGACCAGTAAGCTCTTCTTTATTAATAGAATCTCTTAAATAAGATAGCCTTGTCTCTGCTATCTTCTTAGATTCTAGGTCAAATTCTGATGATATATCGGTCCACTTTCCATAATTTTCTTTGCTCCCCATAGAAGTTTGCATCTGTGGATCACGAGATAAATCTTTTTTAAATTGAACCGCTAGCCAGTCGTTGAATTGGGCCGCATTTTCTGTACTATGTACTTTTACAAAAGTATTACCTTCTTCTTCTTTACAAGAAATAAGCATTACCATCGCTACTATAACTATTATTTGTTTCATAAATTGATATTGAGTTCTAAAGATAATCCAACAAAAAAACCGATTCAATTTTGAATCGGTTTTTAATATATTTTTAAGACTATTTAATTATTTTTTTAATCCCTTCTTTAACCATGCCGCATATTCTTTAATATTAGGAGTGTAATCAATAGGTTGATGATCTTTGAGCCTATTACCATTTTTATCCAAAATAGCATAATAAGGTTGAGCTGCTATATTATACTCTCGTTTCTGAAACTCATACCACTTATCTCCTATTGTTCTTACTTTTGCGTCTAAAATTTCAGACTCGTATTGTTCATCTATCGGTAAACTGTTTGCGTCATCTACATATAAAGAAATAAGTACATACTCATCTTTCAACATTTTTAAAACAATTGGATCTGACCAGACTCTCTCTTCCATCTTACGACAGTTTACACAGGCCCAGCCTGTAAAATCTAATAAAACTGGCTTTCCCACTTTTTTTGCATAATCAACACCTTTATTATAATCATCAAAGGCTATAATATCATGCACCGTTAAGTGAGCGCCTTCTGGAATAATTAAATTAGGATCTAACTCTTTATAACCTACACCTCTAGGTGATTCTGCATAATTTAAAGGTGGTGTAAATCCAGATACCATTTGAAGAGGCGCACCCCATAACCCTGGTATCAAATAAACCGTAAATGATAACACAATAAGACCTAACAGCAATCTCCCTACTGAGATATGACTCTCTACACCATCATGAGGAAGCCTAATTTTACCAAAAAGATATAAAGATAAACCTCCAAAAACGGCAATCCATAGCGCTATGAATATTTCTCTATCCACAAAATGAAATTGATAAACTAAATCAGCAGATGATAAGAATTTTAAAGCAAGACCTAGTTCTAAAAATCCTAAAACAACTTTTACTGTATTTAACCAGCCACCTGATTTAGGCAAAGAATTCATCCATCCTGGAAAAATAGCAAATAAAGTAAATGGTAAAGCTAGTGCTAGTGAAAAACCAAACATTCCTACGATAGGTGCGATACCACCTTTTGACGAAGATTCTATAATTAACGACCCTACAATAGGTCCTGTACAAGAAAATGATATAATAGCTAACGCCAAAGCCATAAAAAAGATTCCTAATACTCCTCCTTTATTTGAATTAGCATCCATTTTATTAGCCCATGATTGCGGCAACGTAATTTCAAATGCGCCTAAAAATGAAGCAGCAAAAACTACTAGAATAGTAAAAAACGTGAGGTTTACCCATACATTAGTTGCAAGAGCATGCAATATTCTATCACCAAATATGGCTACAACAACAGTACCTAGAAGAACATAAACCACAATTATAAAAAAGCCATACAAAAAAGCTTTACCTATTCCCGATGCTCTATTAGCACTCTGTTTAGTAAAGAAACTAACCGTAAGCGGTATCATAGGAAACACACATGGTGTTAAAAGTGCTGCAAAGCCCGAAAGAAATGCAACTATAAAAATCCCCCAAAGACTACGGTCTTCACCTTCTCCCTGAGTATCCTCTTTTAATTCTTCGTTATTTTTTTTTTTAACTTCTTCTTCTTTTACCTTTTCAGTATCTGTATCTGTCGCATGATTTTCATGAATTTCTTTCATCTTAATAGAAGATGCATCTGGCGCACCAGCAACTATAGGCTCTTTATCATTATCTAGATATTTTTCTATAACGTCAAATGCTCCTGCAGGTAGTACTGCTTCAGGTTTTATTTTAAAACTCACACCTTCATGTGTAGGACGCAAACACATCTCATCATCACAAGTTTGATAAAAAGCACTTGCTATTATATATTCTAGATCTGGATCTAAAACCTTTATCTTCTGTTTAAAAACAGCTATATCAGTAAATTCATATACATTAAATTCCCATATATCAGAATAAGCAGTGTAAGATCCTATTTCTTTATTCTCTCCTATCAACTCTATTCTACCTTCTACATCATAGAAACTTATGCTGGTAGGTATAGGACCAAAATTATCTTCTGGTAATATTACTTGAGAATTAATGTGCCAGCCAGGTTCCATGGTGGCAGTGGTAATTAATTCATACTCGTTATCGGTCAACTTTATTACCTCACCAGACCATGAGACAGGATCTTCTTGGGCCGTTAATTGTAAAGAAACTAGAGCTATTAAAGCAAAAAGAAGTTTTCTCATAGTTTTATGGTTATTTCTATAATGGATTGTGTTCTACTCGTTATTTTATGGTGTTTACTGGCTCTTTTTCCTACTAGCCATATAAGGTCGTTACCACTAGTCAATACTAAGGCTTTTTCTCGTTTTAAAGAAGAGATTTTACTATCCGTTAATACATCACTTATTAACTTACTTCCTCTCATTCCATAAGGCTGTATGCGGTCTCCGTGCTGCCATGTTCTTAATATTAACGGCATTGTTAACTTACTAGTGTCTAGAAATAATTTATTGTTACTACTATTATTTTTTACATAAGTAAGTAAATCTTTATTCAGAATATGTTTTATTTCTAAATTTACTTCTGTCGTGGTAACAGCTGTCGTTTTTTCATCAATTTCTATGTGAACCTCATTGATATCATTTATGCCAGAAAGAATTAAAGCGTCGCGATCTTTTACTAACCTCATCTCGCCAGATTTAATGGTTTTCCCATTTTCAGAATCTAAGAGTTTCACCGCGTCATGAATATTAAAGCGATAATTTTTTAGAAGTTCAAAAAGGTAAGCATCTGGTTTTAAGGTCTTTTTTAACAACTCGATATTTATTGTTAAGTTACCTGAGATTGTTTTAGTTCCGCTTTCGCGAAAGCGTGCCACTTCAACATCTTGCAACAGTTCTGAGTTTTTAAGATAACTCAAAGTATTTGAAAAATTACCCTCGAGATGTGGTAACGCATCATGAAGCAAGGGAATTACATCGTGTCTTAATTTATTGCGTAAATACTTAGTAGAACTATTACTACTGTCCTCACGCCACTCGATATGATTTTGTGTAGCATAATCACTTATTTGCCCTCTAGAAAAAGGCAATAAAGGTCTAGAAATAAATCCGTTGCGTTCTCTTATTCCTGTAAGCCCATGCAGTCCCGCGCCGCGTCCTAGATTGATTAAAAATGTCTCTAATTGATCATCTAGATGGTGTGCCACTAGAATATGCTGGAATTTATTCTCTACAGCGATTTTATCAAAAGCCTCGTACCTTAAGTCTCTAGCAGCCATTTGAATAGATATATTTCTATCTTGAGCTACTTGCGATGTATCAAAATGCAATACATGGAGTTTACGATCCATATTTGCAGCCATTTTTTCTACAAAAATCTGATCTCCATCACTTTCTAAATCTCTTAAATGAAAATTACAGTGGATGAGTTCAAAATTAAAGTCCAATTGATCGAGCAAATAAGCTAAAACCACACTGTCCTTTCCACCACTTATTGCAACCGCAATAGATGCTGTAGAAAATTCTGGAAAATGATTTTTTATATGATTTTTAAACGCTAGTAGCATGGTACAAATTTAATCAAAGTAAACGCCTTGTAGCGCTAGTACTTCTATTAATGCTTTGGCTTTTAAAAAACACTCTTCGTATTCTTTTTCTGGTACTGCAGCTGCTGTTATCGCACTGCCTACAGAAAAGGATAATGATTTAGATTTTTCATTATATAAAATAGTGCGTATCACCACGTTAAAATCAAAATCGTCTTGAGGTGTAAAATAGCCTATTGCGCCACTGTACAGTCCTCGTTTAAAAGATTCATTTTGTTCAATGATTTCCATAGCACTTATTTTAGGCGCTCCAGTCATACTACCCATGGGAAATGTACTGGTTATAGCGTCTATAGCACCATATTTACTGTCTAATTGCGACACTACTGTACTGATCATTTGATGTACTTGCTTAAAGGAGTACATTCCAAAAAGCTCTTCTACCTGCACACTGCCTTTTAAAGCTGTTTTAGCAAGATCGTTGCGTACTAGATCTACGATCATCACATTTTCTGATCGCTCTTTAGGGTCGTGATAAAGTAGTTCTTTTAATTTTTGGTCTTCAACGAGATGGACAGACCTTCTTGCGGTTCCTTTAATAGGTTGAGAAACTAACTGTGTATCTGTTTTTTTCAAATAACGTTCTGGACTGGCACATATCGCATAGTGCTCATTAAATCTAGCATAGACAGCAAATGGTGGCTCGCTTATTTGATTTAATTCATGAAATGCTTTTTGAGTATCTAGCAATACTCCTTGTGCATAAAACTGAGTGCAAAAATTTGCTTCATAAATATCACCTCTATGAATGTGGTCTAAAAAAGTTTGTGCTTTTTTTAAATAATCTTCCTTAGTATCTCTTGCTCTTAAAGGTACTGGTCTTATTACTTTTTTAAAGGAGGTAAAAGAATGAGTTTCTATCTTTGATATAAGTTTTTGCGCCGCAGGTTGTGAGGTCATAAAAGAATGTAATTTGAGCTCATTTAGTGAAATCTCAAAAACTAATTCTGGTACAAAAAAGCTTAAATCTGGAAACTGTAGAAGGTCTTGTTTTTCTGTTTTCAGGTCTTCTAATTCATTTTTAAGATCATAACCTAGAAAACCGAACATCCAGTCCTTATTTTCTGTCTTAAAAGTAGCTAACTGTTCAAATGCCTTTCCTGCTTTACAAGTTATACTATTTATAGCACCTACTCCTATAAGTGTTGCATAAGTGTCATGTTTAAGATTACCCTGATTGCTTTCTAGATAAACGAGGTGTTTTTCTAATCTAAAAAACGATAGCAATTTCTTTTTAAAAATAGCAGCATCTTCTAAGGTAAAACGATGGAGTTCTCTTTGTTTCATGATCTAACAAAGGTAAGAGTTGTAGAGAAAGCAAAAAGCTATTTCTTACAGAAATAGCTTTTACTTAATTTGTAATATTTTAAATATTCTTAAAACCGATATTGTATACTACCTCTTAAAAAGATAGGTGTTCCTGGTGTGAAATGAATCTCTTCTACAGACTGCACCTCGGTAGCAAGTCTGGACTCTGTTGCAAACTGTGTTTCATTCCATTCTACATCAAATAGGTTCTGTACAGCCATACCTAGTCTTAGGTTATCGGTTAAATCATAATTCACATTAAAGTCTGCTACAACATAGCCCTCGGCAACGATACTGTTATCTTCATTTGCTGCTCTATCACCTATATAACGGTAACGCAGTCCAGCATTAAATCGTTTATAATCTTTAAGAATAATACCGCCTGTAGAGGTAAATTCTGGTGCTAGTGGTATATAATCTGCCCCATCTGGCTCATTAATCGCTCTAGCGTGTGCATAATTAAGATTAGTATCTAAAAACAAGAAGTCTGTAAGCTGGTATTTTAAACCTAGATCAAAACCATAACGCTCTGTCTCACCACTAGGCTCTACGATTCCTGCATCACCTACATAGACAAATTCTTGTTCTAAAAACAAGTACCATAACGCTCCATTAACCACTAGGTTATCACTAGCTTTCCATACAGCACCTAGATCAGACCCATAAGATTTAGGTAGAATATCATCTGCTCCATTTTCTAATACTACTCTAGTGTCATTACTATGCATTCCTATCCCATTGTGCAGGTAAACTTTTACATTATCACTTATCTCATAATTAAAATTCAATTTAGGTAATAATGCTGTGGCTGTTTGCGATTGTGTATTAAATGTATCTGTTAATGCGTCTTTATAAATAAATTTGAATCGCTCTAATCTTACTCCTGCATCTATTAATAATTTATTTACAGATAATTCTGCACCAACGAAGAGTGAAGAATTGGTCTCATTAATATCACCTAATTGTATATTTTCAAGTGTTGTTCTTCTATTTAAAGTTCTTGATAATCCTGATGCGTCAGTTCTATCATTTCTTAAACTAAAACCTGCTGTAAGACTTAGGTCATTTGAACCTAGTTGAGTTTCATAAGAATATTTAGTTTTAAAA
Source organism: uncultured Nonlabens sp. (assembly GCF_947495285.1). GTDB lineage: Bacteria > Bacteroidota > Bacteroidia > Flavobacteriales > Flavobacteriaceae > Nonlabens. The sequence continues at coordinate 15,010 of NZ_CANLXZ010000038.1, read as the reverse complement.
CCAGATAAGTCACGAGATTCTTGCTGCTGTATCTGATCTCCGTTTATAGGATCTTCTAAGAAGAACGTGAAATTTGAATACAACAGAAAATCATAATGGGAATAAAACATAGTCGTTTCTAACTGTTCTTTATCACTTATGTCCATGTCATAATTAAGGACTACGTTAGTCCTAGAGGTAGAACCGCCTTCTGTGTCGTCTATCGCACCAAAACGGTCTATTAAACCACTATCTACAGCCCGTTGTGGTATCTGTCCACTTGCGTCCCAATCACTGTCGAAATGAGATAGACTTAAACTTAGTCTATTTCCTGAATCTGTAGTGTGGTGTAATTTTCCAAACAGGTTGATCCTATCAAAATTTTGTGGGCTATCATACGGCCCATCAAAAGTTAAATATTCTGTTGCAAAATAAGCTGTAGTATGATCATTATCTACTAGTTGTACCAGGCCTAGGTAACGCTGGTGGTTAAAATCACCTATCTCTACACTTATTTTACTCTCATCTAGATAACTTTTAGTTTTAAAATCTACGTGTCCTGCAGTGGCAAAGTTACCTACGCTCTCGTCATAACTACCTATTCCATAAGAAATATTATTAATAGTTTCTGGGATAAGGAAATGAAGGTCTGCATAACCCTGTCCATGTGCATGAGAAACCATGTTAACAGGCATTCCATCTACATTAATAGCGATATCTGTACCGTGGTCTATGTCAAAACCTCTTAGAAAAATTTGCTCTGCTTTACCACCACCAGCGTGTTGTCCTATAAATAGTCCAGGTACTGTTCTTAAGATTTCTTGAGAAGAAGTTACTGGATTAATCTGTAAATCTACATTTGCTAGTACATTAAGTGTCTCTACATCGTTACTTATAGTAATCGCATCTAGATCTAGAGAAGATGCACTTAAGGTAATTTGTAAAATATCTTTAGGATTAGTTACTACCATAGAACTCGCCTCATAACCTATATGAGAAAACCTCAGCTCTTCTTCTTGCTCCACATTTTCTATGGTAAAAAAGCCTTTGGCATTAGAATGAGTATGTGTGTCAGATTTCATGTGTAAAACATAAACATCTTTTACTGGTTGACCATTTATATCTTTAATAAAACCAGTAATCGTATGGGCTGCAATAAACTGTGTTATAAAGAAAAAGGGAAAAAATAATACCGCTTTCGCGAAAGCGGAATAAAAATAGGCGTTAGAATTTAGAACTATAATTTTCATGAATCTATTAAGTTAGTTTTAATAAATACGTAAATAGATCTTAAAGAGTTTGCTAACGAAATGTTAAGGGTGTAAAAAAGCCGATTCTTAAAGAACCGGCTTAAATAAATATGATGTTTTTAAATTTACATATGAAGAGCTCTATCGTCAGTTGCAGCAAGCGCTGCTTCTTTAACAGCTTCAGAATAAGTAGGATGTGCATGCGACATTCTAGCTATATCTTCGGCACTGGCTCTAAATTCCATTGCAGTAACACCTTCGGCTATTAAATCTGCAGCTCTTGCTCCTATCATGTGTACACCTAGAACTTCGTCTGTAGTTTTATCTGCTAGGATTTTTACTAATCCGTCGATATCTCCAGAGGCACGAGATCTACCTAATGCACGCATAGGGAATGACCCTGCTTTATATTCTACACCGGCTTCTTTTAATTCTTCTTCTGTTTTACCTACACTAGCTACTTCTGGCCATGTATAAACTACATTAGGAATTAAATTATAGTTAATGTGTGGTTTTTGACCTGCTATGGTTTCTGCTACAAAGGTTCCTTCTTCTTCGGCTTTATGAGCTAGCATAGTACCACGTACTACATCACCTATAGCATAGATGTTAGAAACGTTAGTCTGTAAATGTTCATTTACTTCTACCTGTCCACGCTCGTTAATTTTAACTCCTGCGGCAGTAGCATTTAATTTATCTGTATAAGGACGTCTACCTACAGAGACTAGACAGTAATCACCCTCAAAGGTAACTTCTTCTCCTTTTTTGTTTTTTGCGGTAACGGTAACTGTATCGCCATTGCGCTCTACTTTGTTAACCGCATGTGATAAATTAAATTTAATTTTTTGCTTTTTAAGAACTTTCATTAATTCTTTAGAAAGTACCTTATCCATTGCTGGTGTAATGCGGTCTGCATATTCTATAACAGTAACCTCAGCACCTAATCTTTTATAGACTTGTCCTAATTCTAGACCTATAACACCACCACCTATTACGATCATGTGTTTAGGAATTTCTTTAAGAACGAGTGCTTCTGTAGAGGTAATTACTCTTTCTTTATCTAGTGTGATAAAAGGTAGAGTAGCAGGTTTTGAACCTGTAGCGATAATAGTATGTTTTGCTTCTATAGTCTGTGACGTCTCACCATCTATTTTTATGTGTGTAGCATCTACAAAAGATCCCATACCTGTAAACACATCGATCTCGTTTTTTTTCATCAAGAATTGTACACCATCACATGTCTGGTCTACAACTTTCTTTTTACGAGCGATCATCTTCTCAAAGTTGATCTTTATATCTCCAGGAATCTCGATACCATGGTCAGAAAAATGCTTCATAGCATCGTCATAATGGTGAGAAGAATCTAGAAGTGCCTTTGAAGGGATACAACCTACATTAAGACATGTACCTCCTAAGGTATTATACTTTTCTATAATGGCAGTTTTCATGCCTAGTTGTGCACAGCGTATTGCGGCCACATAGCCACCAGGTCCAGAACCTATTATTGCTACATCGTACGTACTCATAAGAGTTGGGTTTTATTATGAATTTAAGTATTTCAAAGATACCAAAACAAGACTTATTAAATGGATGTTTTTGTATTAATGTACCGCATTTATCGTTCAATAGTTGATATAATAACCACAAAATGACTGTAAAAATACCGCACCTTTATCGGTAACTATTCCTTTAGTTGGGTATTAGTATTCTTCTTTTGGTAAGGTCTTATTATTACTCTAGCGGCTCTATCAAAATTAAAATAGTTGTAAATCCAATTAAGAAAAACAACTAATCTGTTTCTTACACCTACTAAGAAGTATAAATGAACTGCTAGCCAGGTAATCCATGCTAGAAAACCACCTAGAGTAAATGATTTCACGTCTGCAACGGCTTTATTTCTACCTATGGTTGCCATGCTTCCTTTATCAAAATAACTGAATTCTTTAAGCGCTGTACCTTGTTGTATTCTCTTAAAGTTTTTTATTAAAAGTAGACCTTGTTGTATGGCTGGTTGAGCGACTTGTGGGTGACCCTTAGGAAATTCTGAGGTTTTCATTAAGGCAATATCTCCTATTGCAAAAATATCTTCATAACCTTCTACTCGATTCATTTTATCTACCAGAAAACGCTGTGAGCGCTCATCCACGCTTTCTTCTCGCAGTCCCTTAATAGGATTACCTATCACACCAGCGCTCCAGATAAAAGTAAATGCTTCCATTTTTAGATCTGTATTAGTAAGAACAGTGTCATTTTCATAATTATTAACTAATACATTGAGATGAATTTGCACTCCTAATTTTCTTAGGTATTTCTCGGCTTTTTGCGATGCTTTTTTACTCATACTGGCTAGCACACGATCTGAGCCGTCTAACAAATGAATTTCCATGTGATCTGGATTCAAATCTGGATAGTCATTTTGTAAAACTCCTCTTTTAAATTCAGAAAAAGCACCGGCTAGTTCTACGCCTGTAGGTCCTGCACCAGAGAGAACAATACGCATTAATTTCTTGCGCTCCTCAATATCATTAGTAAGTGTCGCTTTCTCTAAGTTTTGAAGCATATAACTTCTTATGTTGAGTGCTTGCGGTACACTTTTCATTTGTAAAGAAGCTTCTTCTAGGTTTTTATTACCGAAAAAATTAGTTTTTGTTCCAGTTGCAATTACTAGATAGTCATAAGCTACTTCTCCTATAGAGGTGTGTAGCGTTTTCATGACTGGCTCTACCGCTTCTACTTGTGCCAGTCTAAATATAAAATTCTTACGATCTTCTACCAGGCCGCGCAATGGAAATGCTATAGAATCAGGTTCTAATCCACTAGTGGCTACCTGATACATTAATGGTTGAAAATTATGATAATTATGACGGTCTATAAGTACGACTTGAAAATTTTGTTTGGTCAGCTTTCGCGAAAGCGTAACACCACCAAAACCACCGCCCACAACAATTACTCGTGGTAAATCTGACTGTGGAATATTCATCTTATGAAGTTTTAACAAAGATAATTTAGAAAGAGTGATTTATCCTTTGATTAACATTCTTTTCTATAATTGTAACGTTTTAAAAAAATAAAGGACTTACTAAGTAACCAAGCCTATTAAAAGTGAGTAAAAAACTCGAAGAAGAATTTGTTAAACAGCTCGAAGAGAATCAAAATATAGTCCATAAAATATGTAGACTGTATACAAATGACCAAGATGCACACAACGACCTGTTTCAGGAAGTGACGGTACAACTGTGGCGTGCCTATCCTAAATTTAGAGGTGATTCTAAATTCAGTACCTGGATGTATAGAGTGGCATTAAACACGGCTATTACATTATATCGCAAGTCTACAAGACGAGTAAAAACACAGTATTATGATTCTGTTCAATTTAAGATCGCTGACAGACCAGAAGATGACGAGCAAATGGAGCAACTCACACTTTTATACGGCGCAGTAAAACAATTAAATGATATAGAAAAAGCACTGGTTTTTCTATATCTAGAAGATAAGAATTATAGAGAAATAGCCGAAACGATGGGGATCTCTGAAGTAAATGCAAGGGTGAAGATGAACAGGATTAAAACAAAATTAACTAAAATTATAAATCCATAGAGCCATGGATCAACTAGATATACTTAAACAAAGCTGGCAGTCACAAACTGATAACGCCCCTCGATTTTCTAAAGAACAGTTATATGTCTTACTGGCTAGAAAATCGAGCAGTATTGTAAAATGGCTATTTTTTATTGCCATAATAGAATTTGTACTATTTATCGTTTTAGGAATAATCTCTCATTTTACAAATGAAAAGAATGATACTATAGAAATGATAGGAGAACCGTTTTATTATGGTTCTATGATTTTACATTACTTAGTAATTGTCCTTTTTATATTTCTATTTTATAAAAATTACAAGAACATTTCTACATCGCAACCTATTAAAAGGTTAATGGATAGAATACTCAGGACTAGGCGCACCATGAAGTGGTACATATGGTATAATCTTATTTATGTCATGACAGTAGGTATGATAGGTGCTGTAATAATTATACCTCATGATCCTAGAATATCTGAACTATTGAATTCTCCTAACTTTATAGGGCATGAAACTACCTTTTATGCTGCATTCTTAGGATTAACCTTTGTCATATTTTTAATTCTATGTGTAGTGCTATATCTTATATATATGTTGATCTATGGTATATTATTAAACAAATTAAAGCGCAATTATAATGAGTTAAAACGCATGGAGATTTGAGATATTTAAAAAGCTGCTCTATACCGTTTACATCTTTCTATTCTAACAAACTTGTTTTTCTTTGTTGTACTCTGTTAGTCTATTAACAGTCACATCCATTTGTAGTCTCATCTTATTATCACTATTGAGTTGAGTCGTACAGAGCGTCTTTTTTGTGTTTTCTTGATTTAAATCCAGTTTACATAATTTATAATTTTAAAAGAGTGGTTTCTTTAAAAATCTGGTAGGTACTGCTTACTCTTTTTCTTTTTCTTTTTCTTTTTCTTTTAAAATATTTACTTATATACAGATTATCGAGACTGTCTAAAATTACATAATCTTCTTTATCAAATTCTACAAAATTATTTTCTTTTATATCTATCCACTTACCTATAGATTGATCTCTATCATTGCTAGTAGTTAGAGATAAAAATGAAATGTATAGTTAAAGGATTAAAAATTTCTTCTCGATGTGTTTTATTAGTTGATACTATCTATTTATGATAAAGCAAAAAAAATGCGGCCTATGGCCGCATTTTTTTTACTCTAATATGTAAACAAATACTTTAAAATTTATATCCTACAGATAAATGTACAGTTCCTGGCAACTGGCTTCTATCACTACCATCTGACTCATTATCAAAAATATCAGAAAATCCATAAGTAATAGTACCTTTAAAGTAAAGGTTGTACTGTTTTAAATCATAACCCATACCTGCTGTACCAGCAAAGTTAGTATTTACTGTGTCTTCTAATTCTACTGCATCCCCATCTCCAGTAGTCGTTTCTCCTTTTAAAAGAAAGCCTATTTGTGGACCAAAGTGAAAACTAAAATTTTTAAGCGCGTAATATTTGAATTGTAATGGCACGTTGATGTATTGTAATCTTACATCTGTATCAGTGCCTGCGCTGTTTGAAAATTCTTCACCTTCCACAGAATAAAGTAAACTACCTTCATAAGACCATTTATCTGCAAAGGGTAACTCTACCACTCCACCTATATGAAAACCAGTTCTAGTATCACCAAAGCCACTACCACCTAGGTTGTCTATTTTTGAAAAATTAACACCACCTATAACACCATAGGTTACATCTTGGGCTGTTGCTGTAAAAGTTGCTAAAAACAAAGCAATTAAGGAAAAATAGATAGATTTCATTTGTCAGTTTTTGGATTGAATCAGATCAAATATATAAAAATGCTTCCTTATATCGACTCATTCTTAAAAGAGATGTATCAAATCAAAGAATCCTTGTTTAATTAAATGTAAAAGAGATTGTATTTTCTTTTACTCTTTTAACTATACAACTCGTGAATTCTTTATGATTATTTCAACCTCTTTTTTCTATTAGCTTCATAATCGGTAAAAATCATCTCGCCTAGCCCTTGTAACCCTGTAAAGAATGCTTTTCCTTGATTAGCCTCGGTAAATTGATCTACAAAACGTTGTAAATAAGGATCGTTTGCGATCATAAAAGTAGTTATAGGTATATGTAACCTTCGAGCTTGTGCAGCCATGGTATAACATTTCTCAACGATGTATTCATCCAGACCATTTGAATTTTTATAATACGTACCGTCATTTAATCGCAGGCAACTAGGCTTACCATCGGTAATCATAAAAATTTGTTTATTCGTATTACGTTTTCTTCTTAAAATATCCATGGCTAGCTGTAAACCTGCAACCGTGTTGGTATGATAAGGCCCTACTTTAAGATAAGGAAGGTCTGCTATTTTAATGGGCCATGAGTCATTACCAAAAACGATTATATCCAGTGTGTCCTTAGGATAACGAGTCGTAATTAACTCGGCCAGAGCCATAGCCACCTTTTTTGCTGGTGTGATTCTATCTTCTCCATATAATATCATAGAGTGAGATATGTCAATCATGAGTACCGTACTCATTTGTGCTTTAAACTGAGAGTCCTCTACAACTAGATCTTCTTCTGTCAGATTAAAATTACCCATCCCGTGATTGATCTGTGCATTGCGCAAACTCTCTGTCATAGAAATACTATCCAGACCATCACCAAATCTATACGGACGGTAATCACCACTGTGTTCATCACCTTGACCTAGCTTACCTGTTTTATGATTACCACTAGCACCTTTACGCATATTACCGAATATTTGGTCTAACGCATGTTTACGCAACAACTGTTCTGTCTTTGCAGTAATAGAAAAACGCCCTGATATATCGCCATCACCTTCTTCTCCTTCTCTATTACCATCGTTAGGGTCAAATTCTTCTTTAATGTAACCGCGCGCTTTGAGATCTTCTATAAAATCTTCAATCGTATATTCTGGTGTAGTAAGTTTATATTCCTTATCCAGTTCTCTTAACCATTCTATTGCTTCATCAAAATCTCCAGAGGTATGAGTTATTAACTCTTTAAATATGCCGAATAGCTTATCAAAAGGATCTTTTTCCTTTGGGTTATAGAATTCAAATTTAAAACCTAGTCTTTCTTGTGCCATTTTTTAAAAGTAAAGTACAAAACGATAAAACAAAATTATCTATCTATATTTAACATTGGTTTGTGTTAAAAACACGATTTATGATACCTATTTAAACATTACTTATCTAAAAGTACGTTTTTTACGATAAGTTAATGTGTTTTCGCTTTCGCGAAAGCGTAACGAACACTATTTTTGCAGCCGTTCAAAAAACAAGAAAATGACTAAACACGCTTGGCACGACGTAAGTTACGGAGCAGATGCACCAGGAAATGTAACTGGTATTATAGAAATTCCTAAAAATACAAGAGCAAAATATGAGTTAGACAAAGAATCTGGAATGTTAATTCTAGACCGTGTGATCTACTCTTCTATGTATTATCCTACTAACTATGGTTTTATACCGCAAACATATTGTGATGATAACGACCCACTAGATATATTAGTTCTTTCTCAAATTGAGATCGTACCTATGTGTCTTGTAGAGTGCAAAGTTATAGGTGTTATGCAAATGCTAGACGGTGGTGAGATGGATGATAAAATTATCGCTGTTGCTGCAAACGATATGTCTGTGGCTCACTTTAATGATATCGAGGAGCTTCCTGAATTTTGGAAAAAAGAAATGCGCAATTTCTTCCAAGACTATAAAAAACTAGAAAATAAAGAAGTAAGTGTAGACGAATTTCAAGGCCGTGAGAAGGCACTAGAAATAGTAAACCAGTCTATTGAAGATTACAAGAAAAAATTCGGTACTAAGTAATTAGTAACTATTTTTAATTTTAAAAGCCTTTAAAATCGTTGATTTTAAAGGCTTTTACTTTTTTAGTATATTTAATTATAGAATTACTGCCTATTTTCCACTACCCTTAAATTGCTGGTCTTTGCTAGCAAATAGTACATTAAAAGTGGTAAGACTTCCATAAATACGAGTAATGTATTGCTGTAAATCTACTTTGAGCTGGTCGTCCAGATCTTTAGAACTATTTATCTTTTGTTCCATTACTCTTAAACGGTCGCGCAACATAACTATCTTGTGCCAAAATGTATTGATAGGTATTTCTTTGTCTGCGAGATTAGAGTCTGCTGGTCTTAGAATCATCGTACCATTTTTATATTTATCTGCTAGTGCCACTACCTGACTTACATCACTAAATCTTTCTAGGATCTCACGTAGAGACTTCTCAACATCATAGAAGCTTACGGTATCTACGTCGTCCTCACAAGCTTCTATTACCTCAAAATCTGTATCTAGAGGTATGGTTTCTAGTCCATCTTTTTGAAAAGTTACCCAGTACATAGTCGCAGTAACATTAGTAACCACTCCAAAACCATATTGCTCATGATTAATTCTTGAGCCTATTCCTAATAATTTCATATTATATATTTATCTCAGTTATTCTAAGTTTATATTTGCCTAAATTGATAAATTAATTCCGATTTGAAAAAGATATTTCGTTTTTTATTGAAAAGTATTTTAGCTATTCTAGCCATTATTATTATTGCTATTATAACACTTAAAATCGTTTATACTGAAGATGTACCTCAAGGAAAATCTGGCAAGCTAGCAGACGACCTGGCGTTAAAAATACTAGATGCCATCAACCATAAACAGTTTACAGAAGTAAATGAGATTCAATGGACTTTTAGAGGTGTGAATAAATATGAATGGAAAGTACAGCAAAATCTAGTAGATGTTTACTGGGGTGATTATAGAGTTGCTTATCAAACACAAAAACCTCAAAGTAGTTTTGCTTTTAAAGATGGTAAACCATTAAAAGGAGAAGAAAAAGATGAGGCGATCGCTTATGCTGCAAAGAATTTTAATAATGATAGTTTCTGGGTAGTTGCACCGTATAAAATATTTGATCTAGGCACTACTAGAGAGCTCATAATTGAAGATGGTAAAGAGAAACTATTAGTAACTTACAACTCTGGTGGTACGACCCCAGGAGATTCCTACCTATGGGAGGTAGATGATAACTATCGTCCTACTTCTTTTAAAATGTGGGTGAGTATCCTACCTCTCGACGCTATAGAGGCAAAATGGAGTGATTGGGAAATAACAGCTGGTGATTTCCCTCTAGCACAAAAGCGTAGTATTTTAGGAGTAACTATTCCTGTAACAGACCTAAAAGTGAATCCATAACCTTCTTTTTCTGGTCCTGTACTTCCTTTTCTCTCTTTTCTAGTTCTATAGCCTGTTGTGTTGTCCAAAGGTTATAATAATCTGCAGAGAATTTATTATAGTGTAAGGAATAAAATAAACCCACTTTAAGAATAAGTGTATAACTATAGGTAAGTGCTGTCTTTATATCACCTGTATAATGAAAAAGAGCTGTAAAGAAAAAACCTAGACCTATAGCCCACATTAAGCTTTTTCTAGCATATAAACCTGTGAGAATCATTAAAGCTATAAAAAATTCTAAAAGCGGAACCACAGGAGTGAAATTTGCTAAGAAACCTAACTCACTTCCTTGTGGTACATATGGAATAGATAGCTGGATAAACTGATCATAATTATTCAAATTTATTAAAGAATGAATAAGCAAATAAGAGCCTAAACCAACTCTAACTATTAAGTAGGAGATTGTTTTCCAATTGTTTTGTGATGAGTAAAATTGAGTCATAATAAATCATATAGAAAACAGAATTAGTTGAAAAATAAAAATATTTTATTAATCTATCGTTAAAAAAAACACCGGTCTCGATCAGTTTCTTAAATACCTGATTAATGTCACAAAACTACTCGCTCCTATCTATCATCACTCTCTTCTAACTCAAACAACTCTTCTACTGGGACTTTAAACGTTCTCGCAATTTTCAATGCTAAAATAGTAGATGGCACATACCTGCTTTTTTCTATAGAATTTATGGTCTGTCTAGAGACACCTATCGCTTCAGAGAGATCTGCTTGCGTCATTTTATGGATGGCTCGCTGCACGTGGATAGTGTTTTTCATTATAAATCTTGTTTAAAACGCCAGTAATTAATTAAATACATGATCTGAAAAATAAAAATAGAAAACACCCCATAATCCATAAAATAAAGCTCAGTTCCAGAACGAAATAAACTGCTTAACAAATAGGTTAAAAACGGTGTAACAATAACTAGAATCATACCATGTATAAAAGCATAAGCCATTGCTTTGTGACGTAAATTAAGTAATCGCTCATCTGGAAACTTATCTCTACTTAACATAATTAATAAAAAACCTAAAAGAATTAAATGTCCAGCCATACTGGTTGCGACATCATCATTTAAAAATTGTTGGTATTCTTTAAGAAAGAATAATACTATTCCACATAAAACAGGAAGTATTGCTACCCATTTCATGTAATGTGGCAATAATAAAAAATCTCCTTTTCTTACTTTTTCTAATTGTTTATCCTTCATTACAATTGCTTTTTAAAAATATTGAAATACATCAAATAATAAAATAAATAGGACGCCATGATAAAAAAGAAACTTTGATATTCCCATTCTAGAATATCTTGATAAAAACCATGGAGTAACATATGAATAAAAGGAAGTATCAATAACATTCCTGTACCCAACACAAAAGCAAACGCAAATGCTCTATAACGTAATTGATTTGTGCGCTCATCTTCATTTTTATCCCTAGAAAGCACTAGTAAAAATAAACCGATAAGAACAAAGTGCATACATACCTCTTTATAAAAATCTCTCAACTCATCACCTAGATAATAGACCAGTAATAAACCTACTATGGCACTAATTGAAACATATGTCCCTATGTATTTAAATGAAGCCGGTAGCAAAGGGAAAACGCCGCCTTTCTTCTCAAATTCACAAAACTTATTTAAAACAGATTTTTTCATAACGTAAAGTATTTTTATTATAATGACAAATATACTTTACTTTTAGTAAAAACAACTTGTATTTTGAACTAATTTTAATAAAAACTACTTTATAGTTTAACAACAGGTACAGCCTATTTAAAAACTGAACCTATTAGAATGAAGCAAAAATCCTAAATGTATGTACAGGTAAACAATTACTTTTAAATTAAGAAAGTATAAAAACCCCTACTCTCCACAGGATTTTAAGTAAGCTTTAATTCTATTTCTGATGCATTAGAATTAACTTCGCAAGATTGCAATATACTATGACGTACACTGATGAAATTATCGAAGTAAAAGGAGCACGAGTTCATAATCTAAAGAATATTGATGTAGATATCCCCAGGGAGAAACTAGTGGTAATTACCGGTCTCTCTGGTTCTGGTAAATCATCGCTGGCCTTTGACACTATCTATGCCGAAGGTCAACGTAGATACATAGAAACCTTCAGCGCATATGCCAGACAGTTCTTAGGTGGTCTAGAACGTCCCGATGTTGATAAAATAGACGGCCTTTCTCCTGTTATTGCTATAGAACAAAAAACAACCAGTAAAAGCCCACGCAGTACAGTGGGCACCATTACTGAGATTTACGACTTTTTAAGATTACTATATGCTCGTGCTAGCGATGCCTATTCTTACAACACAGGTAAAAAAATGGTAAGTTATAGCGATGAGCAAATACGTGATCTTATTATAGAAGAATACCAAGGCCAGCGCATTAATATACTAGCACCTGCCATAAGAGGTAGAAAAGGGCATTACAGAGAACTCTTTGAGCAAATAGCAAAACAAGGTTTTGTAAAAGTAAGATGTGATAATGTCATAGTAGACATTACTAAAGGAATGAAACTAGATCGCTATAAAGTCCACGACATAGAAATAGTGATCGATAGATTACAAGTAAGCAATACTGAAGAAGACATTAAAAGACTAGACCAGTCTATAAAAACCGCTATGTATCACGGTAACGACATCACGATGATCGTACCACACGGTGAGAAAGAAGGTCGTTTTTTCTCTCGTACGTTAATGTGCCCAGAAACTGGAATTTCATATCCTGAGCCAGAACCTAATAACTTTTCTTTTAATAGTCCTAAAGGTGCCTGTCCTAAATGTAATGGCATAGGTGCACTTTATCAGGTAAATAAAAACAAGATCATACCTGACCGCAGCCTTTCTATTACTAAAGGTGGTCTTGCACCATATCCTGACAATAAGAAAAACTGGATTTATAAACAGCTGGAACTTATCGCTCAAAAATTTGATTTTAAACTAACAGATCCACTGGATAAAGTGCCTGCAGCAGCGATAGAGATGATTCTTTATGGCGGTAAAGAAAGTCTAGAGGTAGATAGCAAGAATCTAGGTGTGAAACGCAGTTATAAAATAGATTTTGAAGGGCTTGCTAACTTTATAGAGCAAACCTATAATAATAACGATAGTACTAGTTTACAACGTTGGGCAAAAGAATTCATGGATAACGTTACCTGTCCTGATTGTGAAGGATCTAGATTACGTAAAGAATCTCTTTACTTCCGTGTTAATGAAAAAAATATCGCTCAATTAGCTCAAATGGATATCGTCCAGCTAGTAGAATGGTTTGAATCTTTAAATGGCACGCTTTCGCGAAAGCAACAACAAATAGCTACTGAACTATTAAAAGAAATAAGAGAACGATTACAGTTTTTACTAGACGTAGGCCTCGATTATTTATCACTGAACAGAAGTGCCAAAACACTTTCTGGTGGTGAAGCACAACGTATACGACTGGCCACACAAATAGGATCTCAGTTAGTAGGTGTGCTATATATATTAGATGAGCCTAGCATAGGATTGCACCAGCGAGATAATGAAAAACTTATTAATTCTCTAGTAGCATTGCGAGATACAGGAAATTCTGTAATCGTGGTAGAACATGATAAAGACATGATCGAGCGAGCAGATCATGTCATAGATATAGGCCCAAGAGCTGGAAAATATGGTGGTAATATTATAAGTGAAGGCTCACCACAGGAGATTTTAAAACACGACACGTTAACGGCTCAATACCTTAACGGTAAAAGAGAAATAGCTGTTCCTAAAAAACGCCGTAAGGGAAATGGTAAAAAAATATCATTAAAAGGTTGTACTGGAAATAACCTGAAAGATGTTTCTATAGACCTACCTCTAGGTAAGATGATAGGTGTTACTGGTGTTTCAGGAAGTGGTAAATCTACTCTTATAAATGAGACGCTTTACCCTATAATGAATGCACACTTCTTTAATGGTGTTAAAGTACCGATGCCATATAAAAGCATTAAAGGACTAGATAATTGTGATAAAGTAATCGACATTAATCAAAGCCCTATAGGTAGAACACCACGATCTAATCCTGCGACGTATACTAAAACATTTGACGAAATAAGATCCTTATTTGCCAAAACACCTGAAGCATTAATACGTGGTTATAAGCCAGGTCGTTTTAGCTTTAATGTTACTGGTGGACGTTGTGAAACCTGTAAAGGTGGTGGATTAAGAGTTATAGAAATGAACTTTCTGCCAGATGTTTATGTAACCTGTGAAACCTGTCAAGGGAAACGTTTTAACAGAGAAACTCTAGAAATAAGATACAAAGGTAAATCTATAAGTGATGTTCTTAATATGACCATTACAGAAGCGACAGATTTCTTTGAACCTATCCCTAAAATATACCGCAAATTAAAAACTATAAAAGATGTAGGACTAGGCTACATTACTTTAGGACAACAGTCTACTACATTATCCGGTGGTGAAGCGCAGCGTATTAAACTAGCTAGCGAACTCTCTAAAAGAGATACTGGCAACACGTTTTATATACTAGACGAGCCTACTACAGGGCTTCATTTTGAAGATGTTGCTGTTCTTATGGATGTTCTTAACAAACTGGTTGATAAAGGTAATACAGTTCTCGTTATAGAACACAACATGGACGTTATCAAAATATGTGACTACCTTATAGATGTAGGTCCAGAAGGAGGCCGTGGTGGTGGTAATATCTTAACAAAAGGAACACCAGAGCAAGTTGCTAAGCATAAAACAAGTCATACGGCTAGATTTTTAAAGAAAGAGCTCCATTAAATATATCAGATATTAAAAATAAGAAATCCCTTAACGCTCTACGTTAAGGGATTTCTTATTTAAAAGAGTTTTAATACCAATATAGTTATATAATGTCATATATTTTTTGTATATTTATGTATGGGAAGAACAGCATATTTAGATAT
>NZ_CANLXZ010000037.1 GCF_947495285.1 uncultured Nonlabens sp. | reverse complement strand
GAACAGAAAAATATCAGAATCTAAAATTTGCTACAGTATAAAGCTTTCTACTTTTTTAAAAATAAATTGTAACGAAATCATTTCCCTAGCTCTGAAGGGTAGGTTTCTATTTCTTTATTCTAAAAAAAAATACAACTTTATTTTCCGCACCCTTTAGGGTTGGGGAACGGAAAATTATCAAATTTAACAAGGGGTTTGCAGTGATGTAATTGACTTTTTTTTTTAACCTATTTGTATACTTTTTCAAATCTCAGACAACTATTATTAAATTTCTTCGTCTTAACAGTAGATAATAGTCATTAACACGATAACTTTATCAAGCGTTGTTAATTTGCAATCAACTAACAAACCATAGAGATGAATTATATTATTAAAACTGTGATTACTTTTATTATTGTTTTGTTCTATTCCGTTTTTGCGCAAGCACAACTAACAGGAACATTAACAGACTCTAACTTAGAACCCATAGCGTTTGCTTCTATTTATATAAAAGGTACGTATAAAGGAACTACTACTAACCAGAATGGTAATTACACACTTCAACTAGATGGTTATAAAGATTATGAGATCGTTTACCAGTCTTTGGGTTACCGCCCTAAAACTATTCCAATTTCTTATACTAAAAATGGCCAGGTGCAAAACGTATCTCTAGAAGAAGAGGTGGCATCTCTTGATGCGGTTATTGTAAATTCAGATGAAAACCCTGCCGACCGTGTGATACGGGAAGCGATTAAGAATAGAGAGAGAAACCGTAAAAAATTCTCTAGTTATCGGGCAGATTTTTACTCCCGTGGAATATGGCGCATGGCAGACGTTCCAAAAAAAATTATGGGACAAGAAGTAGGTGATCTAGACGGCTCACTAGATTCTTTATCTCGCAGTGGTGTCGTTTATTTATCTGAAACAGTTTCTGAAATAGCTTATGAAGCACCAGATAATTTTAAAGAACATATTATCGCTAGTAAAATATCTGGAGATGATAACGGTTTTAGTGCTAACAGTGCCGAAGAAGCTAACTTTGATTTCTACAACAACCATATAGATCTTAACAACCGTATTGTGTCCCCTATAGCCGACTATGCTCTTGGATATTATAAGTATAAATTATTAGGAACTTTTTATGACGAGAATAAATTCTTGATCAACAAAATAGAAGTGATCTCCAGACGCCCTAAGGATAATACCTTTAACGGTATTATTTACATAGTAGAAGATCAATGGACCATTTACGGCCTTGAAATGAGCACCTTAGGTGAAAATATAAATATACCTATCATTGAGAAACTTACTTTTAATCAAGACTTTACTTATGAACCTAAAAGTGGTGACTGGGTAAAAAGATCCCAAAGTATTGATTTTATTTTTAGTTTTTTTGGTTTTAAAGGTAATGGTAGATTTATAGCAAATTATACCAATTATAATTTTAAACCGGACTTTGACAAAGGTTCATTCGGTCCAGAAGTATTAAGTTTTGAACTAGATGCCAATAAAAAAGACAGCACTTACTGGAGTAAAAAACGCCCTGTACCACTTACCGTAGAAGAATCTAATAATTATTTACGTAAAGACAGCATCGCTACTGTGCGCAATGACCCTAAATATAAAGACAGCGTGGACAGAGTGAATAATAAATTTCACATTCTAGCCCCATTAACTGGTTATAGCTATAGCAATAGTAAGAAAAATGAACGTTTCAGCTATAATGGATTATTAAATCCAGATAGTTTTAAAGGTTTTAATACAGTCCAAGGATATGTGGTAGGTACTGGTTTTAATTACTCAAAAGGTTATGATGACGACTATAACCGCGGTCTTTATGTAACCAGTAATATCAATTATGGAATATCTGACGATAGATTGCGATACACAGCGCTTGCTAATTACAGGTTTAATAGAACTAATAGAAGAAATGTATCTATTTATGGTGGTACAGAAGCTCGCCAAATAAACAACTCTAACCCTATAAGTAGTCTAGAAAACACTATTTCAAGTCTCGCATTTGAACGTAATTATGCTAAGTTTTATGAAGTAGACTATGCTGGTGCTAGTTATTCTGAAGAAATTGCAAATGGCTTTTTCTTAAGTGGTAGACTGGATTATGAAAGACGTCAGGGACTTAATAACACCACAGACCAGGTATGGTTTACTCAAAGTGATGTGGACTACACGAGTAACAATCCGCTGGGGTTAGATAATAACCGAGTGGCTGCTATAGATGATCATGAACTGGTTAAAATAGGTCTAGGTCTGACTATACGTCCTGGTCAGAAATTCCAAAGTTATCCTGATCAAAAATATAATATACCCAATGAAAAATACCCTACTATATCGCTTAATTATGAAGGTGCGGTTGCTGCTAGTAATAGCGATTATAACTTTCACCAGGTGAGAGCAAGCATTTATCAAAGTTTTAATATGGGTAACCTAGGCCGCAGCAGTTATTGGGTTAATGGTGGTACATTCTTAGATGGTGATGACATTTCCTTTGTAGACTACCAGCACTTTAATGGTAATCGATTAAGATATAAATTACAAGCACTTAATCCTTATGGTTTTGGCCTGCTTAACTACTATGATTACAGTACAAATGGAGATTATGCACAAGTACATTTACAGCATGATTTTAAAGGTTTTGTACTAGGTAAAGTACCAGGTTTAAATCGTTTAAACTACGATCTTATTTTAAGTGGTAAAGCTCTATTTACAGACCGTAAACCGTATTTTGAGGCCAGTGCAGGAATAGATAACATAGGGTTTGGTAAATTCCGTCCTTTCCGTGTGGATTATGTTTACAGCATGACTAGTGGTCGCAATTATGGTGCCTTTATAGTAGGTATTAACTTTGGGTTATAGATGGATTTTAATTCCGCTTTCGCGAAAGCGGATACCTAACAAGCACTTTTAAAACAGTACAGATAATAGAAAAGACCAACTTAATCGATGGTCCTTTTATTCTTGTAAATCTTAATTCTGTAATTAAAACTCTAATCAAAGAAGAATATTTATAAAATAAAAAACACCTCTTTATACAAATAAAGAGGCGTTTTATTAAAATACGAATGTCAATTTACTATTAAAGTTCTTTTTTAAGCTCTGCAATAGTCTTAGCCATTACTACACCTGGTAATTTTACCGGTGCTGCAACCTCAGCTATAAAAGTTCCTTTTACTTCTCCTCTTTTATAGGTTGTAAAACCGATACGGTATAAACCAGCGGTAAGCGCTTTAGTTGGGCTACCTACTTCACTCTTATATCTTAATAAAGAATTATAGCTGTTACCACTAGGTTGTTTAGGCATTTCACTGCTATCGTCATTGCTAGCTAGTGTAGTCCACTTTGCGCTTTTTACACCTTCTTCTGTTATATTTTCTTTTTGGAAAATAGTAGAACGCTCTAGAGTGATGTATGTATCAAAGAAATCTTTAGAAGATTTATTTTCTTTATAACCAGCAGACTGTATTGCTTTTTTAATTTTATTCTTTCCTACTGGAGATACCATTCTTACACCTAATTCTGGCGCTACAGCTGGTACCCATACATAAATGTAGTAGAATTTCTTACCATCTTCTACCGCATCTTCATTACCTGGAGCAGCATATCCTACATAAGATATAACGTCTGTATAAGGTACTTTGATTGTTTTAGGTCCTATCTTTTTTTCAATAGAACTCCCGAATTTTTTCATTTTTTGAGCTTCTGCATTGAACACTGCGCAGAAAGCAAATACTGTTAATACTACTAATTTAATTTTCATAATGTTTTAATTAATTTGTTAATTATAGGGGACACTCGTTTTTTTATTTTAAATCAAAAGCTATAGCAATACCATATGATTGCGAGCTAGATGTGCCATAGCTTTGTAAATACAGTGAGTTTATATTTTGATATTATTTACTCACCGTTTCATTAATTGATTTATTTGTCATTACTGCTATTGCTGTAATTTTTATCTGGCGCTTACAACAGTTTTTACCGAAATTCTCTTACTTTAAATTCTATAAGTAATTAAGGTGCTGACTTTCTATAAGCCATATCAATTCTGTTTGCTTTTATCTTAGAAAAATAATATAGAAGCCACTATCATCCATGCGCCTACAAATAAACCTACTATTCCTAACTTACCTTGTTTAGGTGCTAGTTTTGCTCTTAAAGCATTTGCTTTTTCTTTTGCAGCTTCATTTTTAGATAATACATATTTGTTAATAAGACTAAAACCTAACATGAATCCTAAAACTGCTTCTACTATACTACCGGCTAATAATGTTGCCCACCAGATAGGGAATGTGGAAATCCAACCTAGGTTCAAGATTGAGGAGATGATTCCCCAGACACCATAAAAGCAAAATATCATACCGATCCATCCCTGGTAAGGCTCTATTTTTTCTAAAAGCTCTTTGGCGTTAGGTTTCTTTGATAATAATAAAGATGGTACTGCAATGATACTTAATAAGATTAGTGAAATTCCGAAAATCATAATGTTAGTTTTTAAGGTTAAAATTTGTTTATTTTATAATTAAAACATCTGGTTTATTCTTTAAACCATGTCTCTCATATTTCTTATGCAAATTTATGCCACCACTACAGTTTAAATAACCCCTTATTAAGTGAAAACACATACCCTGAAAACAGTGAGTTTTAACATAACAACTTATAAAACAACAGTTTAAACTTACATTTATTTACGATTACCGATTATAAAATCCATTTTAAATTTGGATTAAATGGAAAGATATGATTTTTTATATTTTGATGAATTGATCGCATTAATCTATCACTCTAAATACCAGTATTTAAAACCATATAGAAATAGAAAAGAGCTCTATAAATGATATAGAACTCTTTTTATAATAGGATATAGTATGAATGTCTTTTTAAGAAACGTAACCTTTCTTAATTGCATATTTTGTTAATCCGGCTAGGTTTCTTACGTCTAATTTAGTAATAAGATTCTTGCGGTAACTTTCTATGGTGTGTTTACTTAAAAAAAGCTTATCTGCTATTTCTTGGGTAGTAAATTCTTCGGCTATCAACGAGATGACCTCTACCTCTCTTTTAGTAAGTTTTATTTCTCGGTGTTTGTTATTTTCAAATTTGTTTTTAGTGTAAATATCTTTAATCTCTTTTGAAAAATATTTTTCACCATTTAAAATAGTATCAATAGCTTTCAAAAACTCCTCTTTTTGAGCGTTTTTTTGCAAGTATCCATCTACGTCACTCTCCATAAGATTATCGATAATGTCTGGAGTGTTATGCATACTTACGACTAGTGTTTTAACGGTACTTGATGTTTTTTTAATCCACTTATTTAATTCAATACCATCTACTTCTGGCATGGTTACATCTGTAATAACCAGATCTATCTTTTCGTCTTTATTGATAGTCATATACTTTTTAACATGACCTCCATGTTTTGCCGTGTATAAAATATTATAATCACTTTCTGTTTTAAGAATGCTTAATAAACCGTCTAAAAACATTTTATGATCGTCAGCTATAATAAGGTTATGCTTCATTTTTTTCTTCTTTAAAAGGGATCTCTATATTAATATTAACTCCTCTACCAGGCTGAGAATCTATATGTAATATTCCGTTATAATTTTCTACTCTGTTCTTAATATTTGTTAAACCTATGCCTAATGTAGTCATTGCACTGTCAAAACCGACACCATCATCTTCATACACAAAAAACAGAAACTCATTTAACAGGTCTAACTGTATATCTACTGTTTTTGCCTGAGCGTATTTAAGTGTATTAGTAGTTAACTCTTGAAAAATCGAGAATAATTCATTTTGTAAAACTTTATTTAGTTTATTGATTTTTTCTTCATCAAAAAAACAAAAATTAAAAGTTATTTCACTGGCTTCTTCTACGGTATCGATATATTCCTTAATTAAGAAGACAAAGTCATTTTCTCTTATCTTCTTAGGTAATAAATCATGAGATAAATTTCTTATCTGCTCATAGGTATCGTCTAGTTGACTATAAATCAACTTAAGTTTATCAGGGTGATGATGCAGCTGACTGAACTGTAATTTAATAGCTGCAAGATTACCTCCTACACTATCGTGCATCTCTTGTGCTATTTTCTTACGTTCTTGATCTTGCCCTCTTATTGCTGCTTTAATCAACTTAATTTCTTGATCTTTTTTTAACGACAGTACGTGTTGCTCATTGAATTCTTTCTCTTTAGTATTTAATAAACTTTGAGCTTGTAACTTTTGATAATAGGTAATCAAAAGACCGAACATAGGAATTAGAAAGATAAAAAAAGCCGCTAGGACCATGTATTTTATGGTCTTCTCTCTATCTAGTTCTAATGCCTTTAAAGCCTCCTTTTCTTTAAGTGAAACTATTTCATTTTTACGACGCTGTTCCCGATATTGCAACTGTAAAATTTGATTCTCGTTTTGCTTTTCTCTTATAGCTTGTTGATGTTTAATTTTCTCTAAGTTTGCATCTTTATTCTTTATATTTAAGCTCTTATTTAAGTTTTCAATTTTCAATAACTTAATGGTTTTTTCTTTTTCTAGAGTTTTAAATCTAACCTCTAGTTTATTAAGTTGTTTTTCTGTTATAGAATTATCAATAGAGTCTTTTAACTTGTTATACATTCTACCGTAATCATAGGCGTTTTTATAATCACCTTTTCTTACCATTAATTTTTCTAGCATTAAATAGCTATTCATTTCCATGTCAAGATTACCTAAATTAGTAGCCTTGACTAGCGCATTAGAAAAAATTATTAAAGCTTTACTATTATCTGCTTGATCAAATAGTATTGCTCCTATTTTACTTAGAGCAATGAGCTCGATATCAGCAAATCTATTATTAAAACTAATATCCTTTGCATCATAATAAGCTGCAAGTGCCTTATCTATTTCTCCTCTACCCATATGGTTATCACCTATATTCATGATCACATTAGCTAGTGCCTTATTGTGGTAATTTTTTATCTCACAGATCGCTTTTGCTTTCTGTAAATAAGCGTTAGAGGTTTCATATTGGGCCAGAGCAGAATAAATCGAACCTAAATTGATATAACTGCCTAAAATAATCTCTTCATCATTAGAAAATTTTATACATTTTTTTAATAACTCTAGCGCCTCCTCATTTTTTCCTAAAGTAATATAGGCACTAGCTAGTCCGTGCAAATGAGAGTAGTAAAGATCTGTCTCATTATTTTTTTCACTTAATTGAGCACCCTTAATATGCCAGTTTTTACTTTCCTGATATAGCCCCTTATTTTTATAATTTAAAGCTAGTAATTTATAAGAAAGTATAGTTAGTCGTATTCCTAAAGAATCGGTAATTGTATTCTTACCCTTAAGCGCTTCATAAGTATAATAGATAGAAGAGTCTGTATTTACATACTTGCTATGATAATAAGCCAGTAAGAGATTTATATTAATGAGAGACTTTTTATATTTAAAGTTTTTGAGAGCGCGATGTGCCTCTCGATATGCTTTTTCCTCCTCGCCATTATTATAATCTTTAAGCAATTTGTCTACTATCTCATCCTCTATTTCAATATTATGATCACTTGCCTGTCCCATACATAGCGATGTATAAAATATAAACAACAGAGCTGGCACTAGATTAATTTTCAAAAACATGTACAAATGTAGGTATTGCATTATTCATAAACACCCCTATATACAGGGTTTTATTAATCTCTCATTATAGTTAAAAACATCTTTATAGATGTATTTTAATTACCTTGATTAGATATTCCATATTCTTAATATTGTTTCTTATTTTATTTTACGAACCCTAAAAAAAGTAATGATTCTCAATAAAATTACTAACTTCACATTCTTCTTTTTAAAGAAGTCATAGATATACTATTCATAGAGGTATAAATGTGTTTAACTCTCTTTAAGACATTAAATTTCAAAAAACTCATGACTACTACTTATAGAAGTCTTAATAAACAGAATCAAAAAAGTAAAATAAAATGAAAAGAATTGCCCTATTATTATTTGTTGCTGGTTTAACATTCTCTTGTACAGAAAAAAAAGAAGAAAAAGGAACTAAAGAAGTTACTGCAAAAAAAGTAACACAGACTACCTATAACTATAAATCTGACCAGACTTCATTAACATGGACCGCTTATAAAACACCTCAAAAGGTAGGAGTTTCAGGTACATTTAACACAATTAAAGTGACTGGAAATAAAGCATCCAATAATGCTGAAGAAGTACTAGCTGGTGCTACATTTAAAATAGACGGACTTTCTGTTAATTCAAAAAACAAAATACGTGATCCTAGATTAGTAGAATTTTTCTTTAAAAATCTAGTAAACCCAACATTTAATGGTGAATTTGGCACATTTAACAATGGTATTGTAGATGTTACGTTAAACTTTAATGAAGTAGAAAAAGTAATCCCATTTACTTACACACTAGTAGAGAATCAGTTAACCATTAATGGCACCATTGACATTATAAAAGATTTTAATGCAACAAAATCATTTGACGCTATTCATGAAGCATGTAAAGAGTTGCACAATGGTAAAACATGGCCAGATGTTGCAATAGAAGTTGTAGCCCAATTGTAAAAAATAAAAACTTTTATAAAATTACAGCTCATAAATTTACTAACGTCAATTTATGAGCTGTTTTTGGTTAACCCTATTTGCAAATTAAAGTTATAATATGATATGTATTCCGCTTTCGCGAAAGCGGAATATATATCATCTATAAATTATTAATAGAAAAATAAATAAAATTTAAAAGGAATCTACACTGCGCTTGAGAGTTCAGTTTACACTCTCCGTTTTAATTCTTACCACCTAAAAACGGTACAAATCTAAACTCGCCAAAGGTTTCTTTTGAAAAGTCTGTCATACTCTCTCTAACTATAAGTGTCATAATTTGTGGATCACTACCTACTGGTATCACCAGCCTGCCTCCTATTTTAAGTTGGCTTAATAATGTTTGAGGTATTTCTGGCGCTCCACAAGTAACAATGATAGAATCAAAAGGAGCTTCTTCTGGCAGTCCTTTATAACCATCGCCAAAAACGTATTTTCTAGGTCGATAATTCAGTTTTCTGAAAAGTAAATTGGTCTTCTTATACAGTTCATTCTGTCGCTCTATCGTATAAATTTGAGCCTTCATTTCTAACAGTACTGCACATTGATAACCACTACCAGTACCTATTTCTAAAACCTTATCTCCTGGTTTTAATTGCAGTAACTGACTTTGAAAAGCGACCGTATATGGGTGCGATATAGTCTGGTCTGCTCCTATAGGAAAAGCCTTATTCTGGTAGGCATGCTCTAAGAATGAACTATCTAGAAATAAATGTCTAGGCACTTTATTCATCGCATCTAGAACAGACGTGTCCGTGATTCCCTTTGATCGCATCAACTCTACCAGCTGGCGACGTTTTCCTTTATGTATGTAATTATCTTTGATAAGGTCAAAAGTAGTTTCCTAAATTCTATTTTCAATTGAAAAAGTCCAACAATTTTTCAACAAAAAATTGTCAATTAAAAAAGATAAGATTCTTTTTACTCATTTATATTTAACAATCAATTCCCTATTTTTACAAAAACGCAATTACTATGCTTAAAGCAGGAGTTCTCGGTGCTGGTCACCTAGGTAAAATTCACCTTAAATTATTAAAACAAAGCAAGCGCTATAATCTGGTAGGTTTTTATGATGCAAATCCTGAGCACGCTGCACAAATAGAGGCAGATCTAGGTTACAAATATTTTTCTGATATTGATGAGTTAATCGCTGCTTGCGATATGATAGACGTAGTCACTCCTACTTCTTACCATCATGAAAGTGGTGTAAAAGTCCTAGAGGCAGGAAAACATTTATTCATAGAAAAACCGATTACTGTAACCGTAGAAGAGGCAAATGAATTGATCTCGCTTTCGCAAAAGCGTAACCTAAAAGGTCAAGTAGGACAGGTAGAACGTTTTAACCCAGCATTTAGATCGGTAAGTGATCGCATAGAAAGTCCTATGTTTATTGAAACACATCGCCTGGCACAGTTTAATCCTCGCGGTACGGATGTAAGTGTAGTACTAGATTTAATGATACATGATATAGACGCAATTCTTAGTGTGGTAAACAGCCCAGTTAAGAATGTGAGCGCTAGTGGAGTTTCTGTAATCTCTGAAACACCAGATATCGCAAACGCGCGTATAGAGTTTGAAAATGGATGCGTGGCAAATCTTACTGCCAGCCGTATCAGTTTAAAACAAATGCGTAAAGCACGCTTTTTCCAGAAAGACGCTTACATATCGGTAGATTTCTTAACTAAAAAGGTAGAAGTGGTGCGCATGAAAGATGCACCAGAGACTCCTGGAGATTTTGATATGATTTTACAAAATGCCGAAGGGATTAAAAAACAAATCTATTTTGACAATCCAGATGTGGCAGATAATAATGCCATTCTAGACGAGTTAGAAACCTTTGCAGACGCCATAGAAAATGATACCAGACCTATTGTTAACCTAGAAGATGGTACTGCAGCACTAGACGTAGCGTTAAAAATAATTAAAGAGTTTAAATCTTTATAGATAGCTATACGGTATTAAATACAACATTCTGCCTATAAGGCAGAATGATAATCATAAATTAAAAACTAATTACTTCCTATTGTGATGGTTTATGTGTTTTCACAAGAGTAATTATTACTAATTAGAAAAATGAAAAACATTACAGTTATAGGTGCAGGAACCATGGGAAATGGAATCGCACACACATTTGCACAATCAGGATTTAAGGTTGCTCTAGTAGATATTTCTCAAGAAAATATCGATAGAGGTTTAAGCACTATCGCAAAAAATCTAGATCGCATGATTGCCAAAGAGCGCATCACAGAGGCTGACAAAGCAGCTACTCTAGGCAATATTACTTCTTATCTAGATTTAAAAGCTGGTGTTGCACAAGCAGATCTTGTGGTAGAGGCAGCAACTGAAAATGTAAACCTGAAACTAAAAATATTTAGTGATATGGATGAGTTTGCACCAGCAAATTGTATTCTATCTACTAACACCTCTTCTATATCTATTACTCAAATCGCAGCGGTAACAAAACGTCCAGAAAAAGTAATAGGAATGCACTTTATGAATCCAGTGCCTATTATGAAACTGGTAGAAATAATAAGAGGTTATTCTACTAGTGACGAGGTTACTAAGACCATCATGGAACTTTCTAAACAGCTAGGTAAAACACCTACAGAGGTTAATGATTATCCAGGTTTTGTTGCAAACCGTATTTTAATGCCTATGATTAACGAGGCTATTGAGACCCTTTATAATGGAGTTGCTGGTGTTGAAGAGATAGACACGGTAATGAAATTAGGTATGGCGCACCCTATGGGACCGCTTCAACTAGCAGATTTTATAGGTCTAGATGTGTGTTTATCTATTCTTAACGTGATGCATGACGGTTTCAAAAATCCTAAATATGCACCATGTCCTTTACTTGTAAATATGGTTATGGCTGGTAAAAAAGGTGTAAAATCTGGAGAAGGTTTTTATGATTATTCTACTTCTAGAAAGGCAGAAATTGTAAGCGCTAGTTTTAAATAAACATCATAAATGCCTACAATAAGACCATTTAAAGGAGTACGAGCTACCGCAGATAAGGTTGCGCATGTTATATCGCGCACTTATCAAGATTATGGTAAAAAAGAACTTAAGGCGCAGCTCAAGTATAATCCTTATAGTTTTTTACAAATCTTAAATCCTGGTTATAAATTTAATCAAGAAATTACTGGACTAGAAAGGTACGGTCTCGTTAGGAACAGATATTTAGAATTTAAGGAAGAAGGATATCTAGTAGAAGATAAAAAGCCTGCTTTTTATATTTATGAAAACATAGATCCGCATCATAGTTATACTGGTATCATAGCTGGTACGAGCACAGATGATTATCTTAACAATAAAATTAAAAAGCACGAGGATACTTTAAGTTTAAAAGAAAATCTCTTTAAAAATTATTTAAAAGCTGCTGGTTTTAATGCAGAGCCTGTTTTACTTACCTATGAAGATAGATCTGAGATCAATCAACTAATAGCCGAAGTTAAAACCACTGCTCCAGATCAACATTTTTCTACCACAGATTTTAACTCGCATAAAATATGGCCCGTTACAAATCCAGAATTGATAGAAAAAATAGAAAGAGAATTTAAAGAACTCTCACAACTTTACATAGCAGACGGTCACCACCGCAGCGCCAGTTCTAGCCTACTAGCTCAAGAAATGGGCGATGAAAAAGAGAGTTATAAATTTTTCATGAGTTTGCTTATTGCACAAAGCCAGCTCAATATCTATGAATTTAACAGACAGGTAAAAGATCTTAACGGCCTTAATAAACAAGAGTTTCTTATGAAACTCGATCAACATTTTAGAATACAAAATCGCGGTTTAGAACTCTATAAACCTTCTAAGAAACACCATTTTAGCATGTATCTAGATGGAGAGTTTTACAGTCTTTATTTGCGTAAAGGACTTTTAAAAGAGTTGACTCCTTTGCAGGATCTAGATCCGCAGTTGTTGTATGATCTTATTTTAGATCCTATTTTGGGTATTAAAGATTTACGCACAGACAGTCGCATACAGTACAGTTATGGAAAACATGACTTAATGCACATGAAAGAACGTGTGGATAAGAGAGAATTCAAAGTTGGTTTTGGCTTATTTCCTACCACCGTGGAGCAAATGAAATCTATTGCCGATGCAGATTTGAGAATGCCGCCCAAGAGTACCTATATACGCCCCAAACTACCTAGTGGTTTGATAATTTATGAATTTTAAACATGAGCACAATTAAAGAATCTCTGTTACGCTTTCGCGAAAGCGTGCAACCAAAAGCTATTCTAGTAGCAGTAAGTAAAACTAAACCTATAAGCGATCTAGAAGAGGCTTATGAGGTCGGTCAACGCATTTTTGGTGAGAATAAGATTCAAGAAATGACCGAAAAATGGGAAACACTACCTAAAGATATCGAGTGGCACATGATAGGCCACACGCAACGTAACAAGGTGAAATATATGGCGCCTTATGTTGATTTAATTCACAGTGTAGACTCACCTAGGTTGCTTAAAGAAATTAATAAACAAGCAAAAAATAACGATCGTGTCATTAATTGCTTATTGCAAGTGCATATTGCTCAAGAAGAATCAAAATTTGGTTTTGACGAGCAGGAGCTGATTACTCTTTTAAGCGATGCTGCTTTTAAAGAATATGAAAACATTCAAATTAAAGGTCTCATGGGTATGGCTACTTTTACCGATAATGAAGACCAAGTGCGTGCAGAATTTAAAAGTCTAGCTGCTACTTTCAATAAAATAAAAGAAGATAACTTATTAGATTCTAGACATGAATTTACAGAATTATCTATGGGTATGACTGGCGATTATAAAATAGCTCTAGAAGAGGGCTCTACTATGGTACGTATAGGTAGTGCTATATTCGGCAGTAGGAATTATTAATATTCATAAGCTTAAAAGTTATGGAGCTATCCCTTAGTATACCAGCACTATTATTTCCAGCGATTTCACTAACCATGCTAGCATATAACGCACGATATCTTGCTATCGCTGCCTTGATACGAAGTTTGCACCGTCAGTATGAAGAAAACGCATCAGAAACTATAAGACTGCAAGTAGAGAAATTAAGAAAACGGCTTACCATTATTAAGAATATGCAGGCTGTTGCTATACTTAGTTTCTTACTAGCCGTGACTACCATGCTGCTCCTATATCTAGAACTCAGTTTTTGGGCAAATATAGTTTTTGGTACTGGTCTCATTGCTTTAATGGTATCTCTCATACTTTCTTTAATCGAGGTACAACTATCTACCAAAGCGTTGAGCATACAATTACAAAGTATAGAAAAGAAATAAGCTGATAGCGCACTTTCTAGAATAGATTAATAAGCCTTGTGAATGTATTTTCATAAGGCTTTTTACGTTTTAATATCTAACTCTAAATTGCTTAACGTGAGGTCAAAACGACTTTAAAAATAAATCCTGATGAGGTTAGTAAATATTTTATCTAGGACATTTTTATGATACCCAAATTATTAGGACAGTCTAGAAGCGTAATAGTATTCAAACAATTTGAATAAGTTGTTCCCTTAGATGCAGAATTTTTCATGATCTTTACTAGAATATCAGAGTGAAGTATGGTTCTACTTATTCTATATTTTGCGATAAACTATAATACCTAACTATTAAGTAGAATAAATTAGCTAAGCAAAGATTTACAATAATACAACACGTAGGACTTCATTTCTTGAAAGTACTTTTCATATTCATTCTAGTACAGTAATTCAGATTTTATCATCTAAAACTTATTTATTTGTCACAAATCGTCCTTCTATTGTTTATGTTTACATGTTTCAAAAACTCTCATCGATTAATTCATTTTAAAAAATATGCCTCATAAAGAGAATCAAATTCATTGTGTTAATAATTTTGAAGACTTTATAAGCACTTCTTTTTATGAAAAAATGAATGCTATTTGCTGGAATCGTGAATTAGCAGGTGATTTTTCTGAGATCGTTAACAAGTTAGAATCAAATAAGAACATAGTCGAGATTCTACCAGATGATCTTTTAAAACTTGAACTAAGTGAGCAAGGGCAACTGGCACGTAACATACTTTTAGAAGATTTAAAAACCTTAAAAAATCTGGGCACATCTCCTACTCTTAATCTAATTGAGTTCTACGATAGGGACGATAGTTATCCAACCTTCCCAACAGATGTGTACTCTTTTCATGTAGATCGTTCTCCTGTACCTGTAGACACTATTTTGTGTACCTATTATGGCGCATCTAGTGAAATATTACCCAATTCACAAGCCGTCCAAAAAATTCAGATTCCAGAAATACGGGATGAACTTAAAAAACTACACGACGAATCAGAAGAAGATTTTGAAACCTTTTTAAGTGACCATTTCTTTGATTTACATTATCAAGAAATACCTGAATCACAACCTGTAACATTAAAATTAGGTGATTTTTACAGGTTAGCTATCGATCATCCAGAAAGTAAAGTCCTACCTTGCATTCATCGCGCTCCAAAAGAAAAAAATGGAGAGAAAAGGTTATTACTCATTTGTTAAACTGTGTCGCTTACCATTTAATATAATACGACTTATAGATAGTATTAAGATTTAAATCTATAGCTATATAATTATCGTAAAAGAAACACATATAGAAATAGTGATAAGCTATGTAATGATTTCAATAAATTAAGCCTTGTAAAATGAATTTTACAAGGCTTATCATATTCAGGGATTCTATAAATTTAGAAGTATCAGGCTCTGTTTACTTTAAGCACTTCACTTAAATCATAACCACCGAACTTTTTCATGTAAGACCCAGTAGAGCTACCATAAGCATCTCTATTACTCTTACGTCCATTTGATCTAAGAAATTTCTTCACACCACCAGGTCCAGATAAATGGGCAGCAGCAAGAATACCACTTTCTGTTACTTTTAAACCAGCCATAGTTTTACCTTTATATTTCTCTATATACGGTTTCAGTATTTTGTGATTATAGCGCAAATTTTGAATAAAGATTCTTTCTTGTAACCTTACTGACTTTAAGAAAGCAATAGTATCTGTTACACCAAAATGTCTAAGAGTTACCGCACCGAACTGGTATTTACCCATGTAACCTAGAGTATTAACACGCCAGTGTTGACCTCTAGACTCCTTAAAAGCTAGTGCTTCCTTGAAAGAAGTAAAACTATCTGCACTGGACGTAGCCAGCGAGTAGTCTCGTAGATTTAGGTCTCCACTCTCTTCTTCGATTTCTGTTTCTTTAAAAGGTCCCATTTCTAAAACCTCTTTTACAGCCGTCTTTTCAGAATTGCTATTTGAAGAATCGGATTTTATAAATTTAAAAGCCGAAAAGCTCATCAACACCACCGCTGGATAAGCAAATAAATTCACATATTGTGATCTCATAAATTTTATTTCCGAAAGGTTACTGTCACACCTTTCTATAACGCGGCGCAAATTTACGACACTATCTCGGTTATTTGCCAGATCTGTGTTAAAGAACTGATATAAGCCACTATATCCTTAAAAAAAGACATATAAATGGTCGTTAGTCTTTTAAACGATGGAAAGGAAGTGAGTTCAATAAATTACAAGACGTATAAGTAACAAAAGATAAAAAAAATATTCATAGATCTAATAAAAAACGTACTTAAAGTTAACAAATAATAACATTTAACATTACACAATGAGTTATGAAGCACTAAGAACCCATCCATTAAGATATTTAGAACTATCTATTATTCTTTGCTATCCATCTTCTATAAGCCGCTGCGTTACGATTGTGTTGGGCAAGAGTTTTGGCAAATTTATGGTATCCAAAATTATCTATATCTGCAACAAAATATAAGTAATTGTGCTTTTCTGGATTAAGAACCGCATTGATCGCTGTTATATCTGGTGTAACTATAGGTCCTGGCGGTAGGTTAGAATAGCGGTATGTATTATACGGATTATCTATTTCTAGATGTACGTAAAGGACTTGCTTAATTTGTTGTTCAAAATCATTTTCAGATTTTTTCTTTGCATAGATAACAGTTGGGTCTGCATCGAGTTTTATACCTCTCACAAGCCTGTTAAGGTAAACACCAGCTACTCGTGGCATCTCATCAACCTGGGCGGTTTCTTTTTGTACTATAGATGCGAGTGTGTACACTTCACTAGGTGATAAATTTAGTTTTTTTGCTTTTTTCAGTTTTTCTACAGTCCAGAATTGGTTATAGTAAAACAGCATTTTATCTCTAAAACGCTCTGCACTTGTATTCCAGTAGGTTTCATAAGAATTAGGTAAATAGATGCTCAAAGCTGTATTTTCATCCAGTCCATTTTCTTTTAAAAATTCTGGATCTTTCATAGCCTTAAGTAAAGACAGGCTATCTGGTTCTATTTGTTCTGATAAGCGTCCAGCTAGATTCTCTACACGTTCTTGATTATTAAAAGTGACTCTAACAGGCATGTTCTGACTGCGCACGGTATTTATAATATCGTTATTGCTAGAACCTTTTTTAATTAAAAATCTACCAGATTTTATATTCTCGTTATATTTTTTCTTTACCGCGGTAGTGTGCAGGTTATCACGATTCTTTACAGCGTCTGCTATAATAAGAAACGCGGTGTTATAATCTGCATCACTAGGTATAAAAACCTCATAGGTTTCCGTCTCAAAATTAGTGTTTGAACTGAATAATATCGAGTAAATATTATAAGCAAAAATGCCCATAATTACAAGTCCCACGAGTACGATACCTAGGATGATTTTTTTATAATTTTTATTCATTGATCAGTTGGTAAAGGTGTTCATTCTTATATGATTTTTCTGTGGCGATCCAGTCTTTTTTTATTCCGCTTTCGCGAAAGCGTAACTTTTCAAACAACCTGCGACTGGCTAGATTATCTTCACTTATACTTGCATATAATTGATGTAATCTAAGGTGTTTAAAAGCATAATCTATCATGAGTTCTAGTCCTGCAGTAGCAAGACCACGTGCACGGTCTGACTCTTGAGAGATAACTATACCTACTCCTGCACGTTTATGATAAGGGTCAAAATCATAAAGATCTACAACTCCTTTAATTTCATTATTTATATTGCAAATAGCAAGACGTAATTGTTTTACCTCATAAATATCGCGGTGTGCATTTTCTAGATATTCTCTTATTGTGAATTTAGAATAAGGAGTAATCGTGTGCCCGAACTCCCATAGCTCTGGATTGTTCTCTAATGTATAGATAAAATCGAGATCTTCTGGATCTACGGCGCGCAACTTACATAAATCGTTTTTTAACATCATACAGCTATCGCTCCTTTAAAAACTTGCGTTGCAGGACCGGTTAACCATATATCTTTATATCCCTGAGGAGATGGCTGGTATTTTACTTTTAATGTACCTCCAGGAGTAATTAAGATTACCTCATTATTTTGTGTCTGTAGGGTACTGTGCATCGCTAGTGCTACTGCTGTTACACCAGTACCACAACTTAATGTCTCATCTTCTACTCCACGCTCATAAGTGCGTACTTTAAAGACGTTACCACCTTGGGGTTCTACAAAATTTATGTTTGCGCCTTCTTTTCCATAAAGATCATTACGCAGGTGTCTACCTTGTGTAAAAACGTCTATATGATCTATAGTATCAGTTAATTGAACATGGTGCGGTGAACCAGTGTTTGTAAAAATATGTCCATCAAAAACTTGCACCACAGGCACGTCTGTCATTTGTAAACTAACCTCTCCATTATCAAATAAATGAGCATGGTGTAAACCGTCTATAGCCTCAAAACTTGCGGCATCCTTAACGACACCTAGGTGTTGTGCAAAACTAACTAGACAGCGACCACCATTACCACACATAGAACTCTCGTTACCGTCTGCATTATAGTACACCATGGTAAAGTCTAACGTGTCATGGTTTTCTAGCAGCATTAAACCGTCTGCGCCTATACCAAATTTACGATCGCAAAGCCTCTCAATAAGTTTAGTGTCTGTTTTATCAAAATGTAAATCGCGATTATCTAGGATAACAAAGTCGTTACCTGTTCCTTGATACTTGAAGAATGTGATCGTTTTCATTCTTGCAAAAATACAGCAAGTGATTCAATTCTCTTAGTGTTAAACAGCGTTAAACCTGTTTTTAAAACACAATTCTATTAGTAAATTTAGGTTATAGATATAAATAAACTAATTGCACATGAAATCATTTATCAAAACATTAGGGATAGCCGTCCTAGGTGGCGCGGTTGTTTTAGGATCTTATAAATTCTTTTTTGAACAAAATGCTCAAAATTATAAATATACAGAACAAACTATTACCGAAGAAAAACCTGTATCCATAAGTCCTGTAAATTATGTAAACCCAACATCTATAGCTGGTATAGATTTTACTGAAGCTGCAGAAAAAACAGTACATGCCGTAGTACACGTAAAAAACAAAACTGTAGCCAGAGTAAGGCAGTCCTGGTCAGATTTAAGAAATGGTCGTGTTCCTTATAGGGAAGCTATAGGAACTGGTAGTGGAGTGATTATAACAGAAGATGGTTACATAGTGACTAATAATCACGTTATTGATAAAGCTCGTGAACTTGAGGTTACTTTAAATAATAACAAAACTTATAAAGCAAAACTGATAGGTACAGAACCTAATAGTGATATCGCTTTATTAAAGATAGAGACAGATGAGGCGTTGCCGTATATTGTTTTTGGCGATTCTGATCAAACAAAAATAGGAGAATGGGTTCTTGCAGTAGGTAACCCTTTTAATCTTACTAGCACAGTAACTGCGGGAATCGTAAGCGCCAAGGGTCGCGATCTAGACGCTACAGATGCTAATCAACAAAGTTTTATACAAACCGATGCTGCTGTAAATCCTGGAAATTCTGGTGGCGCACTGGTAAATACTAACGGCGAACTTATAGGTATAAATACTGCTATCGCGTCTAAGACTGGTTCTTATGTAGGGTACTCGTTTGCAGTGCCATCTAATAATGCTCGTAAAATAATCAATGACATTATAGAATTCGGTTTTGTACAAAAAGGGATGCTAGGTATACGCGGTGGTGATCTTAATGGCAACATTGCAGACGAATTAGGTATAGATGAAAGTGAAGGAATAATAGTGTCAGACGTCATAGAAGATAGTGGTGCGTTTAATGCAGGACTGCGCAAAGGTGATGTCATTACTATGATAGATAATATTAAGATCACAAAGTTTTCTGAGCTTAGTGGCTACGTTACTAGTAAAAACCCTGGTGATGTGGTTGTTGCAAACGTTATTAGAAATGGAGAAGTGAATCAAATGAATATTGAATTGACTAAAAATAATACAGTTAGTATTTCATCTATAGAAATGGATTTACGTAATCTAACTAAAGAAGATCGCAAGAAGTATAAAATTAATAAAGGTGTAAAAATAGAACGCACCACAGGAGGTCTCGCTAGGTATGATATGAGAGATTATGTTATCACCAAAATCAATGAAACCGAAGTAAATAATATCGACGACGTACAAAATATATTAAGAAGCGTAAATCCTAAGGCTACTTTATTAATTCAAATGAAAAATAGCGCTGGAGAGGTAGAGCGTTTTAGATATAATATGGATTAAGTAAGTTTAAGTTTAAGTTTAAGTTTAAGTTTAAGTTTAAGTTTAAGTTTAAGTTTAAAAATGCAAAATCTCCAGATAGCTACTTAGTTATTTGGAGATTTTTTTATGCTACTATCCTACTAGTTTATATTCTGGATAGGTTTCTTCTAGGTATACTTCCATCTTTTTAGGTATAACCACTTGCATAACGTATAACATGACACAAATCAACACAAATAGAAAACTAATACAACCTAAAACCCATGGATTCATGCTTGCAAATGAATTTGTATTGGGAATAAGCATATTAAAAAAATGAATAGGTATTAACCCTAAACCAAAACCTGCTCCATGCTGCATAATAATGTCCTTAAACAGCCATTTCTTCTCATCACTTTCTTTAATTCTTTTTCTCTCTCTAAAACAAGAAACAGATAGTTTAACAAAATAACTTATAAATAGAATTACTATTACCGCACTCAGATAATCTGCAGAGACACTTATTAATCTTAATAGATAGAAAGTGGCTATGCTCAATGAAATAAGCAATAAGATTTTAGGTAATTTAAAAAACTCTAAAGTATGTTTCCATATCAGTTTAGAGTACTTCTTACCTAAGGATTTTTGACGTTCTTCTACCACATCCATAAATCCGAACACGCCAAATTTTTTAAACTCTATCTGTAGCGCTTTTTCAAAACTTATATCTGGATCTACCTCCCATTGGTGTTCTATTCCATTTGCTAGATGATCAACCAACTCTGATTGTAGATCATACCATTCTACATAATGTTTTTGAGTAAATACAAATAACTCTTCTATATGTTCTTGGGTTAATTTACTCATTAAAATGATAGTTTAGGATTAATAATAGCCTGCATGTTCTCCATATAATCCTTTAATTCTTGCATCATATTCACAGCCTCTTTCTCACCTTGTGGGGTGAGGGAATAATATTTTCTAACGCGGTTCTCTACCTTCTCTGCCTCTACTTTTAAATGACCTGCAGACTGTAATTTATGTAAAGAAGGATATAAAGCACCTTCTTTAATGTCCATAGTACCGCCTGTTAGTTCTTTTACTTTTTGAGTGATTTCATAACCATACATTCTACCTTTTTGCTCTAGCAGGCGCATGATTATAGTTGTTAAACTACCTCTATATAATTGATTATTTGACATACCTAAGAATCTTAGGTGTAAATATACATAAGAATCTTATGTAACAATAATTTCTATTGAACAAATTGTATTTTAAGAAATAGCGAGAGTAATAAAATCATAAATAATCAACTTTTATAGTAGCTAGGAGAAGTTTTATATGATCTTGAAAACATTTATAGAACAACAAGAGACATCTCAAAACAGAACAGCTCCATTGATTTAAAAATTTCTTATTTAGACCTATTAAATGATCTATTAGTAAGTTATAAAAATGACAATGTGAACGTAATCACAAAAGGATTGAAATACAAAATATGGAATAACTTTAAAAAAACGCAAAAATCTACCATCTATAGAGTTCTACAAGAACTGTTAACTAGTATGAGAAAGCACAGTAAAACTAGTATTGTGGTTTTAAATTTTGAACAACAAAATCATCAATTATTAATAAACTATAAGGATAACGGCAAAGGAACAGACCTAATTAAAAGAAATGGTCTTCAAAATACAGAAGACCGTATTCATTCTATAAATGGAACTATTACTTTTAATCAGGGCTAGAAAAAGGATTTAAAGTTATAATTACGATATAAGAGAGATGTTTAAGAAAGTATTGATTTCAGACGATTATAGGGGTATCAATCAAGGTGTTCTTGCTGTTCTAAATCAGGCAGGTATTACAACCGTTAAACAAGTACAGTATTGTGATGACGCTTATTTACAAATAAAAAGCGCTCTCAAGAATAATGAACCCTAGGATTAATTAATACAGATCTAAGCTTTAAAACTGATCATCGCAGCCAGAAATACCCATCTGGAGAAAACTTACAGTACAACTGAGAAAAGAGTATCCTGATTTTAAAATGATTGTTTAATCTGTGGAGGATCGTTTACAAAAAGTACGTTATTTAATTAACTCAGTGAAAGTGAATGCCTTTGTGTGTAAAGGAAAAAATGGTTTAGAAGACTTATCAAAAGCTGTAATTAGAGTTTGTATTACAAGGCTATTTTTCATGGGTTATTTTCTTGATAAGCTATTTAGCTTCGTATATGGTAATAAAATTATGAGTACTATTTTGTTATCTCATAGGACAAATGTGCATACTTCCTAAGGTTGCTATTGGTTTTCCTGCCATGGTTATTTATTTTCTTCAGATGAAATCACAAAACTTCTAATAACACTCGAATTTTCCGCTATAAAATCCCCACTGATAGACATATGGCCGCCTCCTATATTTTTAAAGCGAGGTGTTGAATCTATTCTTAATTTTATTTTTTTCTTATTATCGCATTTTTTTTCATCAATAATGAAGAACGATGTAGAAGTGTGTCCTAAAGTTTTTTCATGATTTAAATCGCATAATCGAATGAACTCGTTCAAAGTCATATCTAAATGATAAGGCGTTTTTCTAAATTTTAATATGTCATAAATTAACAGTCTATTATTTTCATAATCATTCATTTTTACTAAAAGTACTTTTAATTCATTTTTTTTAGGTAAAAAACCCAATGATAAATTAAATTTTTTATAACTAATACTGTAAGATTTATTGTCAGAAGTAAAAACAGGCTCTTTGTCTGGCTTGCCAAATATTTCAATGATTTTATCATAAGAATCCCCAATAAAAAAAGATTGATCGTTGTATTTAAATTCACAGCGGTCAATTTCAAAGCGGTGTTTTTGTTTTTTAAAAGCGGCGTCTAATTCTTTAAATTTTGGGTGGTCGTAGTTGGGTTGAACTACATAAGCCTCAGCATCCTCCTTTTGTGTTGCTTGCGCTTTTGAAGTTTCTTCCTTAGGTTCTGGTGCTTTAGAATGATCCCCTAAAAAATTACATGCAGTTAAGCTTAATGCCAAAAAACTTAAGCTTATTCTTTTTAGAGTTTGTATTACAAGGCTATTTTTCATGGGTTATTTTCTTGATGGCTATTTAGCTTCTTATAAGGTAATAAATTTAAGAGTGCTATTTTGTGATCTCATAGGACAAATGTGCATACTTCCTAAGGTTGCTATTGGTTTTCCTGCCATGGTTATTTATTTTTTTATTCTAATGAAATACCTAAACTTTTTATTGGCCCTGTGGTTTTTGGGTCAAACTCTCCTCGTATGGTCATATGTCCTCCACCTATATTTTCATAATTAGGTGTCGACCCTATTCCAACTGCTGCTTGTGTTTTATCACATTTTTTTTCATTAATAAAATAAAATGCAGAGGTATCATGCCTTAAATTTATACCATGTTCCATATTTGATAATTCCATGAATTCGTTTAAATTCATTTCCAAGTGATATGGTACTTTTCTAAATTTAACAATCTTATACCTTGTATTTTGATAACCATTATAATCAATTAGATTCATGTTAAAAGATTCTAAAATATTAGATTTGGGTAAAAAATAAAACATCAGATTTAATTTTTTATACTTAATACCAATCCTGTCCTAAATAAATTTAAGACATAGCAAACCTAACCATTTTACTGGTTTGATTAGCTGTTTTATTGTTTTTTCAAAATAGAACCCCTTGTATATATTTATTGAGTTAGTCATTTAATTGCCGTATATTAACGCCTTTAAAACATTGAATATGCAGCAAATAGAAGGTCAAGAT
>NZ_CANLXZ010000036.1 GCF_947495285.1 uncultured Nonlabens sp. | reverse complement strand
ATCAAAAATTCTTTCGGTTTTGCCATCCATAAATATAACTATAAATAACGACTTTTCAAAATAAAAATGGTATAATAACTGTCTAAACTTTTCTATACATTTATATTTGAAAAAAAAACATAAAATGGAAGACCACTACTCTACACTTTATTACACACTAATGTACATACATTTAATCACGGTAATCCCATGTGTATTTATAGGCGCCTACCTTCTACTATTCAGTAAAGGGACTGTCTGGCACAGGAATTTAGGTAAGTATTACATGATCTCTATGATGGTAACCGCGATAGTTTCTCTTTTTATGCCTGCCATGGTAGGGCCACAATTCTTAAACCACTTTGGTTACATTCACTTATTCAGCCTTCTTACTCTATGGTCGGTTCCTACTGCGTACATCGCAATTAGAAAAGGACAGGTAAAAAAACATAAATTTAAAATGGTTTTTCTTTACATAGGTGCATTAATCATAGCAGGCGGCTTTACATTAGTACCTGGTCGTTTTATGTACGAAGTCTTTTTTGGGTAGTATGATTTTACAGAACTCGCTTTTGCGAAAGCGGAATTAACATCCTTATCTTATTAAAAATACTGCCCTATGCCAAAGACAAAACCCTGCGTAGCATCTCGCGTGACTCCTACACCGTAATCTATTCTAAAAATAGTATTGAATATGCGTTTATGAATAAAACGGAAACCTATACCTGGATATACTCTAATGTTTTGAGAATTACCAAAATCGGTTAATTCTCCTCCTGGATTTCTCCACGATCCAGCGTCTACAAAAGCATTTCCCTGCAGTACAAACCAGTCCTTATCTATAAAAGAATAACGGTATTCTGTATTTAAAACAAGGGCTGCTGTACCTCTATCGATGGTATTACCTACACCGCGTATATTTAAATTATTATCTACCGCAAATGGAGCAAAGGGAGAATCGTCATTAGTAGAAAAACCTACTCTTAAGCGATTTGCCCAGTTACCACGCTCTCCTATCCTATGAAAATAGGTAAAGTCATTTCTCCATATAGTAAAACTAGGTAACGCACTATCTGAACTATCTACATATTGTAAATTGAAGAGACTCTTAAACCCTTCATGGTACTGGTAGTAGCTATTTACACCATTATATTCATAGATAACCTTTGCCAAAAATTTACTTACTTCTAATTTTTGTGGAACCGCAGTAGATGTGGCGCCTCTTAAATAATTGTATTTTTCTGTAAAGGTGCTCAACGCTATTTCGCCACGATGGTTTAAACTAAATTGATTTAAAACTCCCGCAGTAAAGGAAACGTTATTATATTTATACTGCGCCACTTGATTATTAAAAAAAACAGGCTCTTCTGTTGTGAGCGATTGTGCCATAAAAGATAATCCCCACTTTTTATTAATTATATAAGGTGCTCTTATATTAAGACCATAAGAATCAAAGATGTCTTTTTGATAAAACACTCCTAGAGCTATACCTCTTCCTAGTGTGTTAAATTCTGTAACACCTACACGATAGGCTACCTCATCTTCATCTGTGGTATAAAAATTAAAATATGGGATGATGGTAAAATTCTCTTGTACACCGTAGACTACTTTATAATCGCTGTCTAATTTATGTACTTGGTAATACGCATGAGCAATTCCTGATTCACGTTTTAATCTTATGATATCATTTTCTAATAGCGTGCTATCTAGCTGCTGGCCTATCCTTAAATTAATGATAGATTTTATATAAGACGTTTTAGTCTTTTTATTATCCTGTATTACTATTTCTAGGACAGTCTGACTAAAAGAAAAAACACTTACCACTAGCATCGCTAGAGTGATAAGTGTCTTAAATTGTTTATGGGACAATGTTTCTTTTTTTTAAAGGACCACTCGCAAACCTAAATTAAAAGTTTCTCCTATTCCTGTATTATTACCTCTTACAAAGTTAGTATAAAGTGTCTCTAAATTAAGCTTTTTAGTTAATTGATATTTAAAACCACCACCTATCGCTGTAAAGTCTTGTGGAAAATCATTCCCTAAATCGATACGTTGCGAGTGTTGTGCTAGTGCAAGAATAGTAAATTTAGAAGACGGGAAATAACTCAAAAACACTCCTGGTGTTAGGTTTAAACTGTTATTTGCAAAACTGTCCTCTTTATTCCCTAAACTAAATTCAGAATTCAACTCAGCAAATAATTGCCAGTCTTTACTAGGGAAAGTGTAATCGTAGAAAAATCTATTCTGGATGCGATAACTTTTCTGAGCTAGAAAAACACCATCCTTTACCTCATCTTTAACGAGCGGTATAAACACAGAACTCTGAATAGAAAAATTATTTATAGATTCAAAAGGAACGAACTTTATAGATGGTGCAAAGGCTGTAAGACCAGATGCTCGCTCACCTTCTATGTTTTGAAAACGTAAAGCTTCTAACGGCCATTGATCTCTTTTTACATTACTACGCAATTCTAGAATTACACCTACATTCCATTTCTTATTATTACCTACTCCAGTATATGCCTCTAGTGTAGAGGTGAAAAATGTCTCTCTTGCTTCTCTTCCCTCAGTGAAAGTACTTTCTGTCTGAGTATAAAGGTTATTGAACCATTTTATATCATATTGTCCTTTACCTATCAATTTTGATGGTGTTAAAGTCTGTATTACAGATCCTTCTTCTTCAATATCTTCTTGTGCCTGTACCGTAAATAAAGTAAATGCAAATGCCAGTAGCAGCCATATGTTGGTTGATTTTTTTTTCATTTTCTTATTTTTTATTGATTTTCCAATTATATGTATAATATTTAATTTTTGTTTTAGGAGTAAAAGGCTCTTTTCTATACTTATTTATAAAATCTATAGTCTTTCCATCTTTCTCAAAGTCTGCTTTATACCATTCAAATATTTGAGAGACTGCTACTTTTTTACCAGGCCTTATAAATTTATCGTTATTAATAGCAAGCTTAGTCTGTTGTTCTAATTGTGCATTTAATGTAGACGGTAAATAGGCCTGAGATATTAACGGTGGACACCCTACCGCGCCACATACTAATACAAAATGAAATCTAGCATCGTTAAATTTTGCACGTAACATCTTATTCTCAATATCATTTAGAGTAATATTCTCACCTGCGATAGCGTATTTAGTTTTATCAAAAAAGCCAGGTTTATCTAGTGGAGAAGAAATAGGATAATTATCTACCAGACCTTTTATCACATGGAGGTTATAAGCGTTGATCCAGAACGCTTGAAAATCAATCGCATGAGACGACTCAACTCTTATCTCTTGAGATAAAGAAACTAATTGATCTAATTCACTTCTATCATCTTTTATAGTATTGTAATCTACTTTACCGCTTTTTACATATTTCCCTAAAAATATGTCTAGCTTATTGTGAAAAGATGTTAAATCTTGGGCATTTCCTATACTTGATATGAGAAGTATAAACAGGAGACTATATAATTTATTTTTCATGTTTGTAATTTTTATCAAAATTAGAATTATTTGCTATAAATAGCTTTCTTTAAAATATCAATTAAACTTCAAGTATTATCACAAGATTATAACAGTGGCTTATAAATGTAGTAATAATGCTAGATTGCACTACAAACATAGTTTTATATACCAGTTACTATTAGAAACATTTTACCTTTACGATGCTATATTTTTCCCGTTTAATGGTTTTATGCTGTATAATTTTAAGATATCCGCTTTCGCGAAAGCGAGAACAACACCATCTACATCTCATTTTAAGACCTAAAAAAAGGGAAATACCGTTTAAGTATTTCCCTTT
Organism: uncultured Nonlabens sp.; assembly: GCF_947495285.1. Classification (GTDB taxonomy): domain Bacteria; phylum Bacteroidota; class Bacteroidia; order Flavobacteriales; family Flavobacteriaceae; genus Nonlabens. Next base: position 24,633 of record NZ_CANLXZ010000036.1, on the reverse strand, counting down.
CATTAAAAAAATAATTATTACACTATTCTGTAGTAGCTGGATACCAGTCTAAAAGAGTCACCTCAATATCGCTGTTAGTGTCGTTAATCATTTGTTTAAATTTTTCTACATCTTGAAAACCGTCTGTACCACGATAGTGATAAGGTACTACTTCCTTAGGTTGAAATTCTAATACAGCATTTGCCGCCTGGTCTATATCCATCGTATAAGGTAAATTCATACACACAAATGCTTTGTCTATATTTTTCAAGGCTCTCATCTCTGGAATATCTTCTGTGTCGCCAGATATGTAGATACGGTATCCATTTTTCTCTAGCACATATCCATTACCTCTACCTTTTATGTGTTTGTCTAATCGACCATCAGTAAGGTTATACATAGGTATGGCTTCTATAGTTAATTCATTAACTGTAGTAGTGTCTCCATTATGGAGTACAATTGCTTTTTGATCTTCTTTAATCTTATCATTTACAGCGCTAGGCACCACTAACTCTGTACCATCAGTTCTTACTGCATCTAGAGTTACTGCATTGAGATGATCCCCATGTATGTCTGTTACAAAAATAAAGTCTGCAGCAGGCATTCCTTCAAAGGCAGCTGCCCCACCTACTGGGTCTATATAAATGATTTGACCATTCCAGTCTAGAACAAATGTAGCATGCGATATAGGCATAACCTTCACATCGTTAGCTATAACAGCGTTTTTTGATTCTACCTGCTCGGTAATAGTATTTACGTCTTCTATGGTGGTTTCTTCCTTGATTTCTTTACAAGAGATTGCCATTATAGAAGCAGCCGTTAATGTGATCCATACTTTTTTCATTGTTTCTTATTTTTATTGATAGTTCAAATTTAATGATGACAAAATTACTTTTACATAAAAAAACCTAAAATGATCTAATGAAAACTTAACTACTTAAAAATAAGAATTATGATTACCGAGTGTAAACCTTAAATTAAGATAGGTAACCATTCTATAACTTTAGATCATGTGACCGATAACATATATGTAAAATAAGCTTCATCTTAAGTTTTCATGTTTTTAAACGGATAAAAATAAATTTGGACCACTTAAAAAAACCTTTAATACCTTACAAAATGAAAACAAAATCCTTAATCTTTGCAGCTGCAGGAATGATAGCATTAACAGCATGTAACGATGACGATAAGCAAATTATCAATCCACAGGCTGAAAATGTGGAATTAAGAGCTCACTCCATTACACCTAACTTTTTAAAAACTACTTCAGATTTTTCTTCTGTAAATGTTTACCCTATTCTTTCTAGTGAAGATCAACTAACAGAAACTCCAGAATTTGTTTACGGCTCTATGGCAGACGGCCTGGGACTAATTTACAATGCAGACCAGCAAGACTATACTTTAATAAATAATATTGAAGCAGACTATTCTATAGCGCGTATTACTCTAGATAATACATTTAAGCCTGTAGCTGGAGAATATATATTAAATGAAGAAGCTACAGGGTCTACAGCACAATGTTCTGGTTCTTTAATTACCGTAGATGAGCATGGTTTCGGCCCACTTTATCTCTCTGGTGGAGAATGGGGAGGCGCATCAAAAGGTGTTTTTGCAACTGAAATCACTAAGCACGCTTCTTCCAGAATGTTTCCAGAAATGCTTACTGCCATGGGACAATGGAGTACTGAAAATGCCGTAGCAATAGGTAAAGATGCTTATGAAGATAAAACCGTAGTATTTATAGGTGACGATCACTCTGACAACAATACTCCATCTGGACAGTTAGGTATGTATGTAGGTGATCGTGGTGATCTTTATAATGGTAATCTTTATGGTCTAAAAGTAGATACGGCTGGTATCAACTTTGAAATGGATATGGTAGAAGGACAGTCTTATGATGCATCTTTTGTAGAGTTAACAGAAAAAAACATAGACCTACTAGATACTGAAGCTAAAACTAAAGGAGTTATGGGCTTCTCTAGACTAGAAGATATAGACTGGAGACGCGGCGACGGAGATAATCAAAGAGAAATATACTTTGCAGTAACTGGACGTAAAAAAGACGCTCTAGTAGGTAAAGGTTCTCTATATGGTCGTATATATAAAGTAGAGTTAAATGAGACAGATCCTACAGGACCTGCAAAAATAACTTGCGTTCTAGATGGTGATAAAATAGGTGGTACCGCATGGGGTTTCCATAGCCCAGATAACATTCTGGTTACTGAAAACTATGCTTATATTCAAGAAGATCCTAACGGTTATTTTGATGATGCGGTAAGAAATCACTACGCTAGATTATATCAATATAACTTAAATACTGGTGAGATTAAAGTAGTACTAGAGTGTGACCAGGTAAGCGCAACTGCGGCAGGAATAGGTAGTGAAAATAGAGTATGGGAAATAACTGGTATGATAGACGTATCTGACCAGGTAGGAATAGATGGTACTTTTATGGTTGTTACCCAAAATCACGGTTGGGAACCTGCAGACGGTAGCGCTTTTTCTGACCCTAACGCTGTTACAGATGTTGCTAGTAGCCGCAAAGAAGGTAGTATGTTATATGTTCTAACTGGATTAGAAAGATAAGATGACACTATTTTACTTAAATGTAATAAAGAAGACCTGCTGCACCGCAGGTCTTCTCTTATTAATGATATCTTGCAAACATGAGTCACCACAATATGTTACACAAGTAGAGCAACAGCCTTCTTTGCAACTGCAAGAACTATTTATCAACGACCTTACCTCGTGCAACAATTATATAGATTCTCTTAAATCAACAACACATACAGACAGCTTAAAATTCTATTTTAAAAAAGCGCGTTTAGAATTTAAAAAGATGGAACCTATTCTATCTTTTCAAGATTTAAATAATTATAATTATTTAAATGCTCCTAATATTATTAAGGTAGAAGAAGAAGACCTTACTGACATTAAAATAAGTCACCCTAGTAGCTTTCAGACACTAGAAGAAAACATTTTCAGTGACACACCAGACATTGTTTCTATTCATAAAACAGCTGGTAAATTACAGTCTAGATTACAGGTTCTAATAAGAAATACCGATATTAGATTCTTTAAACCTTATCATGTTTTATGGTTGATACGCAAACAGTTCATACGCACCGCCACTACAGGTGTAACCGGTTTTGACTCACCTGTTTTAGAAAACAGTTTGATGGATGCTGTTACCGCTTTTGCAAAAGCAGAACAAATATTAAACCTCTACAATAACAATTTTAAAAATGACCAATTAAAAAGTACTTGGAAGCAAAAATTCCAAGATTCAAAAGAATTTCTAGAGACTAGTAATTTTGAAGAATTTAATAGGTATGAATTCATAAAACTACACATAGATCCTATGCTAGTATTATGGAATAAAACAGCACAGGACTGGCAGGTGCAATTCCCTTTACAAATGGCCATTGATAATAACGCCACTAGCTTATTTTCTAAAGAAGCACTGTCTATAGATTATTTTGCAGGCCATAAAGTAACTCCATTAACAGAGGACAAAATAGCCTTAGGAAAACGTCTATTTAACGATAATCAATTATCATCTTCTAAAGAAATAAGTTGTGCCACTTGCCATAAAAGTGATATTGCTTTTACTGACGGACTAACCACACCCAAAGGTCTAACTCGCAATAGCCCTAGCCTCACCTACAGCGCTTATCAACAAGATTTTTTCTATGATAAAAGAGCCGGTAGTCTAGAGGGACAAATAGTATCTGTTATTAATAATACACAAGAATTTCATTCAGATTTAAAACATTTTACAGAGCATATAAATGAAGACCCAGAGTATATAATAGCCTTTAAAACCGCTTACAACACTACAATTAATCAAAATGCGGTAAGAACGGCCATTGCAAACTATGTGCGCAGTCTTAATTACTGGAATTCAAAATGGGATCGCAATATCAGAAATGAGGTCAACACACTTACCTATTCAGAGATTAATGGTTTTAACCTCTTTAATGGTAAAGCAAAATGTGCTACCTGTCATTTTGCCCCAGTTTTTAATGGTACTGTTCCACCAGATTTTATGGAAACCGAATTAGAACACCTAGGTGTACCCTCAAAGTCTGTGACAGTAAATGCCGTTATTGATGAAGATCTAGGAAGATTTAATGTCTTTAAAACAGAGAATAGAAAACATTTCTTTAAAACGCCTACTCTTAGAAATGTGGCATTAACTGCACCATACATGCATAACGGCGCTTACAAAACTCTTGAAGATGTTATAGAATTTTATGATTTAGGCGGTGGTTATGGTATAGGCATTACAGATCAAGATTACCAGACGCTACCTACAGACCCATTGAATTTAACAGATCAGGAAAAAACAGATCTCATTAACTTCATGAATACTCTGACTGACCTAGAGTTTTTAAAAGAATCCTACACCACTCAGTAGGTCTAACTTATTCAAGAAGCGCAATTCATAAAATTGCGCTTCTTTTATATCGCCTCAATGTATAGTAAACACTCAAATATAAAAGTATGCCGACTATAAGGGAAAAGTATGCGCTCCTAAAAAAGCTGATTTTATAGGTAGGTCATGATTACTACTAGTACCACTTTTTTTAAACCGTGATATGACTATTATAATTTTCATTACACCTTTTATAATTGATCCATAATCACTTTTAATATCAATTGCAGTGGTTCCTTGTGACACTGTATTATCCAGCCTCCACCACGCTTGTTCATAAAGCTCCTCTTCATTCATTTTCACTAACCATCTAGTTGTATATAAAATCACTACACCTCGAGCAACTATTTCTACATAGATGACACCGTGGATTTTATCCTCAAATTCTGACTCACGTGTAGATGTAAAAACTAAATGGATATGACTATCGACATCTAGGTGTGCTTATTTTGTCGGTATAGGCATGACACATTCTGGACGATAAAGAAAGAAATCATGCCTTAAACATAATCCATAATTAAACCATCTTAATATACGGTAACTCATTATTCATCTCGTCGCCACGTAAAGGGTTAGTAGTTGAATTTATTACTTAGACCAGCTCTTTTATATTACAAACGGCATACTCTTATTATGAATAGAATCAACTCTCCAAAAAATAAGGATTATTCTACAAGCTATTATTTGTAATAATTTCAATTATATATTTCACTTTTAATTTACATTTAACAAAAACTATCTTATTAATTTCGGCAATATGAAAGAAAAATACAATGATAACTACCTATGCGTTCACGCTGGTCAACTTAAAGATGACGTTTACGGTGGTGCAACTGCCCCTATATATACCTCAACTGCTTATGATTATCGAGGTGAAGGAACAAATTTATACCCACGATATTTTAACACACCTAATCAAGTTGCGTTAGGTAAAAAAATGGCAGCATTAGAGAACACTGAGGCTGGTATGATATTCGGTAGCGGTATGGCAGCAATAAGTGCCGTTTTCTTAACCTTTCTTAAAACTGGTGATCATGTAATAATTCAACGTGCTATCTATGGTGGTACTGCTTATTTCATAACAGCCGAATTTAAAAACCTCGGCATAGAGTACACCATGGTAGAACATGTAGATCAACAGAGTTTAAATGCAAGTAAACAGCCTAATACAAAAATGATCTATATGGAGACACCTAGCAATCCTTTGTTAGAGGTGACAGACATGGATTTGGTTTCCGCTTTCGCGAAAGCGAACTCCTTAACCAGCGTAATAGATAATACATTTGCATCACCTATAAACCAGAATCCAGCAGATTTTGGAATCGATATTATAATACATAGCGCGACTAAATATTTAGGCGGTCACAGTGATATTTGTGCCGGTACCGTTAGTTGCAGTCAGGTAAATATGGATAGAATATGGAACACTGCAAAAAATTATGGGGGTAGTTTAAGCGATCAAACAGTTTGGCTTTTAGAACGCAGTATCAAAACTCTTGCCTTAAGAGTAAAAACACAATCTAAAAATGCTAAGAAAATAGCTAAGTTTCTAGAAAAACATCCCGATATTAAAACAGTCAATTATCCTGGATTAAAGTCGCATCCACAATATCAACTTGCCAAAAAACAAATGAAAGCCTACGGTGGCATGATGTCTTTTGAGTTAAAAAACCATATAAATCAAACTGAGTTTCTAGAAAACCTAAAAGTTATATTTCCTGCACTTAGTCTTGCAGGCGTAGAAAGTACTATTCTTGCCCCTAGTACAACATCTCACAGTTTACTTACTCCACAAGAAAGATCTGAACAACGTATTTCAGATAAATTACTCAGATTTTCTGTAGGTATTGAAGAAATCGATATTCTTATAGACGACTTAGAAAGCGCTATGGAAAAAAGTCGTAAAAAAAAATAATATGAAATTAGACATACTCGCCATAGGAGCACATCCAGATGATATAGAATTAAGCTGTGCTGGTGTATTACTTAAAGAACAGTCCTTAGGAAAAAAAACAGGAGTGCTAGACTTAACAAGAGGTGAATTAGGCTCTAGAGGTAGCGCCACTATAAGAGATCAAGAGGCCGCCGCAGCATCAAAAATCCTCAAACTATCTGTAAGAGAAAATCTGGCCTTTAAAGATGGATTCTTTAAAAATGATGAAACACACCAATTAGAGATCATTAAAATAATTAGAAAATACCGTCCAGAAATCATACTATGTAACGCTATTAAAGACAGGCATCCTGATCATGCCAAAGGTTCTGAATTAACTAGTGTCAGCTGTTTTTTATCTGGATTAAAAAGAATAGAAACCTCATTAGATGGTAAAGTACAAGAACACTGGAGACCTAAACATGTCTATCATTACATTCAGTGGTTAGACATAGAGCCAGATTTTGTAGTTGATATATCTGGATTCATGGATCAAAAAATGGCGTCGGTGCAAGCTTATGGAACACAATTTTTCAATCCTAATGATAATGGACCTAAAACACCTATCAACTCAAAGAATTTTTTAGATTCAATAATGTACCGTAGTGCAAACTTCGGCAGGCTTATAGGAACTGAACACGCAGAAGGTTTTACAACACAAAGACATCCTGCGGTAAATAGTATTTTTGATCTGAAATAAATTTTAAAAAAAAATAAAAAAAATAGTTCGCAGTATTAATAATTTTACTAAATTTGCAACCGCTTAAAGCAGGTGGTTGAATTCTTGAGACCCACTTTAAAAAACTCACATTGATATGGTGGTTGTAGCTCAGTTGGTTAGAGCGCTGGTTTGTGGTGCCGGAAGTCGCGGGTTCGAATCCCGTCTTCCACCCTAAAAGGTCTTAGTTTTTACTAAGACCTTTTTTTTTGATTCATTCTAAAACTCTCACCTCTTCCTTTTAAAATGTTGTCTCGTAGTTTTAAGAACAATCCTGAGTTCAACTCATAACGGCATAAATTTCCATTAACGTCTTAGTTTTTACTAAGACCTTTTTTTTGATTCATTCTAAAACTCTCATCTCTTCCTTTTAAAATGTTGTCTCGTAGTTTTAAGAACAATGCTGAGTTCAACTCATAACTACATAAATCTCTATTAACGTCTTAGTTTTTACTAAGACCTTTTTTGATTCATTCTAAAACTCTCACCTCTTCCTCTTAAAATGTTGTCTCGTAGTTTTAAGAACAATGCTGAGTTCAACTCATAACTGCATAAATTTCCATTAACGTCTTCTTTTTTACTTAAGACCTTTTTTTTGATTCATTCTAAAACTCTCACCTCTTCCTTTTAAAATGTTGTCTCGTAGTTTTAAGAACAATAAGTTAAAACACAAAAAAGTTCTTTTTTGACTTCATAAATGGACAAATTTCCATTATTAAATTCTCAATATTATTTAACAAAATCAAATTATCCACAAAGTGTAGTACTAAATTAATTAAGTACCCAAATGGTACTATAAAATATATTCTTTTCTACCACTTATGGTGTCTACTATATTAAGTGAATTATCATTATTTTATCACTGATACAAGTAAATCATATTTAAGTGCTAAAAAAGTATTAAAAATTAGATAAAAACACATAAATAAATCGCTCAAAAGATACTTATAGAGATTTATTGAGCTCTATTTCGTTTTAAAAACACATTACCCTACTAAATTTATAGGAAATTAAATTAACTATCGATAAATTTTAACACGCTTATCGATAACTTATATAGCAATAAAAATGTATTTCATCGAAAATAAAGTAGTCCCGAAAAGTAATAAAAAGCCTTCAATCAGCGATGCTCATTAGAAATATCATAAAATTAACGTTAAATAAATAAATTTAAAGTTTTATCAGTAGTATTTAAAACATGTGAAATTTCTGATACTTTTAAAACATCAATTAAATAAATTTTCAAACCCTTAAATAATTTACCATGAAAAAATCACTAATCAAACTTTCTTTAATAGGACTAGCATCCTTTGCAATGCTCTTTACTTCATGTGAACAAGATCAAGAAATTACAGTAGATCAAACTGAAAGTCTATTAGAATTGGCAAAAAAACATGCCGAGAAAATAGGACACAACCCAGACGATATTGAGGTACGTGATTTTCTATACCCAGATGGAACTAGTGAAAAAAGAATCTATATAGAAGATGACATCGCACTACTAGAAGAACAGTTTTTTGCTCTAGAACAAATTAATAGCTTCACAAAACAGTTCAGAACTAATAACCTAGTAACAGGAAATAACAGAACCATTGATATTGTTGGTTACACAGGAAATGACCAATTCGGTCTTTCTAGTAAAGCTCAAACAGCTCTTAGATGGGCAGTAGCTAACTATAACAGACTTAACAATGTGACGCTTAACTTCAGGTTAACTTTTGGAACAAATTTGAATAATGCTGATATGTTTGTTTATGACACATCGTTTAACACATCTAATCAAGGTGGTGTAGCTGGATTCCCAGACGCTAGTGGTAGACCTCATGACGCTATTCAGATTTATAATCTAGAAAGTTTTTCTACCAACGTAAATGAACACGTTATCACGCATGAAATAGGTCACTCTATAGGTTTTCGTCATAGTGACTGGTTCTCACGACAGTCTTGTGGACAAAGTGGTGAATCTGCAGGGTCAACTGGTGCTGTCTTTGTAAGTGGTACTGTAAATGGATATGACCCTACTAGTTTAATGAATGCTTGTTTTTCTGCTCAAAGCGATGGAGAATTTAACAACAATGATAAAATTGCATTAGATCAAATGTATTAATCTAAAGATAATTATCATCTACTCAATTAAAGCTCGACCTATACAGGTGGAGCTTTTTTTACATCCAAAAATATAAATTTAGTCCGATAAGGCTCGGTATCGTATTACTTTATTATAAAGTTCATTCTATCAATTTTGATAACTAGATTTTAATTAAACTAATACGTATGTAATCACAGATAATTACTTTAATAAACATATACCATGTCACATAAGATTAAAAGCTCTGGCATTAATCCATACTGTTTTTACCATATTTATTTTAAACCAAAGTCTTGAAAGATACATACCGTCATCGTTAAAAGAATTCCCTTTAATGAAGCTACTAGGTGAACACTTTTAAAATATAAGATAACTTGCTCTACTGCCGTATCTTTTGAATACTAAATTGTCCATATTGGTAAAATGTAAACCACAGCAAAAAAATAGGGTACGTACACTTTGTACTAATAAAAGCACACTGGCAATTCAATTAAATCATCTACCCTATTTGAAATACAGTAATAATTCCTTAAAATAAGTGTTTATCAAAAAAAACTATCAATAATCTGAATTTTAATATCTTACAATCTTTTTATAAAGATCAATACAACATCATTAAACACGTTGATAAAATAGTAACGCATGAGTGATAGAGCATGAAATTCATAAAGAATTGTAATCATACCCAGAATTACCTAGCACTAATTAATCAAACATAATAAAGACTTGATTTGAGTTAGGATAAAAATTATATCCACTTCCTAAAATATAGATACCGCTCATATTAAGCACTGAGATAAAAAAATTAAAACAGAATCAATATTTGAACAAATTAAAATCAACCCCACCTAACGATTACAGCGCATAAGGTAGTGTCAATTGTAAATATGGAGATATAAAGCGACCTAGAATAGAATAGCTTTCTATTTTTATCTAATGAAACGAGATAGAGACTATTTACATTTTTTCAGCGTACCTATAAAATTTTTATATTTCAATTAATACATTGAAAGTTATATAGTTATGAATAATTTTATCGTTTGAGTAAGTCTATTCTCAATTAAAATAAACAAAACACAGAAATAAGTCGAGATAAATTCTACTATAACGTTATAGTATTATTACTTTTGCAAAAAATTAAACACACTAAACCCACATTTATGAGTAACCATGTAGATACTTATGAAAAAGAGCTCGCTTTTCAAACGGACAGGCGACGTGCAGCTGTTGCATTTATTAAAGTCGTGAGCGACCTATGGTATGACCGTTCTATAGAATTGGTACTATTTAGAAATCAGCTTATTGATAGAAACGTAAGCGAGATCATCAACTTACATGAATATGCTGGCGAATTTGTACAAAAACCTATTTCTGTTTTTGATAGTGTTGAGATCGCACAAGCTATATTATCTCTAGACTTACCACCTTCTAAATTAGACATAGGAAAACTAACTTATGAGTACCATCTAGAAGAAAATGAGATGCAGGATGCCATGGCTTTTGTGATGAGCAAACTGGGTGACGCAAAAAAAACAGAAGGAATAATTCCTAAGGATGTGGTTCTTTATGGTTTTGGTAGAATAGGACGTTTACTAGCTAGAGAATTAATGAGCAAGGCTGGAAAAGGCAGCCAGTTAAGACTGCGCGCCATAGTAACTCGTGGTGCTATAACAGAATCTGTTCTAGAAAAACGTGCTTCTTTACTAGCACAAGATAGTGTACATGGAGATTTTTCTGGTACGGTAAGCTATAACGTAGAACAAGAATCTCTTATCGTTAACGGGACAACTGTAAAAGTGATAAGCGCAAACGCGCCAGAGGATATAGATTATACAGCATACGGTATTAACGATGCTCTTATTATAGATAATACTGGTGCTTTTAGAGACGACGTGGCACTAGCCCGCCACCTAGAAGCAAAAGGCGCACATAAAGTACTACTTACCGCACCAGGAAAAGGTATTCCTAATATAGTACATGGAGTTAACCAACTGGAGAATGATCCTGACCAGGTAGATATATTCTCGGCTGCTAGTTGTACGACTAATGCTATAACACCGGTATTAAAAGCGATAGAAGATAGTTTTGGTGTTGTAAAAGGACATCTAGAAACCATACATGCTTATACTAACGATCAGAATCTAGTTGATAACATGCATAGTAAGTACCGTCGTGGACGCGCTGCTGCACTTAATATGGTTATTACAGAAACTGGTGCTGGAAAAGCGGTAAGTAAGGCCTTACCTTCTTTTGACGGTAAACTCACTTCTAACGCGATACGTGTTCCTGTACCTAATGGATCTCTTGCGATTCTTAATCTAGAATTAGAAACTGCCACATCTAAGGATGCACTTAATGCTACCATTAAGAAATATGCTCTAGAAGGTGATCTAGTAGAACAAATTAAGTATTCTATTGATAATGAACTTGTCTCTAGCGATATTATAGGTTCTAACGCTCCTTCTATCTATGATTCTAACGCTACTATAGTTGGACCAGATGGAAAAAACGCAGTCGTATATGTGTGGTACGATAATGAATATGGATATAGCCACCAGGTAATAAGACTGGCTAAATACATCGCAAAAGTAAGACGTTTTACATATTACTAGATTTTTTTATAAGTTGTTTTTAAATTTGCTGAAACGTAAAAGCCATCTTAACAAGAGATGGCTTTTTAGTTAGATTTTATTTGGATAAGTGTTCCGCTTTCGCGAAAGCGAGAACATTTCATCACCACAATATTATAAAGTCATTTTTAATTCAATAGGATTTTCTATTATATAATTAAATAGTCGCTATTTTAAAAAAACAACCACTCATTGATGAGAATATTTGAATACTAGACACATTTATAAATAAGTCTACAATTAGAGCTTTTTACAAAAAAACGCGTGTTTGCGTATTCTCGTACTTATCAACGGTGTATGAGATAAAATATGTAAATCAAGATACAGATAGATTTAATAAATTCTACATTTTAAAAGATCTCATAAAAATAGATAGTATATAGCGTAGCCACTTATATTTGATCTATTGCACAGGTTCTTAATTCTACTGAGACCATCTTTATAGATATAAACGTTTACAAGGTGCGGTTCATGTACATATTTTTTACACCTAGTAAAACTAATACGTACATTATGCTTGCAACAGTAGAAAAGCTATACAAAAAATGTTTATAGTTACTTAAATTATAAGTTTTATGAATTTTATCAAGGCTCTACAGTTTTAGCAAGTGGATTGCATCACCTATTGATAAAAAGCATAGAAACTTAATCCGTTTTAAAACATTCTAATGGCCACCGATACTATATTTAGATGTGTAAAATACGACTTGCTATCGCATGAGATGAAACCTAAAACCTAATCATGTCGTACAAAATTACCCAAAACCATTTTTCCTGATTGTACAAAAGAACAGCAAAATATTCTTGAAAAATGACTGGGTAAATATGATTATAAAAGTCAGCGATTGTACATCTATAAAAATTGTTTAAGAATTAGGCTTTATTTCTTATGCGCCCGTATGCGATGTCATGATAGGATGAATGTGGTAAATTGCGATTTTCCTCGAGCTTTATGCTAAAAAACACCAAAAAAAAAAACCATCTCGATTGAAATGGTTTTTTTTAGGACTAGTCACACATTTGTATCTAACTTTTACCTTATACTGTCGTAGTACTCATGGTGTCAAGTGCTTTACTTATTAAAGTATCTCCCTTAATAATTTCAAATGTTTCTTTATTTGCTGTATCATCGTGCAACGCTCTAGTTAATGTTTGTGCTACATCTGCTCTAGAGATTTCACCTTGTTTATTAAGTTTATGCGAGAGTTCAATATGATTAGAGGCATTATCATTGATTAAAGAACCAGGTCTTACTATTGCATAATTAAGACCGCTATTTTTTAAATATACATCGGCGTTATGTTTTGCTTTTAAATATTCCTGTAATTGATCTGCCTCTTCTGGATTATCTGCACCCATAGAACTTAACATCACAAATTTTTTGATACTATTAGTTAGGGCGGCATCTACTGCTTTCTTTGCTCCTTCTTGATCTATCTCGACTACTTTTTTACCACCAGAACCTGCTGCAAAAATTACCTTATCAACATTCTCAAATGCATGTGAAATATCTTCAGATAGATCTCCCATAACCCATTTTACGTTTTGATCGTCAAATTGTGCCTTCTGCTCCTCTTTGCGTATCATGGCTATCGGCTCAAAATATTGAGATTCTTTTAAAAGATTTACTACTTGTTTTCCTGTGGTACCTGTTGCACCTGCTATTAATACTTTTTCCATATTCTAAAGATACTTGCAAAGGCTGCATTAAAAATCTATTAAACAAGCTTTAACCTCATTTTAGGCGCTTATTAACGCAGCATTATTCTTTTATTAAGCTTGATTTAACTTATTTACTTTTTTTAAGAATTCAATATATGGAGATTTTCAAGCATGTGCATTTCCTTATTCCTTTTAAAAAAAATATAACTGTAGTAAATGGAATAGGAGAATCTTTACGTGACATAATTTTTGGGTAAAAAGTCCACCATAAATGATTTGCTTCTATTAGAGACTAATTTGAGAAATAAAAGTACTTCATTTTTTTATGTTGCCATTTCAAAATAGAGAGCATGTATATAATATGTAATACTACTATTTCTAGAAGAGGATTTTAATAAAGATAACTTTACTATGGATAGAGTACATAATATTATTAAAACAATAAGATTATACAATTGTAAAATTAAAAAATAGCAGGTCTATAAGCCGGATTCTGTTCTTCAATTACTTGAATACCTTATCATTTATCTAGAATAACAATTACTCGTTATCTCAAACTGCCTACCCTTCAGAATCGCGCGGATAGCGCTCCAGCTCTGATTTACACGACATTTCACCACATAGAGTTTACCTGGTTTCACTACAGCATTACCTGTACATACTTTCTGTTGCACTAGTCCTATCTTGTTTACATAATAATGAAAACAAAACGACGGCCGTTAGCCGCTATGTTATCCTACGGTGTCCGGACTTTCCTACCTTGTTTACACAAGATCGATAAGGCGACCTACTATGCTGCAAAATTAGTTAATAATTGTTGATAATTCACAGAAATTATAGCCTTAGAAAGGAAGTCTATAAGATCATAGCAAAGTATCTTTGAATTATGGAACCATTTATAGTATCAGCTAGAAAATACCGCCCAGAAACATTTGAAGATGTCGTAGGTCAAGGCGCTATTACACAGACGCTAGAGAATGCAATTAAAAGCAATCACTTAGCACAAGCCTTATTATTCACTGGTCCTAGAGGTGTAGGTAAAACCACCTGCGCACGTATTCTAGCAAAAAAGATCAACCATGAAAGTGGAGAATATGATCCTGATGAAGATTTTGCCTTTAATATATTTGAACTAGATGCTGCTTCTAATAATGGTGTAGACCAGATAAGAAGTATAGTAGATCAAGTACGCATACCACCACAAGTAGGTAAATATAAAATTTACATTATTGATGAGGTGCATATGTTATCAAATGCAGCTTTTAATGCATTTCTTAAAACACTAGAAGAACCACCAGCACACGCTATATTTATTCTAGCAACTACCGAAAAACATAAAATCATACCTACGATTTTATCTAGATGTCAAATTTTTGATTTTAAGCGAATTACTGTAAGCGCTATGCGTGAACATTTAAAGCGCATATCTATCAAAGAAGGCATCACCGCCGAGGAAGATGCTCTACAAATTATAGCTCAAAAAGCAGATGGAGCACTGAGAGATTCTCTTTCAATATTTGATCGTGTAGTTAGTTTTTCTGGAAAACAACTTACCGTTAAGGCAGTTACAGAAAATCTAAATGTACTAGATAGAGAGACCTATTTTAAAGTAACTACCCTGTTACTAGAAAATAACATACCTCAATTGCTAGTTGATTATGACGTTATCATGAGCAAAGGTTTTGATGGGCAGCATTTTCTAAGTGGTCTAGCCTCTCATTTTAGAGACTTAATGGTCTGTAAAGATGAGCGCACTATTAACCTACTAGAAGTAGGAGATCAAACAAAAAATAAATATTTAGAACAATCTAGAAACGTTGATCTTAATTTTCTAAGAAAGGCAATTGAAATTACAAACCAGGCCGATTTTAATTACCGAGCCAGTCGCAACCAGCGTCTTTTAGTTGAATTAACTCTCATGCAGCTTGCCTCCATCACTTCTGATGAAGCAAAAAAAAAAATGATGTAAACTACATCATTTCTGCAACACAATTTAGTGACACTGCTGTCCAACATACTAATACAGTAAAAACTGTATCTAGCAAGGAGAGTGGTAACACACCAGAGGTAATCTCTCCTAATTCATCATCTACTGAACTATCAGTAAATCATAAAGAGACGATACCTACTACTTTGCAAAACGCAGTTGCTAATAGACCTCTAGTAGAAAAAACAACTAGCACGACCATTACTAGCGCTCCATCTCCTGCTGTGTCTGGATCACTAGAAGAAGCAAGAAAAGCTTTGTTTGCAAAGAGCAAGAAAAAGGTAAGCGGTTTATCTCTACAAGGAATAGAAGCAAAAAAGGCTCACATTGCAAACATTCAAGGTAAACAAGAGGTTTATGATGAACTACCTGAAGAAGATTTTTCACAAGAGCAATTAACAGCAGTATGGATAAAGTATGTGGAGCATTTAACAGAAAGAGGTCAGCTTATTCTAGCCAGTATAATTAATGCAGACAGGCCTATTCTAGAAGGCACTACCATAAAACTAAAGTTTCCTAATCAGTCTATGAAAGAAGATCTTGAAAAATCACAAGGTCAGATATTAGAGTATTTAAAACGAGAACTTAATAATTATCTTATAGATTTTAAAGTAGCTGTTGATAAAAGTGTTACTAAAAAATACGTCTATACCGATCAGGATAAATTTTCAAAACTGGTAGAGAAAAACCCAGCAGTAGATTTATTAAGAAAAACATTTGATTTAGATTTTTAAAATCAAAATGATACGTACAAAAAAGCCTCTTAATTTCTTAAGAGGCTTTTTTATGAGTTGAAAAACAGCTTATAATTTATAAGAAACACCTATTTGAAACCATCTATTATTTGCATCTTCTAAGTCTGCAAACTCTCTATCAAATATATTTGAAAGACCATAACCATAACGTAGATCTACCGCCCAGTTTTCGTCCATTTTATATCCTAAACCACCTACAGCGGCAAAATCATAATTATAATAATCGTTATTATCTCTCTCAGTAACATTAACACCTGCCTGTGGCCCTAGTAAAACAAATAAACGACGTCCTAAATCTAATCTAGCAAGAACAGATACTTGCAGCCAGTTTGTTTTTAACTGCACGTTATCTCCATTTTCTAGTCTTACTTCATTTTCATTTATTCCTAAAGCAGACACCCCTAATTCTGGCTGTAAAGAAAAACTATCACTTAAAGGTACTTGTCCAAAAAAACTTGCATGAATACCTATCCTACTATTCACATCATCCCATCTATCATTATCTCCTGAAAGAGTGGAATAATTTGCTCCTAAACGGAATCCATAAGAAACGTCTCCATCCTCTTGGGCAACCGAGGTAGCGCCACAAAAAATGATGCTAACTAAAAGTAATAATTTTTTCATCTTTTAAATATTTACTGTCAAAGTTAAACTATCTATGATAAATTGTAGTGAATTAAACTTGTAAAGGATTAAATTTATCGATTATCTGCATTAAAAATCGATTTGATAATACCATCTGTTAATCCTATTTTAGGAACGTAAATATTCTTTGCTTTACTCCATTTCATCGCACGTAGATAAATGCGACAGGCAGGTATGATCACATCGGCCCTATCATGATTTAAATTGAGATGATAAACTCGTTCTTCATAATTATAATTTTGCAGTTGCTCATAGTAATTAACAAGGTAAAAGTAAGAAATAGGCTTGCCTGTCCCTTTACCACTACTTTTAAATATATTATTTATATTCCCACCAGAACCTATAAGGTCAACATAACCATATGCATTAGTTATATTTTTTACCCAGCTTTCTGCCTCGTCCCACAAAGATTTACTAACCATATCATTGAGTAATCTTACCGTACCTATTTTAAATGATCTTGAGACGATCTCTTTTCCATAAGCAAATAGAGTAAACTCTGTACTACCACCACCCACATCTACGTATAAATATACTTTTTCTTGATCTATAACAGCATGTAAATCTGTCATGGCTATAATTGCAGCCTCATGTGAGCCATCGATAATTTCTATATTAATACCAGATTCTTCTTTAATTTTTTGTACGACATCTGCACCATTTTGCGCTTCTCTCATGGCACTAGTTGCATATGCTTTATATACTTTTACGTTGTGTACACCCATTAATAATTGATAAGACTTCATAGAATCAACCATTCTATCGATGTTCTCTTGAGATATATTTCCGTCTACAAAAACATCCTGCCCTAATCTTATAGGCACTCTAACGAGACTCGTTTTCTTGAATACAGGCGGCTCGTTATTATAGAGAGTTACAGTAGCTATTAATAATCTTATTGCATTAGAACCTATATCTATAGCTCCATATTTTTTAATTTCAAACTCCATTAATCTGTAATTTGATTTTTATAATATTGATATGTATCGTATTGCGATCTTACTGGCTTTTTATTATTAGTCACGTAATTATTGAGCTGGTGAGCGCAAATTTCTCTCGCTTTTACATTATCGCTCCAGCATATATCCATGGTTTCTATAATCTCTTTTTTAATGTCTTTGTCATAAATAGGACATGCTATCTCTACTCTACTGTCTAGGTTACGTGCCATTAAATCTGCACTAGAGATATATAGATCGTTCTCCCCTTGATTATAGAACCTATAAACACGTGGGTGTTCTAAAAATCTATCTACCACACTTATAACTTCTATATTCTCGCTCATACCTTTAACACCTGGTATTAAACAACATATACCACGTATGATCAATTCTATTTTCACGCCTGCATTAGAGGCCTCGTAGAAAAGGTCTATCATTTTTAAATCAGAGAAAGAATTTACCTTGGCACGTATTTTTGCTGTTTTTCCCGCTTTCGCGAAAGCGATCTCACGACGTACTAATCGTTCTATTCCATTTCTAAGATAATTAGGAGATACAAGTAGATGTTTATATCTATGTTGCTTATAATTCACTTCAAAGAAATCAAAGACGCGCTCAACTTCTTTTAAAATCTTACGATTTGCTGTAAATAAAGTATAATCGGTATAAATTCCTGCTGTAGATTCATTAAAATTACCTGTAGATATGAATCCATATCTAGCAATTTTACCGTCTTCTTCTCGTGTTATACAGCAGGCTTTACAGTGTACTTTTAAACCAGGAACGCCGAATATCATACGCACGCCTTCTTCCTGCATTAACTCTGCATAATTAATATTTGCCTGCTCGTCAAACCTTGCTTGTAGTTCTATAGAAACTGTTACTTTCTTACCATTTTTAACAGCGTTAATAAGTGATCCTGCGATTTGAGAAACTTCAGCTAGTCTATAAATGGTTATCTTTATGGTTCTAACCTTAGGGTCTAGAGCTGCTTCTCTTAAAAATTTAGTTGTATTTGCAAACGTATGATATGGGGTGTATTGTAGAATATCTTTTTGAGCAATTCTTTCTAATAAAGAACCGCGTATTTTAACGTCTTTAATAGGTAAGGCTGGTAATTTCTCATAGAGTAAATCTGTTCTTCCTAGACTAGGGAATTTAAGATAATCTCTTCTATTGTGATAACGTCCTCCTGGGATGATGCTGTCGTTGTTATCTATTTGTAGTTTATCTTTTATTAGGGTCAATGTCTCTTCATGTATATTTCTATCATACACAAAGCGCACAGGGTCTCCATCTTTACGATCGTGCACACTGCGACGTATTTTTTCTAAGAGACTTTTTTTAAGGTCTAACTCCATGTCTAACTCTGCATCTAGAGTTACCTTAATCATGTGAGCTTCTATCTCTCTATAGTCAAAAATATTAAAAATATAATGCATGCGATGTCTTATCAAGTCATCTATCAATATAATGTATTGCTTATCATCTCCTTCTATTTGCGGTAAAACAACAAATCTATTGAGGTATTTGGGTTTTTCTATTAATGCATACCTTATACTTTTATCTGTCATTACCATGCGCACAGCTAGGTAACCGAAACCATCTCTCAAATGTGGGAAATCTACATGATCGGTAATCATTATAGTACTTATCGCAGGACTAATTTTATCATTAAAATAATTCCTAATAAAACTCTCGTGCTGGGGAAGCACCTGGGTTTCATTTACTATGATAATACTCTCTTGTTTTAATTCTTCTTCTAGCTTTGCAAGAACATTAAAACTACGGGCCTGGTCCACAATAACCATTTCGTTAATTTTCTGTAGCAACTCTTCGGCGGTTATACCACCTAGTGATTTTTTTGCGTTTTTTCCTGCTCTTTGAATGCGCTGTATGGTCGCATAGCGCACCTTAAAAAATTCATCTAGATTATTTGAAAATATACCTAAGAATCGCAAACGCTCGATAAGCGGCACTTTTTTATCGCTCGCCTCTTGTAAAACTCTAGCATTAAATCGCAACCAGCTTAACTCTCTATTATAGTATTGGTTCATCTTATTAATTTGGGAAATATGTGAAACTTAGTCATTCCATTTTCTAATGATTTCCAGGTGTTCGTCTCAAAATCTATTGCTACCACTCCTGCGGTAGGAACGTTATCAAATATGCTGGTACCTAGTAAATTTACTAAATCTGTTATTCCATTATTATGACTAAATATAATTAATGTCTCTACACTATTATCACAGGTACTTATTACTTCTAACAGTTCTTGTGCATTAAAGGTATATAAATCTCGTTTGAGTTTGAGAGTGCTTAATGGATAATCTATATACTCCGTAACTAAGGTAGCCGTTTGCATAGCTCTAGCTGCTGTGCTAGTCCACACTGCGTCTGGAGTAATTTGAGCTGCTTTCAAAGCGTTGCCTATAAGATGCGCATCTTCTATACCTCGTTGAGTGAGTACCCTGTCGTGATCTCTCACCTGCTGCTCCCAGGTGGACTTTCCATGACGTATTACGATTAGTTTTTTCATTAAGGCTGTAATCTTTTAAATGACCATTTCTCTTCTATTTTATTGTATAAAATACGATCATGAAGTCTATTAGGTCTTCCTTGCCAAAACTCAAACGTTAACGCGTCACAAGAATAACCACCCCAAAATTCTGGTAATGGAATATCGATACCATCAAATTTTTGTTCAAAATGACGTAATTGTTCTTCTAACTCTTCTCTAGATAAAATGGGATTACTTTGATTACTAGCCCACGCTCCTATCTGACTTCCTCTGGGTCTAGATCTAAAATAGGATAACGACTTTTCTCTAGAAACCTTTGTTACGTTTGCTTTTATTATAATTTGCCTTTCTAATGATGGCCAGAAAAAATGCAAACTAATTTTATTATAAGCCTCGATAGCCATTCCCTTTTCTGATGAATAGTTAGAATAAAAAAGAAACTTTTTATCTACTATTTCTTTAAGTAGTACCACACGAGATTTAGGAAATCCATCTGTACCTAACGTACAAAGACTCATCGCGTTTGCTTCATCTACTTGAATAGAATCCTTTGCATCTAGAAACCAAGAGTCAAATAATTCATAAGGGCTGGCGGGCAGTATAGTTTCTAGCAAAGCATCTTTGTCGTATGATTTACGGAGGTTTTGAAGGTCTCTTTGCATGTAATTTATTGTTTTATGCAATTTACGTTAATTGGAACTTTTGTCGCAGGAAACAATTATTAAATATGGTTTAATTTTTATTGCTGTGTTCAACTCATGATTGAAATACGCTTGTTTTTTGCAACAGTTATTTGTTTTCAAAAGTATAACCATTCTTTATGGTGACTCATTTTCATTGTTAAAAAACATCTTGGGCAATTATAAACTCAAAAAGTATTATTATTGTGGTGTTAAATCAGCTTCATCCCTTTAAAAACTTCTATATATTTTTTTTAAAAAAAATTCTTTCTTACTCATGCTCGGTACTAGTTAAAAACTAGCACAAGCGGCTTTATAGACTCGCGCCAGCAGGAGCAGAAGTGGATAGAACGCTCTTAAATCGTGTCCTAGAGGTTCAAAAAATGGATGAGGAAGATAAAAAGCATATTCTCTACACGCTCGATGCACTGATAAAAAACGTAAGACTTAAATCTATCGCATAAAAAAAGCCCCTACATCGCTGTAAAGGCTTCTCTATATTATTCATTCTCATTGCAAATGCTAGACTAAAACGAACGCGTTACAAACGCGCGCGACGTGGGTTCCAACATTGGAACACCTTTGTCGTGGCTTCTGCGATTTGCACCACTTCCATGTGTATTGTTTAGCAGTGGATTAGCTATTTTCACTAACAGAATCTTGGCAGTTACTTTCTAAAGAATGCAATATATTCAAAGCTGTTTTTTTAACTTCTATATTCTCATGATATGTAAATTCTTTGAAAAAACTAACATAACGACACAAGCCGCTGTTACCAAAAATTTTAAGACTTACAATTAGATTTGAAGGGTGAGTTATTTTTCTATTGTTAATACTTTCAATCAAATTTGAATATATGTTTTCCTCGCATGGAAACCAAGACCAGTTATACAAACACTCTAATAATTCAAATTGAGTTATCGAATTACTTTCTACATTTAATATTATTCGATTAATTAACTCATTAACTATTTTCTCCGTTAATAATTTTTCAGGTGAAATAAATACATAACTATCTTCAATAAGATCGTTTAAGTATTCAATTAAATCCTGATTTGTTTTATTTTTTAGGTGCATTATAAAAAGTATTTACATTTGGAATGTGAGTATTGTTGGCTGCCTCTGCATTATAATTTGGGTTTTTCGTTTCGTTTCGATTAAACTCCCCTGCTGGCGCGAGTATAAATTACCGAAGCTAAACCCCTGCTGGCGCAAGTATCCACGGCGGCTAGTGCTAGTTTGCAACTAGTACCGAGATGAGTAAGCAAGAATAATTTTAAAGAATGTAAAGAAGCCTTTACAGCGATGTAACGGCTTTTTTTGTATCTATAGTTAAGTACACTACGAAGTTAATGATAACTTAAATTATACACAAGTTAACTACAAAACAGTTAATTCTTATTCCATAAAACCTATATCATCAATTTGTAAAACAGTGTGATCATTTTGGAAATTCCTAGCGCTGGAGTATTTCCAGTCTACAGGATCTATCACAAAACCTGTTTCTACAGGGTTATTATGAATATAATTTACTTTTTGCTTGATTACGCTAGGGCTCCGTAATTCAATAGGTTGATTGTGGTGTTGCCAAAATTGATATTGAGAGGTATTAGCACTTTTCTTACCTGCTCTTTCAAACATCCATAATAACCATTCTTTTCTGCTTTCTTGTGGATTTTCTTTAATTGCTTGCAACACTTTCTTTGCAGTATATTTCTTGAAATCTCTCAGTAATTCTGATGGTTGATCTATAGATGATCTAAATATTAAATGCACATGACTAGGCA
This sequence comes from uncultured Nonlabens sp., assembly GCF_947495285.1. Taxonomy (GTDB): domain Bacteria; phylum Bacteroidota; class Bacteroidia; order Flavobacteriales; family Flavobacteriaceae; genus Nonlabens. Next base: position 1,868 of record NZ_CANLXZ010000036.1, on the reverse strand, counting down.
TGAAACAGTAAGCATATAATTCCATTGATTTATGCTTTCTACAATATTCTATACTACTGGCTAACTCATTAAAATAAACATGTCTCGTAAAGACATCTAACCAGTTAACTGTTGCAAAACTTACAAAGTAAGCACCACTTTTATTATGGAATTTATACTTTCTACTCATCAACTAAATGTACGGAAAGTTTAAATAATTTATTAAGAGTTAATTTTGTAAAACAATAAAGTCCATACGTGTTATATAAACTTTATTGTTCTTATTATTTTACTCATGCTCGGTACTAGTTACAAACTAGCACTAGCGGCTTTATAAACTCGCGCCAGCAGGGGGCTTCTAAGTTGAAGGCGATATAAATCCGTTTTCAAAAGGGTTTAAAAAAGATTCAAATTTTTTGATTTTTAAGAACTTGGATTTAGAAAAAAAATGTTCGTTATCGTTATGTAATATAACTTTAATATCTGATGGGATCGAGCTAACTAACTTTTTTGAGATTTCAAAACTATTAGTATCTACAAGAAAGCATTTAGGAATTTCAAATTCTCTACTAATGACTTTAATTTCATTATTTTCAAATTCATTTATAGAAAACTGTGTAGCATATATAAAATTTTGAGTTTGGTCGACAATTATTATATCCTCTTTGAGATTAGCAAATAATTCCAAATCAAAATTTTCAGTTATAACGATAATATCCATTTAGTTATTAATATATTTGACAAGATCATCTGCATTTTTAAAAACCTTTATACCATCTTTGGTAAGTTGCTTTAATGCATGAGTCTTTACTGCTGGAGCGAACAATATTACTTCTTTTCCATTAGCATTAGGTTTAATCTTGTTTAAAATTTGATTAGACTTTCCTTTTCTGTTCCCCTGCTGGCGCAAGTATCCACGGTGGCTAGTGCTAGTTTGCAACTAGTACCGAGATGAGTAAGCAAGAATAATTTTAAATAATGTAAAGAAGCCTTTACAGCGATGTAACGGCTTTTTTTGTATCTATAGTTAAGTACACTACGAAGTTAATGATAACTTAAATTATACACAAGTTAAATACAAAACAGTTAATTCTTATTCCATAAAACCTATATCATCAATTTGTAAAACAGTGTGATCATCTTGGAAATTCCTAGCGCTGGAGTATTTCCAGTCTACAGGATCTATCACAAAACCTGTTTCTACAGGGTTATTATGAATATAATTTATTTTTTGCTTGATTACGCTAGGGCTCCATAACTCAATAGGTTGATTGTGGTGTTGCCAGAATTGATATTGAGAGGTATTAGCACTTTTCTTACCTGCTCTTTCAAACATCCATAATAACCATTCTTTTCTGCTTTCTTGTGGATTTTCTTTAATTGCTTGCAACACTTTCTTTGCAGTATATTTCTTAAAATCTCTCAGTAATTCTGATGGTTGATCAATAGATGATCTAAATATTAAATGCACATGACTAGACATGAAACAGTAAGCATATAATTCCATTGATTTATGCTTTCTACAATATTCTATACTACTGGCTAACTCATTAAAATAAACATGTCTCGTAAAGACATCTAACCAGTTAACTGTTGAAAAACTTACAAAGTAAACACCACTTTTATTATGGAATTTATACTTTCTACTCATCAACTAAATGTACGGAAAGTTTAAATAATTTATTAAAAGTTAATTTTGTAAAATAATAAAGTCCATACGTGTTGTACAAACTTTATTAATCTTATTATTTTACTCATGCTCGGTACTAGTTGCAAACTAGCACTAGCGGCTTTATAAACTCGCGCCAGCAGGGGAAAACTTCTAAATATTGAATAATTACTTTTCATTTATAATACAATCATTTCAGTGGTATAATTTTCTTCTCCGT
>NZ_CANLXZ010000035.1 GCF_947495285.1 uncultured Nonlabens sp. | reverse complement strand
TTTGTGTTGCACCACAAAGGTAACTTTGAGGAACAAATTTCCCTTTCTCTTTTTAAACGTTTAGGACGCTATTGGTTAATTATGTTACTATAACCATATTAACGTATTTTAAAGCTACCACAGATGTGAATATTAAGTTAAACGCAACAATAAAAGAGATGATATCTTTTATCGTTAAATGACTGTACATGTCTGGTTTATAAAATGAAGTTTTGAAGAAATATTAAGGTATTAAATTACTATACTTAAGAAATAGGATCATTAAATTAATGTAGAATTAAACTATCTTTTTTAATGGGATATATTACGATAGAAGAAATTTGGTGTTATAAGAAAAACTATTCTGTACATAATTTAATCCTTTAAAAACTATGCCGTTTTCTTAGGTCGTTCTCCTAAATCGTACTTAAAACCTAGACCTATTACCTGACGTATTTGAAATCCCTTTGTAGTATCATCATCATAGATAGCCTGAAACTCAAAATTACCGCTGATGTATTTATTTACCTTTAAAAATAAATGGAGGTTAAAATCTATATCAATATTCTCTGGATCTACTAGGTAATCGCTGTATAAGCTCAACACATTTTCCATTTGAATATTTTTTGCTATTTCAAATTTTGTATATCCTCTAAAAGAGGCACCTACTTCCCATCGCGTTGTTCTATTAGCCTCTACACCAAAAAACGGTTTATAAGCCTCAACAGCTGCAGCGTCATTAAGATCTACATCAGTAAAATTTGAAGAAACTTTGATTAATCTAGTCGTAGCGGGAGCAATATTAAAGTTAAAATTTTTAGACTTTTTCCATAAAAAACCTAAACCTAACTGATAATACGATGGTGAAAAACTACCTGAAGTCTCGCGACGTTTTTGAACCGTTCTTGTAAAACCGTCATCACCTGTCTGCTCTTCATTAAAGAACTGATAACCAGAAACAAACTGAGACCTAAAATTAAAAATAGTACTATAGTTCCAGAAACTTTGATTGATTTGATTACCTAGTATACTGTTTAACTCTAATCGATCTGTAGTTTTACGTATAAATCGCTGATCTTTAACTTGAGAAAGACCGAAATCACTTATTAACTTAGTATCCCAAGATAATTTTTTACGATTGTACTGTATGTCATAACTAATTCCTAGGTTACCTGATACGTTAGTAACACCACCACCTTGCCAGTCTGCATTAAACGCACTTTGATTAAATATAAAACTAACTCTTCCCCACGATATCCAGTTAGATTGTTTTACAGGAGGTATACTGTCCTGCGCAACAGTCACACTGGTAATTAAACAAAATAAAATGGAGAAAAAATAGGACTTCAAACTAGTAAATTATGGGTTTAAAACAAATATATTAAACCCTAAATAGAGACTATAATCTAATCAAAACTTTAAGTTTTCTTTAAGTTTTGTGTTGTTGTCGCTTTCGCGAAAGCGGAACAAAAAAAGCCTCTTCTATTAAGAATAGGCTTTTCATTTTTTGCGATGCATGAGAAATGTACTCCACTAGTAATTTCTCTACTTTTTTGTCCTGCGCTGCTTTTTATAGTAACGAATTAAATCCCTGAAGACAACTCTCCTACTTTCTAAACGTTGCTCATTTATTGCGCCTGTAAATTGTGTTGCGGTGATCATTCTACCATTCCTATCGGTTATACTGATGCTCTATAGCATTATTTACTGTCGCCATAATAAAACTATTTGCTGGGTTAGGATATATGGAGATCCTACTATCTGTAGTTTCTCCTAGGCTTGCTGTATTCATTATACTTGCTGTCTCTGTATTCGTTACAATTGGAAGTGTAGAAATCAAAATAACTATAAGCAGTATGATCAAAAGCGTCTCCTGCAACTTAGGTTTTTAAAATTTTGATTTTGAATAATACATAACCATCATTATCTGCATTTACCACAAAAATATGGACTGGATAAAATTTAAATTTCCCTCTCAGCCTTTAGAATTTAAGCATTATGTAAAAAACTGCGCTTTTTACATATTACGCCTATACTGCCCACCTACCTCAAACAAAGCCTCGGTAATCTGTCCTAGAGTACAGATTTTTGTTGCTTCCATTAAATGTTCAAAGATGTTACCTTGTTCTATAGCTGCTTTTTGGATCTTAGATAATTGTTCTTGTTGCGCTTTGGCAAAAGCGGAATGTAAATTATCCTTAGTACTTATTTGAGCTTGTTTCTCTTCTTCTGTCGCACGGATCACCTCAGCTGGTAAAACCGTTGGGCTTCCTTTAGAACTCAAGAATGTATTTACTCCAATAATAGGGAATTCACCGGTATGCTTTAACATCTCGTAGTGCATGGATTCTTCTTGAATCTTGCTGCGCTGGTACATGGTTTCCATTGCTCCTAGCACGCCACCACGTTCTGTAATTCTATCAAATTCTTCTAATACAGCTGCTTCTACAAGATCTGTCAACTCTTCTATAATAAATGCTCCTTGTATAGGATTTTCATTTTTGGCAAGTCCTAATTCCTTATTGATAATCAACTGAATCGCCATCGCACGTCTTACAGATTCTTCTGTAGGTGTGGTAATTGCCTCATCATAAGCGTTAGTGTGTAATGAGTTACAATTATCATTAATCGCATAAAGCGCTTGTAATGTCGTACGTATATCGTTAAAATCTATTTCTTGTGCATGTAAAGAACGACCACTAGTCTGAATATGATATTTCAACATTTGTGCACGAGAATTTGCTCCATATTTGTTCTTCATGGCCTTAGCCCATATCTTTCTCGCCACACGACCTATTACAGAATACTCTGGATCGATACCGTTTGAGAAGAAGAAACTCAAGTTAGGACCGAATTTATTGATGTCCATTCCACGACTTAAGTAGTATTCTACATAGGTGAATCCGTTTGCAAGTGTAAAAGCCAATTGCGTGATAGGATTTGCTCCAGCCTCTGCAATGTGGTAACCAGAAATGGATACACTGTAGAAATTACGCACTTTTTCTTCTATGAAATACTGTTGTACATCACCCATTAAACGCAATGCAAATTCTGTAGAGAAAATACAAGTGTTTTGTGCCTGATCTTCTTTTAAAATATCTGCCTGCACAGTTCCACGTACTTGTGCCAGAGTTTCCATCTTGATACGAGCATAGTCTGCAGGATCGAGAATTTGATCTCCTGTAAGACCGAGAAGCATCAGACCAAGGCCATCATTTCCTTCAGGCAATTTGCTGGTATCCACCTGTCCGTTTTTAGAATATACTTTTTCGCCTTGAGCGTTTAAATAAGAAGGACGTTCTACATTATTATCATCATAAACTTCTTTAAGCTTTGCCTCTACTTTATCGCCTAGTTCATTCTCTGTAATGAATCGTTCACAGTTCTGGTCTATCGCCGCATTCATAAAGAATCCTAATAACATAGGCGCAGGACCATTAATAGTCATAGAAACCGATGTCATGGCGTGCGATAAATCAAATCCAGAATAGAGTTTTTTTGCATCATCTAGACAGCAAATACTTACTCCTGCATTACCTATTTTTCCATAAATATCTGGTCGCAATCCTGGATCGTTACCGTAAAGAGTAACACTATCAAAAGCAGTACTTAAACGTTTTGCAGGCATTCCAAGACTCACGTAGTGGAAACGCTTGTTAGTACGTTCTGGCCCACCTTCTCCAGCAAACATTCTGGTAGGATCTTCTCCTGTTCTTTTAAACGGATACAATCCTGCGGTATAAGGAAATTCTCCTGGTACGTTTTCTTGTAAACACCACTTTAAAATATCTCCCCAAGCGCTGTACTTAGGTAGTGCGACTTTAGGAATCATTTTATGAGATAGGGACTCAGTATGTGTTTCAATTTTAATGATTTTGTCACGTACTTGAAACTCATAAATAGGTTGCCTGTATTTATCCACCTTTGCATCCCAACTGGTAATAACTTCCCAATTATATGGATCCAGATCTTTTAATGATTTATTGAATTGAGCCAGTAGCAGATTCATAAAATCTGCATCGTCTGCTAGAACAAGAGATAAAATGTACTCTTCATTTAATCCTTTATCGGTAATTAAACGCTCTCTGTTTTCTACAGCAGGTGCGTTTTCGTTTTGATCTATTAAAGTCTGTACCGTTTGATAAACTCCATATAATTTTTGCGCTACTGTAGATTGTGTAGAGGTCGTATTATCATAAGCTCTATTACTTTCGGCTATCTCGCTTAGATAACGTGTTCTAGATGGTGGGATAACAAAAATCTTTTCGCTTTGCGCTTTGTTCAATTCGTTTTTAGAACTTAGATCTACACCTGTTTTCTCAGTTATCTCAGCCATTAACGCTTCATATAACGCATTCATTCCTGGATCGTTGAATTGGCTTGCTATAGTTCCATGCACTGGAAGAGTTGCTGGATCTGTTTCCCAAAGGTTGTGATTGCGCTGAAATTGTTTTTTAACATCGCGTAATGCGTCTAGTGAACCACGTTTGTCAAATTTGTTAATCGCTACCACATTTGCAAAATCTAGCATGTCGATTTTCTCTAGTTGTGTCGCCGCACCGAATTCTGGTGTCATTACATATAAAGACACATCACTGTGCTCTAGTATTTCTGTATCACTCTGTCCTATACCACTAGTTTCTAGAATAATCAGGTCATATTTTGCAGCTTTTAAAACATCTACCGCTTCTTGTACATGCTTAGAAAGTGCAAGGTTAGACTGTCGTGTTGCGAGTGATCTCATGTAAACACGATCGTTATTTATCGCATTCATACGTATTCTATCACCTAATAAAGCACCACCTGTTTTGCGTTTTGATGGATCTACAGAGATAACACCTATATTTTTTTCAGGGAAATCGATTAAGAATCTACGTATCAACTCATCTACTAGAGATGATTTACCAGATCCACCGGTTCCTGTAATTCCTAGAACTGGCGTTCCTGCAAGTTCTTCTGCGTTATATTTAAATTCTGCTTGGAATTCTTCATGTCTGTTCTCTGCAAGAGATATTAATCTTGCGATAGTAGGTACATGTTTCTCTTCTAATAATTCTTTTGTGGAAAGGTTTTTTCCTTGTTTCGCTTTCGCGAAAGCGGGAACAGCAACATCACATCGCTGCACAAGATCATTTATCATACCTTGTAAACCCATCGCACGACCGTCATCTGGGGCATAAATACGAGTAATTCCATAATCCATCAAATCCTTAATTTCTGAAGGCAAAATTACACCGCCACCACCACCAAAAATTTTGATGTGACCAGCTCCTTTTTCTACTAGTAAATCACGCATGTACTTAAAGTACTCGTTATGACCACCTTGATAAGAAGTCATTGCGATACCGCTTGCATCTTCCTGAATAGCAGTATTTACCACTTCTTCTACACTTCTATCATGACCTAGATGTATTACCTCACAACCGGTAGATTGAATAATACGACGCATGATGTTAATAGCGGCATCGTGACCGTCAAAAAGACTCGCAGCCGTTACTATACGTACTTTATTTACTGGAATATAAGGAGTTTGATCTTGCATTATGAAATTCACATTTTATATGGCTCAAATTTACGAAAACGATAGCATGAAATCTAAGTATGAAACAAAGATTCTTGTTTCACTGTTTAACTTAACACCATAGATGACTTATATTTATTAAGAATAAAATTACATCGACGTTATGTGGTATTCAAATTATGAGCTAAATTTGATTTAAAAATCAGGAAATGAAAATAACTATACTCTTAATCACTCTTTTATCAAGTATTTTATCTTTTTCACAATTGAGCGTTCACGTGATTCCATTAACTACTAATGATTTAGTTTATGACGGAGTTACTAATAAAATTTATGCGAGTATACCAAGTGCAAATGGTGCTAATGGAAATAGTATAGGAGTGATTAATCCAGATACTTATTTATTAGAGAATACCGTTTTTATGGGTAGTGAACCAGATGTAATGGCCATTGCTGATAACGGACAATATATCTATGTAGGTTTTAATGGTTCTTCTACGGTTAGGAGATTTAATGTAGCTCTACAAACCGCTGAAATCCAGTTCGGGCTAGGAGCTGATACTTCTGGACCAAATTATGCAGAAGATATAGAAGTAATGCCTGGACACCCTCAAACTATTGCCGTTTCTAGAAGAAACATAGGTCTAAGCCCTAGACACGAAGGTGTAGCGATATACGATGACGGTGTGGCAAGAAATATAACTACTCCAGATCATAGTGGCAGTAATAAAATTGAATTCACTAGTGCAAATTCACTTATCGGATTTAACAATGAATCTACTGAATTTGGTATTAGAAATTTATCAGTGAATGATAATGGAGTGACTAATGTTAACCTTACCAGAAACGTCCTTTCTAATTTTGGACTTAATTTTTCCTATTGGAGCAATAGAATGTATGCCCATGACGGTAAAGTTGTAGATATTTCTTCAAGTCCATTCGTAATAGGACAGTTTTCAAATGTTAGTGGTCCCGCGGTTTTTGATACTTATTATAATAAGGTTGCTTTTGCTAGTTTTAACTTCTCAGGAAATATTGAATTTAAAAGGTATAATCCAAATACTTTTTTACTGACCGACAGCCTAAATATTACACAAGCGTCTGGAACAGTACAAAATATTATTACTTGCGGTAACGGATGTTATGCTTTTAATTCCTCTGATAATAAAGTTATAATTATAAAAGATGCTACTTTGAGTACAGAAACTGTGGCAGCTGAAATAAGTATTTATCCTAATCCAACGGCAAATTATTTGAATATAAAGAGTAGTGAAATAATTGAAACGATACAAATTATAGACGTTAACGGAAGAATAATTGAAAATATGGTTTTTGAAAATAGCCGTATAAGTTTGGCAGATTTAGAAACCGGAATTTATATGGTGAGGATAAAAAATGCTAACGGAAATCTCACTACAGAAAAAATAATTAAAAAATAAGAATTGTGTTTAAATAAGTTGTTGTGCCTAATTGAGACTTTAATTTATAATGATCTAGCTTTAAACTTTTTATCTTTTCCCAAGTCTTAAACACTAGCTACCCAACTATTATAAATGAAAAATCTTTATACTTACCTTATTCTTATATCTCTAATTATTATCTCCTGCAGTTCTACTGATGATTCTAGCGATGACGACATAATTATAGACCCTATAGAAACTAGTTATTTCCCACCATTAACTGGAGATACATGGGAAACTACTTCCTTATCTGATTTGCAATGGAATGCTCAAAAAGCTACGGAACTAAATACCTTTCTAGAGCAAAATGAGACAAGAGCTTTTATAGTTCTGGTAAATGGTAAAATAGTTGTTGAACAATACTGGAATACAGACTTATATGGTCAGCCATTTGATAAGGATAGTAATTGGTACTGGGCAAGTGCTGGTAAATCACTTGCAGCTACTGCAGTAGGTATCGCACAAGAAGAAGGTTATTTAAATATAAATGATAAAACATCTGACTACCTAGGTAATGGGTGGACTAACATGCCGCAGGATAAAGAAGACTTAATTACTATTAAAAACAGTTTAACACAAACCACTGGTATTGATTACAATGTGACAAATCCAGACTGTACAGCACCAGCATGTTTTGATTATTTAACAGATGCTGACGATCAATGGTATTATCACAACGGTACCTATAAAATACTACACAACGTATTAGAGTCTGCTACAGGTATGACTAATAATGAATATACTACGACAACCATAAATGATAAAATAGGAATGGACGGCCAGTGGACAGATACTGCATTATTTGATAATTTATATGTGAGCACAACTAGAAGTGCAGCACGTTTTGGACTATTAACTTTAAATGAAGGAAATTGGGATGGAACAACCGTTTTAGGCGATTCTAATTATGTAAACGCTATGACTAGTACTTCTCAATCCATAAATCCTTCTTTTGGTTATTTATGGTGGTTAAATGGTAAAAGTTCTGTTGTTTTCCCAGGGTCAACTACATCATTTAATTCTTCTATAACACCATCTGCACCGGTAGATATGATTAGTGCGTTAGGTAAAAACGGTCAGTTTATAGATGTTGTCCCTAGTTTAAATATGGTTGTTATACGCATGGGAAATGAACCTTCTGGAAATTTAGTTCCAGTAATTTTTCATGATGAAATGTGGGAAAAAATTATGGAAGTGATAGATTAATAAAACAACTAAAGTTTTGTTACATACTATCTAATTCAAAGGTCTGGATACTATTTTTGATTTAATTAGAAACAGACTTTGAAGAACTACAGAAGATTTGCCAGAATAGGTATAGCAACAAAGGGTGCCGTATTTTTATTAATGGGCATTATGGCACTAATAACAGCTTCTCAACTTACCTATGCACTTAAAAGTGGTGACGATGTTCTTAAATGGATATCTCGTTTAAGTTTTGGATGGTTTTTACTTCTATTAATGAGTATAGGGCTGGCCGGTTATATTTTCTCCAGATTCTATCTTACCTTTAATAGAGGTGATTACGATGGTGATGATGGTAAGCCTACCTTCCGTAGAGTGGCTTATTTTATTAATGGTATAGGATATTGTTTACTCTTTTTTACTTGTCTCAAGCTATTATTCGGTATGCCAGATAAGGATGGTAATTCTGGTTGGAAAATTATGCTCCTGCAGTCCATATGGGGTAAAATAATAGTCTTTATCATTTCCATAGGACTAGCCGTTAGCGCGCTTAATGAATGGTGGATTTCTTTTTCTACTATGATGAATAAAATGACCCACAAAGAAAATTTAACTGACCGTCAGTATAAATATTTATTGCTTTTAGGACGCACAGGTAGATTTAGTCGTGGGATAGTTTTTGGCGTATTTGCATACATCTTAGGCAGATCTGCTATTTATAATATGGAAAATCTACCCAAAGGTGCCGATGCAGCATTTGCTTTTATGCAAGTAGAATACGGTGCTATTATAATGGGACTTACTTCTACTGGTGTTCTTTTCTATGGTTTATTTCTAATTCTCAGTTCTAAGTATAGAAATATACCGATAAGATAATTAGTAAAAAAAATCTCGAGCCTAATAATAAAATTGTCTTAACAGTACTTTTAACCTTTATGGCTTTCTTAATTCTTTTGGTCATGCTGCAAGATGATTTACTACTGTTAGGTCCATCTGTTTTTATCACCATGGTTTTAGTCTATTTCCTTTTGCAATGAGTACTTGATAAGAATTGTTATTCTTTTATGATACCAGTTCTATGTATCTATTTGATAAATGGGGAACTGATAAAATAAATCTTGTCTAAAATAAGCCGTGTAACAACAACGCCCACTAGCATTAAAATCACAGAGTTTTTATTGTACAAGTACACCATTTATTATAAAGGTGATGGAAATAATTTAAATTCTTACATTTTTATGGTTAACACAGTAAACTCAAATATCAAGGCATTTGAAAAGCACATGGTTCATTGCTATTCTAAAATTAGAATAGGTTCTTTTTGATGTTGTGAACTCGCTTTCGCGAAAGCGGAATTTCAACACCATCATCTCACACCATGAGATTTTATAAGAAAACAACTAATAAGAGCGATTTTTCTTACTTGAGTTAAAGAAATCGATCATAGAACATATAAATATTCACAAAAATTTAAGATTTGAAACTTCTATCTTCACACACTGTATGAAAAAGAATTTTATCACCTCTATCATTGCGTTATTATTCCTATCAACTGCGGTTGCTCAAGAAAATAGACTCGCCCACCAGCAGCCCAATACTGCTGAGATTTATCACAACATTGAAAAACTAGGTTTTCTAGGTACTGCATTATTTATAGCGGCTCACCCAGATGATGAGAACACGCGGCTTATCTCCTGGCTAGCAAATGATAAAATGGCACGCACTGCCTATCTATCATTAACTCGTGGAGATGGTGGGCAAAATTTAATAGGTCCACAACTACGTGAACAATTAGGGATGATACGTACTCAAGAATTACTAGAAGCTAGAAACATAGATGGTGGACAACAGTTTTTTACACGAGCCAATGATTTTGGTTATTCTAAACATCCTGATGAAACACTAGCAATATGGGATGAGCAAGCCGTAATGGAAGACATGGTGCGTATTATCAGAGATTTTAAACCTGATGTGGTTATCAACAGGTTTAATCACCGCACTCCTGGTACTACACATGGGCATCACACCACTAGTGCTATGTTAAGCATGAAGGTTTTTGATCTCGCAGCAAATAAAAATAGTTATCCTGACCAGTTAAAAGATCTAGACACCTGGCAAGCACAACGTATATTTTTTAATACCAGCTGGTGGTTTTATGGCAGTAAAGAAGCGTTTAATGCAGCAGATAAAAGCAACCTACTAGAAATAGAAGCGGGAACTTATTACCCTTACAAAGGTTTATCTAATAGCGAGATTGCCGCATTGAGTAGAAGTCAGCATAAATCACAAGGTTTTGGTAGTACAGGATCTCGTGGTTCACAAACAGAATATTTAGAATTTTTAAAAGGCTCTTTCCCGAGTGACAAGTCAGATGTATTTTCTGGTATAAATACCACATGGACCAGAGTAAAAGGAGGAAGTCGCGTACAGACCTTTCTTAATTCTATTATCGCAAATTATAATTTTAAAAAACCTACAGAAAGTATTCCTGCCCTGTTAGAGTTGAGAAGTAAAATTGAAAAATTAAAAGAAGATCACTGGAAAAACATCAAACTAGCAGAATTAGATCAGGTCATTCTAGATATTACCGGTGTATATCTAGAGGCTAGCATTAATACAGCTACTGCTACGGCAGGAGAAAATCTGAAGGTAAAAGTGGAAATGACTAATCGTTCTAATCAAAATTATGAGGTAACTCTTTTACCTAATAAGTTAGTGGAGGTAGATAAAAATCAAGTATCACTAAATGCAGCAAAAAGTTTCACCCTAGATGCTACTTTAAAGATACCAGCAGTTTATGAGGCTAGTTCTCCTTATTACTTGAAAGAAAAATCTACCTTAGGTATGTATCAATTTAAGGATAGAACCTTAACTGGTAAACCAGAAACTGGTGCTGAATTTGTAGTACGCACTATTCTTAAAATAAATAATACCGAGTTATACAGAGAAATTCCTATCATACATAAACGCACCGACCCTGTGCGCGGCGAGGTTAATGAACCTTTTCACATCGTTCCAGAAGTTGCCGTAAGTATCGAGAATCCTGTTTATGTCTTTTCTGGAAATTCTACCCAACCTATTCAGGTTACCATAAAAGCAAATAAAGCATTATCAACAGGTACCTTAGAATTATGTCACCCTGATGGATGGAATATTACACCTAGAGATTTTAATCTAACTAAATTTAAAAAAGGAGAAGAAAGAACATTTATTTTTAATGTACAGCCACCTAAAAATGCGTCCAGAGGTGTTGTATCTGGACTAGTAAAAATAGGTGTAAAAACCTACTCGCAAGAAGTAATTAAAATAGATTATGATCATATTCCTGACCAGCAACTGGTAAGAAACAATGAATCGCAAGTAGTAAAACCAGGTCTAGTAAATAGCGCGCGCACCGTTGCTTATATTAATGGTGCTGGTGACGACGTTGCACAAGCTATAGAAGCTATAGGTAGCAAGGTATTTAAATTTGAACCTAATGAAGTACCTAACGATCTTTCTAAATATGACGCAGTAGTAGTAGGTATTAGAGCCTTTAATGTCGCAAAAGAAGACATGGCAGCTTTACAACCTAGACTCGATAGCTATGTGAAAAATGGTGGTACCTTAATGATGCAGTACAATACTAATAGAAGAATTAGTCCAGATGCGTTGGGGCCTTTACCTATTACGCTTTCGCGAAAGCGAGTGACCGATGAAAATGCAACAGTAACCATATTAGAACCTCAACATAAAATCATGTCTGCACCTAATGCGATAACTTCTAAGGATTTTGAAGATTGGGTACAAGAACGAGGTCTTTATTTCCCTACAACATGGGATGCTGCCTTCACTCCTATTTTAGGAATGCACGATAAGCAAGAAGATATGACTACAGGAAGTCTTATTGTAGCAAAATATGGTGATGGACATATTATCTATACTGGTTTGAGCCTTTTTAGAGAATTACCTGCTGGTGTTTCTGGAGCTTATAAATTACTGGCAAATATGATAAGTCTAGGAGTAGAAAATCAAACTATTAAAACTAAAGATGGCCAGAGAAAACTCTAAAAAGTGGAACCGTGTGTATGCAATGGTGATTATAGCAAACCTAGTTTTTGCAATTTTGTTTTACATTTTAAGCTCAGTTTATGGAGGTAATTGATTGGTTCATACTAGTAAGTACTCTAGCGTTTATAGTCCTTTATGGTGTTTATAAAACAAGAGGCCGTCAGACCAGTGAAGAATATATAAAAGGTGGAGATGCCCGCTGGTGGACTGTAGGGCTATCTGTAATGGCGACACAAGCCAGCGCTATTACATTTTTAAGTACGCCTGGACAGGCATATACAGACGGTTTAGAATTTGTACAGTTCTATTTTGGTTTACCTATAGCTATTATTATCATATGTGTCACCTTTATACCTATTTATCACAGGCTTAAAGTTTATACCGCTTATGAGTTTCTAGAAAAGCGATTTGATTTAAAAACCAGATCGTTAGCTTCTATATTATTCTTAATACAGCGCGGTCTAGCTGCTGGTATTACCATTTATGCGCCTGCCATAATACTAAGCGCTGTACTGGATTGGGAATTAAAATACTTAAACATTATTATAGGTATTCTAGTTATTATTTATACTGTTTCTGGTGGTACAAAGGCTGTTAACGTGACTCAAAAACAGCAAATGATAATTATCATGGCTGGTATGGTTACCGCATTTGTACTTATCGTGACACAACTGCCAGATAATGTGAGTTTTGATAACGCGCTAACTATGGCTGGTAGTGCTGATAAAATGAAGGTCCTTGACTTTGACTTTTCTCTTAACGATAGATACAATGTCTGGAGCGCTATATTCGGTGCTACGTTTTTAATGCTTAGTTATTTTGGTACAGACCAGTCACAAGTACAACGTTATCTCTCTGGTAAATCTATAAAGCAAATGCGTATAGGACTACTGTTTAATGGTTTACTTAAAGTACCTATGCAGTTTTTTATACTCATGGTAGGTGTGATGGTATTTGTATTTTATCAATTTAATTCTACGCCTCTTAACTTTAATCCTGCTGCACAAAAAGCTGTTAAAGAAAGTCAATATGCTGGAGAATACAGCAGACTAGAATCGAGTCATGAAGAAATACTGAATGAAAAACAGGAAGTACAAAAAAATTATGCCGCAGCTTTGAGCACCTCTCCAGAAGATGTAGGTAATTATGAAATTGCTTTAGAATATCTAAGAACACAAGAAGAAAACAATAGACAGAAAGCAAGAGAGTTAATTAAAAAAGCAGACGAAGGTATTGAGACTAATGACAAGGACTTTGTCTTTATTCATTTTATATTAAACCATTTGCCTAAAGGCTTAATAGGACTCTTACTAGCTGTTATTTTAAGTGCTGCAATGAGTTCTACCGCTTCAGAATTAAATGCATTGAGCTCTACCACTGCTGTAGATATTTATAAAAGATATAGCACAAAAGAAAAAGATGACGACCATTATGTAAACATGAGTAAATGGTTCACGCTTATGTGGGGAGTTATAGCTATAGGATTTGCTAGTTTTGTATCCTTATTTGACAACCTTATACAGTTAGTTAATTTTATAGGTTCTATATTTTACGGTACTATTTTAGGGATATTCTTAGTTGCTTTTTACTTTAAAAAAATCAAAGGTCAAGCTATTTTTATTGCTGCATGCATTTCTCAAGTAATTGTTGCCACTTGTGCTATACTTCATGAATTTGTAGAAGGAATAGAGATATTGCCCTTCTTATGGTTGAATCCGCTAGGTGCTATTCTTACTATTACCCTAGCTTTAATTATAAGCACCGTGAATAAAGAAGATAATAGTATTTTTGAATTTCAAAAAAATTAAAGTATGAACAAGTATTTCTACAACGATGGTTTTAGAGAATTCGGTCCTTTTACACCACAAGAATTACTCGATAAAAATATACGTCCTGATTATAAGTTAAGACTAGATGGAACGTCAGAATTAAAACCTGCTAGAGAGATTATAGAGGTTGCTACTTTATTTAAGCAAAAACAAAACGAACAACAGCAAGCATATCAAAATACTTCTAACATACCACAGCAGCCTAATCCTGACATAAATAATCAACAAGCGGCACCAGAAACATTTGAGCGTGACTTAAGTTTTGAGCAACAAAGTTATCAAGTAACTCAAAATAATTCTAGTAATAGAGTTAATTATACTGCAGCACCACAATCTGTAGGATGGCGACCTAAACTGTTACTAGCGATTATTTCCTTCTGGTTGTTTGATAATTTATTAGATTGGTTATTTACATCATTATCTATAAGATTATGGCATGGTCCAGGACAGGCTATTCGTATTTTTATAAACATTCTTTTTGCTTTTATACCTTTACTATTAGCTATATGTATCAAAAAATCTAGCTTGCGTGTTATAGCTATCGTATTTGCTGTAATCATCGTCATCAGCCAGTTAGCACGCCAGGTATACTGGTTAGTTAATTAATTAACTAGATTCATTTATAACCTATAAAAGCCGTTTGATAGATATAATCAAACGGCTTTTATATTTCACAACCTTTATGCGTGTAGCAATATAAATTTATCATAAAACCCATATCTGTTGTTAAAAAAAATTAGATCTAGTTACTAGATAGTTCTTACTCCTACTTTGAATAGATGAATAAAATAATCGAGTAAAACATAAAAAAACCGCCCAGAAATATTCTAGACGGTTTAATGTATGTTTCGCTTTCGCGAAAGCGGTATAATAATAAAAAGATAATTATATCTTCACGCCCCATTCTTTAAGGCTGTCTTCATTTAGTTTTACATAGTCAGCATTTTTAGCCTTTTTTGCTAATTCTAATGATGTCTTTGCACTTGCAATTGCTGCAGATTTTTTACCCATCTTTGCCTCGATAAGAGATTTTCTTCTGTGCATCCAGAATGCGTCTGGATTTGCTTCTACTGCTTTTGTAATCCACTGGTGAGCTTGTGGAAGATCTTTATTTGCATCTAAGTAAAATGTTGCAGCGCTGTAATAATCGTTTGCAGCTGGTCCTGCCATTACTTTATCGATACTAGCTTGAGTTTTTGCAGCTGTAGGCACTGTAAATGGAACTGCAACCATAGTCTCATCCCACATCATCTGTAAGTGAGCACCATCCATAGTAAGCTCATTAATGGCCATAGTCCAGCTTTCTTGAGCATTTTTAAGTTTAGAAACCTCTACGGTAGTAGTGGCAACAACTTTAGAATCATCCCATTTTCTAGGTGTACCCCAGTTAGATGTATCGCTATATAACATTACGGTCCATTGTTTTTTACCTGGCTTTGTAAAGACAGCATAAGTTCCTGCTTTTACATCAGTTCCTGCAAAATTAACATCGTCTGAAAAAGTTATCTTAGAATTAGCATTTGCACCAGTTCTCCATAAAGTATTAAATGGTACTAAATCTCCAAAGATATCTCTACCTCTCTTTGCTGGTCTAGAATAATCTAAAGTAACCTCTGTAAGTCCTACAGTCTGCACTGTTTTTGCACTAGGACTAGGTTGTGGAGCTTCGATCTGGGCGCTAATGGTGGTAGTTACAAGCATTAAGCTCAAAACAAATAATAATTTTTTCATTGTATTTATCTTTAATATTTTTGAAGTGGTAAATGTCGGTGATTTAGCTTTTAAAAATGTTAGAGTTTTCTTAACTAACGCCTTTTGCACTAGAGAAAAAGATCATTTTTATAGCTACAATAATAAGTATTACACCGAATATTTTTTTCAATAATTGTTGATCTATATTAAGAGCTAACTTAGACCCAAAGTATCCTCCTATAACAAAGGTGATTGCTATAAAAGGTACATAACGCCAGTCTAAGCCTTCATTAACTTGCAGGCCATTTTTATGATATGTGTATGCCGCAAGTAAAGTAACGGGCACCGCGAGAACTGCGAGACTTATCCCTTGTGCTTGATGCTGGCTGTATCCTAAAAACCAAATAGCTAGTGGCACCATAATAACACCACCACCTACTCCTACACTTCCACTTAAGAAGCCTGCTAATAAACCTAATAACAATAAGAGTAATATAATTTCTATAGTCATTTTTTTTCTTTTCATATTTACAATAGAGGAGCCCACAATCGACAAAAAGACTCTTTGATTTTATTCCACTTATTTCTTTTAAGCCATTTTTCTATAATAACTTCTTCACAATGTTCTAAATCTAACTTATACTGGTTGTTCAATTCATGAGATATTTCTTTGTCAAAAATAAGTGCATTAATCTCAAAATTGATGTTAAAACTGCGATAATCCATATTTGAAGTCCCTATAGTTGAGAATTCCTCATCTACTACCATCGTTTTAGCGTGTAACATCCCTTTGTGATACCAGTAGATTTTTACCCCACTTTCTAGTATTTCTCTAAAATAAGAACGACTGGCAAATCTTGCTGCCCAACTGTCCCCTTTTTTAGGCACCATAATCTCTACCTCAATGCCAGCTCTAGCTGCACTCTTTAATGCTGTTAAAATAGCCTCGTTAGGAATAAAGTAAGGTGTGGTAATTTTAATAGTATGACTAGCGGTGGTAATGGCTATAAAAATAGCCTCCATAATGTTAGCCCAGTCGGTATCTGGACCGCTAGCCGCTATTTGAACTGCTTTATTTATTTTTTCATCTATTTCTGGAAAATAACTGTCTGGTAAATCAATGATGGTCTTTTCACTTATATGGTCGCTAACAAAATACCAGTTAAGCAACCACTGCACTTGCATGGTTTTTACTGCGTGTCCTTCTATTCTTAAATGAGTATCTCTCCAGTAATTTCCAGTAGAATCATCTTCTATATTTAAATAATCATCACTTACATTTACACCTCCTAGATAGCCTATATGTCCATCGATAATGCATATTTTACGGTGATCTCGATAATTTGCTTTGCGAGTAAAATTAGAAAATATAACTGGCATGAAAGCATAGAAATCAATACCTGCTTCTCGCATTTTTTTCTTTGCACTGCT
This sequence comes from uncultured Nonlabens sp., assembly GCF_947495285.1. Lineage (GTDB taxonomy): Bacteria > Bacteroidota > Bacteroidia > Flavobacteriales > Flavobacteriaceae > Nonlabens. The sequence goes on along the minus strand of NZ_CANLXZ010000035.1, from coordinate 12,990 downwards.
AGATAAATTACTACCTACGGAGTCATAAATAAGTTTAACCTGGACATCTCTACGACGGGCATTAATCAATTTGTTAATTAACTCCTTACCGATAGCGTCATCCTTAATTATAAAATACTCTAAGTGTATATGATTTGTTGCTCTATCTATATCTTCAAAGATACTTTTAAAGGTATTCTCTCCATTAATGAGAACTTTAAGATCATTTTTAAGTGTTAAAGTGGATGACTGATTTTTATTTAATAACCTAACTAGTTTTACACGATTATCTAAAAAATCATCCTCATACTTTGATAATTTTTGATCTGATAGTCCTAAGCGTTTCTGCCATGATTTGATAAGATGATGTCCTGCTAGATCTTTACGTTTAAAAATTTTAGACTTTCTATATTCCATTCCAAAGAAGTAATAAATCGCGAGACCTACAAATGGAAAAGTGATAAGAAATAATAGAGAAGAGAGCGTCTTCCTAGGGTTTTGATTGCTACGTATAAGAAAAAACGCAGCACTTAATGCAACTACATAATTTATAATTAGCAGTTCCATAAACCAGTTAGAAAGAAACCAGTCTAGCATAATCTAGTTATAGTATCCCTCTTCAGGAATCTGGATTAAGTATTCTTTACCTGATTTGTTGTTCAGTTTAGGTTCTCTTAACCACGGATTGTGAATTTTAAGAATTTTATAGTTGATGTTGTTAGCTTTTGCGAAAGCGGATAGATCATCCACCTCATAATCGACTAATACATTCTTAGTAGGTATCGTGTCATAACCATGACTAGGATCTACATTAAAACCAAAATTTTTGGGATTTTTTAAAATCTCTTTAATCGCTAGAATTCTAAATACATATCTACCTGTTTCTTCTCCTAAGAGTAAGTCGTAGTAACTAGAAACATTTTGCGCGTTTAATCGTTTATTAATCCCGCCATTACCGGCATTATAAGCGGCACCTGCAAGTGTCCAACTGCCAAATTGGTTTTTACTTTTCTTAAGGTAATCACAAGCAGCCTTTGTTGCGATTTCTAAGTGGTATCGCTCATCTACGTTGTTATTTACCTCTAGACCTAATTCTTTTCCAGTTCCTCTCATAATCTGCCAGAAACCTCTCGCACCAGCTGGTGATGTAACATTCTGTAGACCACTTTCTATTACTGCTAGATACTTAAAATCATCTGGCACACCATTTTCTGCTAGAATAGGTTCTATAATCGGAAAATATTTTTGAGCTCTTTTAATAAGTAAGATACCATTAGACTGCCAGTAGGTGTTTACTAAAAACTCTCTATCCACTCGCTCTCTTATATCTGGCTGGTGTAATGGCACATTCTCTCCTGCAAAGTCTAGACTCTTAGGCAACTGTACACTGTAGACATTATAATCTTCTACTCTCTTTAAATTATTATTACCTGTATTACTGCTGGTTACTGTCGTATTTTGTGACCTAGTGATGCTGGATGCAGTACTTGAATCACGATCTTGTTGTATAGCACCTATGGTGAATATAAAAACTACTGCGATTCCTGCTCCTAAAAATATCTTTTTCATATCTGTCTATAATTATTGGATTAAAGATATAAAAAGATTCTAGTATTAAAGACTTATAAACAGTTAAGCTTTATTATTTTTAAGAAAGTATGATATCTGGCAGGTGATCATTGAACCACCTAAATCTATTGACAATCATAACATGCGTACCACCAGGCACGATGATACAATCATTTATATACTTAATAGGGAAAATAGGGTCTTCATCACCATGAATATGAATAGTATTTAAAAGCGGCTCTTCTTGATCCCAATTTAAAATAGTGTCTAGCGCCCAATTGAGATAAATTCTATTATTAACCGATAGGTATTTTTTATAAAGTTCTATCTTCTTAAGTGCAAAACCTGGATTATATTTAACAAGTAAATCAAAATTTTCTACCAGTCTAGTAGGTAATATTTTATGAAGTCCAGTCACTTTTGAAAAACGCATTCTTCTAGGAAATTCTTTCTTTGATTTAACAGTAGATATTAAAATAAGTTTTTCTACATCTATCTGTTTGGCCATTTCTTGAACTATCACACCACCAAAAGAAACCCCTACCAACACAGGGCTTTTATGCCTAACATGCGCTAACAACCTCGTAACATAATCCCTAAGAGGTTCTTTTACTTCAGGGATGATCCATTCTAGATTATGGACTGTAAAATCCTTCTTTGGTAATTTTAAATTTTCAAAAATTAAGGAAGAAGCTGCCATACCTGGCATTAAATATATATGCTTCATAATTTAAGGAAACGCTCTCATTTCAGCGCTTTAACATTTTTAATGGTTTTATGACATGACTTTTAAGGTATCTTTACAAGATATTAAATGAAAATTTTAATCACGATACTAATCAGCCATAAAGTTAACTTTAAAATTTTAATGCCTATCTATTTTTAGAAAATAAATGAGTTAAAAAAAAGATTATGGACCACCCCTCTACTACTATAGAAATTACTGACAATACTTTTTTACGTCAGTATGAATGTCGCAAAGGCGATATTTTTGCAAAAATTGAATATTCTCAACAAGAGAGAAAAATCTTCTTAACTAAATACATCGTACCAGAAGAGCTGGAAAATGATTTAGATTTTAGAAACGAATTCTTAACTGGTGTTTTTGATAACATAAGAGAAGAAAAAGACCTTAAAGTTGTACCTACACATCCTAAAATCGCAGGTTTTGTTCGTAAATTTAGAAACAAATATAAAGATATGCTTCCTGTAGGAATTGCTATTTAAATATTTTATTACTATAAGTACTTAGATTTTTAAGGCTTTTACCTTAGTAGGAGTCTTAATTAGTCTGTTCTAGTTTTAATGGAGTCGCTGCCATTCTAATTTAGCTTTTTCTAGATCTTGTGGCACATCTATTCCTATACTCAAATGACTAGTAGGAATCATCTTAATTTTTTTACCGTGTTCTAGATATCTTATACATTCTATTTTTTCAGATAATTCTAGCGGTGTAGGCGACTGATTATAAAAATCTAATAAGGCACTTTTTCTAAAAGCATATATCCCTATGTGTTTATAAACAGGTTGTTTTACATCTTTATCTCTAGGAAAAGGAATCACAGAACGCGAAAAGTACAATGCATTACTATTCAAATCTGTTATTACCTTTACATTATTTGGATTTTCAATGTCATCTATTTCAGTAATTTCATGCATTAATGATGCTAGGGAAATCTCGTTTTCCCTATCGTTTTCAAAAACAGCTATCAGTTTTTCAAGATCTAGTTGATTAGTAAATGGCTCATCACCTTGCACGTTAATCACTATATCTGCTTCATAATTCTCTACAGCCTCTGCAATACGGTCACTACCAGTTTCATGTTTTTTTTGAGACATTACCGCTTCTCCACCGTTACTAATTATCTCGTTATAAATCACATCGCTATCTGTCGCAACAAGAACCTGATCAAATAGGCCAGTGTGTAATGCAGCCTCATACGTGCGCATTATGACTGTTTTACCACAAAGATCTTTCATTAATTTACCAGGAAATCTACTGGCTTCAAAACGGGCTGGAATTACGGCTATTTTTTTCAAAAGATATTTTTAAATTTAAAATGACAGAAATTACTTATATTTAATAAGAACTTCTTCATTATGAAACAAAGTTACTATTTCTTCTGCCTTATCTCGCTCTAAAACGTAAAGAGACCTACGTGTTCTGTTTTTTAATTTTATTGCTAGTCCAATAGAATTATTCTCTTTACTATAAATAAGGTATTTAATCTCAGATAAATCTATTTTAGACTTTCCCGTTAGAAGAAAAAAATTAAAAACAACTAGAATAGGGAATATGATTAATGGAGTAACGGTCAACCAGTTTAATTCATCAAAATTTAAATAATTTATAACAGCTAAAAATATCATTAATAAATTAATTGAAATACAACTAGTTGCTTCTTAACATTATCTTCTATTTCAAAAAGCTGTAATCTTTATCATAATGGACTTGAGAAATTTGATAACTGAATAAATCTTTAAATTTAGATAACATTTTACAATTAAATTTTATAAATATTTCTTTTCATTTTAAAACCAAGATGATTTCTCTTTAATCTCTATTCCATGACTTTTAAATAACTCAATTTGATTATCAAATTGCGATAAATTATAGTGATAAAGAGGCCTGCGAGTTTTATTATTTAACCTGATACTTCCTGTAGCACTGGTTGTAGACTTGCGATAGCTTACCGATTTAATCTGGTCTAGAGCTATGGTTGAGGATGCGTTATTATTTACAAAACCTAAAATCAACATAATTGCAAAAAATATAGAAAGAGCTAAAAATAATAGATTGGGGCTATCAAATTTAAAATATCTTGAAAGAGAAAAAAACAGCATGGTAATCGACAGTATTCTAGACATCCATATTTGGTAAACAGCATGATCATCTATTTCAAAACATTGCCTGTCTGGATCAAAGGTTATTGTAGAATTCTTATCTGTAAATAGTTTTTTAACGCTTTTAAACATTTTTTTATTATTATTACTTTTAAAAATTGAGTGGTACTAATGGTAATTTATTTTCTACTCTCTTGACCTCAAAATCGTTCTCTTCCATGAATTGCACAAAATTTAAGCGATGTGCTTCATGATTAAAAATGACGTTACGATACTTACCGTTTTTTAGTCTGAGCGTGGTTTGTTTTACACTTCTATTATTTCTAAATAAAAGAAAATCTACATCTACCCTTTCTATTTCCTTCTTTAATGTATGAGTTTGAAACATAACCACTAGTACTATGGTTGAAGATAACAATAACGCATAACTGAAAATTTTGAAAAACATACCCCAGTTATTCACTATCAGTAATAAATTAAGACTTCCGAAAAACATTAACCCAATGCTTAACCAAAATCTATTTTTTACATTATCATTTATAACAAGTGATTTTTTATATTCACTAAATCGATAAACTGCATTTTTAGGTCTCATGAAGAATTTAAACATATCTATTTGTTAGTTTTATATCGCTTTCGCGAAAGCGGAATTATCATTAAACTCTATCTATTAATAACAACTTCTTGCTTTTTCTTATTAAAGATTCTCTTATACAGTTTTCTAATACCTACTAAAAGAAAAAACACAATTACGACCGCTAGTGGAGCAAATGCAATAGATACTAGAGATAGCATGCCACTGAAACCAGCCTCGGCAGTGCTTACTATGGGATTTGCAAAACCTCCTGTTGTAGAGGTACTCATAGCTCTCGCTCCAGATGTGGTGGTAGAAATAGCGGCTGCGGTACCACCACCTGCGATTATAGCCATGGTCCATGTAAAAACTGGATTCATATCTCCCATAACACTTACCATTACCGCCGTACCTGCTATGGCAGCTAGCGGCACAGAAATAGTGTCTAGTAAATTATCTACATAAGGTATGTAATATGCAAGCAACTCCACTACGGCTGCTACTCCTAGTACGATTACAGCAGTAAGACTACCAGCCCACTGCCAGCTCTCATTAAGTGGTATTACATTAAAGTAAGCTGCTAGACTTGCACATAGTAATGGTATAAATACTCTAAAACCAGCACTGGCCGCTAGTCCTATACCTAAACAAATGCTAAAAATAATTTCAAACATATTAATTCTCTATAAAATAATCGTTTTTAAAACCTATAAGATACAAATTTGTTTTGGCACGTGTTACTGCCGTGTATAACCATCTTAAATAACCTTTATCTGGACCGTCTGGTAAATAAGGTTGTTCTATAATCACGTTTTCCCACTGTCCACCTTGCGACTTATGACAGGTTATCGCATATGAAAATTTAACCTGTAGGGCATTAAAGAAAGGGTTTTCTTTTATCTCCTTGTACTGCTTATACTTAGGTAATTTTAAATAATCCATGCGCACTTCTTGATAGAGTTTATTACTCTCTTCATAAGTAAGCGATGGAGTTTCAGATGTTAATGTGTCTAGTAAAAGTACGGTTTCAAATTCTTTCATATTAGGATAATCTACCATTCTTACCTTTACCTCTGCAAAATGAAAGCCATAAATGTTTTTAAAAGCAAAAATTTCTAACACTTCAACAATATCACCGTTTGCAATAAAACCGGCATCGCTAGACGGTTGCAACCAGTGGTAGTTATTCTTTACTACCATTAAATAGTCCCCAGGTGACAGCTGGTTTTCATTAAATAGAATGCGAGATCTTATTTGTTCATTATAAAGATTTGCTCTTTTATTAGATCGCACTATTATGGCTGTCTCTTCATGTCCATGAAAATCATAAGCACTATTAATAGCATCCATAATTTCATGACCATCTATAAGCCTGTTAATGTCTGTAAATTTATCTACGTCAAATTTAAAATCAAAGTTCTCCTCTAGAATATGGTTACGTATAGATGTTGCGTTAAGTAAAATACCTGAGTTCTCACTTTGTCGTTTCACTTCGTCTAGTTCTATTTCTGTAACCTCTTTTAAGTACCGCTGTTCTATAAGCTGGCTGTCTAATGCTGGAGAGACATCTAGTTTTACTGGCGGTAATTGAGCGGTGTCCCCTATAATCATTAATTTACAATTCACACCACTATATACATATTCTATAAGGTCGTCTAATAAAGAACCATTACCACCGAACATTTTATTCTCTGCAGCAACATCAGGAATCATCGATGCTTCATCCACGACAAATAATGCGTTGCGATGCTTGTTTTGTTTTAAGGTAAACTGCACTCCACCGTTTCCTTGTCCCTTAGGATAATAAATTTCTCTGTGAATAGTCGCTGCTTGCTTATTTGCATAATTACTTATCACTTTTGCAGCTCTTCCTGTCGGTGCTAGAAGAACACAGCTCATTTTAAGCTTCCAAATACTCTTAACAATCGTGCTGGTTAGGGTAGTTTTACCTGTACCGGCATAACCACGCAACATAAATAACCGATCTTTATTTTTATCTAAAATAAAATCGGCTAGATACTCTAGCGCCCTATCTTGCTCATTTGTAGGTTTAAACGGAAAATCTAAAAGTAATACTTTGTAAAATTCTTGTGGTGTCATTGCAAATTGTGGAAAACTGAGTATAAACTTAACTCAAATTTTATATCTCAAGCTAGGATGAGTGAAAAAAAATTGTAGATTTGTTTGCGTTGAAAAATAGCATTAAACCATTAAAAGTATGTTCAATTTAATTATATCAGTTGTTTTAGGTCTAATAGTACTAGTCCTACTAGCCGTATTTATAAACAAGATTCCTAAAAAGTTTCACCCTATCATTATTATCGCCTTACTAGCGGTAAGTGGGTTCTTTGCGTATAAACTTTACAAATCTATCGAAGAGCCAGTAAAATTTGCAGAAGCAAAAGAAGAACGCTACATGCAAATAGTAAGTCAACTAGTAAAATTACGTGAAGCACAAAATGCTCACAAATCAATTACCGGTTTATATTCAAATGACATTAACAAACTAGCTCGTTTTGTAGACACCGCAAAATTTGCGCTTACTCAAAAACGTGATAGCACTGTAATTGATGAAGAGCGTAACCTGAAATTTAGACTACGTGCAAATGACCCTAATGGTTATAAAAAAGAAATTACAATAACAGATACATTAGGATTTACATCTGTAAAAGATTCTCTTTTCAAAGATGTCGATGTTTCTCAATTATTAAAATATAAAGTAGCTGATACACCTGGTTCTATAAAACTTGAAACAGATATTGTCTTTGATAAAGAAAATAGAGTTCCTGTTTTCCGTGCAGTAGCAGATAAAAAAGACATTCTTTTTGATCAACCAGAAAGATTAGTAAAAGAAGAGTTAGAGATTAAGAGTGTAGAAGCAATTGATGGTCCTACTATTTTTGTAGGTAGCCTAGATGAGATCACTACTAGTGGTAACTGGCCGAGACAGTATGCACCTAAAGATAAGTAGTCCTAACGACACCATAAAGAAACTGTCCGTCCTGATTCATCAGGATGGACTTTCTTTTTATACCTATAACTCAACGGGAATTCTAGACTCTTTACATAAAGAATTTAAGCATAGTGCAAATCCTATTGAGATTTTACAAACTATTGAGACTTGTTTTAGAGAAGAGGCTTTTTTAAAAGAAGCTTTTACTAAAGCTACCCTACTCTACCATCACAATATTTTTACTAGTGTCCCTGCACTTTTATACAAGGAAGACCATGCAGCAGATTACCTAAAATACAATGCTAGAATTCTTGAGACAGATGTGTTAAGTGTAGATGAAATACTAGGAACAACAGGTGTAAACACAGTTTATATAGCTTATTCTAACATAAACAATTACTTTTTTGAACGTTATGGAAGTTATGAATACTACCATTATAGCTCTCGTATTTTAGAGACTAGATCTACACCTACCGTAGGATTAAGACCGCAAGTTTATCTAGATATTAAAGGCAGTCACTTTTACCTTTCTATATTTAATAAAGGAAAATTAATAGCTCATAATCTTTTCCCACACGATGAGATAGAAGATATTTTATACTACACTATGTTTACTACACACCATAACGACCTCGATCCAGAGACTATGGAAATTATAGTATGCAGTGAAGAACAAAACAACGCACTCTTAGAACTATTATACACCTACGTGCGTTATGTAACCCAAGAAAAAAATTACTCAAATTACTTAGAACAAATCATATGCGTATAATATCAGGAACACATAAAGGACGCCGTATATCAGCACCTAAAAATCTACCTGTAAGACCTACTACAGATATGTCTAAGGAGGCATTATTCAATATATTGCGTCATAGGATTCATATTCACGATATAAAATTGCTAGAGCTATTTGCTGGTAGTGGTAATATGTCTTATGAATTTTGTAGTCGCGGTGCTGGTAGCGTTCTAGCAGTAGATCAACACTACCCATGCATTGCATTTATTAAAAAAACTGCCCAAGATCTAGATTTCCCTATAGATACCATAAAGGCCGATGTCTTTAAATTTATAGAAAAACATAAAGGAAAATACGACGTTATATTTGCAGATCCTCCTTATGCTCTAGAAGAAAAAGATTTTCTTAAACTACCAGAATACATATTTAAGAATGAACTTCTATCAGAGAATGGTATATTAATTATTGAGCATTCTAAACATACTTCCCTATCCAGCAGTGAGCATTTTGATAACGAACGCAGATATGGAGGTACGGTTTTCAGTTTCTTTAACGGTCCTAGTAGCGAGGAGGAAGAGTAAATAGTTTTATATTCAAATGCTATAAACTGTTATTTATTAACCTTAAAAGAAACTCTTTCTAATTCAATTTTACTCAATAATTCTAACTTATTTTCATTAAAAAGATCGTCTATGTTAAACAACTCAGAATCGAGTTTTGCGGTTTTATAATTATTATAATCCTGTACAATTACACCGTTATTGTTTCTGCGGTTTACGCTTTCGCGAAAGCGATACCCACATTCTTCTTCACAGTAAGAATATGCTAGATAATCGATAAAGTGATCCTCCTGGTTGATCCAGTAAACAAAAACGTCTTCATGATCTTCACCACCACCTATTTCATTAAAGGTTACTTCTATTTCATGATATGACTTTCCTTTAATCCTGTCCTCACCTATGTATTTAAGGTTGATAGCATCACCATCAAGACTGTAAGGAAGCTGTGCAAAATATATAACAGAGTTAAGACTAGCCTTGTATCTTTGAGATAACGAGTCTGGTAGGGCAATGTTTATGTCATTTTTATAACGATAAAAACCGCTGTTATTAAGTCTATCCAGGACAGCGTCCTCTCCTATCATTAAATAACGCTCAAAATTAAAATTACCGTTTTGTCTTTTTACAGAATAATCTATACCTCTAAATGTAAAATGTAGTTGCCCATTTGCTGCAAGGTCTGTACCGTGAGCTTTCATGGTTTCTACCATAATAGATCTAGGATCTGGTTTACTAGAATTACAAGATATAAAAATACTTGTGCTACAAATTAATAATAATAAAATATTTCTCATTTCACAAAGATATAAGAGAATGCCTAAAGAATTAAGGTATATTTGTATTTTAATTATGGATTTTAAGAACAAAATAGAGATCAAGAATCGTAAAGCGCGATTTGAATACGAGATTCTTGATAAATATACCGCTGGTATTGTACTAGCAGGAACTGAAATAAAAGCAATACGACTAGGTAAAGCTAGTATCGCAGAGGGCTTTTGTGAGTTCAAGAACAATGAATTGTTTATTATTAATATGACAGTTCAAGAATACTCTCATGCTACGTATTTTAATCATGCGCCTAAACAAGAGCGTAAATTACTTCTTAACCGCAAGGAATTAAAAAAACTAGAGAAAGGTGTGGCTAACTCTGGTAACACTATTGTACCACTGCGCTTATTTGTTAATCAAAAAGGTCTTGCCAAAATAGATATCGCCCTGGCAAAAGGTAAAAAATTACACGATAAGAGAGAAACTCTTAAGGATCGAGATAATAAAAAACGCCTGGATCAGATTAAAAAGGAATTCAGGACCTAATGGTTCTATTTATCATTTGATGGATTTTTGTTAAAAAACTACCTTCCTTTCAAACCCTTGTGGTTAGTAACTGTATTGTCCTTCCTGTTTCCCCTTCAATTTAAGGGAAAATCCAGATAGAGATAGAATCACAGTCTTGTAGTGAGATTACTTACGGTTATTAAAACTTACTGTGACAAAAGCTTTCCCCTTATTAAAGATAAAATTTACCGAAACCTTTCCCTAGCCCTAAAGGGTAGGTTTCTTTTTCTTTATTCTAAAAAAATACAACTTTATTTTCCGCACCCTTTAGGGTAGGAAAACGGAAAATATCGGAATCTAAAATTTGCTACAGTATAAAGCTTTCTACTTTTTTAAAAATAAATTGCAACGAAACCTTTCCCTAGCCCTAAAGGGTAGGTTTCTATTTCTTTATTCTAAAAAAAATACAACTTTATTTTCCGCACCCTTTAGGGTTGGGGAACAGAAAATTAACGAAATCTAAAATTTGCTACAGTATAAAGCTTTACCCTTATTAAAGATAAATTTTACCGAAACCTTTCCCTAGCCCTAAAGGGTAGGTTTCTAATTCTTTTTATTAAAAAATGCATCTCCTTTTTCTGCATCCCTCATGGTTGCAGAACAGAAAATTAACGAAATCTAAAACTTGCTACAGTAGTATGCTTTCTACTTTTTTAAAAATAAATTTTACCGCAACCTTTCCCTAGCCCTAAAGGGTAGGTTTCTATTTCTTTATTCTAAAAAATACGACTTTATTTTCCGCACCCTTTAGGGTTGGGGAACAGAAAATTAACGAAATCTAAAATTTGCTACAGTAGTATGCTTTCTACTTTTTTAAAAATAAATTGTAACGAAACCTTTCCCTAGCCCTAAAGGGTAGGTTTCTTTTTCTTTATTCTAAAAAATACAACTTTATTTTCCGCACCCTTTAGGGTTGGGGAACGGAAAAATATCAGAATCTAAAATTTGCTACAGTATAAAGCTTTACCCTTATTAAAGATAAATTTTACCGAAACCTTTCCCTAGCCCTAAAGGGTAGGTTTCATTTTCTTTATTCTAAAAAATACAACTTTATTTCCCGCTTCCTTTAGGGTTGGAAAACGGAAAATTATCGGAATCTAAAATTTGCTACAGTATAAAGCTTTACCCTTATTTAAGATAAATTTTGCCGGAACCTTTCCCTAGCCCTAAAGGGTAGGTTTCTTTTTCTTTATTCTAAAAAATGCATCTCCTTTTTCTGCATCCTTTAGGGCTGGAAAACGGAAAATTATCGGAATCTAAAATTTGCTACAGTATAAAGCTTTACCCTCATTAAAGATAAATTTTGCCGAAACCTTTCCCTAGCCCTAAAGGGTAGGTTTCTATTTCTTTATTCTAAAAAATGCATCTCCTTTTTCTGCATCCTTTAGGATTGGGGAACGGAAAATTATCGGAATCTAAAATTTGCTACAGTATAAAGCTTTACCCTTATTAAAGATAAATTTTACCGCAACCTTTCTCTAGCCCTAAAGGGTAGGTTTCTTTTTCTTTATTCTAAAAAAATACAACTTTATTTTCCGCTTCCTTTAGGGTTGGAAAACGGAAAATTATCGGAATCTAAAATTTGCTACAGTATAAAGCTTTACCCTTATTAAAGATAAATTTTACCGAAACCTTTCCCTAGCCCTAAAGGGTAGGTTTCTATTTCTTTATTCTAAAAAAATGCAACTGTATTTTCCGCACCCTTTAGGGTTGGGGAACGGAAAAATATCGAAATCTAAAACTTGCTACAGTAGTATGCTTTCTACTTTTTTAAAAATAAATTGTAACGAAATCATTTCCCTAGCCCTAAAGGGTAGGTTTCTTTTTCTTTATTCTAAAAAAATACAACTTTATTTTCCGCTTCCTTTAGGGTTGGAAAACGGAAAATTAACGAAATATAAAACTTGCTATAGTATAAAGCTTTACCCTTATTAAAGATAAATTTTACCGAAACCTTTCCCTAGCCCTAAAGGGTAGGTTTCTTTTTCTTTATTCTAAAAAATACAACTTTATTTCCCGCTTCCTTTAGGGTTGGAAAACGGAAAATTATCGGAATCTAAAATTTGCTACAGTATAAAGCTTTACCCTTATTAAAGATAAATTTTACCGAAACCTTTCCCTAGCCCTAAAGGGTAGGTTTCTTTTTCTTTATTCTAAAAAATACAACTTTATTTCCCGCTTCCTTTAGGGTTGGAAAACGGAAAAATATCAGAATCTAAAATTTGCTACAGTATAAAGCTTTCTACTTTTTTAAAAATAAATTGTAACGAAACCTTTCCCTAGCCCTAAAGGGTAGGTTTCTATTTCTTTATTCTAAAAAAATACAACTGTATTTTCTGCTTCCTTTAAGTTGGGGAACAGAAAAATATCAGAATCTAAAATTTGCTACAGTATAAAGCTTTCTACTTTTTTAAAAATAAATTGTAACGAAACCTTT
>NZ_CANLXZ010000034.1 GCF_947495285.1 uncultured Nonlabens sp. | reverse complement strand
ATAAGCTTTACAGGCATCATCATTGGGTAGTTCTTTTATAAAGTTTAATATATCTTGACCTTCTATTTGCTGCATATACTATGTTTTAAAGGCGTTAATATACGGCAATTAAATGACTAACTCAATTGTTTTTTTATCAAAACAGCCTCCGTAAATTAAGGTGTGTCTGTGTTATGCGATATATGATTATCACCTATCAATTCTATTTCTTTTTTATCCATTTTTAATACAGCATTTATTATCCCGACACTGACAATATTTCAAATTATATAAATGTAATACAGCCAGTAGAGTAGCGGTTATGTAGGTTATAAATTCTGGTATGGAGAACACCTCAATTTTTTCATTAACTATAAGTAATAGTAGAATACTCCAGCTCACCCATAAATGTGGTTTCATGATTTTTCTATTTGTATTTTGAGTAGCATGATATATAGAAAAAAACGATATAATTATAAATAAATAATCCAGATTAGTCCACCAGATAGGTTTAGTAATTTCCTGATTCATTGCAGCGGCATGTGATAAGAATAACAATGGAGTAATAGCGCAATGTATAACACAGAGCATACTTACGGCAGCACCTACTATGCCTGGCTTTGGTACTAATAATATCATAAAGTCATTTTATTAATGCAACTTAGTTTGAATAAATTTGTGAAATGGGGATAATAAGAAAAACAGCGTCTATAGATTTATTACTTAATGAATTTGAGCAAGAATCTAACGCCATATCTGCGGTAGATTTAATTAAACGTTTAGATAAACAGATTAATAAAACAACCATTTATAGAGTCTTAGATAAGCTAGAAGATGATGGTGTTTTGCATTCCTTTTTAGGTTTTAACGGTGTAAAATGGTATGCAAAATGTAAAGGTTGTACAAAATCTGTACACAAGGATTTCCATCCTCATTTTCAGTGTTTGAGTTGTGGCACAGTAGATTGTCTCCATATTCATGTAGAAATTCCAGAGATACCTAATCGCGAGGTTTTATTCTCACAGTTATTAATTCAGGGTAAATGTGAAACATGTGCTGTATGAGAATAAAAAATAATTTTAATGAAATCAGCCCTTAAATTTGAATTGAATAATTCCGTTTTCAAAAGCTACATGTTTTGAGGGGAAAATTTCTTGGAGTTTATTAGATGTTATAAAATCATTTTTAGTTTCATGTACAATAGATCCTTTATGAATACTCACAACTTCGTCACAAAGAGACATGGCTAGTTGTATCTCATGAGTGGCATAGATAATAGTCTTATTATGTTCATGACAGTAATCTCTTAACTGTAGGAGTAAATCTGCCTTGTGGTTGATATCCAGATGGCTGGTAGGCTCGTCCATGAGAATATACTCAGCATCTTGCACTATAGCACGCGCTATTAAAACTCGCTGCAGCTGTCCATCACTTAAAGTACCTGCCTTGCGATTTTCCAATTGTTTTAAATCAAAATTTTCTAGAGCTTCATTTATTATATCGTGATCTTGAACAGCTAGTTTACCTATATAGTTGGTATATGGAGCGCGACTCAATTCTAGCAACTCTCTGACACTTAAAAAAAGACTGAACGATCGCTCTGTTAGTACTACAGATATATATTTAGATCGTTCTACCGCCGTATAACCGTTCCTGTTTTTATCGTTAATAAAAACATTTCCATCGATGAGGTGTTGACCACTTGCCATGGCTCTTAATAAGGTCGATTTACCAGAACCGTTAGTTCCTATGATGGATATAAATTTCGCTTTCGCGAAAGCGAGATCTCCATCAAAACCAGCAACAACGCAATGACCATAACCTACCTGTATGTTTTCTAATCTTATCATTAAAAGTGTAAATTACGTTTTCTCATAATAAGCCAGATAATAAGCGGTGCACCTAGCAATGATGTCACTGCATTAATAGGTAAGGAGTAATTTGAAAACGGTAGTTGTGATACCAGATCGCAAAAAAGTAGGAGCGTGGCACCTAATAATATTACCGTTGGGATTAATACTTTGTGATTTACAGTAGGTAAAATTAGTCTTGATAAATGTGGTACGGCTAGTCCTATAAAAGCGATAGGACCTGCATATGCTGTGATGCTGCCGGCTAAAATACTTGTGATGAGTATAATAATCCAGCGTGTTTTCTTAATATTTATTCCTAAACTCAGTGCATAATTCTCACCTAATAGCAAGGCATTGAGCGGTTTTATAATCCAAATTAATAATAAAATGGATATTAAAAACATGGAACTTATAATGGCAAGATCAGTCCAGTTTATAGCACCTAAACTACCCATGGACCAGAAAACATAACGTTTTAATTGCTCACTAGAGCTAAAATAACTTAAAATACCTACCACAGCACTACTCAAACTACCTACCATTAAACCTACTATTAATAATCCCATGGTGTCTTTGATTCTAAGTGACATAAGTATGATTAACAGTAGGACAGCAAGACTACCTACTACACTTGCTGTTATGATTCCCAACCCAGAAATACTGCCTATTCCTAATGCCGTTGCTCCCATAATTATGAGGGCTACACCTAGTCCTGCACCACTAGAAATACCGAGAACAAAAGGACCAGCCAGCGGATTCCTAAACAAGGTTTGCATCAATAACCCTGCGATGGCAAGACCTGCACCAGTGAGCACAGCCATAACAGCTCTAGGTAATCGCAATTGCGTAATGATATATCGAACTGTCTTGCCAGTTTGTGGGTTTTCTAGACCTAACAACGCATCCATCACTTGATATGGTTTTATGTAAACCGTACCTAGACATATGTCTGCAATGAAGAAGACTAGTAGTAAAATACTCAGTATGACAAATTGTTTTTTCAATGAATGAAAGGAATAGATTATTTGCTAATCGAACTGTAAATTTAGTCTTCTAGTGGTTTAAAAAAATACAATTCATGATCCAGTTCTAATTTTGGATGTAAAATCTTAACGAGATCTTTTAAAACTAGATCTGGTCGCATGCTGGCTTCTTCGTAATAGGTAACACCACCTTTCTCACCTAAGGTAAGTGCATGTGTATAAATTTGCTTGTTCTTAAAAGCATCAAAAAGCCCGTATGATTTATTATCTGTGAGCATTTTTGAATAACTAGAATACTGTCCAGGTGCAATCCAGTACTGGGCATCGCGACCGTCAGTTAATACTTTTTCTATGCTATAAGCTAGTGAACCGCTACCTTGTGAGTCTTTATAAATATAATTTGCTCCTGCATCGTTTAAGATTTTTCCTTGCCAGGAATTTCCATAAGGTAAATACCAGGTGTCTTTCCACGTCGCACCACTCAAAACTTGTGGTTTATCTTCGGTTTTTACTAATTCTAAGGTTTTTAGATATTCTTTTTCTATAGAATTAAAAATACTGTCTGCCTCTTTTTCTTTACCGTATAAAACACCAAAAAGCTTAATCCACTCTGCTTTACCTAGTGGATGTTCTTCCACCCATTCTCCATTATACATAACTGGTACGCCAGCTTTTTGAATTTTTTGATACGTAGGATTACTGTCGTCTATACTAAAACCCATAACCATATCTGGCTCTAGAATTATAGTTGCCTCTACATTCATAAGGTTGTTAGTACCTAGTTCTTCTACATGACCGCTTTCTATTAGAGATCTAACTTCTGGCGAGCTTATGTAATCGCTAGATGGGAAACCTATCAATGATTTTTCTTGTTTTAATAAAACCAGTGGTGGAATATGAGTAGTAGATGTAGCAACTATTTTATCAATAGGTATTTGAATGGTAACAGGCGCATCTGGCTCCGTAATTAATTCACTATCTTTATTTTGAACTAGTTTAAAAAGATAGTTCACCTCACTATCTGGCCATGGATTCACTATGGTTACATAATATCCAGTATCTGTAGATTGTATATGAAAACCTTGTGCATATTTTACTTCTATATGCTCCAAAGCGGACAGGTTAGATCGTTTTGATGTATTTTCTCTATGATGTTCTACATTTTTACAAGATTGTAAAATCGTACACGTCGCGATAATATAGAATACTATTTTTTTCATAGATATCAAAAGTAGTCATTTAGTAAGGGATCAATAGATTCAGTTTATTAATTTGGTTAAATATGTCAATAAAAAACATTCTAGAAGATAATAATAGTATTTTCGCGGCTTGAAATTTGGTTTTTTTAGTTGAATGAAAGTCTCGCTTTCGCGAAAGCTAAAAAATTAAAAGGGAATCTAGTGCAATTCTAGAACTGTTCCCGCAACTGTAATCAAAACGTCTTTTAATGAAGACGTCTTATAAATTTTATAAGATAAAATCAATACAGTCACTGAGCCAGGCTTGGGAAGACGATTTTATTTTGGAGTCAGGAGACCTGCCATTTTTTCAAATTAATTATTGTTCATCTTCGGGATAGAGATAGCGATGGAGTTTTTTATGTCAGGTCGAGCCCAGTCGAGACCTTATGCGTGTGTTATATCGCAGTTTATAGAACTCTTCAAAATGCCTTTCCTGAGCCTAAAAACCTAAAAATGAAAAAACAAATCATCGCTCTAAGCGCAATGATCGCGGTAGCTGTGTCGGGAAATGCACAAGTAGATTCTACTGCAACAAAACTGGAGCAAGTTATTGTAACAGCATCTTCAAAATTTGATTTACAACGCAAAGACAGCGGTAAACCAGTAATTAAAATCACAAGAGCAGACATAGAAGCACAACGTGCAGCTAACATCGCAGACCTTCTTAACCAGTATGCTGGTATAGAAATTAATGGTTCTAGAAGTAATGCTGGTCAAAACCAGAGTTACTTTGTAAGAGGTGGTAACAGCCGTCAGGTAGCTTTCTTAATCGATGGCGCTCAGGTTAATGATCCAAGTAATATTAATGGAGAATTTGACCTAAGACTAGTAGATATAGACCAAATAGAAGAAATTGAGATTTTAAAAGGTGCTGCAAGTACACTTTATGGTGCAAACGCAAGTACTGCGGTAATCAATATTAAATTACGTAAAGCACCAGAATCTGGTGTACGTGTGAGTGTTGCTTCTTTTATAGGAACAAATAAAAGTAGAGAACAAGCTAATAATGGACCTGATGAGTACAACAACAGTGTGCAACTACAAGGAAGTACTAAAAGTGGTTTTACTTACGGTGCTGGTTTAAATCATCAAAGTACAAACGGTCTCAGTGCAGCAGAAAGTGCTGACGATAATGTACAGTTTCAGGCAGACGAATTTAATCGTATCAATCTTTTAGGTAGAGTAGGTTATGATAATAATAAAAACTTAAAAGTGAGTAGTTATTTATCATTTGACGAGTACGTTGCAGAATTTGACAACGGTGCTTTTACCGATGGAGATAACGAGACGTACAGCCGCCAGGTAAGATGGGGAACTAATGCAAACTGGAAATATTCTGACAAAGGAGAGATCGTTTACAATGGTGTAACTACCGCAACTCGCAGAGATACTAGAAGTGGTTTTCCTTCTTTATATAATTCAAACGGAATCTCAATAGACTTATATAACAAGTATACATTTCAATTAACAGAAGAATCTAGCTTAAAAACTATTTTAGGATTCAACTTTAAGAATGAAGCGTATGAAGATTTCAGTATCCCATTCGGTAGTACAGAATTTGCACAAAATGCAGATAAGGATAATGTAAACTTCCAGATTTATGATCCTTATTTTAACGTGGTTTATTTAAGCGGTACTGGATTTAACGTTAACGCAGGTGCACGTTATAATTCACATAGTAACTATGATGGAAAGTTAGTTTATAACATTAACCCATCGTATAGATTTAATCTAGGTGATAATACCTTGAAAGCTTATGCTAGTTATAGTACTGCTTATATCACACCATCTTTGTTCCAACTGTATGCTAACGGATTCGGTAATGAAGAGTTAGAGCCAGAAGAAAACAAAACTTTAGAAGCAGGAATTTCTTGGAGTAAGAATTCTTCTAGTTTAGGTGTTACTGTTTTTCAACGTGAAGAAGATAATCTAGTACAATTTGTAACTGTAGATCCAGTTAACTTTATCTCTCAATACCAGAATGTAGAAGAAGAACTTACTGCAAGAGGTGTAGAGGTTATGGGACAAACGCTTTTATTTGATAAAGTAAATCTTACAGCAAACTATACATTTACAGAAAGAGAAAACGTACCACAATTGAGACGTATTCCTAAGCATAAGGTAAATGCTAGTGCTAGAGTAGAGGTGTTAAAACGTGCGTTCTTAACAGCAAGATACCAGTACAATCACCAGCGTGCAGATGCATTCTTTGATCTGAATACTTTTAGTACTCAAAATGTAGAATTAAAAAGTTATCAATTAGTGGATCTAGACGCTACTTATAAATTGAACAATAAAGATGTTACTTTCTTTGCAGGTGTTTCTAATTTACTAGATGAAGATTATCAAGAGGCAGTAGGATTTCAGACTAGAGGTAGAACTTACAAAGTAGGTGTACGTTTAGGATTCTAAAAATCAATACTTTTAAACTAAAAAAGCAGCTCAAATTGAGCTGCTTTTTTTGTGGTATTTAATCTATTTCAATAAAAATACCAATGGAATAGCGGCACGACGTTGCCAGTCTTTTTCATTGTGAATATGACCTTCAAATTTCTTGTAAAGTAAGTCCTCGTCTGTATAACCTAAATCTTTAAACATATCATTTACTCGTAATTGATATGGTTCATAATTATAATCTAAAGTTTTAGTACCATGATCAAAATAAATTTTATGATTACCAGCTTGAGGAACTGATGTGGGCAATTCTTTAATAAAAGCTTCACCTAAAAGCGGTATAGGCCAGTGTGTGCTTACACAACCTATTTTTCCATATACTTCTGGATATTTAATCATCGCATAAAGTGATATTAATCCACCCATAGAGCTTCCCATAATTGCGGTATGTTCTGGTTTTGTAGAGGTTTGGAAATTTTCGTTTACAAATGGTCTTAGCTCACTGGTTAAAAATTTTAAATAATCATCGCTATATAATTTATCATATCCAGTGTTCTTTTTTAGTTCCGCTTTTGCAAAAGCAGACTCTGTCAACTCACCAGGTAATTGCGGCATATATTCACTGAAACGTTTCTTATTAGTATTCCATGCGGTAACCACAATGGTGGGTTTTATAGCCTGGGCCATAGTCAGAGAATCCATTTTTTGATCCATTTCCCAAGCCACACCTGTATAAGCAGTTTCTTTATTAAAAACATTCTGACCATCGTGCATGTAGAGAACTTGATATTTGATCCCTTTTTGTGGATAACCTTCAGGAAGCCATATCTCTACATTACGATCATCTACAAAGTTGGATTTAAAATTGTTATAATATAATATGGTATCGTTTTGAATGGCCTTATCAAAATCGGTAATTTGAGTATTTTGTATTGCGGCTGGTTCAAAAACGTTAGTAGGAGAATTGTTTTTACAGCCTAAGAATACGCCTACAGTTGTTAAAATTGAAATAAATAAAGATATTTTCATAAGAAATTAATTTGAGTGACCGTGTTGTTCTTGTGCATACTGTTGTAATTCTCCTTTACCAGATAATCCTAGTTTCTGGATCATATTTTTTCTATGCTTGTTAACTGTGCTTATGGCGGTACCGCGTTCTACTGCGATATCCTGACTAGATAATCCTTTGGCAATGGAAATAAGTATGTCTCTTTCACTTCTAGATAAAATCTTCTTTTTTACTTTAAAAGATTTAATTTCATCTAGTTTTGCAGCTATCTGGCTATCAAAGTAAACTTTACCTTTATGAACATCTTTTACTGCCAGTCTTAAAGGTGTTAAAGGACTGCTTTTAAGAACATAACCATCTGCTCCAGCATCTAGCATATCTTTTATTGCACCAGTGTTGTTAAACATGCTTAGGGCAATAACTTTTGTGCTAGGTCTTAATTTTTTGATAGCTTTACATAATTCTATACCATTCATGTCTGGCATGCTTATGTCAGTAAGAACTACGTCTGGTAGAGAGTTCTCAATACGTTGCATCATTTCTGTACCGTTTCTAACAGCATAAAGAATTCTAATCTCTGGATCCTGCTCTAGAAATAATTTGAGACCATCACTTAAGGAAATGTGATCTTCGGCAATAGCTACTGTAATCATACTAGGGGAATTTCTATATGTATCGTGCAACCTCCTTTTAAAATATTAGAATCTACTGTAAATATACCGTTCATGTCATTAACTCTCTTTTTTATATTATCAAGACCCATACCATTTTTTATTACTTTATCAGGGTTAAAACCTTTACCATTATCGTCTACCATTATATCCAGTGTATTATCATAACCAGTAATATTTATGCTAGCTTCTGTAGCGTTAGCATGTTTCATGATATTATTAATAAGCTCTTGTATAATTCTAAATAGGTAGAGCTCTGTAGAGTTGCTTAGATTGCCATGTAGACCTGTATGAAGTACTTCTATATCGAGATTACCAGATTTATTAATTTTATGAGCTAGATCTTTTAGACTATTTATCCAGCCGTCTTCACTTAATACTCTACTATTTTGAGTATGAGAAATACTACGTACTTTTACATAGGTGTCATTGAGAATATTATGTGCATTTTCAAGAATAGATCTCGATTCTTTGTCTTGGGTACGTTCTTTTAAATTTTCAATTGAAATCTTAATGGCGGTCAGAGAACTACCTAGGTCATCATGTAAATCTGAGGCTATTTTGAGTCGTTCTTTTTCCTGGCCAGCGATCATAGCATCTATACTAGCTAGCTCTTGATCCTTCATTAACTTGAGTTCCTTTAATTGTTGTGCTTTGCTTCTCTCTTCCATTATCTTTTTAGTTTTGTAAAAATTTAAAAGAAAATAGCCTACAATACCTAGTGCTATGGTAAGTAGAAAAAGTAACATGTAAATTTGTGATTCACTTTTAGAGTTCTCAGCTTCTAATTCGGCATTGAGTAGTTCTTTTTCGGCAGTATCATATTTAGTTTGTAATTCATTGAGTTGTTGTGCATGTTGTGAAGCAGACAGTGTGTCGTTCATTTCTAGATGCTGATAATAAAAATCTGTGGCAGCTTTGAATTTTTTATTGTAAGTAAGAATATCTGCTTTATTACGTAATATCGCTAATAATAACTGATGATCTGATTGAGAACGCGCCAGTTCTTCAGCTTCACTAATATGATCTAGTGCAGCCGCATATTCCCCAAGAGCAGTTTTTAACATAGCCATGTTATTAACACGTTGTGCTATGGATAATGTATCCTTAGTTTTGCGAGATCTTTCTAAATTACGTTCAAAATAAAACAGAGCAGAATCGTTCCTACCTTGAAAATAATGGATGGTTCCCATATTGTTTTCAATGTCTAATAATTCTTTTTGCAGGTCGTTTTCCTTTGCTATGCGCTGCATTTGATAATTATACTTTAAGGCAAGTTGATAATCTTCGCCCACAAGTTCAGAGTAAAAAGTATTATATATACAGTCTATTTTAAGTTTAGGTTCATTTAATTCTTCGGCAATTTTACAATTTTCTTCTATAAGAGTAGGAGCTGCTGTACTGTGTTCAAATACAGAATTTGCAATATCTATTAAATAATCGTTTGCATTATAAATAACCATTATTTCTGCAAACTTTTTTAAGTCCTTTACCTTTAATAAGGTTTGATATGCTACCACAAAATTATTTTCCTTGTACTCTATTATTCCCTTATTGAGCAGGTAACTTGCTTTATCTTTTTGGGATAATGAAGAAAAGTTATATTGTTTTAAAGCAAGCTTAGTTTTTGATATCTCATTTTTATCGAGCATCTCAAGCATGTCATTAAAAGGAAGTAAATCTTGTGAAAATAATGATGTACAACTCCATAGTAGGGTCAGTAAAAGCAATGGTAATCTCATGTTAGGCATTAGGGTAAGTACAATATATACTTTTTGTATCAAAAGTTAAAAATACGCATACTTTTATAGCAAACTGTTGGTAAAAGGAATGTTTTTTGTCGATTGAATAAAAAGTAAGTAACATCGATATCGCATTTTAAAGATATTCAGATAACACTTTTAAAATCACTTTATTTCTGAAATATATTAAAAATTTAGGCTCTATGTTTATGGTCTCTTTATAATCATCTTAGCATGCTGAAGTTAGAGATAAAAAAGAAACGAGTCAGATTAATAAAATAGTAAATCGTATAATATTTTTAATGAGTTAGATCATTAATGCATTTTGTGTTATCATTTAATAGATTGAGTAGAGCTATTTATAAAACTTCAAAAAATCGTTCTTCTACCTGATCAAAGTGGGCATAAATACTTGAAATTAAGAAGGAATGGTGTGTTATTCCGCTTTCGCGAAAGCGAGATCACAAGAAACAAAATAAACACTAGAAGAAACTCTACTGTTTTTCTATTTCTGTAAACCAAATTTTATGGCAACTAGAAGTAAAATAAAAGCTATAAAGCCTATGAGTATCCAGAAAACGCCTTTATAATTTTTATTATGTAACTTTTTATCTTTTAAATACATAAAAGAAATAATAACCACAAAAACTATGAAAAAACCTATTCCAAAATTAATCTGACCAGTACTGAACATAGGATCTTTTAAAACTAACGGTAACGTACTCATAGAAAACTTATTTTTACAAAATTACAAACCTATACTATTAAATGCACCATAGATTATGAAGAAACAAATAGAAAGTGTCCATAAATTTCACACCGCCTTTAAATTAGGTACAAACAGTAAACCGGTTGCCCATATTACAGAACGTAGAAATAAGTTGCGATATGAGTTAATGAAAGAAGAGAATGAGGAATATCTAGAGGCGGCACAAAATGACGATCTTGTAGAGGTTGCAGACGCACTGGGAGATATGCTTTACATACTATGTGGTACGATTATAGAGCATGGAATGCAAGATGTTATAGAAGACGTATTTGATGAAATACAGAGATCAAATATGTCTAAGTTAGGGGAAAACGGTTCACCCATTTATAGAGAGGATGGTAAGGTGCTTAAAGGCCCTAACTATTCAAAACCTGATTTTGATAAGATTTTAAAGAATTAATGTAATAAATTTAAACAGTGAATTGTCTAAAAATCATATGATGTGCATGATGTAAATGAAATAAAAAACTGTTTTTAAATATCGATATTTTGTGATTCTTAAATTTATATGTTCATGTTGTATTTTTAAAAAAAAGACAGAATTCGTATCATTATTTAAATTGAGAATTAGATCAACAATGGACTTACAAAAAAATAACGTGCTGGCAACAATTTAGTTATTTTTAATCCTAGCGTTACGCTTATAGATTCTATACGGTAAATCATCTTTGAAAAGTTTAGTCTTCATTAAAGATTTCTTTCAAGATAAGGATAGAATCTATGTTTTTACTTAAAAAAAAGGCCATTCCTTTAATTGTATTTAATTAATCGAAACTAGCACTCTACTTTTGTTCATGCACCTGGCTGCGATTATATTTATTAAAATGACCATACCATTAAACAACATCACTTCTTTAACTTCTTATAATACTCATCAAGAACAGTCTTCCTACCGACAGTCTTTGTGATGATATCTTTTTCTAGATCCCAACCTCTGGCTGGACTGTACTCACGACCATACCAGATGATTTGAAGATGTAGATCATTCCATACTTCTTCTGGGAAGAGGCGTTTTGCATCTTTTTCTGTTTGTATAACGTTCTTACCGTTAGTGAGATTCCAGCGGTACATTAATCTATGAATGTGTGTATCTACAGGAAAGGTAGGTATGCCAAAGGATTGCGCCATAACTACTGCTGCAGTTTTATGTCCTACTGCTGGGAATTCTTCTAGCTCTTCATAAGTTCTAGGTACTATACCATCATGCTTATCTATTAAAATTTGCGATAGTCCATGAATACCTTTTGCTTTCATAGGTGATAGCCCTACTGGTTTTATGATCTCACGTATCTCATCGATAGATAATTTTACCATATCATAGGGGTTATCAGCACGATCAAATAGGAGTGGAGTTATTTGATTTACACGTACATCTGTACTTTGTGCACTCATTAAAACCGCTATCAATAAGGTATATGGACTCGTGTGATCTAGTGGAATGGGAATTTCTGGATATAACTCTGCTAATTTATTTATGATAAATTCAACTTTTTCTGATTTGTTCATTCCTATCTTTATGCTTTAATTCATTCAAAAATACGATATGACTTCATTAAAAGTAGGAGATAAGGCTCCAGATTTTTCGGTTATTAATCAAGATGAGCAAACGGTTTCTTTATCTGACTTCTCAGGTAAGAAATTGGTTTTATTCTTTTACCCTAAGGCAAGTACACCAGGTTGTACTACCCAAGCGTGTAATTTAAGGGATAATGTAGATCGTTTTCGCGCAAGCGGTTATGAAATACTAGGAGCAAGTGCAGACAGTCCTAAGAGACAGAAGAATTTTCAAACTAAACATGAATTACCATATGATCTTCTTGCAGACGAAGATCACAAGTTGTTAAACGCATTTCAAGTTTGGGGACCTAAAAAGTTTATGGGAAAAGAATACGACGGTATTCACCGCACTACTTTTGTAATCGATGAAAATGGTGTGATTACTGATGTGATAGGTAAAGTAAAAACAAAAGATCACGCAGCCCAGATTTTATAAGGCGATGAACTTATTAATGTAGTTTCATTAAAATTATAAACCCCAAATAGTTGATTTTTAATCAACTATTTGGGGTTTATACATAAAACTTATTTTTATTATAAAGGAGCATCTCCTACGTGAGAATCCGTATCTTTATGAGGAGTTATTTTATTATTGCAACCAAAGAGGTTCTCTTTTTCCATTAATGCTGGTATACCTTCAGGGAGCATTTCTTTCCATCCGTCTTCCTTTGCATCTATCATGCGCAGTACTTCTCTAGAAAATATATGTAGTATGTCTGGATTATAATCTTCTAGATCTTTTAACTTACCGTTATATTTAAAGAACTTGTAAAGTTCCTTCATACGAGGGTGCACCTTTAGGTTTTCACTTGTGGTAAGTTCGCCAGTTTCTTTATCTAACATAGGATAAAGATATACTCTCAAATCTTTAAAGAATAGTTTTCCAAAGGCTTCTAGAATCCCACCACTTAAGTGAGTATAGTATTTAGTATCAAAAATCTCTACTAGATTATTCACACCCATTACTAGTCCTATGCGTGCTTTTGTGTAGTTATTAAAGTATTCTACTAACTTATAGTATTCCTTAAAGTTAGATATCATAACTGTCTGTCCTAGAGAACATAAAAGCTCTGCTCTGTGCATGAAATCTTCTTCATCTATTTCTCCTTGAGATCTTAAATTAGAAAGAGTAATTTCAAAAATGGTTTCTACATTTTCTTCTTTTACAGTTCCAGATTTTAAGAACCTGCGGCGTGCGGTTTCAAACATATCCATGTTCACCTTAGTCACCGGACGGAAACTACCACGCAACGCAAGTACATTCTTTTTATAAAGAATACGTGCACTTAAGATGTTATTACCATCTGGACCGAACATGACAGCCTCTGTCATACCGTGTTTAAGAAGTTGTAAACTCATTAAACGATTATCTACTTGCTTAAATCGTGGTCCTGAAAAGTTAATCATATCTATTTCTATCTTATCCTTATCGATATGATCATATAGATATTCTAATAATTTTCTAGGGTTATCGTGCTTATAAAAAGCACCATATATAAGGTTAGTACCTAAAATACCTAGCGTTATTTGTTGTAGGCGTGCATCGCGTTCTTTAAAACGAACGTGTAGAATAATCTCAGAATATTCTTCTTCTGGAGAAGCCTGAAATCTTATACCTACCCATCCGTGACCTAAGTAACGTTTTGCAAAGTCTATAGTAGCTACGGTATTTGCATAAGTAAAGAATAATTTTTCAGGATGTTTTTCTCTAGATAGTCTTTCTTCTATAAGATTAGACTCATGTTGTAACATCTTCTTTAATCGAGATTCTGTCACATAGCGGCCGTCATCTTGAACACCATAAATGGAGTCAGAAAAGTCCTTGTCATATGCACTCATCGCTTTTGCAATAGTACCAGAGGCACCACCAGCTCTAAAAAACTGTCGCACGGTTTCCTGTCCTGCGCCTATTTCAGCAAAGGTTCCGTAAATGTTACGGTTCAGGTTAATTCTTAAAACTTTATTCTTTATGGACGGGACTGATTCAAAATCATGATCTCCTGGTAAAGTAATTCCCATTGTATATCTTTTGCTGTTCTCACAAAGGTAGCAAACAGCCGTACTTAAATGAAAAAATATTAATACTTTTATAAAACAATTATGGAAATAAAAATTACGGTTTTAGGAACAGGCACATCACAAGGTATTCCTGTCATAGGTAGCTCACATCCAGTATGTTTAAGTAAGGATTCTAGGGATAAGCGTCTTAGAGTAAGTGCGATGGTAGAGGTAAATGATAAACGATTTATTATAGATTGTGGTCCAGATTTCCGCCAGCAAATGCTTACACAAGGTGTTTCTAGAATAGATGCAATCCTTTTTACTCATGAGCATGCAGACCATACTGCAGGACTAGACGATTTAAGACCTTTTTATTTTAGACAAGGTAATTTACAATGCCATATGACTCCACGCGTTCATAAAGCGCTGCAAGAACGATTTAGTTATATTTTTACAACGGTAAATAAGTATCCTGGCGTGGCTACTCTAGATGTTCATGAATTTGAAAATGAGCCTTTTGTAATAGATAATATAAAAATAACACCAGTTCTTGCAGATCATGGATACCTACCAGTTCATGGTTTTAGAATAGGCGATTTTGCTTACATGACAGATGTTAAGACTATCGCTCAAGGCGAAAAAGAGAAACTTAAAAACCTAGACGTCCTTATTCTCAATATGTTACGAGAAGAAGAGCACGCAACACATCTTAATCTAGAAGAAGCACTAGAATTAGTAAGGGAATTGCAACCTAAACGTACTTACTTTACACACATAAGCCATTACTTAGGTTTTCATGAAGAAGTAGAGAAAAGACTTCCTGAAAATGTATTTTTGGCATACGATAACTTACAAATCATATCACATTGAAAAAAAGTATTTACTTATACCTATTCATCTTTGCCTCTCTCATAGCACTAGTTATTTATGTGAACGGTAGAAAATATCAAGAAAAATTAGAGAATCAGGTAAAAAGCCTAAGAACTGAGGTTTATAAAAAAGACCAGGCTAGAAAAGAAGCAGAGTCTGTACCGTATAAAGAGGATTATGAAAATTCTGTCTTTTCCCTAAAAGGAAATCCAGAGGCTGAAAACTACCTGTTCAACATAGGACTTACACCAGAAGAGGTGGAATATATAATAGGTGAAAAGCTATTAGATCTTAACGTAAAACCTAATGGAAACCCCTTAGTACCATATGAGGGGCAAGGTCGTGGTTTTAGAATTATCGATACCAAATTTGTAAACCATAAATGGGTACTCGCTAACTTTACAGACAGCAATCGCTGGGGTGATGTCCTCATACGTTACAACTTTGATGCAGATAAAAATGTAACTATGGAAACTATAACTTCTGTACTATATGATATAAACAGGAAGTAGGTAGGTCCTTAAAATCCATTTATGAATTACAGACTCTTACAGATACTTTTTATTCTATTCAGTTTGTATTTCTTTTACGCTGCTTTTAAGGGATAGCCATCGATACTAGATAATTTCTTGCGTCTTTTTAGAATCAAAAAAAGATTTGTAGCATTAGATAGATTCTACAATGGATTTATGGGAGTGTTTTTAATTGTTTTGATTTATTATTTACAAATCCATTTTATCAATAGTCATTAAATATAGTTATCTAATAGATCTTTTAATCCAACCTGTAAATGCGCACTTTACGTTTTTTAATTTTAGAATTATTTAAGTCCTGACACAGTTGGTATGCTTTTTCAAAAGGCACGGCTACAAAAGCACAGTCCTGTTTCAACTCGATAGTACCCAACTCATCTTTACCTAGATTTCCTTGTTTAAAGAACAAACCAGCAATATCTCCTTTTGAGATTTTATCCTTTCTACCACCAGAAATAAATAGGGTTTCCCATTTTTGTTCTTGGTTTACTTTTAAGCGTTCAGCATATTCTAATGGAGTACTATTTTCTATGTAATCAGGTAGTTTATACTTCTTATTGTATAAAATATAAGCAGTACCGTCTGCATGCATTCTAGCGGTACGACCGTTTCTATGTGTAAATTCTTCTTTGTGAAAAGGCAATTCAAAATGGATAATAAAATCTAATTCTGGTACATCGATACCACGAGCAGCAAGATCTGTTGCAAGTAACAACTGGTGGGTACCATTTCTAAATTTTATCAAAGCACGTTCTCGATCTCTTTGCTCTAGACCACCATAAAATACAGAGTGCGATATATTCTTTCCATTAAGAAATTCACTTACCTCTTCAATAGAATCCTTAAAATTACAGAATATAATACCGTTACCTTTATTAGTACGTGCAATGATTTGCTCTAGATTTAGAAATCTATTTTTAGAATCAGATGCCAGTGTTTTAATTTGTAGAACACTATCAGTTTTCTTTTCAAATTTTAAGACCTGTGGATTTTGTAGACCTACAAATGCAGGTACATCAGCTTTAAAAGTTGCAGAAGTTAATATGTTGCGCCCTATATGAGGCAGTGCGTATACTATTTCTTTCATCTCTTTTTCAAAACCAGTCTCAAGAGATTTATCAAATTCGTCTAGAATAAGTGTTTTAATAAAAGAAGGATCAAAGGTCTCACGTCTTAAATGGTCGGCTATTCTACCAGGAGTTCCTACTAGAATGGCAGGAGTATGTGATAAATCTTCTCTGTCCTTTGCTCCAGCGCGGCCTCCATAGATAGCATTTGCTTTATAACCAGTTCCCATTTCTCTTATAACTTGCTCTATTTGTATAGCAAGCTCACGAGAAGGTACTAGAATTAAGGCTTGTAACTCTGTAATCGACGGATTTAATAATTCTATAACTGGCAGTAAAAACGCTAGGGTTTTTCCAGTACCAGTAGGAGAGATAATCACGGTATCTCTGTGGTTTGTGATTGCGCTATGCGCCTGCTGCTGCATATCGTTAAGCGAAACAATTCCTAATTTATCTAGAATTTGCTGACGTGATTTTATGGAATTGTTCATAGGTATTATTTAATAACTTAAAGTTATAAGCTCAAAACTCTCTTTTCCAGCCACTCCTTCATGTCATAGAAATTATCTCTAGAAACACCGTGACCTATTGGGTAATCTTTAAAAACGTAGTCGGCACCTATTTCCTCCATAAGCAATGGTGCTTTTTTTGCCCATTCATAAGGCACGACTTGATCTACGGTTCCATGAGATATGAAATAGTTGGTTTTGATCTCGCTTTCGCGAAAGCGTACTCCTAATCCATCTCTACCTGCAATAATATCTTCATTAATATAACCACTCATTGCCACAACATTGCGGAATAAGCCTGGTTGAGAAAGGCTAAGTCCATAAGAAAGTATCGCGCCCTGACTAAAGCCTAACACGTTTATGTTATTAGGGTCGATAGAGTAGGTTGCTTTTAATTCTTCTAGAAAAGTATTGATTTTCATCATGCTTTCTCTAGCCTGATCGTTATCACTAAATTTGCCACCTGTAGCGTCAAAATTAATGGCATACCACGCCGCACCTTGCGGTTGCATGTCATATGGTGCGCGTGCAGATACTATAAAAATATCTTCACTTATCTCTGGTGCAAATGAGAATAGATCTTCTTCATTACTACCATAACCGTGAAGTAGTAGGAGTAAAGGAGCGTTTTCTTTGCGTGCAGGACGCGTGATATGTTGTAAAGTAAGAGAAGTATTCACTGTTTTTATTTAATAAAGTTGAACCATTCTTGGAAGTACTTTCCTATGTATGGTAATAAATCTTGTTGATTGCGCAGTGCGCTTACTAGACCTAATAGTGCTAGTAGAACCATCAAGGTTATGATTATTAACGGCAGTAATAGCTGGTCTTCTGGTATGGCTCCAGAAAATACAGAAATCATTACTGCAATTATCCCTATACCGCACATTTGTCTTATGTGAAAGCTGGCAAATTTGTTTCCTTTATTGTAATTAAGAATAACGGCAATTCCGAAAACGGCAACGAATACTATAAAATGAATGTATAGAAAGATAGAGCTGGCATAAGCTAATATGGCTAGGTTTTTTGCTGGTGGATTCTTACTCATTCCAGAGGGCTTTTTTATTATTGATAATTCCTATTACTTTTCCTTTCATAGTTTTACCTAAAAAAGCCGAGTTTTTTGATGTAGAAATAATATTGCTCTTTTCAAATGTATAAGTCGTATCTGGTTCAAAAACAGTAAGGTTTGCTATCTGTCCTTCTTCTATTTGTGGTCTTTCTTGATTAAAAACCGCATAACCGTTAGTTAATAATTCTACAGCTCTATCGGTAGCTATTAAGTTATTTAAAGCGCCAAAAGTACTTTCCATTCCTATGCTACCTGCAGTTGCTCTATCAAATTCTAGATCTTTATGTTCTATAGTTAACGGCATGTGGTCGCTGGTTACTACATCTATCACATCAGAATGAAGAAATTTTTGAAGTTGTTTTACTTCTTTTTCGTCTCTAAGTGGTGGTTGTAATTTAAAGTTGGCATCAAAGCTTTCTAATTCATTACTGGATAAGGTAAGGTGATGGATGGACACACTGCAGCTTACATTTTTAGAAGACTTTTTATATTCTTTTATTAGTTTTAAACCTTCGGTAGTAGTTACTGTGGGAATGTGCAATCTACCCTTTGTGTAGGCTGCTATTCTTAAATCTCTTGCTATCTGTAATTCTTCAGCTAGGCTGGGCATGGATTTGAGTCCTAGGTTGGTACTTACTAGATCTTCATTTACCATTCCTTTTCCTGCAATGTCTTTATTTTGTGGATAGGACTGTACAACACCGTTAAAGGAAGATGTGTATTGCAGTCCTACTTTAAGAAGATTTGCATTAGTCACCTCATGTTTATAATCATAAAATGAGACGGCACCTGCTTTTTGCATATCATACAATTCGGCAAGGTGTTCTCCATCTTGATTAAGAGTAAAAGATCCTACAGGCAATATACTTACTGCTTGATTTGCGGTTACATTTTTCAAATACATGACACCAGATTGATCTTGTGGATTAGGCTGGTTATTTGGGTTGAGCATTATAGTTGTAAAACCACCTGCTGCGGCAGCCTTGATACCATTTTTAAGCGTCTGTCTTTCTTCAAATCCAGGCTCTCCTATACTTACACTAGTATCTATCCATCCTATAGAAAGGTGTAGGTTGTCTTTTTGAATGATTTTTGCTTCACTATTCTCTATAGATGATGATATGTTCTCAATTTTACCATTTTTGATAAGGACATCTCTCTTTTTACCATTTAATGGAGAACTAGCGTCTATAATTGTAGCGTTCTTTAATAATATCATTTTAAAAACTTTAAAATCAATAGTTCACAAATAAGGAAGAATAATGCTCCCATAACAAAGTATTTCCACAAGGTAAGAATATTCTCTTCTTGATTAAGTTTATACAGCAAATCGTCTATAGATCCTGATAGGTTGTTACCTAACTCTGTATCAGAATAATATTTTAGATTATTTTCTGTTCTGGCAGCATTAAAACTTAAGTTAGAAATGTTTTCACCTTTAACTGCTATTTTATAATGTCCAGAAATAGATAGTTCTTTACCAGTATTAAGTAAAACATGATTATCAAATGCTTGCTGTCGTGGTATGACCTGAGAAGATTGGTTAGAAAGACTCAAAATATGGTCTTGATTAACAGCAGTATTAACAGCTATCTCATTATTTTTGTTTAATTCATAGTATAGCTGTGGTACTGGTAAGGCATTAATAGCCATGTTATAAAAAACAGGAACTATAAGTGGAGAGTTTTGAAAATTGCTGTTTTCTACATTTAAGCTACTTGTAAATACATAGGTGTTTTTATTTTTATATAAAAAGCTACTACCATCTTCAAATTGTAATATAGGATCTAGTGCATGGGTACTTTTAAGTACACTATTTACATTAGGGTATTGAAAGTTTGAGATACGTTTATTAAATACACCTTTAAATAATGGGTGATTAAAGTTAATGGTTGTAATCTTTTTAGAAACCTCATTAAATTCTATACCAGGTAGTCCTATGTTAGCATAACTAGCAGTGGCTTTGTCTGACGGTATAACTATAAGGTAACCACCATTTTTAGTTAATGAGTTGATTTCCTGTGCTAGACTGATCGGTACATTGAGTATTTCATTAAGAATAACAATGTTTTGTTCCTTAATTAAATTATAGTTGACATCTCTTTCCTTTACACTGGTGTAATTAAACTGCTCATCATTATAAAGCCTATCTAAGAAATTAGAATCTTCACCATTGATGCTTAACACTTTGATTTTCTTTTTAGGAACTGTACTTATAAAAAGCTCATTATCAAAGGAAAGACCTTCATCTTCTAAATGTATTTTTCCTGTAATGGACTCACTAGATTCAATTTCAAAATTTACAGTTCCTTTATTATTTTCTAATACGGTAGATGTTTTTGCAAGTAGAATGCTGTTGTTATCTAGAGAAACTGTTATGGGTTGCTCTGTTTTAAAATTTGAACTAATG
The DNA here is from genome assembly GCF_947495285.1 of uncultured Nonlabens sp. Taxonomy (GTDB): domain Bacteria; phylum Bacteroidota; class Bacteroidia; order Flavobacteriales; family Flavobacteriaceae; genus Nonlabens. The sequence goes on along the minus strand of NZ_CANLXZ010000034.1, from coordinate 10,642 downwards.
TTTACTTGTATTTTAATATTGTTAACAGCCTGGCTTACTATGAAGGCCGTGTCTATAGAAATATTATTGATCTCTTGAGGTTCTAATTTAACCAGCTCTCTTTTTACATTTTTAAGTGTATCGGGAAAGTCAGTTGCAGTGCTATTTTGAAAATCAGAAATAAGAATAATTTCTTTTGTAGCGTTTTTATGGTCTAGTAAAGAAGCAGCCTTAAGCTGTATTTGATCAAATGAAAGAAAAGAACTAGAGTAGTTGTTGTTAAGTAACTCGTTAGTAATTTGCTGTCTATTAGTATGTGCAAAGACCTTATCGTTAGTAAAAAGTGTAAAGACTTTGTCTACAGGTAATTTTTCTAATAACTGACTGGTTGCATTTTTATATAAAGCTCCATTTTTTCCATTTAACTGCATGGAGTAGGAGTTATCCAGATAGATAGCCGTCTGTTTTTCTAGAGTTGCAGTTTTACTACCAGGTAGAAAGGGCTGAGCAAATGCGATAACTATACAAGCAACGGCAGCGCATCTAGCTAGTAAAGTAAGCCACTTTTTAAGTTGACGACTTTTTCTAGTCTGAGAAATAAGAGGTTTAAGAAAAGCTACATTAGTAAAAGAAACTTTACTGAATTTTCTTAGTTGAAAAAGATGAATAATAATAGGAACTATTATAAAAAATAGGCCATAAAGAATTATTGAGTTTTTAAATAACATCTGTAGTAATTGCAATATCAAAGATACTGCCTTTGCTTAAAAAAGCATCTATTTTCTTATAGTAAATGTAAAGGTCGTTCTAGAATTAATTTGAGAATCACATTTGATAACGTCGCCTAGTTTGTCAACTAGTATTTTAACCGTAGAAAGTCCAATACCATTACCTTGTTTACCACTACGATTTATTATATTAAGGCTCGTAAATAATTTAAAAGTGTCTTTCTGTTTATCTTCAGGAATACCGATACCGTTGTCCTTTACTGCAATACGATTGTATTTAAGTGTTTTTTGTAACTCGTATTAGACTTTTTATAAGGTCACTATTATTACATTTAATACTGTTGCCCATGAGAATAAGCAGTATTGTTCTAATGCTGCACTATTACTTAAAAGAATCACATTATTGTCAAGAAAAATAATCTGAATATTATCATTAAGACCAATTAATTTTACTTCTTTTTGTATAATGGACTAGATGTCAGATCGATCTTTCTCTTCCATAGCAAGTTGATCGCTATTATAATGACTCATAGAATAAGCAGAGTCTTTTAAAGTTTTTAAATATCGCTTACCATCTGTATCTAAAATCTTCTTATATTTTTAAGAAATCACATCACTAGTGCGTATCATATTTGCTAGAGGTGTTTTCATGTCGTGAGAAACTACGTGTGCAAAATTTCTGAGCATCTCGTTATTCTCTTTTAATAATCGTGTTTTATCTAATGATTCTGTATTGCGTTTGTTTAAGTCTAGTTGCCTCATAACCAGATATGCTATAATGATTTTAAAAAAAAGAGTCATCTAGTCTATGAAGTTTATCGTCCAGAACGCAAATCGTGCCTAATAGCATGAGAGCAAAAACTTAATTCTCTAGAAGTACTATCTAATTGTAATCCATTTTGGGATTTAAACCACAACTATTATTAATCTACTATAGATATAAGACTTTTAGGTACGCCAGTAAGTTTACAGGGCAGTTCAATTAATTCATCTAGTACGGTGTCACGGTCTGTTTCTATATTAAAAAGACTCCAAATAAGCAATACGTTGATCTTCATTAGGATGTAAAGGTGCAGTATCATAAAATCAGATTAAACAGATTCAGTCCAATTTAATCCAATATTTAAAAATTAATCAAAAATAAATTCTTTTTTTCTACAATTCTTTAAAAGCCCCTAGGCCGAATAATGCAAAGTCGTATTTTATAGGATCTACAGGATCAAACTTGCGTAATACTTTATCTAACTCTGCAACAGATTTTGCGTCGTTTTGTTTACGTTTCAATAACTTGAGTTTACGAGCTATATTACCGGTGTGCACATCTAGTGGCAAGGAAAGTGCACTCATAGGTATGGAATCCCAAATCCCAAAATCAACACCAGTATTATCCTTTCTCACCATCCATCTCAGGTACATATTAATTCTTTTTGCACTACTATTTTTAATAGGATCGCTTACGTGTTTTTGTGTGCGTTGCAAATGATTTACCTCAAAGAAGATGGTTTTAAATTGTGAGATCGCTTTTTGTAAATTGTTTTGTTCTAGATACGCTTTCGCGAAAGCGTGCTCTAAACCATCATACTTATTCTCAATATGCTGTAGAGACCGCATAAAGGTTTTACAGTCCTCGCTATTAAAAGTGCGGTGAACAAAACCGTTGAACCTATCTAGGTCATTATCTTGATGATTCTTTATAAAATCTGATGGAGAATGGTCCATCAAATCCATCAACTTATTAGAATTATTGATAATGGATTTACGATTTCCCCATGCGATAGTTGCGACTAAAAATCCAGCTATTTCTATATCTTTTTTATCGGTAAAAAGATGGGGAATTTGAATAGGGTCGTGGGGTATAAAATCTGGCGTGTTGTACTGTTCAACTTTTACATCCAGAAATTCTTTGAGCTCTTTGCGATTCATTTATAAAAATTTACCATCGCTCATTACTAGTTTGCGATCTGTAAGGTTTGCGAGTTCATCATTATGGGTAACAATTACAAAGGTCTGATTAAATTCTTCTCTCAATTGAAAAATAAGTTGGTGAAGATCGCTTGCAGTTGCGCTGTCTAGGTTACCTGTAGGTTCATCTGCAAATATTACCTTAGGATTGTTAATTAATGCTCTAGCTACTGCAACACGTTGCTGTTCACCACCAGAGAGCGTGCCAGGTTTATGATTAAATCTGTCAGATAATTTTAAATAAGAGAGAAGTTCTTTGGCCCTTTTCTCTGCAACCGTCTTATCTGTATTTGCAATAAAGGCTGGTATGCAAACATTTTCTAATGCGGTAAATTCTGGTAGTAATTGATGAAATTGAAATATGAACCCTAGAGAATTATTTCTAAATTTACTGAGCTGTTTCCCTGTTAATTTTATAATGTCTGTACCGTCTATTTCTAGCCTACTACCTGGTTTAAAATCTGGTTGCTCTAGAGTACCTAATATATGTAATAGAGTTGTTTTACCAGCACCAGAACTACCTACAACACTGGTTATTTCTCCTGTTTTTATCTCTAGATCTACACCTTTTAATACTTCTAAATCTCCAAAACTTTTATAAATCTGTGTTGCTTTAATCATAGGTACAAAGTAATGGAATTTTATGCTTTAAACCATTTTTTTGCATTATTAAAGTCTAAGAAATATGTAATTCTCAACGATAAGTTATTTCTACTAGGTTGCTTTAATAGATCGTCTAGGCTTTCCTGGTAAGATATAGTTCCTTGATTATTTTGATTAAAGATACTGTTGCGATATAACAATGTAGCCTCACTGCCTGGTGCAAATCTCCAAGAATAGGAGAGGTCTAGATTCCAGATATTAAAATTAGCATCTGGGTTAAAACCTTCGTCTAGAGTATAATCACTGTTCTTACTTGTGCCATCTTGTTGCAAATTTAGAAAATTACGATTAAATCTTGCCTTAGACCAGAAATTTCTGAAAGAAAGGCTCAGTGCTTGTCTATTATTAAAGTTATAAGTTCCAGTAATTCTATTTTCTACAGAGTGTGTGTTTCTTCTACTCATTATAGCCTCATCGTTATCTATGGTAACATAGCTTAGTCTATTATCGCTCTTATCCCAATTAAAACTATAGATAAGTAAAAATTTATCAGAGAATCTATACCTAGGGCTTAAATTAAAGTTATAGCTGTGTTCTAGGTCGTTAAATCTTTTAAATCTAGATATACTTAAATCCAGTGCGAGCTTCTTGCGATAATCTGTAGAGATAAATCCTCTTGTAAAATATGAAGAATTATAACGCACCACTTGATCTTGAATTCTAGATTCAAATTGATTTAAATCTCTAGAAGTAACTTCAAATCGAGCACCAAAGGCAAAACGTTCACGTGTGAAAAAGAAAGGGTTAAATGTAAGCTGGCTATTTAAATGTAGATCTGGACTAGCCTGCCTGCGGTGTCTTACTCTTGTTCTTAATTCGTATCTGTTAAAAATACCTTGTGGGGTGAATTGAACGTAATCTAGATTTGCTGCAAATATGCTAGAGTTGGTTTGAAAATTTATACCTAAGTCGTTAGGATTCCAGTTTTTATCTGTGTAAAAATAACCTAAGAAAGGCCTCCATTTACCAGTGGTACGATTCCAGGTAGCTTGGGCCTGGTAACCTGTGTCTGTGCCCAGTGGTGTAAAACGATTACTCATTTTTAACTCAGTACCATAATTATTTGCTGCTTTTTTATCGTTATGATTTAAAACAATAGCGGTCACATTTGCATCAGTAAAACCTCCATTTCTTATAGTGCTCGCATTAGCTAGAGAAATGGAACTGTTTGCACTAAACTGCTGGTCTAGCACTAACATATTATAGTTAGTTAGCGCCTCTGTTACCACTGTACGAGTTGTACTGTCTATATCGTTACTAACAATGGCTTCTGTTTTTTCAGTAATAGCGTTAAGAAAACCTACACCTAGTCTACCTTTAGTTCTACCTGTAATTTTAATAGCGTTAAGCAATTGTGCTTTACTAGGGTTTTCAACCACAGACTCATTTTCTTGTAAATTTAGGTGGTCAGACCTGCTGGGTCTATTTCCTATTCTACGTGAGAAGAATATGCCTCCTTTATTAAAAAGGTCTGTACCTTCATTAAAAAATGCTCTGTTCTCACCAAATGCTTGTTCAAATGGTCCTAAATTTAACCTTACTTGATCAAAGGCAACCTGTCCAAAATCAGGGATAAGTGTAGCGTCTAGGGTAAATGCGTCATTTATACCATATTTAAGATCCATTCCTGCACTGTATTCTGTGGTAGAATTACCATCAAAATTATCGTGAATAATAGAGGCATAAGGGTACAAGTTTAACCTTAACGGCGCATCGATTTTTTCTACACCAGTCAGTAAAGCATCATATTGTGTACCTACACCTTGTGTAATGTCTATAAAATTATAGGTGTACTCTTCATTAATTGCTCGTATTCTCCTATAAATTTGAAAACTCCAGTCTTGAATCTCTACCTCAGGAAAGCGTAGTGTGCGATAAGGGATTTTCATTTCTACAAACCATCCACGCTCATTTATACTAGTTTCTGATTGAAAAACTACGTTGTAACTAAAATCTTCACGATTCCCCTCGGCAATAGCATCACCTAGAGCATTTGCACTAGTTGCATAAAATCTAGTCTGATTAATCTGGTTATTATAGGTATTTATAAAGAAGCCAAATAGGTCTGCTTGCGCATTTACATCATCTCTTTGAGAGAACTGTCTGGCTATGTTTTGGGAGTCATGATCGTATAAAAATCCAGCTACGTATAATGCGTTATCATCATAGGCTATTTTAAATTCTGTCTTATGAGAATCTCTTTCTTTTAAACCATTAGTAGGTTCTGTCATTATAAAATTATTCCCTACCGGAATAGGATCCCAAAAGGTTTCAAATGGATTCCCATCAATGACAGGTGCAGTTGTTACTCTAGTGGCATGATACTTTTTTCTCTTAATTAATAGAGTGTCTGAGATTGCTGGTAACGATTGCGCTTTCGCGAAAGCGGAAAAAAAACAGACGTAAAGGAAAAAATAATGAATTTTACTCATAAAATTTAAACAGTAAACAAATTTAAGGACTTCAAAAAATGAAATCATTAAAGACTTGTTAATTAAAGTAAAAAGTTGGGCTCTAGGTTGTAAATTGTAAATTAAAAACAATGATGGAAAAAGCGATTTTAGCAGGTGGATGTTTCTGGTGTACTGAAGCTGTTTTTCAAAGAGTGAAAGGAGTGGAGCAGGTGCGATCTGGTTTTTGTGGTGGTTTTATTAAAAACCCTCCATATAGAGAAGTGATGCAAGGAAGAACTGGTCACGCAGAGGCTGTTGAAATAACTTATGACAATACTATAGTCTCCTTTAAAGAATTGTTACAAGTATTTATGGCTACTCATGACCCTACTACTTTAAATAGACAGCAATATGATGTAGGTACTCAATACAGAAGTGCTATTCTATATTTAAATGAAGACCAGGAGAAAATAGCTCAAGAACTGGTTAGAGAACTCAATGCTTCTTCTACGTTTGAAGACCCTATAGTAACCGAAATAGCCCCAGCGACAGAGTTTTATCTGGCTGAAGAAGGACATAATGATTATTATAATAGGAATCGTGATCAACGATACTGTCAGGTGATTATAGATCCTAAGATTAAGAAATTAATGAACGGCTTTAAAGAGCTCGCAGTTTAAAATTAAAAAAGCTCCTAATAAAAAGGAGCTTTTTTTATTAGGAATGATCTACATCGATGACATTCTCTTCTTTTACTTTTCCTGATTTGATTAGGTACGTATAACACCACATTATAGTAAATGATGGAATCACGTCCATACCTGGCATTAATTCTTCAATCGTGGTAAGTACTCCAGCTGTTACCCCAGATTTACCTGGATATAATCGAGTCATTAAATAACCTGCAATGGGTGCCCAACCTAAATCCAGTATTTCTGTAAATCCTAGAGGTACAGATGCGATACCTATTAGGTCTAAAATTATACCTATAATTAATTTTGAACGTTTTGATTGAAACATATAATTGGATTTATTGCTATTACATGTTCAAATAACGTTCCATAAAAAGGGTTTAGTGTAATTTTGAGCTAATTAGGTTCATAAATTCACTGCGTGTTTCTACTTTTTCAAATTGACCTCTGAAACCACTAGTGGTAGTAACGCTGTTCTGTTTTTGTACACCGCGCATCATCATACACATATGAGAAGCTTCTATAACAACAGCTACACCTTGTGGTTTTAATGTTTTATCTATACATTCTAATATGTCATGGGTAAGTCTTTCTTGTACTTGCAATCTACGCGCAAATACGTCTACTATACGAGGTATTTTAGAAAGCCCGACTATATGTCCGTTAGGTATGTATGCAATGTGTGCTTTACCAAAGAAAGGTAGCATATGGTGTTCACATAAAGAATACAGTTCTATGTCTTTTATGATTACCATATCGTTGTAATCCTCTGCAAACATTGCACCTTTAAGAATTTCAGAGGGATCTATATCATAACCAGAGGTTAGAAACTGCATTGCTTTGGCAGCTCTTTCAGGGGTTTTAACAAGACCTTCTCTAGTTACATCTTCTCCTATTTCATTAATAACGTCTCGATACTTATCTTGTATCTCTTGTGTGATCTTAATATTATACTCTTCAAAAACTCTATATGGGGCCATAATCATGTTGTAAAATCCAAAGTTAAACCAAAATTGTTTAACTAAATAAATGATATGTTAAACATTTAAAAATTTAAAGTTACACCTAGAGTGTTGGTAGTGGCTGTAATATTAAACACCATCTTTTTAGGATCTGAACCTGTTTTACCGTTTCCATACCTTTTATCACCATAACCATTTCTAGTATCGAGATACCTGTCTACAGCCTCTACGGTGGCAATAGTAATAGCCATACTAAGAACTACGTCTGTTAAAAAGTGTGCTCCTGCCCATATTCTAGATACTGGTGATATAAGACCTACTGTATAAATACCTGCTTTTACGTAAGGATTATCAAAGTGTTTTGCAAGCGCATAAGCAGTGGTAAATGCAAGAACAGTGTGCCCAGAAGGAAATGATCTAAAACCAGATTCTCCTGAAAATGGTCTAAATTCATTTCTTCCTAAATTAGTTTCTGGTCTAGCTCTTCCAGTCACTGTTTTTAATACTTGTTGTAAAAGTCCACCAGCTGTTGCGCTAGATATCATTAAAACACCTGTACGTCTCCATTCTGGATCTTTAGTTAGTAACCCATAGGCATAAATACCAGCGGTAACACCATAATTGTTCTGCGGACTTCCAAAATACCATCCAAAATCTTTGATTAATTCTGGTATATCCTTTTCTTGTTTTCTAAAATAATCACTAGATTCATTATCAAACGTATAGAGGGTACCTACTAATAATCCTGTAGCTCCAGCTCTATAGAAGTCTTTTTTTTGCCAATTAAAAGGCCTTAAGTAGGAGTAACCAACACCTTTAAACATATTTATTCCATCATATTTAAGTAATTGCCATGAATTCATTCCTTCTACATCTACAGAAGTATAAGAATCTGGTTTAAAATTTTGGGAATAAAGACTAGAAATAGTCAATAATAGCGCTAACGTAAAAATATTTTTCAAAAAATCCATAGACGCAAAATTAACAAATTCAAGTAGTTATTGACCTATTTGAATTAATTCCTTTTTATTTTTCAAATTTATCATTGCATTTTGTAAAATAGTACTATATTTGCAACCGCTTAGGGTAATTTAAGTGAAAAGGGCTCGTAGCTCAGCTGGATAGAGCACCTCCCTTCTAAGGAGGCGGTCACAGGTTCGAATCCTGTCGGGCTCACAAAGGTTAAAACCTTATAAACCATCTACTTATGTAGGTGGTTTTTTTGTTTTAGGGGCTTTATAGTGGCGAATAGTTAGCTTTATTTATGTTTGTATAACTATATAATTACTAAAAACGCAACAAAAACGCAACGAGATATGAAGGTAGGTTTCTTTATCTAAGGTATTTGTTCTACACTTTTTTTCCATAGGTTATTTAATGACTTTTCACCTTTCCTTTGATTTCGTAAAAATAAGCCCGATTTCCTTTTATAATTACTTTTTTATTTCTCGGCATTCTTTCTTTGTCAATAGGAAGTACAACATCGATTTCATAATAGTCAGAATTTTTATTTTCTATTTTTAGTTCGATAAAATCTGTAAATCCATAAGTATAAATTCCGATTCTTTCAATGTGTTTTTTTGCTATTTTAAAGGTATTAGTAGAATCTAAATTCACTCGATTTCTTATTCTAGGCGCCCAAGCACAACTTCTCTCTTTCCACCATTCTCTTGTTAAATGCTTGTATTTCCTCTTTTTGTTAAAATATAGAGTTAATAATTCAAATTCTGTTTTTTTTCTTTTTATGAATTTTTCATTTTCATACACCTCGATATAATGATTGACTTTAAGCTCTATTGAGTCTTTAAGTCCGATTTGATTTTCAATAATATTTACTATCGGTTGTCGTCTTTTTAAATTAGGATTTAAAATAACTTCTCCATCTTTTAAAATCCAGTTGCCTTTGTTTGTATAATTTTTAAAGGTTTGTGGATAAGCATTATCTGTTGTCCGTAACTTAAATGTTCCGTTGGATAGTAATTCTAATTCGGTTATTAATGCATTTCCATTAGGCATCCAGTCTCCATATTTTCCGACATATTCTGAAACATTAATTTGTGCTTGAAGATTTAATGTTAGCAAGAAGACTGTGAATATATAACACATTTGTTTCATGATGCGAAGAACGTTTAGAATAAGAAACATAGGGCAGTTAAAAAGCACCTACGTTTCGATTTATTACTTAGCTAAATATAATATTTTGCTTTTATCTTTTCTACTATAAAGGCTAAATTTTATTTTTGGTGGATTTTGTTAATATGCACAGACCTCTCGATAAGCCCAAACTGCTCTATGTTTTTTATACCTTGTTGTGCTTAGTGTTTTATTTTATTTCGCCATCGTAATTGTCAAGTTTCCAGGTTTTTTCAGGTCTTATTTTTCTCCATTCCCAATATTTTTCATAAAGTTCATCATGAAGAAAATCTGGGTTTTCTGCTAATTCATCCGTTTTGTCAACGAAACAAATTTCAGTCCATTTTCCAAATCTCTCATCAGGTTCTGAAGTTCCGTCAATTATGTTAAATAAATCGAACAAAACTCCAGCAGAATTGTCAGCCAAAATTTTTCTTAGTGCGCTTTTTAAATTTGGGTCATTCTTTAATTTTTCCAAAGAGTTATATTCTTCTTCGGTAAACCCACAATTTGGGGGATATGTTACAAAATCCATATTACTACCATTATTCAGTTGGTCAGAAATGAATTCCGCATCTTCCTCAATTTTTTGATTAGCGGATAATAAAAAAGTCTTGATGTTATATTTTGATAGTTTCATTTTCAGCATTAAACACAACGTTTTATACACGTCTTAAGTTAGAATATAAATAAGAAAGCACAAAAGAGAGGAATAAGGTTATTATATACCAAGAGACTATGATCTCGTTAACATTGAAAATCCCCTCTCTTTTACTACCCAGATTTCGTACAGTTCTATAAGGCTTTTAGACCTCGATTTTAAGTTGTTGAAACTAGCGTAGCTTGTCCTTTCAAATAACATTTTGTTATTTATAAAGATATAAAATATTTTGCAATAGATATTAGTCATTTGGTTTTTGATGTTACAGATTCTGATGGTAATTATTACCAGTTTAAAAACAGTGTTTCTGGCTTTAAAAAGTTCGTAAAATTATTAGATGATAACAGTCATTGTGTAATGGAAGCTACCAGATATTATCATTATCAACTGGCTTATACCAATTTACTTTTGAAAAGTCTCTATGAAAGCATTTTTATAATGATGATTACTAGTTATTGATTTTATGGTC
>NZ_CANLXZ010000033.1 GCF_947495285.1 uncultured Nonlabens sp. | reverse complement strand
TATCGAAACCACTTAATTAGCTTTGTGTCTATTTTATTTTTAAATTTAATGCTTCGTAAAACAATAAATATTTTTTTTGTGCTGTCAATATCTCAATGAACTCCATCAAACATAATAGCTAAAATCTTACTGCAAATCTTCACGACTTACTAACTGATCCTTTAACTTATTCGAAGAACTTTTGCCTCGTTAAACATATATCTGTTTTCCTAAGCGGCTGCAAATATACAACCCTTTTTCTTTAACCTCCTAACTTTTTATTAATAAAATCTAAACTAAATTGGAAGAACACCCATAACTAATTGTTATAAAGTATATTAAAATATATAAATAATAAAAAAAGTCAGTGGTTAGATTACTTTTCAATTAATTTGATAAACGTAACACTTTAGACTAATTAAATTTTAGGTAATACAAAAGTAAATTCAGTTCCTATATGATGCTTACTATACACCTCAATTGTTGAGTTATGCAATTCAATTATTTTTTTAACGATAGCTAACCCTAAACCAGCACCATCTTTGTTAAAACCTTCACTAGTTTGTTTAAATCTATCAAAAACAGAACTCTGCAATTCTGGAGCTATTCCTATACCTGAATCATTTACAGCTATTTTGCACCTTCCACTAGTATCGTCCAGTTTTAATTTAATGACTCCATTCTCAGGTGTAAATTTAAATGCATTATCTAGAAGATTTTGTAAAGCCCTTTCTATTAGACTAATATCAGCATACACCATTATATTTTTATTTTGATCTACGTCTAAAGACAGTTCTATACTTTTTTCTTTAGCAACTAATTGATACTTTAATACAAGGTCTAAACAAAGGTCTGTAATTGAAAACTTTTCCATCAAAGGTTCAATTTGTTTAGCTTCTAATTTACTGTACTCAAACAATTGCTCCACTAGCTTAGTCAACTTATCACTATTGGAACTAATTACGCCCAAATATCTTTGCGTTTCCTCTTTACCTAAAATCTCACTTTTTTCTTGTAGTGTTTCTGCATAACCTTTTAGAATTGCCAGCGGAGTCCGTAAATCATGAGAAACATTTGCAATAAGCTGCCTTCTCAATTCATCTACATTTTTTATCTCCTCCATATTTTCATTAATGGTATCTGCCATCTCATTAAAAGTGTGAGCAAAAACAGATATGTCCGTACTCTCAGGATCTTTGATGCGAGCATCAAGATCTCCTTCTTTAAACCTTCTAGCCACAAGAGTGATTTTTCTCAGATTTTTAGTCAAAAACCAGATAACACCGAGTCCTATCAATAGAGTAAAAACAGTAGTAAGCCCTATAGCCCCTAAACCGAAACTCTTAATGTATTTACTAAATATATTTGCACTTGCCGTTTGATAAGCTTCTCCCGATAGAATAATGTATATATAACCATTTCTAACTTTATTCTCAAAATGAGCTACCGAAAATATCTTTCTCTCATCAGGATCCCTAGGATCATCTCCTAAACAAAAGCCTTTACCTCCACTAGCCAATAGGTTTTTAATAGGTTTAGTATCTATATATCGAGACGGTTCCCCAGCATCATGGTCCAGTACGACAGAATAAAGTACCTCGCCATCCTCGCCTAACATATAAACTTCTATACTGCGGTTAATAGCCATCATATCATGCATTAAATCTCCAAAAACGGCTTTATTCACATTTCCATCTTCTAAAAAAGGCGGTGTCTCTTCTGTAAATTTCTCGTTAATGAGATGTTGAGCTAATGGAGAATTAATCTCTTGCTGAGTCGCTAAATGATGTTGATTAGAGTAATAATTAGTAATTAGAATATAGCAAATCGCCATCCCGACTATTAAAACACTAAGTGCAAACCATAGTTTAAATACTAATTTAGGCGTTAAAGTGGATTGTTTATTCATTATTATATTTCTTCATTAAAACGATAACCTATACCCCAAGTAGTTAATATATAAATAGGGTGAGACATATCTGGCTCTATTTTGGCCCTCAATCTATTCACATGAGAATTTACAGTATGCTCATAACCTGAGAAATTATAACCCCATATCACATCTAACAATTCCGATCTGGTATAACTTCTACCTGGGTGGCCTGCTAGGAGAACTAAAAGCTCAAATTCTTTTGGGGACAACTCTACTTTGTGACCATCCAGAGTTACACGTCTCATTTCTACATTAATTTTCAAATCTCCAAAGTCCATGTCTAATTCTCCTGTAGAACTTACCGCAGATTTTTCACTTCTTCTCATAACCGCCTTTGCACGAGCTTTTAACTCTCTTATTGAAAAGGGTTTAGTTATATAATCATCTGCACCTATTTCTAGGCCTAATACTTTATCTATCTCCTCACTTTTTGCAGTTACCATTATAACTGGTGTGTTTTTAGTTTTTCTGAGTTCCCTACATACTTCTACCCCATTGATAATAGGTATAGAAAGATCTAGCAAGATTAAATCGTAGTCTATTGCAAGAGCTTTTTCAAGTCCTGAACGCCCATCATTAACACTATCTACTGTAGCGTTAAGATCCTTCATATGTATTTCTAGTAATCCGACGATTTCTAAATCATCTTCAACAATAAGTATGCGATTTTCCATAATTCAAAACAAGTTAAAGTATATCACAAAATATTCACGAATTATTTTCAAAAGTTGAATTTATCGTTATATAATTGAGATAAAATAAGAGTTAGTTTGTACTGTAAAATTAAAACAAAATACATGAAAACTTACTTATCAATTGCAGCTCTTGCTGTTTTAGCCATTACAGGATGCTCAAACGACGATGATGCGGGCACTACTAATTTAAACAAAGATCTCACTTTAAACATCAACGGACTAGAAGATTTAGGTTCTGGATTTGCATATGAAGGTTGGGTTCTTGTAAACAATGTTCCAGTAACAACTGGTGTGTTTACAGTGGATGGAACTGGAAATTTAAGTCAAACTACTTTTCCTGTAGCTACAGAAACACTAGATGCTGCAACGGCATTTATTTTAACCATAGAACCTAGTCCAGACAACGATCCTGCACCAGCAGCTTCTAAATATCTAGCAGGAGCATTTAATAATAATGACGCCATTATATCGACTAACTTTGGTCCAGCACCTGGAGATTTCTCTACAGCAACTGGTTCTTTTTTCCTAAGAACACCTACAGATGAGCCTGCAGGTACTGCAAATAATGGTAACGACACTAATGGTGTATGGTTGGGTCTTCCTGGAATGCCACCTACTGCTGACGCGACATTACCTACTCTTCCTGCAGGATGGGTGTATGAAGGATGGGTTATAGGTGATGCAGGACCATTATCTACCGGTACTTTTACAGATTTCTCTGCAGTAGATTCAGGAAACATCTTTTCAGGAACTGAAAATAACGCAGGACCTCCTGTACCTGGAGAAGACTTCTTTAATAATCTACCAGCAGGTGAATCACTTCCTTTTAGTGTAGTAGGCCGTAATGTCGTGATTACTGTAGAGCCTGTTCCAGATAATTCTGCAGCGCCATTTACATTAAAACCTCTTGCAAAAATAGCAACAGCAGACACAGCACCTAATGCGCAAACATTTAATAACATATCTAGTAATTTCCCTACAGGAACAGTTTCTAGATAAAATTTTTGGTTGGTTAGTTAGTTTGAAAGCGCTCTATGTTAAAGTTCATAGAGCGTTTTCTTTTATAAAATGTTCAGTGTTTTTGGATTTTAATAGAATTCTATAAGCTAGAACATGACCTGTGACTAGTCTATCTTAATAATCGGACATGCGCTCCTCTCTCTTTTTCAACATATATGGATGTTTTAAATACGCTTTCGCGAAAGCGTATCCACTAGCATAATTCATTCTAAAATATTCTACTGCAATATGCGCCATAAATGCACTAATTGTTAACATGGCAAATAATGGAAATAGAGAAACAGTAACAAATCGAGAGACATACCAACTCGCGATAGAACCAAAAATCATACTAACAGCACCTACAAATGCACTGGCACTACCAGCACGTTGTGTAAACGGATTAAGAGCAAGAGCTGTAGCATTAGGATTTTGAAAACCTATCAACATCATCATTAAAAACAGAGTTGGGTAAACTACCCAAAATGCAGGTGTGAAATTCCAGACATAAATAAAACCGAAACTTGTAACTAAAACAAGTAACATGCTTATTACATAAGTAATTTGAAATGTAGTAAAACGCTTTAAAAACAAACGATTTAACTGACTGCCTATTATTAATCCTGCTGCGTTACTCCCAAAAATATAACCAAAACTCTCCTGACTCATCCCAAAATACTCCATGAAAATGAAGGGAGCCGCTGCTACATATCCTAACAATAAACCGATCACAAAACCTCGAGTGGTTGAGAATATAAAGAAGTCTCTATTTTTATAAATACCTATATATTGTCGTAAAACAGGTAATGGATGTAAACTAGTCTCTTTATTAGGAATAGAACTTTCTGGCAAAATGAAAAGCACATTAAACAACATTAATGTAGCAAAACCAGCCAATCCATAAAATATAATTTCCCAATGATAATTCTGAATAATAAAACCACCTATAGTCGGAGCGATGATAGGGGCAATACCCATAATGAGCATTAGTGTAGAAAGAACATCTGCTACTTTTTCTTTATCAAATAAATCCCTAACTATCGCTTTACTCGCCACCATACCTGCACAAGCTCCTAAAGATGTAAAAAATCTTAATGTAGCTAGAGAAGTAACATCCCATGCATAAGCACTCAAAAAACTGGTAAGTATATAAAGTAACAGCCCAAAGATTAATGGTTTTCTCCTGCCGTAACGATCCATTAATGGACCATAAGCTAGTTGCCCTATACCTATTCCTATAAAATAAGTAGTTAGCGTAATTCCTATATTGCTAGTATCTACATGAAAATCTCCAGCTATTTGTTTAAAAGCTGGTAAATAAGCATCTATAGAAAAAGGCCCTACTGCAATTAAAGTACCTAAAACCAGTATAATGCTCACACGGCGTCCTTTACTCATCTTATTCTTTTCTACCAGCTTCACTTTCATGACACAAAATTACATTTTCCTAATTCCTATGACCGATAATTCACAAAGCTTTACCATTTCATAACCTGTAGATATGTCGTATTTTAGTACCAAAATATTTTTAATGAAAAAACTTGTACTACTGGCATTACTTATAATAATTATTTCTAGCTGTAAACCAGACTCTAAACTCACTGTTAAGCCATCGCTAACTACCGTAGAAAAAATAGCACAGGAAGCTGGAATTAAAAATTGGGACAGTATATCACAAATAAAATTCACCTTTGAGGTAGGTAAAGCTGGTCGTGCATTGTACCAGCGTGACTGGTTATGGGATAAAAAAACAAATAACGTCACCCTTAAAACCAAAACTGATACGGTAACCTACAACCGTAATTCGGCAATGGATAGTATTCAGAAAAGTGCAGATCGTGCTTTTGTAAACGACGTATATTGGTTAATTCCAGAATTTAAATTCACTACAGATAAAGGCACAAAAATAATTGAAAAAACTAATGCTGTCGCACCTATTTCTAAGGACACCTTAGACATGTTTACCATCATATATAGTAGTGATGGTGGTTACACGCCAGGCGACGCTTATGACGTTTATTATGATCAGGATTACAAATTAAAAGAATGGACCTATCATCAAGGAAATGATACAACCGTTCATATGATGACTACTTTTGAAAAGTTTGAAACCTATAACGGCGTGACCATTGCGAGAGATCACCGCACACCAGATCGCATGACGAGCATTTATTTGAGAAACATAGAATTTATTAAATAATGGATTTTCAACCCACCAGAGATTTTGCAGTTCAATTAGATCGCGATGATGAATTATTTCGCTTTCGCGAAAGCTTCCATATCCCAAAACATACCGATGGAACCAACAGTATTTACCTATGTGGCAACTCACTGGGCTTGCAACCGCATCAGACCAAAACTTTTCTCAATCAAGAACTAGATGATTGGGCACAACTAGGCGTAGAAGGTCATTTTCATGCACAGCATCCCTGGATGCCTTATCATGAATTCTTGACTGAAACACAAGCACAAATTGTAGGTGCACTGCCACACGAGGTAGTCATCATGAATACACTTACTACTAACTTGCATCTTATGATGGTAAGTTTTTACCAGCCTAAAGGTAAACGTACCAAAATAATCATAGAAGCAGATGCTTTTCCTAGTGACCGCTATGCCGTTGCATCACAAGTACAGTTTCATGGCTACGATGATAAAGAACATATTATAGAATGGTCCCCACGTGATGGCGAGCACACACCACGACTAGAAGATTTAGAAAACTTGCTAAAAGAACAAGGTGATGAGATTGCCCTGATTATGGTAGGTGCGGTTAATTATTATACCGGACAGTTTTTTGATTTACAGAAAATCACAGAATTAGGACATAATGCTGGCGCGATGGTAGGATTTGACTGTGCGCACGGAGCAGGAAATGTAGATTTACAATTACACGATTCTGGGGCAGATTTTGCCGTGTGGTGTACTTATAAATATATGAACTCTGGTCCTGGTAGTTTAGGTGGCTGTTTTGTACATGAACGTCATGCAAGCAACTCAAAACTACCACGATTTACAGGCTGGTGGGGACACAATAAAGACACTAGATTTAAAATGCGTGACGACTTTGAACCTATGTATGGTGCCGAAGGTTGGCAACTTTCTAATCCGCCTATTTTAAGTATGGTAGCGATACGATCTAGTTTAGATTTATTTGCACAAGCAGGATTTGACAACTTGAGAAAAAAATCTATACAACTTACTAACTATCTAGAACACCTATTAAATAATCTAGAAGGCGACCGCATATCGATTATTACACCTAGTAACCCAAAAGATCGTGGATGTCAATTATCACTAGCTGTAAAACATGCCGATAAATCATTATTTGAGGCTATTACCGCAAAAGGAGTCATCGCAGACTGGCGCGAACCAGATGTGATTAGAATTGCGCCTGTACCATTATACAATAGTTTTGAAGATTGCTGGAGATTTGTGGAGGTTTTGAAGAATGAGATGTAATTTTAAGGAATGAGGAAATTTTCAAAAAATCAGTTTGAGCGATAGCCGAAAATGAGTTGTTTTCAAAATAACTTATTCAATTCTCGATCTAAATAGCCGGACTTCAGTAGACGTAATAAAAAAACACCGTAGATGACAGAATCATTTCAAAACGTCATATTTAAGTCTACCAGCAGTGAAGAAAACACTTAAGTCTAAGTACTTTGTACTAACTACTACATACCACATCCATGAAAACAAACAATAAACAAACAAATATCCTCATCACTGGCGCAGGACTTTGCGGTTCCTTATTAGGATTACGACTGGCGCAACGAGGATATCACGTAGATATACTAGAAAAACGGCCTGACATGCGCAAAGCTGCTGTAGATGGTGGGCGATCTATCAACCTAGCACTTTCTGATCGTGGTCTGGCTGCCTTAAAATTAGTTGGTCTAGAAGAAAAGGTCCGTGAGTTATGCATTCCTATGAATGGTAGATTAATTCACGATGTAGAAGGAAACACTTTTGCTTCTAACTACAGTGGCCGCGATGGAGAATACATCAATTCCATTTCTAGAGAAGAACTCAATAAACTCTTACTAGACGAAGCCGATAAATATGACAATGTTCAAATAGATTTTGATGATAAAGTTACAGCTGTTGATTTAGAAAAAGCTTCTGTTACTTATTATGATTCTGAAAATGATCAAGAAAAGGAATGGAAGGCAGATATCCTTCTAGGAACAGATGGTGCAGGATCTGTTATACGTAAAGCGATGATGAGCCAGCGAGATTATTTGTTTTCTCACAGTATGAATTGGTTACCCCATGGTTATAAAGAATTAAGAATACCACCTACTGAAGATGGACAGTGCCGCATAGAAAAGAATTTTCTACACATCTGGCCACGTGGTGGTTTTATGTTGATTGCCTTACCTAATCTAGACGGCAGTTTTACGCTTACCTTATTCATGGCATACGATGGTGATGGGCCATCGTTTAATAACATAAATACAGATCAAGAGATTAAAGACTTTTTCAACACATACTTTAATGATGTCGTGGAGCACATTCCAGATCTTATTGAACAATATAAAACCAACCCATCGCCACCATTAGGTACTGTGCGATGTTCTCCATGGACAGCAAAAGGCACGAGTCTTATTTTAGGCGATGCCGCGCATGCTATCGTACCTTTCTATGGACAGGGAATGAATGCGAGTTTTGAAGATGTGCTTGTCTTTGATAAAATGATTGATGCAAATAAAACTTGGGCAGATACATTCGATTCATTCTATAACACTAGAAAACCAGATGCAGATGCTATAGCAAATCTTGCTTTGGACAACTTTGTAGAGATGAGAGATAGCGTTGCAAACCCTAATTTTCAAATAAAACGTCAGATTGAGATGCGTTTAGAATCCGCTTTCGCGAAAGCGGAATACCAATCAAAATACTCACTAGTTACATTTCCCGAAAAAGGAATAGGGTATGAAGAGGCCATGCTTAAAGGACGTGCTCAAGACAAAGCAATCTTATGGTTGATAGAAAATGGAGATATAACCGTGAATGACGAATTAGAATCATTACTTACTAAAATCAATCGCAAGACCGAAGAAGTGTTGTGGTTGCGCAGATAAATAAAATCGAAAAAGTAGCCAACCTCAAAGGTCTCCAAGACCTTTGAATCAGGCTAGAATATAGATTAAGTAAAAACAGAACAATGGCAGTATTAAAAGACAAGGCGAGACCTAGAGGCAAGTATCCACATATAAAACGTGTGGGAGATTTTCTATTTGTATCTGGAACTAGTAGTCGTAGAAAAGACAACACTTTTGCTGGTGTAGAAGTAGATGAAATGGGAACGACTAATCTAGATATCAAAGCACAAACCGCCACGGTTCTAGAAAATATCGATTCAATTTTAAGAACAGAAGGTGCATCCTTAAAAGATGTGGTAGATGTGACTAGTTTCTTGGTTAATATGAACGATTTTGGAGGTTATAATGAAACTTATGGTCGGTTCTTTGATTATGACGGACCTACACGAACGACGGTTGCAGTACATCAATTACCACATCCACATTTATTAATTGAAATAAAGGCCATGGCTTATAAACCTATTTAGAGACAAACTACTTTTTTCTAGCGGTCTTATATCGATTCATATCCTATAAAAGTGTACCACATGAAATTGATTAAAGACACAAAAAAAGCCTGATCTTTAAAAGATCAGGCTTTTTAAATAATAGGAAAGGTTACTATCCTCCAAAATCGTCAAAACGAATATTCTCAGGATCTACACCAAAGTCTTCGGCCATTTTACCTACCGCATTATTCATCAATGGTGGTCCACAGAAATAAACTTCTAAATCTTCTGGAGCCTCATGTTTTGTCAAATATTGATCAATAACAACCTGATGAATAAATCCTACAAATCCATCTCCTTCTCCATGAATATCTTCTTTTACTTTCCAGTTATCCTCCTCTGCAGGCTCAGAAAGAGCTAGGTAGAATTTAAAGTTAGGAAATTCACGTTCTAGTGAGCGGAAGTGCTCGATATAAAACAATTCTCTCTTAGAACGTCCACCATACCAGTAAGTCACCTTACGGTTAGTCTTCAATGTTTTGAATAATTCATATAAGTGAGAACGCATAGGCGCCATTCCTGCTCCACCACCGACATAAAGCATTTCTGCCTCTGAATGATTGATGAAGAATTCTCCATAAGGTCCAGAAACAATTACTTTATCTCCCTTCTTTTGGTTAAAAATATAAGAACTTGCAACACCAGGATTAACATCCATCCATCCATTCTTTGCTCTATCCCATGGCGGCGTAGCGATACGTACATTAAGCATGATCTCGCGACCTTCTGCAGGGAAAGAAGCCATAGAATAGGCTCTTTCTACAGTTTCACTGTTTTTCATAACAAGCGGCCATAAGTTGAACTTATCCCATTCTGCCTGAAATTTATCTGGCGTTTCATGTTCCTCTGGGTGCGCAGTAATATCCATATCCTCAAAGCGTACTTCACACTTAGGGATTTCAATTTGAATATAACCACCAGCCTCATAATGCATATCTTCTGGGAGAAGTACTACAAATTCTTTAATGAAAGAGGCCACGTTATAATTACGGACAACCTCTGCTTCCCATTTCTTGATACCAAAAACTTCTTCTGGAATCTCGATCTTCATGTCTTGCTTTACTTTAACCTGACAACCTAATCTCCATCCAGCTGCGATTTCTTTTCTTGTAAAATGAGGCACCTCTGTAGGTAAGATAGAACCACCACCCTCAGAAACGATACATTTACACTGTACACAAGTACCACCACCACCACAAGCTGATGGTAAGAATAATTTATTGTCTCCTAGAGTACCTAGAAGAGTACTTCCAGATCCTGTGGTAATATCCTTTTCCCCATTTACATTAATGGTAACTGGTCCCGAAGGAAGTAACTTAGATTTTGCTCCTAAAAGGAGAGATACTAATAGTAAAGTAAGTGTTAAGAAAATAACTACACTTGCTAAAACTGTGATCATGTTTGAATCCATAACGTTGTTTTCTTTTTAAATTTCTATACCCATAAAACTCATAAACCCTAGAGCCATAAGTCCTGTGATAATAAATGTAATACCTAACCCTCGAAGCGGTGCTGGCACATTAGAATAAGTTATTTTCTCACGAATAGCAGCTATTGCAAGAATAGCGAGGAAAAATCCTATTCCACTTCCTACACCATAAGTCGCAGCTTCTGAAATTCCTGAAAAATCCTTTTGTTGCATAAATAAAGAGCCACCTAAAATAGCACAGTTTACCGCAATTAATGGAAGGAAGATACCCAAAGCTCCATACAATGCTGGAGCAAAACGCTCTACTACCATTTCAACTAATTGTACCATACTTGCAATAACAGCAATAAACATGATGAAACTAAGGAATGATAAATCTACGGAAGCATAGTCAGCTCCTAACCATTCTAAAGCACCAGGCTTTAATAAGTATGTATCTAACAAGAAGTTAATAGGTACCGTGATACCTAATACAAATACTACTGCAGCACCTAGACCGACTGCTGTCTTAACCGACTTTGAAACGGCCAAGTAAGAACACATACCTAAGAAATAGGCAAAAACCATGTTCTCAATAAAAATACTTTTTACGAAAAGGTTAATTAAATCCATTTGATTCTATTTCTTAAAATTAATTTTGTTCGATTAAAGATCTACTACGACTGCGTTGCACCCATATAATAAGCCCAACAGTTATCAATGCCATAGGTGATAACAACATTAATCCATTATTTGAATAACCAGCATCGTACCATGACTGCGGTATGATCTGATAACCTAATAATTTACCGAATCCTAAAAACTCTCTGAAAAAAGCTACAAGGATAAGTATAAAAGCATAACCTGCAGCGTTACCTATTCCATCAAGAAAAGATTTATATACACCATTACCTAGTGCAAATGCCTCTAGACGCCCCATCACAATACAGTTAGTAATAATTAGACCAACAAATACCGAGAGTTGCTTAGAAACATCATAAGCATAGGCCTTTAATATTTGGTCTACAAGAATTACTAAAGCGGCTACGACCACTAATTGAACAATAATTCTAATACGTGAAGGTATTAAATTACGTAATAATGATATAATCATATTACTAAATGCCATTACCGCCATTACCGCAAGAGACATAACAATTGCCGGCTCAAGTTTAACTGTAATTGCAAGTGCACTACATATTCCCAAAACTTGAACAGTTATAGGATTGTTATCAGTAAGTGGGTCAGAAAGTAGTTTTCTGTTCTTCTTACCTAAAAGACCTTCTCTCTCATCTGTATCAGATAAGAAAAGTATTAGATCTTCTTTTTTAGTTATTTTATTATTTTCAGCCATAATTGGTGATTTTTATCTCGCTTTTGCGAAAGCTTAACATCCTAATTAATTAGAAGCAACTTTAACGTTAGTCTTATTTTTAAAGTAAGGAAGGTAGTTTACCAGACGTTCTGAAATCATGTCAGTAACACCGTCACCTGTGATGGTAGCACCAGAAATAGCATCTACAGCATTATCGTCTTTATTATCTCCACCTTGGTATCCTTTTGCAACAGAAACACCTACAAACTCACCAGATGAATCCAATATTTTTTCATCATCAAATGCTTTTTTGAACCACATTTGAGTGATTTCGGCTCCTAATCCAGGAGTCTCACCTTTATGATCAAATACGGCACCTTTGATTGTGTTTACATCGTCTTTTAAAGCTACATAACCCCATATAGCGTCCCAAAGACCTTTACCTCTTAAAGGTACTATATAGTATTTTGATCCTTCTACATTTGCTACATAAAGCGGGAAAGATTGCTCAGCCACTGGCTTTTTCAATTCTTTTTTAAGATCAACATCAAAAGCATTAACCTCAGTTCTTTCATTCCCTTTGTTATCTAAAGCAATACGCTGCACGATATACTTCTCAAAAGGAATTTGAGCACTATCTCTTACTACCTCGATACCTACTGTACCGAGAATATTTTGCATTTTTTCATTTTTAACGTTTTCAGCTTGTGCTGGCTGTAACGAGGTAGCTGTTAATGCTAACGTACTTGCTACCACTGCAATAAGCAGTATCACAAATAAAAATGTATATGCATTTGAATTTCTATCCATTTCTAAGCTGTTTGAAGATTTGACTTTGCTTTTGCAAGGCGTTTTTTACGTTTATTGACGTTAGCTTGTATAACGTAATGATCTATGGTAGGAGCAAATACATTCATTAATAAAATGGCAAGCATAATTCCCTCAGGATATGCAGGATTAAATACACGTATCATAACACCAAAGAAACCACAAAGGAAACCATAAATCCACTTTCCTTTCATAGTTTGAGCGGCACTAACAGGATCAGTCGCCATAAACACAAGTCCGAAAGATAAACCACCTACTACTAAGTGCATATACCATTTAAATTCCATTAAGGCATTTAATCCAAAAGCATTAAATATGAGCCCCATAACTGCTGCCCCTACAAAACCGCTAAGAATAATTCTCCAACTACCTACTTTGGTAAGTATAAGAATAGCAGCACCTATTAGAACTGCTATGGTAGATGTTTCTGAAACAGAACCTGGAATAAATCCAGCAGCAGCGTCAAAGAAACTATAAGCAACAGACTTACCTTGTGCAAGAGTCCCCAAAATAGTCTCTCCAGAAATACCGTCTGTAGCACCTTGATGAACCCATATTGCATTACCAGACATATACAGTGGGTATGCAAAGAATGCAAACGCACGTGCTGTAAGTGCAGGATTCAAGATGTTCATTCCTGTACCACCGAATGCTTCTTTACCTATTAATACAGCAAAAGCAACTGAGATAGCAAGCATCCATAATGGAATATCTACAGGAAAAATCATAGGTATAAGTAAACCAGTTACTAGGTAACCCTCATTAACTTCATGACCTCTGTAGATCGCAAAAATAAATTCTATAGTAAGTCCTACTATATAACTTACTAATATAAGTGGCATTACTAAAATCGCCCCTTCTATAAAGGCATCCCAAAAAGGGACATCTGTGACATTATCTAATCCCATATCCTGATACAAGTATTGAGCACCTGTATTCCACATTCCAAAAAGAAGGGCTGGAATTAAAGCAAACACAACAGTAATCATTGTGCGCTTTAAATCTACCACGTCGCGTATATGCGCTCCTTTTTTAGTGGTGTGATTAGGAGTGTATAAAAAAGTATCAAAAGCATTAATCGCTGGAGCAAATTTTTCTAATTTTTGCCCAGGTTCAAATGGCTTTCTAGCTTGGTCTAATTTTTTTCTAACCCATTTCATAGTCTATCCTACTTCTGTTATCATTAAATCTAATCCTAGACGTATCACTTCTTGTGCCTCTAGTTTAGACGTATTTGTAAAATCAATAAGAGCAAAATCTTCTGGCGCTACTTCATAGATACCTAGATTTTCCATTTTCTCAATATCACCACTCATACAGGCTTTTATAAGCTGCAAAGGGTAAATATCCATCGGTAAAACTTCTTCCATTTCACCAGTCACTACTAGAGCTCTTTCTTCACCATTGAGGTTTGTATCCACTTTGCGCTTTCCTCCTAACAATCTTGAGAAAGAAGTACCAGCGTTAGACGGCACTTTATTACGTGTAAATGGCAACCAACCTAGTAAGGCATACTCATTACCTTCTGGGATAAGAGTTAAAGTGTTTTTATAGTAGTTAAGAAACTGATCACTCAACAATTTATCTCCAGTTAAAACATCACCAGAAATAATACGAGTATGATCTGTATCTATCGTTCCTACTATAGAACTTACGTTTGCACCGATTATAGTACGATAATATTTACGATCAGCCTCCTTTGCGTCTGTTCCTACTAGAGCAATAGTTCGCTCTGGCTTAAACTCACCTGTTAAGAAAAGGTTACCTATAGTTGCTACATCTTCAGCACCTAAAGTCCATACTCTATCTCCCATATTCACAGGATCTAATTTATGAATTTGCACTCCTACGTTTCCAGCAGGATGTGGACCTTTTACTTTATGAATATCGGCATCTTTGATATCCTTAAGAGCAGAATTTTTTCCCACACATAAATGTACCGCTCCAGAGGTCAACTTACTTAAAGCTGTGATTCCCGCTTGGAACGCTTCTTTCTTATCTTCAAGAATCACCTCAACATCACCGGCAAGAGGCGCTGTTGTATAGGCAGAAATAAAGATAGATTTAGGTGTATCTTCAGAGTTTGCGACGATACTATACGGTCGTTGTATAATAAACGGCCAGCAACCGCTTTCTAGAAGCAATTTGCGCACCTGGTCTGCGCTAGCAGAAGCAGGATCTACTTTACCGCGATTTACAGCGTCGTTAGTTCCATTTGCAGTAATTCTAACCTCAAGAATCCTTCTTTTAGCACCACGTAGAATCTCAGTAATCGTACCACTCACAGGAGCAGCAAACTTTACTTTTTCATCATATTTGGAATAAAATACGGTCTCCCCAGCCTTTACAGACGCTCCTTCCTTAAGCACAAGCTTAGGTACTACAGCGTGAAAATCAGCAGGTTTTATTGCATAAATAGAAGACTGTGGAGCAGTGACAATTTTCTTGTCAGCCTCACCTTTTAGCTTGAGATCAAGCCCTTTTCTTACTCTAATGTCCTTTGACATAGGATGTTATATTTAGTCTTTTTTTAAAGTTCGCAAATTTACGTAATAAAGCCTTTAAAACCGGTAGATATAACTATTTAGAAATAATCTAAATAATGAAAATCGCCCGTTTTGGCATCGCTTTCGCGTAAGCGTAACTACTACTAACAATTATGTTATATTTATCGCTTAGCGTAACACATTTATGAAGTCGTACATATTTCTTTTTATTACAGTTTTTATCTCCTTTTTTAAAGGCAACTCTCAAAGTGAAAAAGAACTACTCACTGACCCTGACTACATTAAGTCAGTAACTTTTAACAAACCGGCTGAAAATATGCTGCCTATTTTTAAATTAGGAGATGTTTTTCAAATCAGTTTTGACGACGTTATAGGTGATGAGGCAGATTATTATTATCAATTTGAGCATTACGATTATGACTGGAAACCAAGTAGATTATTTAAAAATGAATTTCTAAAAGGTATCGATGACATGCGTATTTTTAACTATCGCAATTCTTTTACTACCATACAACCCTATTCTCATTATGATCTTACGGTACCTAATCAGTTTACCAAAGGTTTTAAAGTGAGTGGTAATTACATGATCCATTTCTATAACGACGCCCACGAGCTTGTTTTTTCTAGGAAATTTATGATTCTAGATGAAAAAGCAACCGTAGGTGTAGAAATTAAACGTGCTAGAGATTTAAATTATGTTTTACACCAGCAAAGAGTGCAGTTCTTCATCGATTCTCAAGAAATAAACTTTATCAATCCAGACCAGCAATTAAAGACAGTTATTTTACAAAACAGTGATTTAAAGGCTGCGATAACTAATGTAAAACCACAGTTTAACCTAGGTAATAAACAGGTA
Organism: uncultured Nonlabens sp.; assembly: GCF_947495285.1. Lineage (GTDB taxonomy): Bacteria > Bacteroidota > Bacteroidia > Flavobacteriales > Flavobacteriaceae > Nonlabens. Next base: position 22,577 of record NZ_CANLXZ010000033.1, on the reverse strand, counting down.
TATAAATATGATGAGGAGACTTCTTTCTGGGCAGGAAATGAATTTTTAAATTTTGAAAATAAAGATTTTAGATCTCCTAATGTTCAGATCGATTATGTACGCAAGGAAGACTTGTACAACGCTTATCTTTTTATAGATGCCGCACGTCGGGATACAGAGTACACTTATAATCCTGACATTAATGGTAACTACCTAGTAACAACATTAGATAATGAAGATAATGATATACAGGCAGAATATGTGAATATTCATTTTGCTCTAGACACACAAGGTATCGAGGTGCCGCCAGATGCAAAGATTTACATATTAGGTAACTATAACGCTTATCAATTACAGCCAGAAAACGAGGCTGTTTTAAATCCAAAAACAGGAAGATACGAGGCTGTTATTTTACTTAAACAAGGTTTTTACAATTACCGATACACGATAGTTTACAATGACGGTTCTCAAGACCCAGGATTTATAAGTGGTAACAAATGGCAAACAGAAAATCAATATTCTGTACTTGCTTATTATCGAGAACTAGGTGGTCGCTATGACCGTTTAATAGGAATAGGCGAAGCCAACTCGCAGAATATTACGAATTAATTACTTTTGCAATAGCTTTAAAACCAATCAATCAAATTTTAATGTTTCAGAAAATCTCTACACTGCTTGTCATCATCATGACCTGTCAACTTTCAATTGCTCAATCGTATCAAAGAAGAACTAGCGGTACGATAAAAAACAGCGATAAAAACCAAGATGCTATTGCAAAAGGCTTAGAAAAGGATGACGATTTCAATCGAATTATGTATGAAAACTTCCAATCTAAGGTAATTAAATATTTATCTGTAGAACAAGTTGAACAACTCAGAAAAAAAGCAGTTCAAGACACTGTAGTTGTTGCACTTTCTATTCACATTAATAAAAAAGGTAATCCTAGAAAAGCATTCTTAACTGACGCATTTTATAAAAAATTATTTTCAACACCTATAGCCGTTGAAGGAATAACATTAGAAAAATTTAAACCGAATAAAAGGGTTAAAAGAAAGTTTACTGACTATAATTATATCAATTATGATCTCCTCTACGTGTTGAAGGAAAGCGGAAATTTAGAACCTATTCCATTTGAAACAGTATACGATATACCACGAAGAAAGTTAATTAAAAATAATATCGATAGAATTAACTTAGTAACCACGAGTTCTAAAAACGATAACAATCCAGAAGTAGCATTTTACAATCATTTACAAGAAGAGTTATCTACAGCAATTATTAAATTAGGTAACGATGAGCTAAATACCAGTGCTATAAATAATGTTATCAATCTTCAACTTAATCTATACATGCATAAAGTAGACGGATTAGACACAACATTAACTAGAGCAGGCATTCTTAATTCAAATGATCCTCTGCATTCTATTGAAGACGCATTGCATCTAATGACATTTGAACCATTATTTAAAACAATCCCATCTAATCTAGATTACTACAGTTCTACCATAAATATTTTTTACAAATTAAGTTTTGACGATCAAGAAAAGCCTATTCTAACAAATTTACCCATTGAATTTAAACATGATTATTACAGTTATCAAATGACTACCAAACCAGTGGATAATCATAAAATAAGTCGTTATCCTAAACATCCTCATTGCGATGAATTTTCTGACGCCAAAGAAGCTAAAAAATGCTTGAGCAAAGAATTAAATATATTTATAAGTAAAAATTACATCATTAATCAACAAAACAATCAATCTATTAATGAAAATATGAGTTTTCAATTTTTCATTGATAAAAAAGGTGAAATAACAGTTATATCTGCTCATGGCTTCAAGAATGTAAAATTTGCTGAAGAAGCCATAAGAGTAATAAACGCTGTACCTGCTCTAACACCTGCTTTAAACTCAGACGGTGAATTAGTGAGAGTACATTTTGCTCTACCTGTAAAATTAAGAGTAGAGTAAACTAAGCGTTATAAAGACCAACTTTCCCTATTTTTACCAGCGACTAACCACCGCCCATGAAACCTGCTACAAGATCACTTATTAGATATAGAGGAGAAGAATGCCTTAATTGCGGTACTCCACTAGATGCAGAAGATAAGTACTGCCATCAATGTGGACAGCTTAACTCTACTAAGCAACTGGCATTAAAAGATTTCTTTGGCGAGTTCTTTTCTAATCTGTTTTCTTATGATAGTAGAATATGGCGCACGATTAAACATTTGCTTTTCAAACCTGGCTTTGTAAGTAAGGAGTTTATAAGAGGAAAACGACTGAGTTATGCAAATCCATTTCGTTTTTTCCTTAGCGTTTGTATTGTCTTTTTCTTAATGGTACAAGCACAAGAGTTTTTTGAGTTTTTTACTGATAACGCAGTAGAAAATACAAAAGCTGAAAATCAAGATGCAGATATAGATGTAGATCATGGCTTATTCTCATTAAAAATAGATGACATTAATAATAATGAATCCTTAACCAGAGAACAACTTAAAGAGATAGAGAACCAACCTTATGTAGGTAAAATGGTCGCTGAGCAAATAAGAGAACAACAAAACATACAAGAACATAACGACAGTGTAATCTCTAAAACTACAAAAGATTACAAAGAAAACGGGCTTACACCTATTACCCAAACACAACTAGACAGTCTTAGCTCTACTGAGAGATTTTTTAAACAGATAGACTTTTACGCTTCTTATGAAGAAAGGTATAAAATTTCTGATTCTAAAACAGCTCTATCTAGAATGGAGCACGATAATACCCAATGGAATCAAGCTATTTATGAAAAGATAGTTTTGATAAAAAGTATCACAAATAATCCTTCTGTACTAGCCGATATTATATTACCTAAACTACCTGTATTCTTATTTCTATTCACACCTGTTTTAACTCTGTTTCTTTGGTTACTATACGCACGTAGAGATTTCACTTACATGGAACATCTGGTATTTGCATTTAACGTTTTTACCTTTGTATTCTTAAGTATGATATTGTTAGTCTTAGTAAAATGGATAAGCTTTGGGTATATTAATCTCGCTCCATTCTTTTTCTGGTTTATAGGACCTATCTATTTTTACAAATCCATGCGCAATTTTTATGACCAGCGACGCATAAAAACAGTACTGAAATTTCTTTTAGTAAGTTTTATATTTGTAATCGGACTTATAACAGGAATAAGTTTACTACTTTTAGTAGGAATAGCGCTTTATTAAATTATGATACAACAGGTTACCAGGGGAATAAAGATCTCGGTCCAGACGAGTTTTGAGGGTACATTTTATAAAAAATATAAGATGCACTTTGGCTTTGGCTATATCATAACCATAGAAAATCAGAGCAAAGACTCTGTACAACTGCATACACGTCACTGGAAAATTAAAGATAGTCTAAGCCGCACAGAGTATGTAGATGGCGAGGGCGTTATAGGAAAAAAACCTGTATTAAAACCTGGAGAATCTCACACCTATCAAAGCGGCTGCCTACTTGCATCGCCATTTGGTAATATGAGTGGCTTTTATAATATGGTAAACTTTTCTAACAGTAAACAATTCAGCGTTATTATTCCTGCATTTAAACTGAGTGCTCCATTTGCTTTAAATTAGATAGTTGTAGATCTCGCTTTCGCGAAAGCGGACCCCACATCCATCTTCTCAACCACATTAAGACTACTTTACCACTTTACCACTTCCTGATGCGATAGATTCTTTGTAATTTCACGCTCAAATTAATAAACAAAATTATATCATGGGAAAAGGATTTTTCAAAGTCCCAGTTGCTGTAAATGAGCCTATTAAGACTTATGCTCCAGGAACTGTAGAAAGAGATCAAGTGCTAGCAGCTTACAAAGAATTGTGGAATGCTAACACAGAAGTACCGCTATATATTAATGGTAAAGAGGTTAAAACCGGCGATACCGCAGCTATAAGACCGCCACATGATCATCAAAATGTAGTAGGTAACTACCACAGAGGTAGTAAGAAAGAAGTTCAAAAAGCTATAGAAACTGCTATAGAAGCTCGTAAATCATGGTCACAATTACCATGGGAACAAAGGGCTGGTATTTTCTTAAAAGCTGCAGAGCTTATTGCTGGTCCCTATAGAGCACGTATCAATGCGGCTACTATGATTAACCAGTCTAAAACTATTTTCCAAGCAGAAATAGATGCCGCTTGTGAACTTATAGACTTCTTGAGATTTAATGTACAGTACATGACAGAGATCTATGCAGAACAACCAGAATCTACGTCTGAAGCATGGAACAGACTAGAATACAGACCTCTAGAAGGTTTTGTGTACTGTATATCTCCATTTAACTTTACTGCTATTGCTGGTAACCTACCTGCAAGTGCTGCCTTAATGGGTAACGTTTGTGTATGGAAACCTAGTGACCACCAGATGTTAAGTGCTCAAGTAATTGTAGAAGTATTTAGAGAAGCTGGTGTACCTGATGGTGTTATTAACATGGTAAACGCAGATCCTGTTATGATGACTGACGAGGTAATGACACACCCAGATTTTGCCGGTGTTCACTTTACTGGTTCTACAGCTGTATTTAAAAGTCTATGGACTAAAGTAGGTGAGAACATTAATACTTATAAAACCTACCCTAAAATAGTAGGAGAAACTGGCGGTAAAGACTTTATAGTGGCTCACAGTAGCGCAGTACCTGCACAAGTTGCAACGGCTATAGTTAGAGGTGCCTTTGAATTTCAAGGTCAGAAATGTAGTGCTGCTTCTCGTGCTTACATACCTAAAAGTATGTGGACAGAGGTAGAACAATTAATAAGAACAGATGTCGAGAGCTTTAAAATGGGATCTCCAGAAGACATGAGCAACTTTATTACTGCTGTGATTCACGAAGGTTCTTTTGATAAACTTGCAAAGTATATAGATGGCGCAAAAAGCGACTCAAATGCAGAGGTTGTTATAGGTGGTAACTATGACAAATCTAAAGGATGGTTTATAGACCCAACTGTTATCGTTACTACAGATCCTAAGTATGTAACTATGGAGACTGAATTATTCGGGCCTGTGATTACTATTTATGTGTATGAAGATGATCAATATGCTGAGATGTTGAAACTAGTTGATGAGACTAGTGAATATGCATTAACTGGTGCTATTTTAGGCCAGGACCGTTATGCAGTATCTCAGGCTACAACCGCTTTAGAAAACTGTGCTGGTAACTTTTATATTAATGATAAATGTACTGGAGCAGTAGTAGGACAACAACCCTTTGGTGGTGCTCGTGCTTCTGGAACTAATGATAAGGCAGGTTCTAAATTGAACTTACTTAGATGGGTTTCTCCACGTATGATTAAAGAAACATTTGTAACTCCTACAGATTATAGATATCCTTTCTTAGGAGAATAATTGATCTCTATATGAAATAATAAAAGCCGTTATCATCAATTTGATAACGGCTTTTCTGTATTCATGGCTGTACTGATTTCCATTACTTTAACGGTAAATGAACCACCTTTTTAGTTTCAAAGAATGGATCTTCAAAAACATCTTCTAGTTCATAGATTTGTGCCTTGGGGAAATCTTTTAATTCTTCTGTAAGATCACCACCTTTAAGGTACAAAATTCCATTTTTTAAGTTGTGACAACTCTCTTTTCTAATTTTATTTCTTACCCAACTTACAAAATCTGGCATATTAGTCACTGCTCTAGAGACTACAAAATCAAAACGTCCCTTAACTTTCTCTGCTCTTCCATGCTCTGTGGTAACGTTAGTAAGTCCTAACGCTTCAACTACAGCATCTACTACTTTGATCTTCTTACCTATCGCATCGATAAGGTGAAAACTAGTTTTAGGAAACATAATAGCGAGTGGTATTCCAGGAAATCCACCACCTGTCCCTACGTCTAACACTCTCGTACCACCTGTTTTATTGGGTAAGCTTTCGCGAAAGCGAACTACAGACACAATCCCTAGAGAATGTAAGACATGTCGAGTGTACAGTTGATCGATGTCTTTTCTTGAGATAACATTGATCTGAGCGTTCCATTCTGCATATAAATCACCTAGTTTAGAAAACTGCTCTAATTGATGGTCTGTAATATGCGGAAAATGTTCTTTTATGATTTGATGCACTATTTATAAGTTTGTGCAAAAATAAAATAATAATTCTCGTTCAATGCGATTGTTAATTCAAGTGTTATGATATTTTTGTAATTCAATTATATCGTTATGAAATCGCAATTATCTGATCGCATTAATAATTTACCTGTAAGCGCAACGCTAGCTATGGCCGCAAAAGCTCGTGAATTAAAAGAACAAGGAAAAGACATTATAGGCTTAAGTCTAGGTGAGCCTGATTTTAACACACCAGACTTTGTTAAAGAAGCAGCTATAAATGCTATTAACGAGAACTATAATAGCTACACTCCTGTAGATGGTTATCCAGAATTAAAGGATGCTATCATCCATAAATTTAAACGAGATAATAACCTTACTTATGACCGCAGTCAGATAGTAGTATCTACCGGTGCAAAGCAATCTATTGCAAATGTAGCCATGGTCCTACTTAACAAAGGTGATGAATGTATTCTTCCTGCACCTTACTGGGTAAGTTATGCCGCTATAGTAGAGCTGGCAGAAGGTGTTCCTGTAGAGGTAAGAGCTGGTGTAGAACAAAATTTTAAAATAACTGCAGAGCAATTGAGGGCAGCCATAACGCCTAAGACTAAGATGATGTTATTCTCTTCTCCTAACAACCCTAGTGGTAGTTTATTTAGTGAAGAAGAACTGCAAGCATTTGCAGACGTACTTGCAGACTATCCAGATATCGTGGTAGTAAGTGATGAAATCTATGAGCACATTAATTATACTGGTAAACATGCGAGTATCGCTGCCATACCTAGTATGTATGACCGCACGGTTACTATTAATGGGGTTAGTAAAGCATTTGCCATGACGGGATGGAGAGTAGGTTACATAGGCGCACCTGCATGGATAGCAAGAGCGTGTAACAAGATGCAAGGACAGGTTACTAGTGGAACTAACTGTATTGCACAACGTGCTGTAATTACAGCATTAGAAGCTCCGATTTCTAAGATTCAATACATGATCGATGCTTTTGCAAAGCGTCGTGACTTGATACTAGGACTAGCGTCAGAAATAAAAGGATTTACAACAGACAGCCCAGAAGGAGCTTTCTATATATTTCCAGATGTTTCAAAGTGGTTTGGTAAAACAGTAAAAGGCAATAAAATAGAAAACGCTACCGATTTCTCTCTTATGATTCTAGAAGAAGCAAATGTTGCTACGGTTTCTGGAGATGCCTTCGGCGCACCTAACTGTATACGTATTTCTTATGCTGCAAGTGAAGAACAAATCGTTGAAGCGATGAGAAGAATTAAAGAGGTACTTTCTTAATTAAGTACATAAAAATATATTATAATAGAAAAGGAAAGCTTTAATGAACTTTCCTTTTCTTGTTTTCAGGTAGTCGCCTATCTATACAATCAAAGTGAAAATTTAATGTAAACTATCACTGTAAGACTATGAGCAAGAGATTTACAACGACAGAAGAGTTTATTTTTAAAAAGAAATGAGTAGCTGTAAAGTTTTTTTATTCTTTTACTCATATTCGGTACCAGTTGCAAACTGGCACTAGCAGTCTTGTATACTGGCGCCAGCAGGGGGATGTAATAGGCAGATACGAAAGAGGAGACATTTCTCCCTCTGTGGATGTGGTAGTAAAAATTGCTGATGTATTAGAAGTTTCTGTGGATTACCTTATTGGAAAAACTTCACTTGCTCTTGACAAAGAAGCTCTAAAAAGATTAGAAGATATATCAAAACTGAAAGAAGAAAAAAAATCTTTCATCTACAACCTTATTGATATGGCTCTTAGAGATATGAAAACTAAATCTGCTTATGCTTGAATTATGGATTTATATAAGGAATTAGAATTAGATAAATTCTTTTTGGGAGGAGTAATAAAGAAAAATAATTTAAAAGTAGATTTAAACTCCCAAAATGAAGTTAAAGAAACACTTAATGAAGCTTTATTAAGCCATAATTTAAACTCTTTAGAATACGAATGGAACGAAGTTGAACATAAAAATTTTGAAAAAATGTTTATTTCAGGATTACAGTATAACCTAGGATTTACTACTCAAGAAGTAATGCCAATAGAAGTAGCTAAAAAAAACTATTCTACTTTAATAGAAAATTTCAGTTTAGAGAAATGTAAATTTTATACTAATTGGTTTGGTAGTCCTTGGGATGAAAATGGTGCCAGTTCTTTTAACTCAATAAGTGACTATACTTTAGATATGGCAATATCTATAATAAGTAGTGACAAACTACTTATTATTTATTTCCTTTTTGAAGATTAACTTCATTTAGCTTTCTATTTTTTTCGACTTATGGCTGAGGATACATAGTTAGAAGCTCCCAAACACCATTACGTTTCTTATACACAACTTTAACACGGTACATCTGAACAGGGCTTCCTCCTCCAGCTGGAATACCATATCCGAACGGTGTTGACGCTTGTCCTGATAAAGGATAATCAAAAGCATAACTGTTGCCATTAGCTGGAGGGCTGAAATTTGAAGAATTCGGATTTGTATTATTTAAAGCTTCCTTTAACTTACTTGTACTTTCAAACTTTGAAGCATATGGGGGTGGGTTCGGAAGCGTTTTACCATCAGGAGCAATACTTGGTGTTCCTGAACGCTTAATAAGAGCTTCATCAGTAACATCAGCTCCGTGTCTTTCCAAAACGTGAGCATTGGGATGCTGAGTTAACTCTGTTAATTCGCTTGCATTATATCCAGATGTCTCAGGAGCTCGCTTTACTACAAAATCATCACCTTTTTTAAAAACCTGATAACCATTTATAGGTTGATCAACAGCTGTTGCACCAGAATGTAAATTTTTATCAAAATACTTTGTTGGTAAAAGCTTTCCACTTGATATTTCAGCTATTTCATCTCCACTAGCCGTAAATAATTTAATTACACCATTCTGTTCTAAAGCACTTCCGCCAGCAAGAATAATATCATCATAAATATTTTTAAATGAACCAGTTAGACCCGATATTAAATTACTCCCTGCATTAGCCAATTCACCTGCCTACTAACTCAAAACAGAAAACCTCATTTTATCCCATTACATCCTCCCTTTTAAATTCTCTCCCCCAACCATCATTTTCTTCTATCGTTAATTCTGTGAACAACTGAATATCTGGCGTATCTATTTCATACTTATCCATTTCTTTTAATATCTTAAGGAGTGTATCAATTGTTCCCTGAGAATAATTCGAAATACTAGAATATAGATCTTCTGTGGCGATCCAAAATATTTGATTAATTATTTGATTAATTACGTCATTTGAGCTGTTAAATAACTCTCTTAATTCATTAAATTGATCTTCTGTTAAAAGTTCCATCTCTTCTTTCACAAAGTCATCAACTAAGACAGAATTTGGAATACATTCAGATAAAACCTCGTGCCATCTACCAACATTTGAATTAGTATAACTCCAAAGTAAGCCCAATAAAAACTTCCTATTCAAGGTCTCTAGTTTAAAATGCTTTATAGCTAACTCTAAACATAATATCGCAAAAGCTACTCTACCTCGAATTGATATTTGCTCAATTTTTTCTCGTTCTATCATAACTACTCACTTGTTACATGTATTTCTTTAAAAATATCTTGGCATTCGTCACACCTTATTACATCAACCCAATCCCCTTGCTGGTGCTAGTATGATCGCTAGTGCTAGTTTGCAACTAGTACCGAGTATCAGTAAGCAAGAATAATTTTAAATATAGTGTAATTTAAAATCTGTCCGATTTATTTTTTCTTGAAGTCTCTCAGTAATTCTGATGGTTGATCAATAGATGATCTAAATATTAAATGCACATGACTAGGCATGAAACAGTAAGCATATAACTCCATTGATTTATGCTTTCTACAATATTCTATACTACTGGCTAACTCATGAAAATAAACATGTCTCATAAAGACACCTACCCAGTTAACTGTTGAAAAACTTACAAAGTAAGCACCACTTTTATTATGGAATTTATACTTTCTACTCATCAACTAAATGTACGGAAAGTTTAAATAATTTATTATGATTAAAATTTTTAAAACAAAAAGTATGTACGTGTTCTACAAACTTTATTGTTCTTATTATTTTACTCATGCTCGGTACTAGTTACAAACTAGCACTAGCGGCTTTGGATACTGGCGCCAGCAGGGGCTTTAAGCGAAAAAGGAAAGTAACCTCAGGTATATTAAAAATATATTTTCGTAAATATCCAACTGCTAATTTGAAAGCTCAATAAAAATCTTTAAAAGAATCGCTATAGGTAGAATAACTAATCCAATATAGAAAATAAACCTACCGTGCTTCCTGTCATTTGTAGAATAAGAATAAACCTTTTGTCCATTTGGTAATGCCCTTTTAGATGTCATCAAAGAGTATCCTATAATTAATCCTAAGAAACCACCTAAAAAACTAAAAATATATCCTGAAATTATCCAAGGTTTTTGATTTTTTTCTGGTTCAGCTAATTGCTTTAATCTTTCTTTCTTTAGTGAATCTAATAAATCTTTGTCTATTGATTTACCTCTCTCTCTCAAAATTTTTTGGGCAAGAGCATAATCAAAAGTATTCCACTCGTCAGATTTTAATAGAACTTCATATAATTCCTCATTCGTAAATTCAAATAAATAATAATCTCGTCCAATTTCGTTAATTAAATTTCCTGTCTCTTTTTCTAATATTTGTTCTGCTTTCTCAAAATCGCTTTGCTTTATTCTCACCTCTATTTTACTCTGTAAAGTGTTTCCTGAAAAAGTCACGTCCACAGGAGGTACATTATCAGCAAGTTCAGTTTCAATACCGTTCTTTGATAATAATTCTTTCAATTCCGTAGCTTGCTGTAAAGTGGGAAAACTTCTAAATATTGAATAATTACTTTTCATTTATAATACAATCATTTCAGTGGTATAATTTTCTTCTCCGTTTATATCAAAAACTATTAACAATAGCTCCTTAAGAGTCTCCCCTAATTTTTCAAAATTTCTTTCCATGAAAATTAATTGTTTTTTACCCTCGATATCAATCTCATGACTTACTGAATAAAATTCACTCTCTTTAAAATTTTTATCACGTATTATAACGCTTCCAGTCAAAACTACTATTACAAATCCATCTTCATCTTTAATTTCAAACTGCTTTTGAAAAACATCTTGAGGTAAAACTTGAATCAATGGAGTATTATCCTTTGATATATTCATTTGAAATCTAAAGTTTCTATCCCTAATTGCTTTTTTAATAAGCCTATCAAACTTTCTTTTTTTAAATACTTTACTGATTATTCCCATTTGGATCTTGTATATATCTCTTAATCATGTTTAGGTTACTTTTCATTAACTCATCGTCTCTTTTTACTTTCTCTACATACAGCCTATAAGAACCATATGCTCCAGCGCCTCCTAAACCTACAGCAGCAGCTTTTTGAGTAGTGGTTAATCCTGTCCTAAGTGTCGTAAGTCCTGATGCAGACCTTGTTTGTGAAGCTGCATAAATAATATTATCAGCTGCTTTACCCTCTATTGTAAGTCCTCTAGCTCCTTTTTTTACCCAATCGGCAGCTCTATAACCTGTAATTGTCACACCATCGTCTCCCAACTGTAAAAAACTACCTCCAACAGTTTCTTTAGCAGAGTTTTTGCGAACTACATTTATTATCTCACCAACCTTTTCAGTTTTGGCACTATGCTGTATTGCATCATCTAAAGGCGCATGAATTACTATGTCGTCTACAAAACGCATACTTCTAACCATCTTATAAGCTCTATAACCATCAATAGCTTTATCTACTACCATAACACCAGAAACTTCCATTAAACCTTCTGGCAATCCAACATAAACCCCATGAGCAACTTGCATTCCAGGAACAGTATATGTCCATTTCATTAACTCCTGCTGCGACTGTAGGTATTCCATGTGAGCTTTCCTTCTAGCTAATACATCACGATGTTCTGTTTGAGCTCTCATTGTAAATCTAGAGACAGATCTCTGAGATAACTGCGGTGGTTTATTATTAACAATCTTTTTGCTGTTTTCTTGAGAGGCAATTGCAGCTTCTTTACTTGAATAAGCATTAAGCACAGGACCTTTTTCATATTTTGCACAACCATTTTCAATGACCCAGCCACCTTCTAAACCTTCTAACTCTCCTTTTGATATCAAACTATTACTGGCAAATTGATAAGGTGTGAGCATCGCATACTTAGGAGAAAGAGGATCAACAGCAAAAAACCTAACTAATCGAGGATCATGCATTCTAAAAGTATAGTTATACGAGTTACCTTCACCTTTTACTTCATCGTCTTTTTCCTGTCCTTGAAAACCGTATCTATAAGAATCACTATCTACAGAGCCGTGGCGGTTAGGTAGTAGCATACCGCCGGGATAGTAATCACTATATTCTGAAACGATACTCATCTACCTATTCCTCCAAAAGAAAGGCGTCAATAAGATCAATACCGTAAATAATTCTAGCCTACCTATTAACATTAAGAAACTACACCACCATTTACCCAGTTGTGGCAACCCAGCAAAATTATCTACTGGAGAGAGGTCTCCAAATGCTGGACCTACATTACCCAGCGTACTTAACGCACCACCTATGGCGGTATCAAAATCTAGTCCGAGAGCAGCAAGCACAATCGCACCTACTATAAAAGAAAGCATATAAAGAATAAAGAATCCTAGCACATTAAAAACGATACCACTCTGTAATGCTCTACCATTATATCGCACTGGCAGTATAGCATTAGGGTGTAATGTTCTTTTAAATTCCATAATACCATTACGTATTAATATAATGTGCCGCACTACTTTAACACCACCAGATGTAGATCCTGCACTACCACCTAAAAAGAACAAACCAAAAAACATGATGGTAAGAAATGGTGTCCACAAAGTATAGTCTGCAGTGACAAATCCTGTCGTGGTCATAACTGCAAGCACCTGAAATGTACTGTGTCTAAAAGCACTCTCCATTTCACCCCATACCATAGGATGATCTATAGAAGATATGGATGGGTCTGCATAGAAATAGATTAACGTGCCTCCTAAAACAGAAAAGCCAACTACAAAACTGGTGTACCATTTAAACTCGGTATCTCTCCACACTTTGCTGAATTTACCCTTAAAAGCAAAATAACTGAGTACAAAGTTAGCTCCCGCTATAAACATAAAGATTATAATAATCCACTGTATGGCTGGATTATCATTCCAGTAAGCTGTACTTGCATTTTTTGTAGAAAAACCTCCTGTAGAGAGCGTACTCAATGCATGATTAATAGCATCAAACCAGCCCATACCTGCTATTTTAAGAAGCACGGTTTCTATAGCTGTAAAACCTACATAAATAAGCCAAAGTCTTTTTGCAGTATCTGTTATACGTGGGTGTAATTTATCTGCGCTAGGTCCAGGAGCTTCGGCTGCAAACAGCTGCATACCGCCTATTCCTAATAATGGCAATATGGCAACTGCTAGAACGATAATTCCCATACCACCTATCCAGTGTGTCATACTGCGCCAGAATAAAATTCCCTTGGGTAATATCTCTATATCATTTACCACACTTGCACCAGTAGTTGTAAAGCCGCTCATGGTTTCAAAGAATGCATCGGTATAGTTAGATATTGCCCCTGTGAACATATAAGGCATCGTACCGGCAAAAGCCATGATTAACCAGCCCAATGTTACAATTAAATACCCTTCTTTTTTACGCAATTCTTTTACATGATTGCGATTTAAGTACATTAAAATGGCTCCTATAGAAACTGCAACACCAGATGCTGCTAGAATATCAAAGCCTTCACTCTCTCTATAAATAGCACTTACTAGAGCAGACACAGACATAAAACCACCGTTAAAAACCAGTAGCAGCCCCATAATAAAAACTATAATTTTATAATTAAGTTTAGTAATTCTAGTCATTATAAAAACAGTTTTTCTACCTTAGTAATAGAACGTGGTAAACAACAGACTACCACTCTATCACCAGCCTCTATCTTAAAGCTACCTAGAACTATATTACCTATTCCCTGTCTTATCACACCACCTATAATAGCACTTCTAGGTACACCAGCATTTGCTACAGTTTTACCACATACAGCACTTTCTGGCTGTACGATAAATTCTAGTAGCTCTGCATTCATGTTGTTGAGTTTAGTCATAGCCACTACCTCACCTTTACGTACGTATCTAAAAATATTATTGGCCGCAAGTAATTTTTTATTAATCAGTGTATCTATTCCTATGCTGTGAGATAATTGAAAATAATCCATGTTCTCTACTAGAGATATCGTTTTCTTCACACTTTTACTCTTTGCCATAAGGCAAGAAATAATATTAGTCTCGCTATTTCCTGTAACGGCTATAAATGCATCCATTTCATGAATGTTTTCTTCTTGGAGCAACTCTACGTTACGTCCATCTCCGTTTAAGACTAGAACTTCAGGAAGAGCATCTGCCAGGTCAAATGCTTTTTTTGCATCGTTCTCTATCAACTTTACGTTAATCCCTGCTTTAGAAAGTTGTTGCGCAGTTTGCTTACCTATATTACTACCGCCTAAAATCATGACATTGCGCATGGCATGCTTAGTCTTACCGGTTAATTTATAAAGCTCTTCTACACCACCTGCCGTGGTAATAAAATACACTTGATCTCCTTCTTTAAACTGTGTATCACCACGAGGTATTAAGGTGTATTGGGTACCAAATCTTTGTATAGCGATAGGCATAAAATGAATCTCTGGAAAAATCTCTCCAGCCTGTTGCACCGTTTTACCTACAAACTGTGCCGTACGTTGCAAGTTAACACCTACCATAGTCAGAGCGCCGTCCTCAAATTCATAACTATCATTAAACGCGCTTTGATTGAGCAGCAATTCTATTTCTTTGCTTGCCAGTGCTTCTGGAGATATCAACTCATCTATACCAAAACCAGAAAAACCTATAGCGTCTTGATGCTCTAGAAACTCTGTATTTGTAATACGCGCCACGGTACGTTTTGCACCTAGTTGTTTGGCCAGTACACAAATAGTAATGTTAGTCGTCTCACTACTGGTAACCGCAATCACAAGATCTGCCTCTTCTACTCTAGAATCTCTAAGGATTTTTATAGAGGTAGAATCTCCTCGCACCACCCTAATATCTAGGTGAGTATCAGCATAATGTAAATTATCCTGTTCTGGATCTATTAATGTAATATTCTGTGACTCGTAGGATAACAGCTTTGCCAGGTGAAAACCTACCTCACCTGCGCCTGCAATAATGATTTTCATACAATCGTTTCTGTAGTGTCCCAAAGATACTGTTATGTGATCTATAATTTAAAAAAAGCTTGATTTTTATGGGTTTTATGGATGTTTATCTCGCTTTCGCGAAAGCGGAATAGCAATAACCTCAACGCGCTGCATTATCTTTGCTATCTAAATTAAAGCTCGTGTCTGAAGAAGTAAAGCCATATAACGGAGAAGATTCTGGAAAAAAGGAACAGGTTACAAAAATGTTTGACACCATTAGTGGTGAATATGATGGACTAAATAGGATGATATCTTTAGGTCTGGATCAAAAATGGAGAGATAACGTTGTTAAAATGGTAGCTGCTCATAAGCCACAAGTGATTATGGACATCGCTACTGGTACTGGCGACCTAGTCATTAAAATGGCGCAACAAACCGATGCAAAAAGATTAATAGGACTCGATATTTCTAGCGGTATGCTAGAAGTAGGAAAGGTTAAGGTAAAAGAAGAAAATCTAGATAGCCGCATAGAAATGGTATTAGGAGATTCTGAAAACCTACAGTTTGAAGATAATTCTATAGATGCCGTTACCGTTTCTTATGGAGTACGTAATTTTGAAGATCTGGAAAAAGGACTGGGTGAAATATTAAGAGTTTTAAAACCTGGTGGAATTCTAGTAGTACTAGAAACTAGTGTACCTACAAAGTTTCCTTTTAAGCAAGGCTACTATTTCTACTCTGGTATCATTGTACCTACTTTAGGTAAATTGTTTTCTAAGGATAAGATCGCTTATGGATATTTATCAGAAAGTGCTTCTAAATTTCCTTATGGAGAGCGTTTCAACAATATTTTAAAGAAAGTAGGGTTTAAAGAGGTAGAAAATGAGTTACAATTTCATGGTGCATCTACCATTTATAAAGCAGTAAAAGTATAATATGAGACAGGTTATAGTCATCATTATTTTAGCACTAGGTTTTCAAACCGCTAGTGCTCAATTATTTTCAAAAGAAAAAATTAAAAATCTAGAAAACTTTGATAAGAAATTTCTTACTTGGGGTTACTATTTAGGTTTTAACTCTTATGATTATAAATTTGATTATAACGAGATTACCGAAGAAATCGTTACAGAATCTAGTGCTGGTTTTAATGTAGGTCTTATAGGTGATATACGTATTAATGAGTACATTAACTTAAGACTAGAACCAGGTATCGTGTTTGCTACTAGAAATCTAACATTTCCAGACCCATCACTTACTACTGCTGCACAAATGGAGCGTGAGGTTACCTCTACTTACATACATGTACCTTTATTAGTAAAGTTTTCTACTAAAAGATTAAATAACTGGAAACCCTTTGTCGTTGCTGGAGCGTCCTGGTCTAATAACTTATCAAGTAATTCTGATAACCCAGATGACAACAGTTCTGGGCAGTTTAGACAGACACCTAGTGTTCTTAATTATGAACTAGGCATAGGATTTGACCTGTACCTGTATTACTTTAAGTTTTCACCGTCCATAAGAGGTGTATTTGCCATGGGAGATGAACTGGTGCGCGATATAGACCCCAACAGTCCATGGACTGGAAATATAGACAGCATGCAGACTAGAGGCATTTTTATCAACTTTACATTCCAGTAGTACGCAACCACTCGCCTAGTATAAGAGATGTTGCCATGGCTACATTAAGACTTTCAGTCTCTTGAACTTTTCCGTATTGTGGTATACTGATAGCGTTTCCTATTTTAAGAATGGCATCACTTACACCAGCAGACTCATTTCCCATGACTATGATACCTTCTTCTGGTAATACGCTGGTGTAGATATTCTCACCATTCATTGCTGTAGGATATATAGGTAGCAAAGACTGTTTTAAATAGTCATATAAGTCTGTATAATGAACTTGCACTCTAGCAAGAGATGCCATGCTTGCTTGCACACATTTAGAATTATAGACATCTACCGTTTCTTTACTGCACACGATATCTGATATCCCAAACCAGTCTGCTAGTCTAATAATAGTACCTAAATTACCAGGATCCTTAATATCATCTAGAGCTATTACCTTACCTACTTGTGGTAATTCTAACTGCTTATTCATTTTAAAAACGGCCAGATAACCTGGTGGTGTCTTTAAATTAGAGATAGAATTCATATCTTTTTCACTAATAACTGTAGGCTCTAACGCATCTAAATGATTGTTTCCTAAGGTTATGAGAATATCCTCTACAATAAGGCCAGAATTAACTAGTTCTCTTATAGATTTGTATCCTTCAACAATAAAAAGCTGATGCTCTTCTCGAGTTTTTTTTCTACTGAGAGATTTGATAAGCTTTAACTTACTTTTGGTAATCATTTATAATCGTATTTTTGAATATTGCACTATGGAAAAATCGGGACTTCATGCAAAAATAGGCTTATTTATATTGCTTATTATTTTATTGGTTTCTTGCCATGCTATTAAACGCGTTCCTGACGGTAAGCAACTCCTTACTAAAAACACGATTCTAGTTGATAGCCTATCACCTAAAGACCCAAGAGTACTCACTCTACCTACTCTACAGCCTAATCAAAGACTTCTTAACTACCCTTTAAGACTCCATATTTATAATCTTGCGAGACCTCACCGAGATTCTATTTACTTAAAGTGGATGCAGGATCATCCTAAAGGCTTAAAAAGACGTAATGCTATTCTATCAGAAAAGCAAACCATGGAATTAGGTCAAAGTCTTGTTGATTTTAATAACTGGCTTAAAAGAACCGGAGAAGCACCTAGCTTAATTAACGAGACCGCTATTGAGAAATCAAAAGAAAGATTAAGAGCCTGGTACTGGAATCAAGGATGGTTCAATACAGAGGTAGATCATAAAATTATAGATTTTAAAAATAATAAAAAGGCTCGAATTGAATATTATGTAAATAGGCACACTCCTTATATTATCGATAGTCTTAAAACACAAATAGCAACACCTGTTATTGACTCCTTATATCAACTAGTAGATTCTGAAAGTATTCTTAAAAAAGGTGAGCAATATTACACGCCAGATATAAATGCCGAGAAAGACCGATTGAATACATATTTACGTAATAATGGAGTCTATTATATGGAAAAAGATAATATAAGATTTGAGGGCGACACTATTAACACTAAAAATAAAGCAAACATCACTCTTATCATTAAAGACAGAGAGATACAAGATGCAGACTCCACGATTAGTGTACCGTATAAAATGCACAAAATAAGTGAAGTTAACATTATACCAGATTATCAAAACGCAATAAGTAACAAAGCGGCCGATACACTGACTTATGAAGATTACAACATCTTACGTTTTGGAAAACGCAAGTACAAAAGATCTACTCTAACAGATGCCATATTTATTCACAAAGGCGATCTTTATAAAGATATAGATAGAGATAGAACATATAGGAGAATCACAGAGCTACAAAGTTTTCAATACCCTACCATAAGGTATGTTGAAGACCCTAAAGACTCCACAGGCACTAATCTTATAGCAAATGTGTTACTTACCTCAAAGAAAAAATTTGAATTCACTTATGGAGTAGAAGCGACGCATAGCAATATACAGGCTATAGGTGTAGGTCTTAACACATCTCTTTTAATTAGAAATTTATTTAGAGGTAGTGAACTCTTAGATATATCTTTTAGAGGGAATATAGGTGCGAGTACAAATGCTGCAAATGGCGACTCTAGATTTTTTGATTTACAAGAACTAGGAACAGATGCTAAGCTTAGTTTCCCTAGGTTATTTTTACCTTTTAATGTAGACCACTTGATCCCTAAGTACATGTCGCCATCTACTAATTTTTCACTAGGGTATTTCAGCCAGACTAATATAGGTCTAGATAAACAGAGCCTTAATGGAGCACTAACTTATAACTGGAGACAGACCGAAATAAAGAGTACCAGATTAGATTTAGTAAACGCGCAATATGTACGTAATTTAGACCCTGGTAACTTTTTTAATGTCTATCAAAGTAGTTATGGTAGTATTAATAATATAGCTAACGATCTTAACCTTACAAATCCTATTTATGTTAATGACTCTAGTAATCTTACCATACCAGATGGTACTACTGCCTTTATTAACAATTCCCTAAATGGATCCCTATCTGTAAGCGATGCTCAAAGAGAGCAAATAAGAAACGTGAGGGAACGTAGAGACAGGCTATCACAAAATAACCTAATCGTATCTACCAGTTACAGTTGGACACGTAACAATAGAGAAGGAATTTACGATGATGATTTCTCTAGATTTAACTTGAGAATAGAAAGCGCTGGTAATGTACTTTCTGGCATCTCTAGTCTGGCAGGAATAGAAAAAAATGAAAATGATAGAAGACGAGTTTTTGGTGTAGAATACAGTCAGTACATAAAGACCGAAATCGACTATATAAAACACTGGCAATACGTAAACAATCATGTATTTGCCATAAGAGCCTTCGGTGGTATTGCTATCCCTTATGGAAATTCTGATAACATTCCGTTCATAAGATCTTTCTTTGCAGGTGGGCCTAATGATAATAGAGCGTGGCAAGCCTATGAATTAGGACCAGGTAAAACAGGTGGGTTAAATGACTTTAATGAGGCTAATATGAAAATAGCACTCAATGCAGAGTATCGATTCCCTATATCTGGAGCGTTTAAAGGTGCCTTATTTGCAGACATAGGTAATATTTATAACGTACTCGATAGTGAAGAAGATTCAGAAGCCATTTTTAATGAAATAAGTGATCTAGAATACCTAGCGCTAGGAACAGGTGTAGGATTGCGATACGACTTCGGCTTTTTTGTTTTAAGATTTGATATGGGCTTTAAAACCTACAATCCTGCACTAGAAGAAAATAGAAGATGGCTCAAAGAATTTAAAATTTCAAAATCTGTTCTTAATGTAGGTATTAATTATCCTTTCTAGATTCTGAAAAATAGGCATTTATTTTTGCTTATTTTTGCTCAACCAAGAAAAGAAATTATGAATCACAATATAAAACCAGGTGTTGCCACTGGCGACCAAGTTCAAGAGATTTTTAATCATGCAAAAGCAAATGCATATGCACTTCCTGCTGTTAATGTTGTAGGATCTAATACAGTAAACGCTGTTATGGAAACTGCTGCAGACTTAAACTCTCCAGTTATCATCCAATTCTCTAATGGAGGTTCTGTATTTAATGCTGGTAAAGGATTAAATAATGACCATCACAGAGCAGCGATCCTAGGTGGAATTGCTGGTGCAGAGCACGTTCATAGACTAGCAGAAGCATACGGAGCTAGTGTGATTCTTCATACAGACCACTGTGCAAAAAAATTACTTCCTTGGATAGATGGTTTATTAGATGCTAGTGAGGCACGCTTTCGCGAAAGCGGAAAAAGTTTATACTCTTCACACATGATAGACCTAAGTGAAGAACCTCTAGAAGAAAATATAGAAATATGTAAAAGATATCTAGAAAGAATGTCTAAAATGGACATGACTCTAGAAATAGAATTAGGTATCACTGGTGGTGAAGAAGACGGTGTTGATAATAGCGATGTAGACGAGTCTAAACTATATACACAACCAGAAGAAGTAGCATATGCGTATGAAGAGCTCATGAAGGTAAGTGACAAATTCACTATCGCAGCGGCATTTGGTAACGTACATGGTGTATATAAACCTGGTAATGTAAAACTTACACCTAAAATTCTTAAGAATTCTCAAGAGTATATCTCTAAAAAATATAACGTAGAGCACAATCATATCGATTTTGTATTTCATGGCGGTTCTGGTTCTACACTAGAAGAAATAAGAGAAGCCATAGGATATGGCGTTGTTAAAATGAATATTGACACAGATCTTCAATGGGCATTTTCTGATGGTATAAAAAAGTATATGGATACTAACAACGACTTCTTACTCTCTCAAATAGGAAACCCTAATGGAGCAGACCTTCCTAATAAAAAATATTACGACCCTCGCAAATGGTTACGTCATGGAGAAGAGTCTTTTAAAGCTAGATTAAAACAAGCTTTTGAAGATTTAAATAATATCAATACATTATAATAAAATTCATTATTCAGCCTTTAAAACATGTTTATTCATGAAATCTAGGTTAGAAACAGTTAAAATAATAAGTGATTAAGGTATTTCATTACTTTAACACTTAACTTAGAACTAAAATATGGCTTGGTTTAAAAGAGATAAAAAAGGGATTACCACACCTACAGAGGCTAAGAAAGACACTCCTAAAGGTTTATGGTATAAGTCACCTACTGGTAAAGTAGTAGACACAGATTTACTTAAAAACAATTTTTACGTTAGTCCAGAAGATGGATATCACGTAAGGATAGGAAGTAATGAGTACTTCGAGATTTTATTTGACAATAATGAATTCAAAGAATTGAATCCTAACATTGTTTCAAAAGATCCATTAAAATTTGAGGATACTAAAAAATACACAGACCGTGTAGAAGCTGCACAAAAGAAAACAGGTCTTAAAGACGCTGTGCGTACTGCTGTAGGTAAGTCTAAAGGTAACGATCTCGTTGTAGCCTGTATGGACTTTGCTTTCATAGGTGGCTCTATGGGTAGTGTAGTAGGAGAAAAAATTGCTCGCGCTGCAGACTATTCTCTTAAAAACAACATTCCATTCATGATCATCTCAAAATCTGGTGGTGCGCGTATGATGGAAGCAGCATTATCATTAATGCAACTTGCAAAAACTAGTGCAAAACTTGCTCAATTAAGTGACGCTGGCATTCCTTATGTATCTTTATGTACAGACCCAACTACTGGTGGTACAACAGCATCATTTGCTATGCTAGGAGATATCAACATAGGAGAACCAGGTGCATTAATTGCTTTTGCAGGTCCACGTGTAGTAAGAGATACCACAGGAAAAGAATTACCAGAAGGTTTTCAAACCGCAGAGTTTCTTCTTGAAAAAGGTTTCTTAGATTTTATATGTCCTAGACATGAATTAAAGGACAAAGTAAACCTTTACCTTAATTTGATCTTAAATAGAAAAGTAGAGATAAGCGCATAACGCGGCATCTTCTTTATTAAAAAATGAATCGTCTTAAGAATCTAACACATTCTTAAGACGATTTTTTTTTAATCTGTTAAAACTAAAATTCTAAATTTGATTCCTACCATTCTATTTCTCATAACCTATATTTATATTTAAACAGTACAATTAACAATCATTAATCTTTTCTTATACCAATTTAGTTCTTAAATGCCGCATAAAAAGCTTTTAGATAATGATGATTTCCTGTGATTGATTTTATAGTT
>NZ_CANLXZ010000032.1 GCF_947495285.1 uncultured Nonlabens sp. | reverse complement strand
CATTGATTTATGCTTTCTACAATATTCTATACTACTGGCTAACTCATTAAAATAAACATGTCTCGTAAAGACATCTACCCAGTTAACTGTTGCAAAACTTACAAAGTAAGCACCACTTTTATCATGGAATTTATACTTTCTACTCATCAACTAAATGTACGGAAAGTTTAAATAATTTATTATGATTAAAATTTTTAAAATAATAAAGTCCATACGTGTTGTATAAACTTTATTGTTCTTATTATTTTACTCATGCTCGGTACTAGTTACAAACTAGCACTAGCGGCTTTGGATACTGGCGCCAGCAGGGGTTATTACAACAATTCAAAGAAGTAGAACAAATGAATGAGGATGATAGAGGTACTATTAAAACACTTATTGATGCATTTATCACTAAAAGAAAAGTGCAAAAACTAGCACAATAAAAAAACCACCCTGCACAGGTGGCTCTTTTTTATCTCTTAACTCATTCTATTCTCTAAAGTATCTTCCTCTCTTTTGGAGAGGATAAGAGGTGAGGCAAAAAAGCCCCTACATCACTGTAAAGACTTCTCTATATTCTTTTAAATACTCTTACTTACTCATGCTCGGTACTAGTTACAAACTAGCACTAGCGATCATACTAGCGCCAGCAGGGGATTTATGCTTTCTACAATATTCGATACTACTGGCTAACTCATTAAAATAAACATGTCTAGTAAAGACATCTACCCAGTTAACTGTTGAAAAACTTACAAAGTAAGCACCACTTTTATTATGGAATTTATACTTTCTACTCATCAACTAAATGTACGGAAAGTTTAAATGATTTATTAAGATTAAAATTTTTAAAACAAAAAGTATGTACGTGTTCTACAAACTTTATTGTTCTTATTATTTTACTCATGCTCGGTACTAGTTACAAACTAGCACTAGCGGCTTTGGATACTGGCGCCAGCAGGGGCACTAGCCGCAGTGGATACTCGCGCCAGCAGGATCGATAATCCATTTGCAAAAGAACAACCACCGCCAAATAAATATATACAAGGGGTTCTATTTTGAAAAAACAATAAAACAGCTAATCAAACCAGTAAAATGGTTAGGTTTGATATGTCTTAAATTTATTTAGGACAGGATTGTTTTAAAACAAAAAGTATGTACGTGTTCTACAAACTTTATTGTTCTTATTATTTTACTCATGCTCGGTACTAGTTACAAACTAGCACTAGCGGCTTTGGATACTGGCGCCAGCAGGGGATTTAATACCTTGAACTCCTTTAGCAGCAGGCATAAAATTAGCGAGTCCCATCAATCCATGTTCAGTAATCTCGGCATCATTCAAACCTCTTCCTGACAATGAAGTTATTTCATTATCAAAAGGATTGAAAGCTTGACCCATAACATTGAGATCATTTGCTATTCCGTATGTCAGATCTCCTAAAAAAGTGCCAGAATTTTCCCAATCGTCAGCCCATGTATCAGTTAAGCTTGAAGAATACACCTCTGCTGGCGGTGTTCCTACGTTTGTTCCCCAATCAGCTCTGATACCAAAAAGACTTGAAAAATAATTATTCTCTTCATAATGATTGTTAACATCAATAATCGATTTACCTATATACTCATTACCTCCTAAATCTGCATCATCAGCAGATCTTACATTTTCATCCCAGTAATAACCATTTTCTCCCAAAACATAATCCTCTTTACTCATACCAGTAGGATCCGTATATCTTATGGGATTGTTACCAGCGTACAAATAAGGCTCCATAGTTTGCTCTGCGAGTGGATCGACATTCATCCAACGTCCAAGAGCAGGATCGTAATTTCTTGCAGAAACATCATACCAATCCAGTCCAAGTTCTTCGTTAAATTCTTTTCCTCCAAACTTGTAAGGATGATCAGCTGTTTGCGCTAATCCGTAACCCTTATGTTCAAGTCCAAAGGGATAGTAATCATTAAAAAAGAATTCATTTCTTAACATTTACCAATAATAACAAAAAAAGGCTGTCTTGCGACAGCCTTTTAAATACATTTTTTAACTAACTAATAATTAGTTATTAATAAAACGGAATTCTGTACGACGGTTTGCTTTGTGCTCACGCTCAGTACAAGAAACACCATCTGCACAACGATTCTTTAAACGATTCTCACCATAACCGTTAGCTACTATACGAGATGCGTTGATACCTTTAGAGATAAGATAGTTTGCAACAGACTGTGCACGTCTTTCAGATAGAGCCTGGTTAGAAGTTCTTGAACCTTTAGAGTCAGTATGAGATCCTATTTCTACTTTAGAACCAGGTGTATTGTTAAGTGCAGCAAGAAGTTTTACATCGATTTCTCTTTTGTCAGCAGCTGTCAAAGTAGCACTACCAGTTGCCCAGTTGATCGCAAGACCATTGTACTCGATTAATTCACAGTCTACCTCAGACCATACTGTAAGACCACCTTTAGAAACTAATCTCTCACGAGATACAGACTTAGAAGTAGCAGGAACAACAGTTTCTGTTGTAGCAGCATCTGTCTTTAATACCGTTTTAGTAATGTTAGCATATTCTGCAGGGATTTCAATTTCTTCAACTCTAGCTGGTTGATCTACTACTTGTACCGTATAAGTACCTGATTCCTCTGCTACTGGAGAACGATTAATAGATGCATCGCTTTCAAGTGTAGTTAAAGATACCGTAGTATACTCAGCTGGATAACCTTTATAACACCAGTAACGACAGTCATCTGGGTTAGAAGAAGTACATTCTGCTGGTGGTACTGAACTCATTTCCCATTGTGCATAAGCTGGCTTCACCTCTACAGTTTCAGTAGTTTCACCAAAGGTAGCTGGCACGATAGCAATAGTAGAACTTGCTTGTTTCTTAAGGTAAGTTCTAGTTTCAGTCTTATAAGTTGCTGGAATTACTTTTAATTTCTTAGAAGCTTCTTTTACAAGAACTTTTTCTGTTACAGTTTCATAAGTAGCTGGAACAACTTTTAAAGTTTTATAAGCCGGTGTTGCAACTAAGCTTACCGTTTCATTTTCATAAACGTCAGGTGTTGTACAACGTACGTAACATTTTCCTGGCTCTGGGTTAGTAGGTAAATCTTGAGCAAAAGCAAAACTTCCTGCCGCAACCGCTACTAGGGATAGTACTAATTTTTTCATTTGGAATAAATTTGATTAATATATAACTCAAAGGTCTTTTAAATTTATAGTAATCCAATTAAATAGCTAGTAAAAATATATTATGTTGGATAAAGAGCTTTTTTTACCGATAAATCGCATTTCTACTATGTATCTCATAGTTGTATTGCATAATTCTTAAATAACTGGATTACCGCAACATGATCCTTTTGAGTATAGTCTAAATGGGTTACTAACCTTAACTTACCTTGCCCCATATTGCTTATTATCAGATTATTAACCCTACAGTATTCCATCACTTGTAATTCATCTACTACTTCAAAGATCACCAGGTTAGTTTCTACCTTTTCTACCTTAATAACATAGGGTAAGGTTTTAAGTAACTCTCCTAATTCTTTGGCTCTATCATGATCTTGTTTTAATCGATCAACATGATGGTCTAATGCATAAATAGCGGCTGCTGCCATGTACCCTACTTGTCTCATACCACCACCTAGTATTTTACGCACGCGCATTGCTTTTTTCATGATTTCCTTCTTACCTGTAAGAACGGTTCCTAGAGGTGTCCCCATTCCTTTTGAAAAACATACAGAAATGGTGTCAAAGATTTCTCCATATTCTTTTGGGTCCTGCCCAGTAGCTACTAGGGCATTCCATAAACGTGCGCCATCTAGGTGTAATCCTAGTTTATGGTCATCACATACTTTTCTTATCTCCTTAAAAGTGTTCATGGTATAACAGGCACCACCACCTTTATTTGTGGTGTTCTCTAAGCATACTAAGCTGGTTAATGCACTGTGATAAAAATCTGGCGGATTTATAGCCGCCTCTACCTGAGCAGCAGTCACCATACCTCGATCACCGTCTAATAATCTTCAAGAAACACCACTATTAAAAGAGGCTCCTCCACCTTCATAATTAAATACATGAGCATATTTATCACATATTAATTGCTCTCCTGGCTGAGTATGCATTTTTATAGCAGCCTGATTTGCCATACTACCGGTAGGAAAAAATAAGGCATCTTCCATGCCGAACATATTTGCAACACGTCTCTCTAATTCATTAACCGTGGGGTCTTCCTTGTACACATCATCTCCTACTTGTGCATGGAACATGGCCTCGATCATTTCTTTACTAGGTTTTGTTACGGTATCGCTTCTTAAATCTATCATATGTTTATGTTGTAGTTACGCTTTCGCGAAAGCGAGATAAAAATAATATCTATACCGTATATATGTATCTGTTGTGGCAAATAATTTAATTCTATTTTTGCAAGCGACCAAAATAGAACTATGATTACTGCCGAACAGGTTAAAGAATTACAAGAACGTGTTGAAAAATTAAAGGATTATCTACAAATTGATGCCAAACAAATTGAGATAACTAACCTGGAAGAGAAGACCTTTTCACCAGATTTTTGGAATACACCCAAAGATGCCGAGGTCATCATGAAACTATTGCGTACTAAAAAGCAATGGACTACAGATTATGCGACCGCTGTAACTCTTACTGAAGATCTAGAAGTACTCTTTGAGTTCTTTAAAGAAGATGAAGCTAGTGAAGAAGATGTAATGGCAAAGTATGATGCTACTAATGAACTGATTGAAAAATTAGAGTTTAAAAACATGCTTTCTAACGAGGGTGATGACATGAGCGCTGTTTTACAAATCACCGCCGGCGCTGGTGGTACAGAGTCATGTGACTGGGCAGAGATGCTTATGAGAATGTACATGATGTGGGCAGAAAAGAATGGTTATAAGGTTAAAGAACTTAACTTTCAGGCTGGTGATGTGGCTGGTATTAAAACAGTTACTCTAGAGATAGAAGGTGATTATAGTTTTGGCTGGTTAAAAAGTGAAAACGGTGTACACAGGTTAGTGCGTATATCTCCTTTTGATTCTAATGCAAAACGTCACACCTCTTTTGCATCTGTATATGTATATCCACTGGCAGATGATTCTATAGAAATAGATATTAACCCAGCTGATATCAATTGGGATTTTGCTAGGTCTAGTGGAGCTGGTGGTCAAAACGTGAATAAAGTAGAGACTAAGGCTATTCTTACTCACCACCCATCTGGTATAGTAATTCATAATTCTGAAACGCGTTCTCAACTAGAAAATCGTGAAAAAGCGATGCAAATGCTTAAATCACAGCTTTTTGAAATAGAATTACAAAAACGTAATGCCGCTAGACAAGAAATAGAAGCTGGTAAAATGAAAATAGAATGGGGATCTCAAATACGTAATTATGTATTACATCCTTATAAACTTATTAAAGATGTAAGAACAGGACATGAAACTGGTAATACAGACGCTGTTCTTAATGGAGATCTAGATGCATTTTTAAAAGCTTTTTTAATGGAGAGTAGTAAAGAAAAACCTAGTGAAGAGCTTTAACGTAAATTTAGCAATGTCTGATTAACCCTTCAGATAGATTTGCCGTCTTAGTACAAACTCTATGATGGTTATGAAAAACATTATTACCTTACTCTTCTCGTTAACAGCTATATTAGTCTATTCACAAAATTCAAACACCGTTGTTATACAGGGCAAACTAGTTGATCAAATTTCTAGTGAGCCTCTTGAATTTGCTACTATTTCATTTATTAGTGATTCTCCTAATAAATCTCCACAAGGTGGTGTTACTGATCTAGATGGTAATTATCAATTTAATGTTACTCCAGGTATTTACACCATAAAATGGGAATACATTACTTTTAAAAGCATTATTAAAACAGGTCAGGTTATTGATGCTGATAAAGATTATGGTACGATCGCTCTAGAACAAGACATTGCAAAGTTAGATGGTGTACTCATAGTAGCAGAGAAAACTACTGTAGACATACGACTAGATAAAAAAATATATAATATAGGTAAAGATTTAACCGTACGTGGCGGTAGTGCAAGTGATGTGCTGGATAACGTTCCATCAGTATCTGTAGATGTAGAAGGAAATGTTGCTTTAAGAGGTAATGATAACGTTACTATTCTTATTGATGGTAGACCTAGTGCTCTAGTAGGTTTTAACGGTGCTGAGGCATTGAGACAGATACCTGCAGACGCTATTGAAAAAATAGAAGTCATTACTTCTCCCAGTGCAAGATATGATGCTGAGGGTACTGCTGGTATTTTAAATATAATTCTTAGAAAAAATAAACTAATAGGTTTTAACGGTACATTACAGCTAGATACTGGTTATAATCCTCAATTAGGTCTTTCCTTTAATGGTAATCTAAGAAATGAAAAATGGAACTTTTTTACTAATACAGGTTTTAGATACAGAGAGACTCCTGGTAATTCTAAAACAAATACAACATATCCAGTTGGTTCTGCTTTAAATACATTTGTAAATGAAGAACGCGATTTTAACCGTTTAGGTAGAAACTTTTTTACAAGTCTAGGTGCAGAATACTTTATCAATGACCAGTCTAGCATAGTAGCAAATATCGTTTACCGCATAGGTAATGATGACGATGTGAATACTAACGTTATTGAACGTCTCGATGAAAATGGTAATTTAAATGAAGCTACTACTCGTATAGAGACTGAAGCCGAAGATGATACTAGAGTACAATATTCTATTGATTATAAAAATGATCTAGATAGTACCGGCCAGAAAATCACAGCAAGTATGCAATACTCTACTTCAATAGAAGATCAAAATGCAGATATTCTCGAGACAGAAACTACTACTAACACTATTAATGATGTAGAAAGAACCCTAAGTGATGAAGATGAGCAAAATGCTACAGCACAAATGGATTATGTATTACCTATAGGAGAAGATACTCAATTTGAGGCTGGTTATAGAGGTAACTACCGTGATATAAGCAATTCTTTTTTCTTAAAGGAAATAGCACAAGAAGATTTACCTAACGGACCTTTACTTCCAGATGTAGGACTTAATAACACCTTTGATTATAAAGAACTAGTAAACGCTATTTATGGTCAGTATGGTAAAGAATTTGGTGAATTTTCTTTCCTTGCAGGTTTAAGGTTTGAGCAAACTAATGTTACTATTTCTCAAGCCACTACACTTACAGAAGATAAGAAAGATTACGGCAGCCTATTCCCTACTCTTAATTTAGGATATGAGATACAGGATGGCGAGAATATTACTTTGGGCTATAACAGACGTGTGAGAAGACCTAGAGGTCGTCTCTTAAACCCTTTCCCGAGTAGGTCTAGTGAGTCTAACGTATTTCAAGGTAATGTAGATCTAGATCCCACTTTTACTAACTCTATAGATTTAGGTTATTTAAAAAGATGGAGTAAATTTACTTTTAATACATCTGTTTATTATAACCGTAGTGATGCTAACTGGGAGTTTATTCAAGAAGATACAGGCACTATAACAGATAATGGTGATCCAGTTATACGACGTACTCCCGTAAATTTATCTACTCAAGAACGTCTAGGTTATGAATTAACTATAATGTACAGACCATTTAAATGGTGGACTATCAATACAGATTTTAATATTTTTAACGTAAGTACGGACGGTATATATGAAAATACTATAAATGGAGAAAATGTAATTATCGATTTTGACTTTGAAAACATAACTTACTTTGCTCGGTTAAATCAAAAATTTATTATCCCATCAGGTATAGATCTACAAACTAGATTAAATTACCGTGGAGCATCTGCAAATGCTCAAGGTACTAATGAGGGAATATTTACAATGAATCTTGCCGCGAGTAAAGATGTATTGCAAGAAAGAGCGACTATTTCTATAAACGTAAGTGACTTATTTAATAGTCGTAAAAGACAAAGCACACGATTCGGACAGCCCATAATAGATCCTTTAACTATGGAAGAGGTTCCTGCTTTTAGAACTGTGAGTGAGTTTCAATGGAGAGAACGTCAGATTAATTTAAGCTTTGTATATCGATTTAATCAAAAAAAGAAAAATTCTCGTAGAGGCGATGGTGAAGGTGTAGATGACTTTGAATTTTAAGCATCAAACTTTGACTTTATTTTACCTCTTTCTCTATATTTACTGTAGCCTTACCTAAAATTAGGTAGCTTACTTTCATTACAAGTAGCATCTACTGTGATCTTGCTCTGGGCTATCCATAAAATCACTCCATTTATCATAGAGAATCTTATTTAAAGCATTGTTATCTAGAAATTATACCAGCTCACAAAGCAACTGACCTATGATTTTAAAATAAGTCAAACGTTCAAAATATAAATATATCACACAAGAACGATAATCAAGATTGCTGTTGAGTTGCTCTACTAGTTTTTATAAAAACAACAACGGTAACAATTTAAAAACAAAGTGCCTGCACATAATCCATGAGACTAAAAATTTGACGTCTTCCTTATGATCTGTTTTGAGATAAAAAATCGATAGTAGTCCTTCCTAAGAATGGCTAGAGTTTATTTTACGAGATCTATCTGTAGAAAACGAGTGTAAAATAAATCATCAACCTCGATGATGGAAAAAGAGAGCGACGAGCTGGTAAGTCAGAAATCCTATGTAGTATTCTAAGTCATTTAAAAGTAAAACCCCAATTTCAGGCAGGAATGCCTTCTTTTGGGGTTTTTGTTCTTATACCTGTACTAAAATATTTTGTGTAGTAAAGGATGAGATACACTGTTAATAAGCCTAAATCCGATTAATGAGTTGAGGATTTAGTTGATTTATTTTACATCAAAACGATCTGCATTCATGACTTTATTCCATGCTTTTACAAAGTCATGAACCATTTTTGTTTTACTATCACTACTTGCATAAACCTCTGCAATCGCTCTTAATTCTGTATTAGAACCAAAGATAAGATCTACACGAGTACCTGTCCATTTTAAGTGACCAGTCTTACGATCGCGACCTTCAAATAATAAATCTGAAGATGACTTAGACTTCCATGTTGTACTAAGATCTAACACGTTAACAAAATAATCATTTGTTAGCTGTCCTGGTGTATCGGTAAATACACCATAGTCCGACGCATCAAAATTTGCAGCCATTGCTCTTAATCCACCTACTAAAACTGTCATTTCTGGAACAGATAATCCTAATAAACTAGCCTTATCAACTAGTAAATCTTCACCAGCTATTTTCTGTGAGCTATTGATGTAATTTCTAAAACCGTCTGCACGAGGTTCTAAATAAGTAAAAGATTCTACATCTGTCTGTTCTTGAGTAGCATCTCCTCTACCAGCTGTAAAAGGTACAGTGATATCGTGCCCAGCATCTTTTGCAGCTTTTTCCACACCTGTGTTACCTGCTAGTACGATCAAGTCTGCCATGGAAACTTGTTTATCTCCACTTTGCGCTGCATTAAATGCTTCTTGAATACCAGCTAGAACATCTAGTACTTTTCTTAATCTTACTGGGTTATTTGATTCCCATTGATTTTGAGGCGATAGTCTTATACGACCACCATTTGCTCCACCACGTTTATCACTATCTCTATAAGTAGATGCACTAGCCCATGCTGTTGCTACCATCTCATTTACTGATAGACCAGAATCTAGAATTTGTTCTTTTAAAAAGGAAAGATCTTTTTCATTAACTAATTCATGTTTTACCGTAGGAATAGGATCCTGCCATAATTCTTCTTTTTCTGGAACGTGATCTCCTAAATATCTAGAAGAAGGTCCCATATCCCTATGTGTTAATTTAAACCACGCTTTTGCAAATGCATCTTCAAATTCTTCTGGATTATCTCTAAAATGTTTAGAGATTCTTAGGTATTCTGGATCAGTCTTAAGAGCTATATCTGCTGTAGACATCATAAGATCCTGACGTTTTGAAGCGTCACCAGCCATAGGAGCCTGGTCTGCATTAGAAGCAGCAGTAGGTTTCCACTGGTGAGCACCTGCAGGACTTTTAGTTAATTCCCATTCATAATCTAGTAATACTCTAAAATAGTCATGATCCCACTTATCTGGATTAGGCGTCCATGCTCCTTCTAGACCACTAGTAATGGTATCATCACCATGACCAGTACCATAAGAACTGTTCCATCCCGTACTCATTTCTTCTATTTTTGCACCAGCAGGTTCTGCTCCAGTATATTTATCTGGATCTGCTGCACCGTGTGCTTTTCCAAATGTATGACCACCTGCAACAAGTGCCACAGTTTCATAATCATTCATAGCCATACGGCCGAAAGTTTCTCTTATATCATGTGCGCTACCTATTGCGTCAGGATTTCCATTAGGTCCTTCTGGATTTACATAGATTAAACCCATGTGAGCGGCTCCTAACATTCCTTCTAACTCACCTGTTTTATATCGCTCTTCATTACCTAACCATGTAGTCTCACTACCCCAGTAGATATCTTGTTCTGGTTCAAATGCATCTACACGTCCACCAGCAAAACCTAATTTTTTTAATCCCATAGATTCCATAGCAACATTACCTGCTAGAATCATAAGATCGGCCCATGAGATACTTTTACCGTATTTCTGTTTAAGTGGCCATAATAATAATCTAGCCTTATCTAGGTTACCGTTATCTGGCCAGCTGTTTAAAGGAGCAAAACGTTGATTACCTACACTTGCGCCACCACGTCCATCTCCTACTCGATAAGTACCAGCACTATGCCATGCCATTCTAACAAATAAACCACCATAGTGTCCATAATCTGCAGGCCACCAGTCTTGAGAATCGGTCATCAAATGTGTCAAATCTTTTCTCAATGCTTCTATATCTAAGCTTTTAAATGCTGCCGCATAATCAAAATCTGGATCCATGGGATCTGATTTTGTAGCGCTTTGACGTAGAACATTTAATCTTAACTGGTTAGGCCACCAATCGTTATTTTTTGTTCCTTGTCCAGCAGCTCTAGTTGCACCACCGCCCATAAATGGACATTTTGAAATATCTTGAGAATCATTTATGTCCCAGACTTTTGAATTTTTATCACTCATAACTACGGTATTTCATTAATTAAATCGTTCAAATATATTTTAATTCTGAAAGTGTTTTGATTTTTTATAACTGTTATAATTAAGTTTACTATAAGTAAAAACTATTATAAAAACACAAATCATAAACCAGTACTATCATATGTTTTTAATTCTAGGCACTCTGGCAAGTAAAGCTATGCCTATTAAAAAGAAAACTATTAAGAATAAAATTGGTAATCTCATAGAACCGCTCAATTCTCCTACTATAGCAAATATGAGCATACCTATAACGATACCTATTTTTTCAGCAACATCATAAAAGCTAAAATAAGAAGCCGTATCAGGATTATTATTGGGAATCATTTTAGAATAGGTACTTCTAGATAGCGATTGTATAGAGCCCATCACAAGACCTACAAAACCAGCGGTTATATAAAACTGTAACGGTGTTACCACAAAATAACCATAAATACATATAACTGCCCATAAGATATTTATTACGATTAGGGTTTTGATGTTACCTAGCTTTCGCGAAAGCTTACTAGCTAACCATGCTCCTAATATGGCCACCAGCTGTATGAGAAGTATACTGATTATTAATCCCATGGTTGCCCCATCTTCTTCCCACTCTACTTCTTCTGTACCAAAATAAGTAGCGACTAACATGACTGTTTGTACTGCCATGCTGTAGATAAAAAATGCTCCTAAATAGCGTTTCATTTGTATATCTTCAGAAAGGTTGTTCCATATTTTTTTTAATTCTTTAAAACCATTGGTTAAAATGTTCTTTACTTGGGTACTATCCTTTTTAGTTCCTAGGGGCAAATATTTATAGGTATATTGTGCAAAGCCCATCCACCAGAATCCTACGAGGATGAAAGACAGTTGTATCGCATCTAATTTAAAGAACGAATTTTCAAGAAAAGTATCCTGTAATAATCCATTATCTGGGTAAAAGCCACCTTCTATTAAAATAAGACATATTATAAGGAGCAAAACACTACCTATGTATCCCATAGAAAAACCTTTGGCACTTATGGAATCTTGCTGTTCTGGAAAAGCAATATCTGGCAGGTATGAATTGTAAAATACCAGACTACCCCAAAAACCGATTAAAGCCATCATATAGACCAATAAACTGAGCCATAAATAATCAAAACTGAATAATGATAGGCCTATACAACTTAATGCGCCTAAATAACAGAAGAATTGAAGAAATCGTTTTTTCTTTCCAGAGTAGTCTGCTATTCCAGATAAAATGGGTGATATAATACTAACTATTAAAAAAGCGATGGCAGTTGTCACAATTATTATAGACTCATTATTAACGTCCTTAAGTATTTCTGGCACTTTTCCTTCTTCATATGCTTTCATACTTATGTAGGCATAGAATATAGGGAAGATGGCACTGTTAATTACTAGTGAGTAAACAGAGTTAGCCCAATCATAAAATGCCCATGCATTTAATAATTTTTTAGAGCCGCGAGGTAAAATTTGTTTCATAAAAAAAGGGTTCTAGTAAGAACCCTTTAAAAGTATGATTATTAAATTACTTAAACATTAAGTAAAGAATAAACTTATTATTTGAATGATGTAACACCATATTTTGCGGCCTCTGCTTTTGCTAGTGGAGCAAGTTCCTTAAGATTTGCTATACGGCTATCGTTAGATGGATGTGTACTTAAAATTTGAGGAGTAGACTGTCCACCACTATTTGCCTTCATACGTCCCCATAAAAGAGCACCTTCGTCTGGGTTATAACCGGCCATCGCAGCTAGATAGAGTCCTATTTTATCTGCTTCAGTCTCATGAGATCTAGAAAACGGCAACATACCTCCTACTTGAGAACCAACACCATACGCTTGATTAATTAAGTTTTGTGTTCCTGACTCCAGACCTGCTACTTGTGATCCCACAGCTACTCCAGTACCTATAATAGACTGCCATTGAGAGGCACTCATACGCTGTCCTCCATGGTTAGCCAGTGCATGCGCAACTTCATGTCCCATGACTATGGCAACACCTGTCTCATCCTGACAAATAGGTAAAATACCTGTGTAAAAAACTATTTTTCCACCTGGCATAGCCCATGCATTAACCGCAGGATCATTAACTAGATTATATTCCCATTCATATCCTTCTAAATACTCAGGATGACCTATTGCATTTAACCATCTTTGAGCCGCCGTTTTTATTTTCCCACCTACCGTTGCTATCATCTTAGAGTCTGGTGTACCGGTAATAACCTTGTTCTCATCTAGAAATTGATCATATTGAGAGAATGCCATCGGGAAAAGACGGTCGTTTGCTATAGGTTTTAATGTCTTTTTACCAGTAAACACATTTGTAGCACAAGAAGAAAGAAACAAGGTTACAGTGAGTGCTAATATAATAGTCGTCTTTTTCATATTTCTAATTTTTACTACTTACAATTTGTTGAACTTTTTTAATATCGATGCCATGATGAGATTCCGTATGCACTATTTCTTTATTATAAATAATGATTACTTGAGGAGATTGATGTACCACATTTAATTTTTGAGCTACAGCATTACTGACATCTCTATATGATAACAGGTCTAGTAAATAATAAGTCACATTGTCATCATTACTTTCATAACCTTTTTGAAACTGATTAAAAACCATTCTAGAAATACCACATCTTGTGCTGTGCTTAAAGATTACTTTGGGTTTGATACTAGAATTTTTAATAATATTATCTAATTGATCGATGGATTCTAGAGTATCCCATTGTATACCATCCATCTCTTCCTTTGCAATATCTCGCTGTGATCTAAACAGCTTGTCTATAAATCCCATATGCTATTAATTTTATCGCTTTCGCGAAAGCGGAATAAAAACATACTCCACCGCTAGTTAAAATCTAAGTTACAAAGATAGGCTATAGCATCATAAAATCTCACAATGCTTTTATAAACAGGTCATAATGTCTGTTAAAACGCTGTATAAATCTGTCTAAATGTCAATTTTTAAAAAAGGTATAAGAATTGACTACTACCCCACGTAACAGAGTACAACTAAAATAATATATATGAACCCAAATAAATTAACTATAAAATCCCAAGAGGCTTTGCAGCAAGCACAGCAACTTGTACAAGAGTACGGACAACAACAAATCCAGAACGCACATTTATTACTTGCGATAACTATGGTAGACGAGAATGTACTGCCCTTTTTATTCAAAAAACTGAATGTAAATTTAGACTTAATTATACAACTACTTAAAAGTCAAATCAAATCGTTAGCTAAGGTAGAAGGTGGAGATCTAGAACTATCTAGAGAGACTAATCGAGTTTTAAACGCATCTATGACGCTGGCCACAAAAATGGGCGACGATTATGTAAGTATAGAACACTTATTGATATCGATGTTTGATGGTAAATCAAAAACTGCACAAATTCTAAAAGATCAAGGGGTTTCTAAAAAGAATCTAGAAATGGCGATTGAAGAATTAAGAAATGGCAATAAGGTAGATTCACAAAATGCCGAAGAAACGTATAATAGCCTTAATAAATACGCAAAAAACTTAAATAAACTAGCAGATCAAGGTAAACTAGATCCGGTTATAGGTCGCGATGAAGAAATACGTCGCATTCTTCAAATACTTTCTAGACGTACAAAAAACAACCCTATGCTAGTGGGAGAACCTGGTGTAGGTAAAACTGCAATAGCCGAAGGACTCGCACATCGTATAGTAGCTGGTGACGTCCCAGATAATCTTAAGGATAAACAAATATTCTCTCTTGATATGGGAGCGCTTATCGCAGGTGCTAAATATAAAGGAGAATTTGAAGAACGATTAAAAGCGGTAATTAAAGAAGTAACCAGTAGTGCTGGAAATGTAGTGCTATTTATAGACGAAATTCACACACTAGTAGGTGCTGGTGGCGGTGAAGGTGCCATGGATGCTGCAAATATTTTAAAACCTGCCCTAGCACGTGGTGAACTGCGCGCGATAGGTGCTACTACTCTAGACGAATATCAAAAATATTTTGAAAAGGATAAAGCTCTAGAAAGACGCTTTCAAAAAGTAGTGGTGGATGAGCCTGACACAGAAAGTGCTATTTCTATACTACGTGGTATAAAAGATAAGTATGAAACACACCACAAAGTACAGATTAAGGACGAGGCGATTATAGGTGCTGTAGAATTATCGCAGCGTTATATAACAAACAGGTTCTTACCAGATAAAGCCATTGATTTAATGGATGAGGCTGCGGCAAAACTACGTATGGAAATTAATTCTAAACCAGAAGAACTGGATGTACTCGATCGTAAAATAATGCAGCTAGAAATAGAAATAGAGGCTATTAAAAGAGAAAATGACGAGGTAAAATTAAAGAACTTACGCTCTGAGGTGGCAAACTTAAAAGAATCTCGTAATGAACTTAATGCTCAATGGGAAAATGAAAAAAGTGTAGTTGATAACATTCAGAATGCAAAAACTAACATAGAGAACTTTAAACTAGAAGCAGATCGTGCAGAGCGTGATGGAGACTATGGTAAAGTGGCAGAGTTGCGATATGGTAAAATCAAACAAGCTCAAGAAGAATTAAATGGATTACAAGCTGCAATGGAGGCAAATGATAATTCTAATAACCTCATACAAGAAGAGGTTACTTATGAAGATATTGCTGAAGTAATAGCAAAGTGGACTGGTATACCTGTGACTAAAATGTTACAAAGTGATAGAGAAAAACTTCTCAAATTAGAAGAAGAACTTCATGAACGTGTTGTAGGACAAAGTGAGGCCATACAGGCGGTAAGTGATGCTGTAAGAAGAAGTCGCGCTGGTCTACAAGATCAGAAAAAACCAGTAGGGTCATTTCTCTTTTTAGGTACTACAGGAGTAGGAAAAACAGAACTAGCTAAAACACTAGCCCAGTATTTATTTAACGATGAGAATTCTATGACTCGCATCGATATGAGTGAATATCAAGAAAGACATAGTGTGAGCCGTCTAGTAGGTGCACCACCAGGATATGTAGGTTATGATGAAGGTGGACAACTTACTGAAGCGGTAAGAAGAAAACCTTATAGTGTGGTATTACTAGATGAAATAGAAAAAGCACATCCAGATACCTTTAATATTCTATTACAAGTTCTGGACGAAGGTAGATTAACAGATAATAAAGGACGTGTTGCTGATTTTAAAAACACAATCATAATCATGACCTCTAACATGGGATCTGATATTATCCAACAAAAATTTGAAAATTTTAATGGAGAAATAGAGACCTTAATCGACTCCACAAAAAATGAGGTAATTGCTGTTCTTAAACAGCGTGTGCGCCCAGAATTTATTAACCGTATTGATGATATAGTGATGTTTACACCTTTGAATCAAATAGAAATAAAAGAAATAGTACGTTTACAGTTTAAAGGAGTTACTAGACTTCTCGCACAACAAGGTATTATAATAGATGCCACAGATCAAGCTATTGATTTGTTAGCAAAAAAAGGTTATGATCCACAATATGGTGCAAGACCAGTGAAGCGTGTTATTCAAAAAGAAGTCCTTAATGAACTCTCTAAAGAGATTTTATCTGGAAAAATTGCGTCTGATAGTATCGTTTTAGTAGATGCTTTTCAAAACGAATTAGTTTTTAGGAATCAGACGGAAACTGTAGATGTCTAAAAACTGATAGTAGTCCCTCCTAATAGCCACCTATTCTTAAATTGAGATTTAGGTGGCTTTTTTTGAATAGAAAAAGTAAAAAACTGTTTTAAAACTTAAAAAACTATGCTTCATATCATTCATTTACCATCTTTGATCCAGAATGCGCCACATAACATGGTGAATTCTTTAAATCTTAAATATTAACATAATTCAGTATTTAAATCTATCTATGTATCGTTATTTTCTTA
The DNA here is from genome assembly GCF_947495285.1 of uncultured Nonlabens sp. Classification (GTDB taxonomy): domain Bacteria; phylum Bacteroidota; class Bacteroidia; order Flavobacteriales; family Flavobacteriaceae; genus Nonlabens. Next base: position 21,963 of record NZ_CANLXZ010000032.1, on the reverse strand, counting down.
AATAGATGTTACTAAAGTGCTCGCTTATATCCCTACTTAAAACGGCTTTTTAATTAATTTTTATCATCTATTAAAATAATAAAAAACACTATACCATACACCATATTATATATTAATAATCAATAGATTAAATAAAAATATTTAAATTATTATAGAATCGTATTCTTATATAAGTCGATAATTAATTAGCTTAAATAATAGATACATCTAGATCTTATTAAAACATGAGTTAAACAGCATCTAATCGATGTACAAAATGACTAAAAAAACTAGGCCTAGAAGTACATAATTATATTAATCGTTAAAATTTAATTGTTTTTTAATCAATTTAATAAGCAGTCTATTTCTTATATTTAAGCCGTATTAAAATATAAATGGATAACATGCAGTACAAAAGACTTTTCGATTTCCCCCATTATCAACTAGAATTATATCCACGTGAAGACTCTCTAGTTTCAAAAGTTAATGGTGTGTGGGTTAAAACTTCCACGGCATCCTTTGTGGAACAGGCTAACTCAGTTTCAAGAGGTTTATTAAAATTAGGCATAAAAAAGAATGATAAGGTAGCACTTATTTCTACTACAAATAGAACCGAGTGGAACATAATGGATATAGGTATTATGCAGACAGGTGCACAAGATGTACCAGTATACCCTACTATTTCTGAAACAGATTATGCTTATGTTTTAAATCATAGTGAATCAAAATACGTATTTGTTTCTGATAAAGACGTTTATGATAAGGTCATGAATATTAAAAGTCAAGTTCCTTCTTTAATAGAAGTATATTCCTTTGACAACATACCTGGTTGTAAAAGTTGGGAAGAAATAAAAGAATTAGGTAAAGATGATAGCAATCAAAAAGAGCTGGAAGAAATAATGGCGACTATTAAGATAGATGATCTTGCTACCTTAATATACACATCTGGTACGACTGGACGCCCTAAAGGTGTTATGTTATCTCATAAAAACATTGCTAGTAATGCAATGCACAGTTCTAGTCGATTACCTTTAGAACTAGGGGTTTCAAAATCTTTGAGCTTCTTACCAGTTTGTCATATATATGAACGTATGTTACAATACATGTATTTATACACTGGTACAGGAATCTATTTTGCAGAATCTATTGAGAAGATTTCTGATAACCTCAAAGAAGTACAGCCAGAAGTAATGAGTGCAGTACCTAGATTATTAGAAAAGGTATATGATAAAATTATAGCAAAGGGTACCGATTTAACAGGTATCAAAAAGAAATTGTTCTTTTGGGCTGTAGAATTAGGATTAGAATGGGAACCTTATGGAGCAAATGGATGGTGGTACGAGCGTAAACTAGGTCTCGCAAAAAAATTAATCTTCTCAAAATGGCAGGAAGCACTAGGTGGTAACCTACTCGCTATAGCAAGTGGTAGTGCTGCTCTACAACCTAGACTAGCAAGAGTTTTTAATGCGGCAGGAGTACCTGTGATGGAAGGTTATGGATTAACAGAAACCAGTCCTGTAATATCTGTGAACGATTTACGTGACGGAGGTTTTAAAATAGGTACCGTAGGTAAAATGCTACCTAATACCGATGTTAAGATTGCCGAAGACGGTGAGATCATTATCAATGGACCACAACGTATGATAGGCTACTATAAGGACGAAGAAAAGACCAATGAGGCTATCGATGCTCAGGGATATTTTCACACCGGTGACATAGGAGAAATAGATGACCAAGGGTTTATCAAAATTACAGACCGCAAAAAAGAGATGTTTAAAACATCTGGTGGTAAATACGTAGCTCCACAAGTTATAGAAAATACCATGAAGCAAAGTCGTTTTATTGAACAAATTATGGTAATAGGTGAAGGAGAAAAAATGCCTGCAGCCTTTATACAGCCTAATTTTGATTTTCTTAAGGACTGGGCAAAGCGCAAGAACATTTCATACAATAACATAGTAGAACTTTGTAAAAATGAACTAGTAATTGCTAGATATAAAAGAGAGATAGAACAGCATAATGAACAATTTGGAAAATGGGAACGTGTTAAGACCTTTGAATTAACTCCAGAAGAATGGACCATTGAGGCAGAGCACCTTACACCTACTTTAAAATTGAAACGTAGAAATATTAAAGAACGATATCAAGATCTGTACGTAAAAATTTATGGATCTAAGATTTAATACGTCTTATTACATAAAAAAAAGTAAAAGCCATGTTCATGACATGGCTTTTTTTATTAGATTACACCCTAAAATAACTAGATAAATCCATCTTTTAAAACAAAATATTTGTACACAATAGTAGATGTAGAAACCACTGGAGGAAAATATAATGAAGAAGGCATTACAGAAGTAGCCATCTATAAATTTGATGGTCATGAAATTATTGATCAATTTGCTAGTCTAGTTAATCCAGAAAAAGAGATACAACCCTTTGTAGTTAAATTAACAGGTATCAATAATGCCATGTTAAAACGCGCGCCTAAATTTTATGAAATCGCAAAAAGAATCATAAATATTACAGAGGGCTCAACCCTAGTTGCACATAATGCAGGCTTTGATCATCGCATGCTTCGGTTAGAATTTGATAGATTAGGTTACAAATTTGAACGTCCTACACTATGCACAGTAGAACTAGCACAAAACTTACTACCAGACCAGGACAGTTATAATTTAGGTAAATTAACTAGATCACTAGGTATACCACTTACCGATAGACACCGTGCTACAGGTGATGCACTAGCAACAGTACAACTGTTCAAATTGTTATTACAAAAAGATATCAATAAAGATATTATTTCAAAAAGCCTAAAACATTTTAAGCCTATAAAAATAGAACCCAATCTTAAAGTTATAGTCGACAGTCTACCAGCAGTAATAGGCGTTTTTTATGTATACGATGCCTCCCGTAATATTATTTTCATAGGCAAAAGTAAGAACATAAAAAAACGCGTCACCCAACTGTTTACTGGTTCTAATAGAAAATCAAAAGAGATTCAAAAAAAAGTAGCCGAAATTACTTTTGAAAAAACAGGGAGCGAGATAATCTCCATATTAAAAGAACACATTGAGGTAAGAAAACACAGACCAGTTTACAATGGTAAAATTAAAAGAAATAACTTTTCTCACGGTCTATACATATATTATGATACAGATCAAGTACCACATTTTTATATAAAATCTGTAGTTAAAGATGTTAATCATATCATCACTTTTTCTTCTTCTAGATCTGGTAATAGTTTTTTAGAAAAATTAGAAAATAAATATGGTAGATCAATTAAGGTAAGGAAATTAATACCAGATGACTCTAGAAAAAATATCGATCAAAACACCTCTGTTACAGAATCATTAGAGGTACTCAATAAGACAGTAAGCGATATTATTACTACCTATAGTCTTAAAGGTACCAGTAAGATATTAGTTGATAGAGGTAGAGAAACTAGTGAACGCAGTGTCATTTTGATAGAAAATGGCAGGGTTACAGGTTATGCATTTGTAAATTTAAGAATACAAATGACAGATATTAAAATGTTAAAAAGCCTATTAACACCTGTAGAAGATCATGGTCAGGTATTGCATCTAGTAGCTACTTACATGCGCCATAAAAAGATATATCAAATTATAGATTTATAATAGTTACGCTTTCGCGAAAGCGAGAACCAAAACATTAACTTAATACAATTTAAAGCCATGCAAGCAAAAGGAAGATTATTTCTTATCCCAGTAACATTAGGCGATATAAGCCCTCTAGAGGTACTACCATTATCCATAAAAAAAGTAGTTGAAATGGTAGACCATTATATAGTAGAAAATGAGAAAACAGCGCGAAGATTTATAAAAAGTATACACCCAGCAAAAGCACAGCCTATTTTAAGTTTTTCTACTATTAACAAATTTACTGAGTCTAGCGAGTTACCAGCATTCTTACAACCGTGCCTAGAGGGCAAAGATATGGGATTGATGAGCGAGGCTGGTGTACCTGGAATCGCAGACCCTGGCGCAGATGTAATTGCCATAGCTCATGAAAAAGGAATAAGAGTTCAACCCTTGGTAGGACCTAGTTCTATACTTATGGCTATGATGTCTAGTGGCCTGAATGGACAAAATTTTGCTTTTAATGGCTATTTACCTATTGGAAAACAAGAAAGACGCAAAAAAATAAAAGAGCTAGAAAGTTTTTCTATAAAATATAATCAATCCCAGTCTTTTATTGAGACTCCTTACCGCAATAATAAAATGATCGAAGAGATTCTAGTCTCTTTAAATGGTAATACTAAAGTATGTATAGCATGTGATATTAGTTTACCTACAGAGTTTATAAAAACTCTTACGGTAGACTTATGGAAAAAACAAATTCCAGATTTACATAAAAGACCAGCCATTTTTATAATTCATGGATAAGTAGTTTTAATTTTACTGAGAGATATAATGATAAATTAAGGTGGAGAGCAACTCATAAATACATATATATAATTACCTCTTTTATTGCTATTTTATAAGGGCGTCACCATATAAGATATCATTCTTTTATAAACCGTTGTTTTACAGTGTTTTTTTTTAAAGAAGATGATCTAAAAATCGGACTTTTCTAACTGAAATTAGGGTTTAATTTTAAATAAATTACTAAGAAATACAGACATTAAACTCTTAATAAAACGTCCTTTTCTTTATTCCCAAAGTGTAGAAGATGATTTATTTTATTATCGTATTCTACAAAGCGATCTAAAAGAACTTGTATCAAACTTTAATCTCAAGAGACAGTAACTACTGGTGCTTTAAACATCACAGTTGCTGCTCTCATAGAAAACTAGCAGAACAACGCAACAGCAATCTTTATTATAAGTTCTTCTATGATACATCTTTAGGTTTGAAATGTTGACTAACTTTAAAATCAACAGCCAGATAGGTTGTGAGTTTACTTAATCCTAAGCTGTAGATGCGATAGAAAAAATTTGTATGGTAAAATGAGGTAATTTGATCGATAGTCCTCAGCAAGTCACAGTAGAGATTAACTATTATAAAAGTGCATTGCATCATTCTAGTGTACAGAAGTAGTATTGTAATAGATATAGGTAGATGAGTCTATCAAACTAGAGCTAGAAGTAAATGTAACAAGCTCTAGATCAATAGTATTAATTTTATAGAACACTCACACTTCAATAACAGAACAAGCTTTGAGGCTGCTGTTTAAAAAGCATAAAGTTTAACAAAAAGAAACACTCAAGTACCTAGTTATGATGCTATACATGCGACATGCAAGAACATAAACTTTGTGAACTGTCTAGTTGTTAAAACTGATTATAATCGCAAGGAGAAACTCAACAAATTTTATACTAAAGAAAAAAGCTAGAAGCTGCTATTACCTAAGAACGTGACACCTGACCAGGAGATAATTCAGGAAATAAAAAGTAAAGTTATCAAATCAAAAAAAGATAAAAGAACGAAATGCTTTTGATTTTCTTAGGTATCCATACATGAAACACTCTGGAGGTAGACAGATCTACGCATATACTAACGCAATAAGCAGTACAATTATCGCAAATTAATCTGGAAAATCTTAAGGAATACGAGCATAAATTTCAAATTAAACTACAAAAAACTACACAATTAATCAGAAATCACATCAAAGTCAAAACAATAGATAGATAGTTAATAACGAGGACGTACACATGAAGACTATTTTCTTAATGTGCCTAAAAATGGCCATCAGAAATGATCGCCATTTTAAGTATATTCTTAATATTATTTAAAATTAAGTGGTTACCGTTTTTTTTTAGTCAAATTACTAAGTTCACTCACCTTATTTAATAATTACTTGTATAGAGTGTGCAGGCTGGTTAGCTAGTAAAACTATACCTGGTGTGGTCATAGCCGTTGTTACTCTATCTTGTGGTCCAGGAGATTGAGAATATATAATATATTCAGTCCTCTCACCTTTATTGACCTTTACTTTAGTAAAAGAAAAACCGCCAGTAGTTTTTTGTCCCATGGAGGCCACTATTACAGACTGATTTTTAAAATCTACAACAGGTAGTTCAAAATTAGGTGATCTCGTTGCGTTGATCTGTTCATAGAGAGATTTCAGGTCTTTATTGTTATCGATAACATAAGCACCTTCTTCTATCATATTAGTATTACTTTCTTTTAGGATCGTAATAAAGTCATCTCCGCTAGATTTAAGGGTCTGGTTAACTATTCCTTTTTTACTACAGCAAGAGCTTAGACTAATTAGACTTAGTGCCAGTAAGCACGTTTTCATATAATTTTTCATATTGTGGTATTATGTTTAATATATCATATTGTTGCGCTTTTGCAAAAGCGGCATTCTTAAAATCACTTAAAACCTTATCATCTTTTAAGATTTCAATAGCATTTGCTGCCATCTCGTCTATATCACCGACGTTACTAGTAAAACCAGAAACTCCGTTTTCATTAACCTCTGGAAGACCACCTGTGTTAGAAGAAATTACAGGTGTACGATTTGCCATGGCTTCTAGTGCTGCCAGTCCAAAACTTTCTTTTTTAGAAGGCAATAAAAATAGATCTGAAAAGCAAAGGATGCGATCTATTTCAGTACTATTTCCCACCCACTTAATTTTCATTTTTAAACCAGCTTCATTTGCATATTCTTCTGCGGCAAATCGTTCTGGGCCATCACCTACCATGATGAGTATAGAAGGAATTTCTTTCTGTACTTTTTCAAATATTTTGATAATATCCATCACCCTTTTAACAGGTCGCATGTTAGAGACATGAGTAATAATGCGCTCTTCTGGAAAAGCCATTACAGACCTATCACAGTCTTTAAACTCTGTCTTATACAAGGACATATCTATAAAATTAGGAACTACATCTATCTCTTTCTTTATATCAAAAAGTTCTAATGTATCTCTTTTTAAACTAGCTGATACTGATGTAACGACGTCACTATTGTTTATACTAAAATTTACCGATGGTTTATAAACTGGATGATTACCTACTAGTGTTATATCTGTACCGTGCAAAGTGGTTACCATGGGTATTATAATACCTTGTTCTCTTAACATTTGTTGCGCCATGTAACCGGCATAAGCATGTGGTATAGCATAATGTACATGAAGCAATTCTATGTCATATTCTTGTACTACATTAACCAGTTTACTAGATAAAGCAAGATCATAAGGCTGGTAATGGAATAAAGGATATTCTTCTACATTTACTTCATGAAAAAATATATTTCTAGATAACAACTCTAGCCTTACTGGTTGTTTATAAGTAACAAAATGTACTTCATGTCCACGTTGAGCGAGCGCCGTGCCTAACATGGTTGCGACTACTCCACTACCACCAAAGGTAGGGTAACAAACTATAGCTAGTTTCATTAATAATTTTTTAGTCTATGATCGAGTCATAGATTATTTGCTGTATTTTAGTTCTTATGTTTTCTTTAATGATAAACCTGTTTCCAGCATCTGGATGCACGCGGTTAGATAAAAATACATAAACTATTTCTTCTTCTGGATCTGCCCAGGTGTATGCGCCTGTAAATCCACTATGACCAAAACTACTTTTACCTACGCAACCACAAGTGGGTCCTGATACTTTTAATTGTGGTTTATCAAACCCCACACCACGTCTCACATCGTTTTCACAGTAGTAACAGGTGTTAAATTTATCTATGGTTTCTGGTCTAAAATACTGTCTACCGCCATAAGTACCACCTTGTACATACATTTGCATCATTTTTGCTACATCATTTGCTGTAGAGAATAATCCTGCATGACCACCTATACCGCCTTGCATGGCAGCACCTTGATCATGTACATAACCATGTAAAAGTTGTCTTCTAAAAAGGGTGTCACTTTCTGTAGGAATTATTTGATTCAAAGTAAATTTCTTACGTGGTAAATAACCAGTACGATTCATACCTAGAGATGCATAAAAATGATTCTGAGTAAGCTCGTCAAGATTTTTATTATAAAACTTCTCGATGTATTTTTTCATCAAATAATAAGGTAGGTCGCTATATTTGTATTCTAGCTTATTCCTTAGATCACTATTTTTAATAAGATTAAAAATAGTGTCCTGTGCCTGCTTATTTGTGTACATCCCTTTTGCTACCTGTATATCATAACCTTGTTGTCGTTCATTACTATAATATTGCGATAACGGTAATCTAGTTACTGAATCTAATGTGTGAATGTAAAATGGTATCCATGGTTTAAAACGGCCATAATGGGATAACATTTTTTTTACGGTAATTTGCTCTTTATTAGAACTGGTAAGACCTATATCAAGCGCAGCAATAGAGTCTTCTAGAGACAACACATGAGCCTCTTCTAGTTCCATAACCAGTGGTAAAGTACCTAGAATTTTTGTTACTGAAGCAATGTCATAAACATCACTTTCACTTACTTTATTTTTTTTATCATAGGTGTGGTAACCATATGTTTTATTAAGAATAACCTTACCACGTCGTGCCACAAGAATTTGCATACCTGGTGCTCCTTTTTCATCCATAGTATAATTAGCAATACTATCTATTTTTACCACCATGTTAGGATCTAACCCTACACTAGATAGATTATGTCCATAAGAAAGTCTCTTAACATGGTTTACTTTAACACCTTCATTTACATGAAATAATCCAGAGCTTACTGGTAACGTACCTACTGCATCTCTTGCGCCAAATATAATTTGAGCACTCACCTCTTGACTCATTTTACTATTTTGGTAAGACATGACTATACTTTCAAAGTTTTGGGCAGTTTTAATCTGATCTAGCATATACGGTCTTACAAAACCGTCAAAAATAACATCATGTTTCCTTGCTATTTCATACAACCACGTGAGCTCTTGATGTTGTAATTGGTATGGTTTCCATGGATTTTCATTACTTCTATGCAGTCCTATTATAACCGTATTGTATTTTTCTAACATAGTAAGTAATACATCTAACTTATCTGCTACAACCTTATCGACATTTGTATACCTGTTCAATTCTTTAAAAAAAACATCTCCACTATCATCTCCTAATTCTATATAAGCGATTTTCTTCGTTTCTAGGTTTTGAAGAGGTAAAATGTTATCCTTATTTTTTAATACGGTAATCGCCTCAGATATAGCCTTTTCATAAACTACATCATCTTGTTCTGTATTGAGATCTTTTACAAGGTTAGAAATAACAATAGGTTGGTAATTATGGAGACCTACCACATACTTAGACATTAAAATTTTCTTTACAGAATAAGCTAGTCTTTCTTCAGTAACTTCACCACTGGCGATAGCCTCAGTAATTTTTGTTATAGACTTAGGTATGTTTTCAGAAATAAGTAATACATCATTACCAGCTTTAAAACCAGCAAGATCAATCTCTCCCGGTGCACTGAAGTTACTAGCACCTTTCATATTAAGAGCATCGGTAAAAATAAGACCGTTAAAACCTAATTTAGTTTTCAATATATCGGTTACCACTTTATGACTTATACTTGTAGGATAACCGGCACGTGGCTCTAGACTAGGTATATTTAAATGAGCTATCATCACACTAGCCATACCTTGCTCAATCAGTTTTCTGTAGGGATATAATTCTACACTATCTATACGCTCGGCCGTAAAATCTACAGTAGGCAAGGTCTTATGGCTATCTTGATCTGTATCTCCATGACCAGGAAAATGTTTTGCACAAGCCAGTATTCCAGTACTTTGCATACCTTTCATAAAAGCACCAGCCTTATCAGTCACATTGTACATATCTTCACCAAAACTTCTATTACCTATAATAGGATTCTTAGGATTTGTATTGATGTCTACATCAGGCGCAAAATTGATATGAACGCCCAGCCTTTTACAGTGCTCACCTATACGCTGTCCTACTTCATAACTAGAAGTATTACCAGGCGTAGCGCCTAGCGTCATGTTCCATGGAAAAGCATAAGTATCTTCTAGACGCATGGAAAGTCCCCATTCTGCATCCATAGCGATTAACATTTTAGTCTTAGATATTGCTTGTAACTCGTTAGTTAAATAAGCCTGTTCTACTGGACCTCCTTTAGAAAAAATAATCCCACCTATTTTATATTTTTCTACTAGATCACGCACATAATCTTCATGGGATTTCCCTTTATTAGAGAACATATCTACCATAAACAGCTGCCCTATCCTTTCCTTTTGGGTTAGACTATTATAAACACTATCCACCCAGTGCATTTGAGCCACAGAATCGATGGCAATAAGAGGCTTATTATTCGTTAATTGCGCTTGTGATGTGTACGCTTTCGCGAAAGCTAACATTACAAAAAGCAATGATACATTTTTAAATTTCATATAATAGATCAAGAATTTTAAATAAGAAAATCAACAACCATTCCTTACTCGAAAGATACCGAAAAGAAAAGGACTGTATAAAAAAAATTAAAAGTAATCTGATTTTCTAGTGTTTTATGAACTAAAATAATATCTAAAAAGGATAAGCAACTATACGATGTTCTTAAAATTATCAATGTTATAAAGATAAAATGCTATCCCATATAAACAACTCAAATTAATGGAACCTAGAGTCTTGTGAGTACTTTAAACATACAGACAACTTAAGAATCAAAATAATGCATGTACTTCATCATTGAGTGGCTAGGATCTCTATTAAAGTAATCGATATAGACCACAACTCTGGTCCTAATAGAAAATCATTTTTAGAAAAATCTAGAATGCCAGCTATCACTAGCTGGTACTTCCCAGTGTTCTTTATATTCTCCTACTGTTTCTACTAGATTGTTAAAAACTATAGTTTTAGGAGAGACTGATTTTGCTTTACACATTTTTTTGAAATCTGCTAGATCTTTATGTGCGACATACTGCCCATTTTTAAAAGTAACATTCATCTTATCCATTAAATCCACACGATATGCTTTTTCTATAGACTGTATAAATCGTACACTTGCATCTATAGAACAACCTGTAGCACCGGCCTCTGACTGGTCCAGTCCTATAACTATAAATCTGTTATAAGGGTAGTCCACACCTGCTATAAGATCCTTACCATGAGCAGTCCACTTCTGTAAAAAATTATCCATTTGAGGTTTCAACTCATTGATCTCGTCGGTTGTAAAAGGTCTATTTGCTTGGTAAATCCATACTCTTGCATCGTCTGGAAGATCTTTAAAATTTGCGTGCATAATTTATTTTCATTTTAAAATAAAACAACTCATTATAATTCATAAAACCTCTAACAATAAACAAAACAGTTAAAAGCCATGAGGTAAAAAGGCTATTGATACTAACTATTACGTACCACAAATAATTATTAAATAACAAAGATGGTATACATAGACATCGTTTTAAAAGACGTTATATATGGCCGCATTATAAACATTACTAGTTTTAAAAGAACAACCACAACACTAACAAAAGCCAATATAAGCATGGCTACAAAAAGTAAAAACATAATAACGTTTCCTATCAAAAATAGTATTTAAGATAGAATAAAGCACAAGTATAATTTTAACACTTCAAGAAATATTGATGAAAATTAAACAGCTCCATTATCTTTATTATTTCTTTTTCATAGACCACCATATAATACCAGTAACTAATAAACCGAACATAATAAAATCAATAGCAAATTTAAGAATACTAAAATCTGCGTCTTCACTAATTTGATAAAAGATGGACATGATTATGGCATAAACAAGACCGCCAAAGGATCCTGAAAGTACTATACTTTTATAATCTAGCTTTTCTTTCAAATTAATCTTCTATTAAATCAATTCTATCTAGAACTAACATATTGCGATATTCACCTATACGTGGGTCATAAATATCTAGTTCGATAGAGGTAAATATATAAGAATCTCTGCCTTTTACAGCGTCTTCTAGTAACTCATCATTATCCACATAAGTAAGCCATACCACATTATGCCTGCGGCCGTCTTCATCTTTTATCTCAAATGTAGTAAACTTCTTACCGTCTGTTTTTACTATCTTACCAGTAAACTCAATATATTCTTGTTCTTCATTATCCTCTTCTACCTCCGTATCATTTTGCGCTCCAGCAATCATCATAAAAATCTCCATCGCTGGCGGACACGATACTGCTAGTTGAATACCTACCTGCTCTCCTATATTAGAAACGACTTTTTGATCTGTAAAATCCATATTATTTTCATTATAATATGCTTCATCTTCAGAATAGACTTTCATTAAACACATACCGAATTCTAATTCGGCTTTTGATTTAGTATCCACTCCTTCTTTACTACTTATACATTCACAAACGCCATCACTCATTTTTTTGATGGCTACCTTATTTAATTCCTGCGCATTTGTGACAACAGCTGTCATAAATACGATGCTAAGTAGTATTAGTTTTCTCATCTATAAATCTGCTGCGCTTGCTATTAATTCTGCTACATCCATAACTTCTACTTGACCTTCTTTTTCTACAGCTTTAACACCGTCTGTGATCATTGTGTTACAAAAAGGGCATCCAGCAGCTACAATATCTGCACCTGTGTCTACCGCTTCTTCTGTGCGCTCTACGTTTATGTCCTTATCTCCTTCTTCTGGCTCTTTAAACATTTGGGCACCACCAGCACCACAACATAAACCATTGCGACGGCTACGTTTCATTTCTATAAGTGCAGCGTCTAGTTTTTCTATTAACTCACGTGGCGCCTCATAAATATCATTTGCACGACCTAAGTAACATGGATCGTGATAAGTGATTTTTTTACCTTTAAATTTACCACCTTCTATGGTTAACTTACCGTCTGCAATTAAATCCTTAAGAAAAGAAGTATGATGTACTACTTCATAGTTACCTCCTAATTCTGGATATTCATTTTTAAGCGTATTAAAACAGTGTGGACATGCCGTCACTATTTTTTTAATTCCATAACCGTTTAAGACCTCAATATTCATCATGGCTTGCATCTGGAATAGAAATTCATTTCCAGCACGTTTTGCAGGATCTCCAGAACAACTTTCTTCAGCTCCTAAAACAGCAAACTCTACACCTGCCTTATTTAAAAGTTTTACAAAAGCCTTTGTTATTTTCTTTGCTCTATCATCAAAACTACCACTGCATCCCACCCAAAATAAAACCTCTGGTTGTTTGCCTTGCGCTATAAATTCTGCTGCTGTAGGTACTACTAAATTATTACTCATATTATGAAAATTATGAATCCATAAAGTATGAATTCAGAAAAGGTATTTTTTTTATTATTAATTAAAGGGACTTTTTTTTGCAAAAACAAAATCCTTAAAATTATTTATGGTTTTTAAAAACCTCTATGGTAGCTTCTTTTTCTACTAGGTGTGTAAATTCACCTGTATAACGAGTCGCTCTAACCATATGATTATCTATCCAGTGATAATTACCACCTCTAGGTTTACCCATTAATAAACTATGAAATTTAAACCCATGTTTATTTAACCAGTCTGTAGTTACATCACGGTGCTCTTCTGTTCTAGAAGTAAAAAAACAAATAACGTGACCCTGGTCATACCACTCATTAAGTGTTTTTAAAGCATCAGGAAATGGCGCACAGGTCGCCATTCTTTCTGGTTCTTCATTAGGCACATCTTCTGTAATCGTGCCATCTATATCGATAAGATAATTCTTTACTCCTTCTGGAAGTACTGGACTAGCTAGTGTTCCATCTTCATTAAGGGCTTCATTAAACTGTTCTTTACTCATAATTTACTCTTTTGACCAGTTTAAACGGTCCATTTGATTATACGGCCATGGAGCACCATTATTTTCTATGTTACCCATAGTTCCATTAAGCTCTGCAGGTGCCGCACTGTTTTCTAATACTAAATATCTTCTCATCTCCATTATAATACTCAATGGATCTATGCCTATAGGACATGCCTCAACACACGCGTTACACGTAGTACAAGCCCATAATTCCTCTGGTGTGATATAGTCGTTTAATAAAGTCTTACCATCATCTTTCCACTCACCTTCTTTATTAATTACAGCTCCTACATCTTCTAGCCTATCACGAGTTTCCATCATGATTTTACGCGGGCTCAATTTTTTACCAGTAATATTTGCTGGACATTCTGAGGTACAACGTCCACATTCTGTACACGTATATGCGTTAAGTAATTGTACTTGATCGAGATCAAAAATATCATTTGCGCCTAGTGCAGCAGGGACTTCGTCTGCCTCACTTGCGTCTGGTGCAGCAAATGGATCTGCATCTGGATCCATCATCATTTTCACTTCTTTAGTAACAGCCTCCATGTTAGTTAACTGTCCTTTAGGAGTAAGTTTTGCAAAATATACATTAGGGAACGCAAGCATAATATGTAAATGCTTAGACCAGTATAAATAATTTAAGAAAATAAGAATACCTACGATGTGCAACCACCAGCACGCTCTTTCTATAATATGTAAAGTTTCAAAACTTAAACCATCAAATAACGGCGCGATAAAACCACTGATAGGAAAACTACCTGCGTTAATATAATGTAACGCTGCCTCGCTAGTAAACTGTCCACTTAGAACACCTTGTTGTATGGTAAAGTCTGCAGCGTTCATGGTTAAAAACAACGACATTAAAACTACCTCAAAATAAAGAATATAATTAGCATCATTTTTAGGCCAGCCTTTAAGCTCTCCCATAATGAATCGTTTAATATTCATTACATTTCTTCTTATCCAGAATATAATTACAGACGCCAGAACTAAAAATGCCAGGATCTCAAATGTTGCTATTAAAAAGTCATATACACCACCTAGGAATGGTGCAAATATTCTATGCTGTCCTGTAATACCGTCTATAATGATTTCTAGAACTTCTATGTTAATAATCACAAATCCTACATAAACAACTATATGTAAGAAACCGGCTACTGGTCGACGCACCATTTTAGATTGCCCTAAAGCGATACGTGCCATTTGTGCAAATCGTTCCCCTTTACGGTCAGAGCGATCTACTTCTCTTCCTAGTTTAATATTGCGAATCATTTTTTTAATGTTACTCGCAAAAAATCCTACTCCAGCAATAAGGAGTACTGTAAAAATAATATTAGGTATATATTCCATGATTAACTATTGTTCTCTTTGTTCTGGCTTTTCATATTCTCCAGGGTTTTTTCCAAATACAGAAAAGTGTACATAACGCTTAGGATTCAATTTAATATCCTGCATCAACATTTCTGCCTGTCTAGTGGTTCTCTCTAGATTATTATAAAGTTTATCATCGGTCATTAATTTACCGAGACTTCCTTTTCCTGATGCAACATCATCCAGAACTACATTAAATTTAGAAATAGCATTTTCTAATTCTTTTACCGTACCAGCTATTTCTACTTGTGCCAGTGTATCAGATATCGCTGCAAAATTTCTAGTAGTCACATCTAGATTCTTAATCGTACTATTCAGTTCTGCCTTATTATCTGCAAGTAAAGAGCTTGCATTTGCAGAAAGTCCTCTTATTTCTATAAGGGTTTTATTCACTTCTTCCAGACTATTAGTAATAGCCTGTCTAGTTTCTGGATTTAATGTTTGATTTACGGCAGTAAGTACAGAGTCTGCATTTACAATCATGCTTTCTATCTTATCCTTTAATGGTAAAAACTCCTCCATTACTTTACCCTGTAAACCGTCGTCTGTATTAGATTTAAGAGTATCTCCAGGCTGGGCAGCTCTTGCTTTACTTTCATAATTAGGTACGATGGCTAGCGCTTTACCACCGATAATACTAGTACTATAAACAGAGGCTATACTTTCTGAAGAAAATTTAAAAGATTCATTTACATGAAACTTTACCAGCAACCTACCAGAACTGTCTAAAAAATCAATATTATCGATATTACCCACACGCAAACCATTAATAGTAACAGGTGCAGACGACGTGAGACCCTCTACATTATCATATACCGCATAAAAGGAACGATCATCACTCAAAAGATTGCGCCCTTTTAAATATTGATAACCAAAAATAAAGAGTCCTATGGCTCCCACAGCAAGCATTCCAACTTTAATTTCCTTTGAAAATTTCATTTATATACTTTTCTACGAAGGTAAAGATACGGCAAGCTTATTTTAAATAGACTAACATTTTTTTATGAATTATCACAACCTATACCGTTTTCCATTCTTATAAAACACGATAAATGCTGATTTATAACCCTTTGCGACGGCTTTTTTGTGTAAAACTGACACCTTTTTTAGGCTAGAAAAATTTCCTGTAAAGTATCGATATATACCACCATCCTTTTCTCTAGAGATATCTGGCAGCTTATTAAAGTTGTAAGACTTTGCATCCAGTCTCTTACTACTCGCACTTATTTGCACTTTGTAAATAACATTACTAGCGGCAGGCTCTATAACCGCAGATGTATTAACCTGCCCTACCTCAAAAAGATTAATATCTCTTGTTTTTTGATAATCCAGGACCGCATTATAAATAGATGATGCTACTTTTTTCTGTCCAGCGCTGCTTTTTAAAAAATTACGCTCCTCTCTATTAGTGAGAAAACCAGTCTCTATAAGGACGCTAGGCATATAAGAAAGTCTCAACACAGCAAACCCTGCTTGCTTCACACCTCTGTTCTTGCGCTTTAAATCCTCGGTAAATCGTTTTTGAACATTTGCACCCATTTCTATACTATTATCTAGGTATTCTTCTTGCGTCATAAGATTAGTAGCAAAGCTAGAAGCATCATTTAGATCAAAACCTACATACTTTTCTTTATAATCTTCTTCTAGTAAAATAACAGAATTCTCTCTTTGTACCACCTCTAGATTATCTGCATTTCTATGAATTCCCAGCACCCATGTTTCATTACCTTTGGCCTGAGTAGCGGCGGCCGCATTACAGTGTACCGACACAAAAAGGTCTGCTTTTGCATTATTTGCTATGTCGGCTCGTTGATGTAATTCTAGAAATTTATCAGTTCTACGTGTGTACACCACTTTAATATCTTGATGTGACTCGAGTTTTTTACCCAGTATTTTCACCACTTTAAGCGCTATGTCAGACTCTTTTATGTGGCCTACATGTTTACCAGGGTCCTTGCCACCATGGCCAGCATCCAGCACAACTGTAAAAACCTTTTTAAGATTAGTTTTTGTAGAATCGATCGGTATATTTGCAATCGATAACACTGGAATAATGATTAAGGCAATAATAAGATATAACTTCGTTTTCATAGTAAACTTATGAGTGGTGAATGTGTTTTTTATTAATTCGCTTTCGCGAAAGCGTAATTATCATAAAACGCTTAAATTTTATATGTAATTTTGACATTTCAAAAACCAGACCATTTCTAACAACGAAAATAGTACAACCTAGATTGCATTTACATTTAAAGCATATATTTTTTTTAACGCTCTTTTTAATAGGAGTTACTACTGCTATAGCCCAAGAGTTACCAGAAACTGGGACACCTATACCAGTACCACCACCTACTCAAAAAATAGAAGAAAAAAAGCCGACAAAGACAGGAGTTAAAAATAACGACCTTAAAAAAGTAAACGACAGCATCGTTAACGACACTATAATAAAACCCAAAGCCCTTATAGAACACATAATAGAATCTACGGCAAAGGACTATAAACGCATCGATAGAAGAGCAAATACCGTCACCTTATACAATGAAGCAAAAATCACGTACGGTGACATTACCATAGAAGCTGGTATTATAATTATAAATAATAATACTGGTAATGTAACAGCCTATGGTATAGTGCAGGATTCTCTAGGTTACACACAAAAACCTGTCTTTACACAAGGACCTAATGTAGTAAAGCCAGACTCCATAGTATTTAACAAAGACACTAAAAAAGCGCTCACCTATAATTCCAGCACTACACAAGGAGAATTTGATGTAGTAGCAGACGTGACTAAAAAAGTAAACGATTCTGTTTTCTATATGAAAAACGCACGTTTTACCACTTCTAAGAATCCAGATAATCCAGAATATTATTTTCTAGCACGTAAAATAAAATTTGTCCCAGGTAAAAAGATCGTTACCGGTCTGGTAAACATGTACATTGCCGACGTGCCCACGCCACTAGGTTTACCATTTGCTTATTTCCCTATGACTACAGAGCGCAAGAGCGGTGTCGTTATCCCATCATTCGGTAACAATAACACACAGGGATATTTTTTACAAAACGGTGGTTATTATTTTGCCGTTAACGACTACATGGATCTTAACGTATTAGGAGACTATTTTACAAACGGTAGTTACGGTGCACGAGTAGAGAGCAATTACCGTGTGAGGTATAAATATAACGGCAGCTTGCGATTTTTATATGAAAACCAGTTACAAAGCGAGCGTGGTTTTTCTGACTTTTCACAAACCTCTCGATATAACATTAACTGGCAGCACTCACAAGACAGCAAGTCCAGTCCTAACTCCACATTTAGCGCCAGTGTAAACCTAGGTAGTAGTGAGTTTTATAGAGAATCCTTTAACCAGACTAATCAAAGCGCTACACTAGTAAATAACCTGAGCAGCTCCATATCCTACTCAAAATCATTTAGTGGAGAACCTCAAGTAAACCTGAGCGCTAGTGTAACTCAAAATCAAAATACTAACACAGACATCGTAAACCTTACACTACCTACCCTACAAGGTAGCATCTCTAGAGTCTATCCTTTTGCACCTAAGGAAGGCGCAAAAAAAGGAATAATTCAAAACATAAATTTACAGTATAATTTAAGAGGAGAAAATCGCATTACTACAAATGGAGACGACTTCCTCACAGAAAAAATGTTTAACAACGCAGTATCTGGTTTACAACACAGCATACCAGTCGCGACTAACTTTAAAGCAGGATACTTCAGTTTCAGTGCCAATGCAAATTTTCAAGAAAACTGGGTGTTTGAAACCTTCAGACAGAAATTTGTAGAAGATGAAAACGGAGTTTTTGAAACCGTGACAGACACCATAAGCGGTTTTGACGCATACCGCACCTACAGTTATGGAGCAAGTGTAGGTACTACCGTTTATGGTAACTGGAAATCAAAAAATCCAGAATCAAAAATACAGGCCGTACGACACATCATACGCCCTAATTTAAGCTACAGCGCAAATCCTAGTTTTGAGCAATACTACGACCGCGTGTTAACAGAGCAAGGTCTAGACGCTCCTACCAGAGAAGAGCAGTTCTTCAGCCGTTTTCAAGGGACTTTATTCGGCGCACCAGGACGTAATTTTTCTAGTAGCGTTAATCTAGGAATACAAAATAACATAGAGGCCAAAGTACGCGATCAAGATTCCACAAAAACAGATCTACGCAAAGTACAAGTACTCAAATCACTATCCCTTAACACCTCCTATAACATCGCAGGAGATTCCCTTAACTGGAGCCCGGTTACACTGCGTGGTGTCATACCCATAACTAAGAACATAGACCTTAACTTTGATGCAAACCTAGATCCCTATGCCTTAGATAACAATAACAACCGTATCGACACCTTTAACATAGATAACGGCGGTAGTTTATTTAGAATCACAAGAGCAGGAATACGTACTAGCTTTAAACTAAGCAGTGAAGACTTTAAAAAAAGTGACACAAACAGTAATAAAGAAAAATCTAACCAGCGCACCCTTAAAAATGGTGGTCGCGATGACGACCTCTTCGGCGAGTCCATAGACCACAGCAGTGAACAAAAACAAGAGCCCATAAAACAAGACGTAGACATAAATAAAGACCGTTATAAATTTGACTTACCCTGGTCACTTAACTTTGCCTACACCATGACCTATAACAACGCACAACGCCAAAACGAGATCAACCAGCAAAGCCTCATGGTAAGCGGTGACCTAGAACTATCCCCACGATGGTCCATAGGAGGTAATACCGGTTATGATTTTGCAAATAAAGGCATCTCCTTCACCACCTTACGTTTTCAGCGAGATCTAGAAAGTTTTACCATGAGTTTTAACTGGACACCTATAGGCCCCAGAAACAGCTGGTTCTTCTTTATAGGTATTAAAGCGAGTGCATTGAGCGATATTAAATGGGACCAGCGCAAACAGCCAGACCCAACATTTTAACATCTATTAAACAGCAGCTCCTACCCTACAGACTAAGTACATAGTAAATGCAATAGTAAAATACCGCTTACGCGAAAGCAGAACACCTAACCAACTCATTACACCATCACACACACCTATAAGACCAACCAGTTGCGTTGGTCTTTTTTACATCAAGAAATAATAAAAGCGCTAGCCGATATTAAACGTTTAATTAAAAAAAGTTCTCATATACACCTAAAATCGCAATACATAAAATTTGACAAAAAAGTTCTCATATACACCCCATATGGTATAGTTAGTTAATGGTTTTTATGTATATTGCTTATATATAACAGTTACCCACAAGCTGAAAGCCAACCGCATATTTTAGCACTTTCGGTTTTTTCCGACACACAATTCCAACGCTTAAAAAACCAAAAGAGCTAAAATTTCCCAACGCTTGAGAATTATGTATTTAAGTATTTGCTTAAATAAGAAATAACATTATCTTTGTTTTATGGAAAATAATTCTTGCATAAGACAACAAGCCGATATTGAACAAATAAATCGTTGCAAAGAAACAGTTTCGGAATTAAGCGAATCTTTCGACTATTTGGCAAACGGACTTTCATTAGTCGGAAACAGCGTTCGACTGAAAATACTTTACCTACTATTTGAGGAAAAAAGACTTTGTGTTTGTGATTTAAGCGACATTCTCGGAATGAACATTTCTGCTATTTCTCAACATTTGAGAAAAATGAAAGACCGAAATCTATTAAAAACAGATAGAGAAGCTCAAACAATTTTTTACTCACTAACTGCTGAATATGAAAGAATGTTAAATCCATTCTTTGAAATACTCGATAAAAACAAAATCTTGGAAACGATATGAAAAGTGAAAACAAATTAATTGGTGCAGGTTTGTTAACCGCAATTACAGCTTCATTATGTTGTATTACACCAGTTTTGGCTCTTATCGCAGGAACAAGCGGAATTGCTTCAACATTTTCTTGGATTGAACCTTTTAGACCTTATTTAATCGGACTGACAATTTTAGTACTTGGCTTTGCTTGGTATCAAAAACTTAAACCTCAAAAAGAAATAGACTGTGATTGTGAGACGGACGAAAAACCAAAATTTATTCAATCAAAGAAATTTTTAGGAATTGTAACTGTATTTGCAATTGTGATGTTGGCTTTCCCATACTATTCAGGGATTTTTTACCCAAATACAGAAAAGCAGATAATCGTAGTTGACAAATCGGACATTAAAACAACGGAATTTAAAATCAGCGGAATGACTTGTGCGAGTTGCGAAGAACACGTCAATCACGAAGTAAACAAACTCAACGGAATTGTTAACTCAAAAGCGTCTTACGACAATGGAAACGCAATCATTGAATATGACAAGACCAAAACCAACGAAACTGAAATTGAGAAAGCAATTAATTCAACAGGTTATAAAGTAACCGACAAAAAAGAAAATTAATGGAAACTATATTAAAATCTGAAATAACTTGTCCAAACTGCGGACATAAAAAAGTGGAAGATATGCCAACAAACGCTTGTCAATTTTTCTACGAATGCGAAAATTGTAAAAAGGTTTTAAAGCCAAAAGAGGGAGATTGTTGTGTTTATTGTTCTTATGGAACAGTAGCTTGTCCACCAATTCAAGAAAATAAAAGTTGTTGTTAAAAAGCCAACGCTAAAAGCCATACACATTTGCAATTCGCTTCAGCCAAAACGCAAGCCAAAAATTGCAAAAGAGTATGTCTTTACCAACGCTGAAAACCAAGCTGAACGCAATAAAGCCAGTGGGTAACAACGTATATAAAAAATAGCGGTTTAGGTGCAAATCTGAACCGTTTTTGCTTTTAATTAAGTATCTTACTTTCCGAAAAGTTAGTGCTTTTAAATCCGCTACTTTTCATATACAAGACCGTTGCAAAAAATCAAAGATTTCGCAACATTGAAATTCACCGATTCATTTATATCTAGGATTATAATAGTTGTGTTAT
>NZ_CANLXZ010000031.1 GCF_947495285.1 uncultured Nonlabens sp. | reverse complement strand
GTTTTGACCCTTGAAAACATCCATATTTAAACCTTTTTATTGACTTTAAAGATAAGTATTTAGATGATTACCTCTATTATTAAAATACATGTCCTAGTTTTTATAATCCTGAGGTATGACTCTGTGCTGAGTCATTTTCTCATAAACTGCAGCCCATTGAAAAAGCAATCTATCTTTTTGATTAGGCGCTATAAAAGTAAGTCCATAAGGTTCTCCTTTGTCGTCATAACCCATAGGAACTGTCATCGCAGGAAAAAAAGCAACCGCAGCAACACCTGCCGTGTAATTATTAATTGATATAAAACCATTCAAATCATGGGTCTTTATGAATTTATCAAAATATTCTTGAGCTCTCGCCGTGATAGCGGTTTTAAACTCCCTAAACTCTGCATCAGTCATACTAGGCTCGTCAATAATGCCCTGGAATAAACTTTGTCCATAAGGCATAGATCTTATCGAGTCTTTCTTATTTAAATCCATAACAGTTTTCACATCCCAACCGCGGTATTGCGCAGGAGACTGACTAGTAAAATAAGCTGGCAAATCTCTCTTCATATCCAGATTAAGCAATTTTAAAAAACCGTCTAATTGTGGTCTAGTATCATCTAACTCTATAAGAACCGCACCTTCTTTTTCTAAATCTGTTAATGCCTGTGCATATAAAGGGTTTTCTTTAAAAGATGTCCATACACCAAAACGCACACCTTTTACTGTTGCATTTTCTAAGTTATGATCTCCCGATCTATCTATTAATTCAAAAGGCACGCCTAGAGCCTGAGATAAAATCGCATTATCTATAACATTTTTAGTCATAGGTCCTGGAGTATCTAAGTAGCTAGAAATAGGGATAATTCCAGAACCACTCAAAGCTTCTATAGATGGTTTATAACCTACCACACTATTTTGAGAAGATGGTGATAATATAGACCCAGAAGTCTCTGTACCGATAGCAGCCACCGCAAAATTTACAGCAACGGCTACACCACTACCACTACTAGAACCACCTGCATCTAGCGACCTTCTTCCATATGGATTTAAAGTCTGTCCACCTACCGCGCTATATCCACTAGGACAGTCGCCACAGAAAAAGTAAGCCCACTCACTTAAATTTGCTTTACCCAAAATAACAGCACCTTCTTGTTTCAGATTATTTACTATTGTAGCATCTTGAGTTGTTTGATTACCTATTAAAACAGCTGCTCCAGCCGTAGTAGGCATGTCTATAGTATTGATATTATCCTTGAGTAGTATAGGCATACCTCTCAAAGTATGGTAAACTATCTCTACACCATTTTCTTTAAAGAAAGCAAGGTCTTCGTCGGCTGCATCTGCTTGTTTTAAGACACTAGGATTGATACTGATCACTGAATTAAGTGATTTTTTATTTTCTCTATCGTACTTATAAATTCTTTTTAAATAAAATAGAGTAAGGTCACGATAAGAAAATTGCCCACTAGCGATGGCTTCTTGAATTTCTGGAATGCTCTTCTCAAGAATTAAATCTTTTAAGTTTCCGCTTTCGCGAAAGCTAATCACCTCATCTAACAAATCACCAAAAATCTGATCTTTGTCCAGATACTTAGAATCTAAAACTTTAAATTCATTAAAATCTTTACTCAAAGATGTAACACCAGTATCAGAAGATTTACATGCCAAAAAAAGGATCGGAAAAAAGTATAAAAATTTTATCATTTAATAATATTGTATAAAATAAAACTCCCGTAGATATAGGTTAATTATCGACGAGAGTTTAAGATCTTATTTTTTTAATATCCTAATTGAAGAAGCTATCTACAAATTCTATTTTATTAAAAACCTGCAAATCTTCTACACCTTCTCCCACGCCTATATAACGTACAGGAATTTGAAACTGGTCAGAAATACCTATCACTACACCGCCCTTTGCGGTACCGTCTAGTTTTGTAACCGCAAGACTACTTACCTCAGTGGTTGCTGTAAACTGTTTTGCTTGTTCAAAGGCATTTTGCCCAGTAGATCCATCTAGCACTAACATAACGTCATGTGGTGCGTTAGGTATTATTTTTTGCATGACGCGCTTTACTTTAGAAAGCTCATTCATCAGGTTGATTTTGTTATGTAAACGACCTGCAGTATCAAGAAGTACAACGTCTGCATTTTGAGCTACTGCACTTTGTAAAGTATCAAAAGCAACACTAGCAGGGTCACTACCCATATCTTGTTTAACGATCTCAACACCTACACGCTGCGCCCAGATATCAAGTTGATCTACTGCAGCGGCTCTAAATGTGTCTCCTGCACCTAGTACCACTTTTTTACCAGCCTTTTTAAGTTGATACGCCAGTTTACCTATAGTAGTGGTTTTACCGACCCCATTAACACCTACTATCATTATTACGTACGGACCGTCAGTTTCTGGAATGGTAAATTCTGTGGCGTCGCCATGATTTACCTCACTCATTAATCCTGCAATCTCCTCACGTAAGATCCCGTCTAGCTCTGGTGTACCTAAGTATTTATCTCTTGCAACACGCGCTTCTATGCGGTCTATAATTTTTACTGTAGTAGCCACACCTACATCACTAGAGATCAACACATCCTCAAGATCATCAAGAACATCTGTATCTACAGTAGACTTTCCAGCTACGACTTTACCTAATTTATCAAAAAAGCTGGCTTTAGACTTTTCCAGCCCTTTGTCTAGGGTTTCTTTTTTTTCTTTAGAAAATATTTTTTTGAAAAAACTCATGGTTTGTTTAAAAGTAATGCAAAAATAGGGAAGTTAATCGCAAAAACGACTATCGATAGGTCTAAAGGATGTTTATAAGTAAATGAATTCTTGATTTACAATAGAAACTACATATTAAATTATGACAACTGAACTCAAAATATAATGTAAATTGATTTATTTCCACGCACAAGCAACTGTAATCATAGTTGTTAAATGGTATACTATTAAGTATTTATGACAATATATTAATTCAATTATTTTAAATAAGCCCTGGAATACACGACCATTAAATCTAATTAGTACACATAAAAATAAAGGTCTCTGTGTAATTGCTATATTATTAATTTACATCTAGACCTAAGGGCACCACTTTATACGTGAAAACATCTACACTTTAACTATAAAGTGAACTTCACATTTTTATGTGAGAGTAGAGAAAAATAAACACCATTAATTATGGTATCATATAGCACATTATACAAAGAAGTGTTTGTTGTCAATAGTGCTATAATTTCACTTCAAGTTTTAAAGATAAAATCTACTTTAAAACTAATAGTAAAAAATAAAAAAACGTCTTACTTTTCAGCAAGACGTTTTTACGTTTTAATAACCAACTTATTTCTTATTCAAGAAATCGTTTACTAAATCTGGCGCCATAATAGCACTTACAAATGTATAAGCTCCAGTCTTAGGAGATTTTACCATTTTGATTGCCTTTGTTAATCTTACATTTCCCGTTTGTAGGGATGCGATGGATTTCTTTGCCATGTCTTAAATTATTTAATTTCTTTATGAACAGTCATGCGCTTCAAAACCGGATTGAATTTTTTTATTTCAAGACGATCTGGCGTGTTCTTCTTATTCTTTGTCGTTATGTAACGAGACATACCTGGCATTCCAGATTCTTTGTGCTCTGTACATTGTAGAATCACTTGAATTCTATTTCCTTTACTTTTTGCCATCTTATATAACTTTTATAAAACTACTTAGTATAAAGACCCTTAGCACGGGCTTCTTTAATTACTTGAGTAATTCCTTTCTTGTTGATGTTTTTTATTGCTCTAGTAGATACTTTTAAAGTGATCCACTTATCTTCTTCAGGTAGATAGAATTTCTTCTTGAAAAGGTTAACGTTAAATCTACGCTTAGTTTTATTCATAGCGTGAGAAACGTTGTTCCCAGTCATCGCTCTTTTACCAGTAAGTTCACAAACTCGAGACATGTTATTGTTGTTTAAAATCGGAATGCAAAATAACGATATATTATTCGATCTCGCAAGTCTATTGACCACCCTTTTTAAATAATTCTTTTTGAAGCAGTTCAAATGCCTTATTTACCGTCTTTTGAATCACTCTTTCACGATGATTTCCCATCATGAATTTTAATGCAAAACTCTCATCTTCTGTGGCTAAACCTATGTAAACAGTCCCTACTGGAGCATCACTATCACCTTTTAAAGGACCAGCGTTACCTGTGGTCGCAATAGCGTAATTAGATTTAAATTTTTTCCTTACAGCCACAGCCATCGCCTCTGCCACTTCCTGACTTACTACCGAGTGTTCATCTATCAAAGCCTGGTCTATACCTAATATATCTACTTTAGAGGCTGTAGCATAGGTTATCGTGCTTCCTTTAAAAAATTGTGAAGCTCCAGGAATTTCGGTAATTAAATTTGCAATTTTACCGCCAGTACAACTCTCTGCAGTAGCTAGACTTTTATCCTGTTCTTTAAATAAACGACTTACTTGATCTACTAGTTCTTCTTCATTACTTTCTCCGACGATAATATCTGGAATAAGTAAGTACAATTGTTTTATTTGTTCATCTACGCTCTTAAGAACACCATCTTTATCTGATCCCTTGCTGCTTAACCTTAAACGTACCGTACCTAAACTAGGTAAATAAGCTAACTTAATAGATGCTGGTAAATTATTCTCCCAGTCTTCTAATCGAGTAGCTATGGTACTTTCTCCTTGTCCTGCCGTTAAAATAGTCCTGTGATGTATAAATGGTAATCCAGGCATTCCTTTTAATCTAGGTAAAACTCCTGACAACATGATCTCCTTCATCTCAAAAGGAACACCAGGCATAGAGATAAATACAACACCACTTTTCTCAAACCACATTCCTGGAGCTGTACCAAAATCGTTCTTAATAATCTCAGCCTGAGAAGGTACAAGAGCCTGGTCTTTATTCATTTCTACCATGGTATCTTTTACATACTTTGCAAATAATTGCGTTACATGATCTAGAACATCTTGATTAAGAACAAGAGCATCACTTGTATACTCACAGATTGTTTTCTTAGTTATATCGTCTTTAGTCGGGCCTAAACCACCGGTCATAAGCACTACATCTGACTGTGATTCTGCTTTTGCAAAAGCGGACAATATATGCTCTCTATTATCACTTATAGAAATGATCTCATACACTTCTACTCCTATTTTATTAAGTTCTTGAGCCATCCATTCTGAATTTGTATCCACAATTTGACCTATGAGAATCTCATCACCTATAGTTATAATAGTAGCTTTCATTTAAAAATCTCTTTTGAGCTGTGTTAATATTTCACTTAAATCTAGATTAAGAATTAAAAAATCTTTTTTAATATCTTTTTCTAACTCTCCCTTACCCCATAATTCTAAGGCAGCAGCATGTTTAAATGATTCTATACCGAACAACTCTAGAGTCGGCTTTATTCTGTGCGCATAACGATGCACCCCAGCACGATCTTGCTCACTCACAGCTACTGCAAGGCGTTCTAGATCGCGTGGTATATCTTTTATAAAGGTATGCACCATAAGTTTTACAAAGTCGCTGTCATTATCTGACATAGCGATTACATTAGTTAGATCGTAGGATACTTGTTTCATTTCACTTTAATATCAAACATTTCCTTACCATGAAGAACACCTTTTAAAACGTCGTTTTCCCTAACTTTTGAAACACCAGCAGGTGTCCCAGTAAAGATCAAATCACCTATCTTAAGTGTAAAATATTGAGAAACATGGCTAATAATCTCATCGATTTTCCACAACATATGAGAGGAATTACCATCTTGCTGCAATTGTCCATTTTTAAACAATTGGAAATCGAGATTATCCATTTCTGGAAGCTCATTTTTATTTATAAACTCTCTAGAGACTACCGCTGCTCCGTCAAAAGCTTTTGCTTTTTCCCAAGGTAGTCCCTTTTCTTTAAGATTTTGTTGCACATCTCTAGCTGTAAAATCTATTCCTAGACCTATTTCTTCGTAATATTTATGCGCAAATTTTTGATCTATATGTTTCCCTATGCGATTGATCTTAACGATAATCTCTATCTCATGGTGCACGTCCTCTGTCCATGGAGGTATAAAAAACGGTTGTTTATGTAATAAAATAGAAGTATCTGGCTTTAAAAACACCACAGGTTCTTCTGGGCGCTGGTTTGCTAGCTCCTCTATATGATCTGTATAATTACGACCTATGCAAATTATTTTCATATATTATCGACTGTAATTAGGCGCCTCTTTAGTAATAGTAACATCATGTGGGTGACTTTCCATCATTCCTGCCGAGGTGATTTTAACAAAACGACCTGATGCTTTTAAAGACTCAATATCCTTTGCGCCACAATAACCCATACCAGCTCTTAAACCACCTATGAACTGCGTCATACTCTCTACTAGATCCCCTTTATATGGCACACGTCCCACGATACCTTCTGGCACTAATTTTTTTATATCATCTTCTACGTCTTGAAAATAACGATCTTTAGAACCGTGCTGCATCGCCTCTACAGACCCCATACCACGGTAAGATTTAAATTTACGACCGTCATAGATGATAGTTTCTCCAGGAGACTCTGTCGTACCAGCTAGCATAGAACCTAGCATAACACAGTCTGCTCCTGCGGCTATCGCCTTAGGAATATCACCAGTGTAGCGTATACCACCGTCTGCAATAACAGGTACACCAGTTCCTTTTAAAGCGTGCGCAGCCTCCATGATAGCACTTAACTGTGGAAAACCTACTCCAGCAACCACGCGAGTAGTACAAATAGACCCAGGACCTATACCGACTTTTACAGCATCTGCACCAGCATCTGCCAGGTATTTTGCTGCCTCAGAGGTAGCAACATTACCTACTACTACATCTAGTTGAGGGAATTTTGATTTAACTCTTTTCAGAACATCTACCACACCTTTAGTATGTCCGTGAGCCGTATCAATAACTACAGCATCTACTCCAGCAGCAACTAGCGCAGCTGCTCTTTCTAGCGCATCACCTGTTACACCTATGGCAGCTGCCACACGCAAACGACCGTACTGGTCTTTACTAGCATTAGGCTGTAAAGTAAGTTTAGTAATGTCCCTAAAAGTGATTAAACCTTCTAATTTACCAGAGTCATCTACAACTAATAATTTTTCAATTTTATGTTCCTGTAAAATAACCTCAGCCTCTTGTAAAGAGGTTCCTGTCTTTGCAGTAACTAAGTTTTCTGAAGTCATCACTTCCTTTACCGATTTATCATTGTCTTTTTCAAAACGCAAATCACGATTAGTAATAATCCCTTTTATATATCCTTCTCCATCGATGATAGGTATTCCACCTATCCCGTGCTCTCTCATGCTAGCTTTGGCATGACCTATCGTAGCTTGCTCTGTAAGAGTTACTGGATCGATAATCATACCGCTCTCTGCACGTTTTACACGACGTACTTTTTGTGCTTGCGCATCGATGGTCATGTTTTTATGCAAAATACCTATACCACCTTCTTGAGCCATAGCAATAGCCATACGACTTTCTGTAACGGTATCCATAGCTGCCGATATAACCGGAGCATTGAGCGTTATGTTTCTTGTAAATTTAGTTTTAATACTAACTTCTCTAGGAAGCACCTCGCTATATGCTGGTACTAGAAGTACGTCATCATAGGTTAAACCTTCACCTAAGAACTTGGAATCATGGGAGATCATGCAATAAAATTTTATTGCACGCAAAGATAACTTTTTAATTGATCCTATTATAGGTTATTTTATATTAAAAACTAGATGTGTTGGACTTTAACTTTTAAATCACCTGTAATGGATAAACAAAGAACTTAAATTATAGCCAATTACCTAATCATTAGATCGCATAAAACCAGCTATCTATTAAATTTGAGTATGACACTGACCCCAAAACAAATAAAAGAATGCCTTACCCAACCAGAAGCGGCCGCACATCTAGCCGATTTAGTTTACATTCAGGATCAACATCTTTCTATACATCGTAAAAAGTATGGTAATGGCTTCACTTATTTAATGGACAACAAAAAAAGATTAAGTGACGTAAAACAATTAAAAAGAATAAAAACACTAGTTATACCACCGGCATGGAAAGAGGTGCGTATAAGTAAAATCCCCAACGGCCATTTACAAGCGGTAGGAAGAGATGATAAAGGAAGAAAAGTCTATTTATATCATAACGTATGGACCTTATTACGTAATCAGACTAAGTTTTTTAAAATGTCCGCTTTCGCGAAAGCGTTACCCAAAATTAGAAAAAGATTACAAAAAAACCTGGATCTGAAAGGAATGCCTAGAGAGAAATGTCTAGCTCTAGTCGTATCTATTATGGATTTAACCTATATCAGAGTAGGTAACCAATATTATGCAGATAAAAATAAAACCTACGGACTTTCTACTTTGAGGAATAAACATGTAGATGAGGAAGATGGTCGAGTTCTATTTTCTTTTACTGGTAAAAAGGGTGTTGTACAAAACACAACGATAGAAAACCCAGAGTTAATAGAATCTATACACCAGTGTGAAGAAATTCCTGGCTGGGAACTTTTTAAATTTTATGATAAAGACGGTAAACATCACGCGATAGACAGCGGCATGATTAACGATTACATCCATGAAATAGCTGGAGAAATATTCAGCGCAAAGGATTTTAGAACATGGGGAGCTACTAGAGAATTCTTTGAGAAAATGATAGAATTTCCCCAGCCTACATCAGAAAAAGAACGCGACAAAAATATTTTACAAGGTTATGACGCAGCAGCGGCGGCATTAGGCAACACAAGAGCTGTGTGCAAAAAATAT
Organism: uncultured Nonlabens sp.; assembly: GCF_947495285.1. Lineage (GTDB taxonomy): Bacteria > Bacteroidota > Bacteroidia > Flavobacteriales > Flavobacteriaceae > Nonlabens. The sequence goes on along the minus strand of NZ_CANLXZ010000031.1, from coordinate 32,850 downwards.
TACGTACACCCTCAAATTTCAAATATTTATGGCACTGCTCCATTTACTGATTATAGGGATAAAATAAAATCATTTAACGACGATACCTTATTTAGCGCGTCAGAAAAGTGTGTACAGGAAATTATCGACGAGTTCGAGATAACGTTTTCCCTATCAAATGAATAGCCTCAAATATTTTACCATTCATAAATAATTACTTCATCTCCATCTAGGGTAGATAAATATCTTTTTTTAGATTGTGCGACATCACTTTGCGATTCTCCATAAACTGGAAATGAAGATAAAACTTCACCATTTTTATTTAGAATATACACTCTGTGTTCTCCCGTTTCTATTACATGAATAAAATCACCGCTAGATAAATGTTCTACATGTGCCGCAAGATAAGAACCGTATGGCAATGATATTTTTTTATTATTAATAATGAGTTTATTATTATCTTGTATCAATTTAATTGAACTCGTAGCATCTAGCCTTGCGTCTTTAGAATAATCGCTCGTGTACTTAAGAGTTCCTTTTATAGGATCCAACTCTAGCAACTTACCACTCTCTGTAAGAGCAATTGCTTTATTTTTATGTAAGAATATTTGAGAGGTTAACTTTACCTTTTTATTAATTACTGTACGCACTCCACCTCTTCTATTTAATAAAGCTATAGAATTATCTTTTTTTGCAAAGACTATAAAATCTTTCTTTCTGACACGTATATGTCTAGGTTGAGATTTTATAGTAGCACCTCTTTTGTATTTAAAACCAGTTACCGTTTTACCATCTCGATCCATCATCAACAGCTCGTCTCCTTGGGTCACTAAAAAACGATAATCTCTTTTACCATCATAATCAAAGACGCTTAAAGGTTGTGTAATAAGATCTTTAAATCTTTTAGGATATGTATTCACATCCTTACCATTTCTATCTAGAAAATAAACCGAGCTACTGGTTGCAAATGCCATCTGTTTGCGACCATTCTTGTAAGCATCTGTTACCTCTATGTTCCCTAAAATAAGACCATCTAGCTTTTTACTCCACCTTTTTAAACCTGTATCTGATAACAAGTGCAAGGTAAAATCCTTATCCTGAAAAACTACGTCATACTTCTTATTTAAATGATTAGGAAATAAGAATGGACCTGCTACAATCTTCTTAGATGATTTATAAGTTCCTATCTGACTTACTTGCTGTTCTATGTCGTTCCTATTTACAAAAGGAATAAGCATATGATAATGAGCATATTCATCTTCATGAACATACTGACTTATCACAAGTGGATAAACGTCTTTATCTATTTTTTTAATGATTTTAAAATCTCCTTTACTACTTTTTAATGCCAGATCTTTAAATTGCTTGAGACCAGTTATCTCGAGTAAACTACTGGTAGAACTTAAAGCCTGGCTCGATTTTTTCCACCATGATTGCTCTGCTAGTACTGTTTTATTCTGGAAATTAGATATAAACTCTTCAAGTACTGTAGAACTGTTAGAAAAAATAATGTGCTGTTCTATAACCGTAACGTACTTATACTCTCTAGCGACTATAAGCGGTTGTATTGCTGCTGTTTTTACAGGATTAGTAAGCTCATAAATTACCTGATTTCTGTAAGTAGACTTTGCGCTAGAAAGACTGTCCAGATTCATAAATAAAGCCTCATATGGTTTTAAGGTAAACACCAGAGCATTAGAGTCTTTTAGATAAACTTCACTCATTTCTTGAGTATTATTCAGTATATCTTTGAGCTGACTACCTACTTTTACATCGTTATTATGAAATCTTTTTAAGTTTTCTATTAGCTGAGATGGGTTCTTATAGGTAACCGATTTTACACTACCCAAATTTACTGGCACAATTTCTTGTATACGATTTTCTGTAGATTGAATATGATTATATAAATCATGATGCATTTTCACACTATCTCGATAAGTGATCACACCATTTAATTGTAGTGCAACATCATTAGGTTGTACCTCTAGCTGGTACCATTGTGCATAATTACCGTTGTCATTTATATTCTTACCTAATAAAAATTGTTCTAACCATTTCTTTTCTGTGGCTTTTACAAAAAAGGTAGTACCACTTTTTGTTCTTTGGTAAATTTTCTTAAATCCATCGTCAAAAACGTAATCATCTACATTTCTTCTAATTAAACTTTCTATCACTAATTGAGAAGAACTGGCCAGATGCATTCCTTTATGGTTAATTGCAAAATAGTCTCCATCAGGTTTATGCGTTTTGACAATTTCTTCATTATTATAATTAATTAATGATGTCACACTAGTAGAATCCACAACTTGCTCAATAGATGAAGTTATAAGCGTAATGACTACTTCATTTTTACCCTGTATACTCAACGCTATGAGAGAGTCATCTTCTAGATCATAATATTTTAAAAATGATGCTGCGGCTTTTAATTCTTTAACACGCGAGAGATTAGAAACCTCCTGACACAATGCGTTATTACTAAAAAAATGATCTAAATCTTTGAGATTATCTGTATGCAAGACAATCTTAGAATCTGTCGGAATGCGATTTATCAGATCATGATTAATAACCTGATTTTCTTTACAGCCACTAATTATTAAGATACTGATTATAAAGACTAAAAAATGACGCATAAAATTAATTTGGGGTGGGCAAAAATAAAAATGAAATTACTTCTAAACCACATATTTAAGAACAACTTATACATCTATTAAAATTAATCTGGCAACAACTTAAAACTCATGCGATGGTATGGTGTGGCACCGTATTTTTTTATTGCTGCTCTATGTTTTTTAGTGGGATAACCTTGATTTTGTTCCCAACCATACTCAGGATGTTCCAGTGCTATGGCAGCCATGTAGTCATCTCTATATGTTTTAGCTAGAATAGATGCTGCAGCTATATGTAGATACTTTCCATCACCTTTTATAACTGTTGTAGACCCTACTTCAGGATAGGGATTAAATTTATTACCATCCACGGCGATATGTTCTGGCCTTAATTTAAGACCATCTATAGCCTGGTGCATCGCAAGAAGACTTGCTTGTAAAATATTAATCTGGTCTATTTCACCCATCATTACATGAGAGACATGATAATCTAGAGCCTGTTCTTCTATTAATGTCCTTAGTTCATACCTACGCTTTCGCGAAAGCTTCTTACTATCATTTAAAAGAGAAGACTCAAAGTCTAGAGGTAATATTACGGCAGCAGCTGTTACTGGACCAGAAAGACACCCACGACCAGCCTCATCTGTACCACATTCTATAATCCCTTTATGTATTTGTTTTAAAAGCATTTTCAAAAGTACATAATACCACCAGTTTAAAAACGTTTAAATGGTTACTTTTGAAGCCTGAGAGCGTACCTTTTTTTATGAAACATCTTTTATTTTTATTGTTTTTGATGCCTTTATTCCTTTTTTCTCAAAAAAAAGAAACCTTTGGGCAAAATGAAACAGAAACATATGATAACCTTAATAACCCTACCCAGGAAAAAGAGGTCAGTGTCAAAGGAGAAAAACCACCTATTACAGATTATTTGATAATCACTCAACAGCGAGACACTACTTACCTAGATACGACGCTTACCATGGCAAAGGATTTTAAATTCAATTTTTTGCGCAAGGATGACTTTGAATACATTCCATTTCATAACGTAGGGCAACCTTATAATGAATTAGGTAAAAGTTTTGACCTCGATCTACTATCACCTAGAATGGGATCACAAGCCAGGCATCAAAATTATTATCAGATAGATGATATACTAGACTATTACGTCCCTACTCCACTAACAGATTTGTACTTTAAAACTGTTGTAAATCAAGGCCAGCAACTAGAAGCACTCTTTACCTCAAACTTATCACCTCAATTTAATTTTTCTATAAGTTACAAAGGTGTTCGTAGCGCAGGAGATTATATCAACACACTTACCAGTTCTGGTAATTTTAAATTTACATCTACTTACACATCAAAGAACAAAAGATACAGATTAAGAGTACATACCGTATTTCAAGATCATTTTAATCAAGAAAATGGAGGTCTAGAAGCTGCATCTCTTCAAGGTTTTATAGACGACATAGAAGATTTAAGTAATCGAGGTCGTTTAGAACCTAATTTAACTAATGCAGAGAGCACCCTAGATGGTAAACGTTTTTACATAGACCATGATTATGAATTAATAGGAAACAAAGACAGTACCTCTTATTACAGCGGCCGCATCTACAACAAAGCCTTCTATGAAGATAAATTCTATAGATATTCTCAAGACACTGCCGACGAAGAGTTTCTAGGAGAATCCTACATAACTACAAATCTTGAAGACAAAACAGATCTCGAAGAAGGAATGATAGAGGCTGGTGCCTCTTATGAACATCATTTATTAGGTTACTACAAAGCCGGTGTGGCTAGACACAAATACAACTATGGTTATGACCGATTGATAAATCAAAACAGTGGCGTTATCAATAACAGATTAATAGGCGAACTTTATCAATTTAAAGCAGAGTTTAGAAAACGTATCGGTAAATTTGATATTACAGCAAATGGTGGTGTTAATATAGCTGGTGACCTAGACGGTCAGTTTATAAACGGTCAGGCTTCATATAAATTCAAAGATTTTGATGTAAAAGCTGGAATTGCTATAAGTTCCAGAGCTCCAGATTTTATTTACACACTTCATCAAAGTGATTATATCAATTACAACTGGCAAAACAATTTTAACAACTTAAAAAAACAAGAACTTAACTTTAAAATCAACTCTGATAAATTTATAAATGCTCAGGTAACCTTTACTACCATTCAAGACCATGCATATTTCTCACAAACAGAAATAACAGATACAGACGGTACTATTACTGGTTACAACGCAACACCAGTACAAACTAGTGGAGATATCACATATTTAAAAATTAAAGTTAATAAGGACATTAAATTTTTAAGAAAATACGGACTAGATAATACCATCATGTATCAAAACGTCACACAGACTGGCGACTTAATTAATGTCCCAGATTTTACAGCTCGCAGCACTTTTTATTATAAAAACAGATTGTTTAAAAATGCTCTATTACTTCAAACTGGTATCACAGCAAAATACTTTACTAAATACTTCATGGATGGTTATGATCCTGTCCTAGGTGAATTCTACAGTCAAAACACAGATAAATTAGGCGGTTTTCCTATGGTAGACTTATTTGTTAACGCAAAAGTAAAACAGACCAGGATCTTCTTTAAGTTAGAACACGCTAATCAACTTTTTGCAAGTAACACCGATTATTTTAGTGCACCACGTAATCCATATCGAGACTTTACAATACGTTTTGGTTTAGTTTGGAACTTCTTTCTGTAAAACTCTATCATTTGAAATATTTTCCTAGTACCTGTAAACAAACCCTTAAAGATTTATTTTTAGAGTCTGTTAATTGAATATCGTTAAAAAGATCATAGCCTTTGACCTTTTTAAAGATCATAATTGAGATTATTATGTAAATTCTTATAAATCATAATGTTATTTACACTATCTCCATCTCCTTGCTTTCAACATCTTTCATACAACGATAGTATCAATAACAAGGGCTGACATAGCATAATAATATCCACCTAATGAAATATGGAGATGTTACCGTTAATGATTTGTAAGAGGACAACAGTGCTTCTACTATCACTATGACACTAGTGGTGGTTTGCACATCATCAGTGCCACAACATCTATTACAAGAACTTTTAAAAGCCACTGTACCCTTACCATCCCAGCGATCTAGACTAGAATTAAGTAACGTAAAACTTGCGGTAACATTGCTCCCTATTTAAACAACACACTAGCAAGTGTTTGTGTAGTAGCTTTTTATTTGAAAGAATAATTGCCAATGAATTTGAAATATTAAAAAAATTACCTAATCCGTCTTTTTTGTCCTCTTAATTTTTTTTTAACAAAACATAGTTTACCTTCGTCCCTTGACTAATTATAAATCCATAATAGCCTCTTTGCTGTTGCTACTTTTTACTGTAGCACAACTTTCTGTGGTTCATGAATTTTCTCATGATGACCATGAGCAGGAGTGTGCGATTTGTATAGTCGCTCATGACTTTCAGTCACAATCTTTTGATCTATCGTCTCCGGTAGATTTTCAGGTTTTAGAAATTACTCCTTTTACAGAAAGCATAGTAGTAGATATCGTGTTTGCAAAAACCGACTCTCAGCCTACCATCCACACTACCAGGCCACCGCCTTACACTATTTAAATATCTTAAAAGGACCTAGGTCCTTACATAAAATAGTAATTTAAATACCCCTAATGTTTACGAAACAACTCGTGGCAATAGCTTTATTTATAAGCTTTTGTTACACAAATGCACAAGATTGCGATCTTGTGCTCAAAGGAAAAATCATAGATTTTCACGATTCACAACCTTTGAGCCTAGCACAAATCTATGTAGTCCAACTACAAAAAACTTATACCTCTACAAGTGACGGATCTTATTTCATATCAGATTTATGTCCAGGTAGTTATGAATTAAGCGTATCTCACTTTGATTGTGAGGTTAAAAAACTATCTATTGATGTAACTGAAAACAAAACTTTAAACATGGCTCTAGAACATCATGTCAATGATCTAGAACAAGTAAAAGTAATTGCAGACGTGCATGATAATCATGCTAGCACACAATCTAGCACCAGAATAAATAAAGAAACCATCGTATCCTATAGTGGCGCCACACTAGGCGATGCACTTTCTACGGTCGCTGGTGTCAGCTCTTTAAAAACTGGAAACAGCGTTGTAAAACCTATAGTTCATGGACTTTACGGCAGCCGCGTCGCAATTGTTAACGATGGCTTGCGACAGCAAGATCAAGAATGGGGTATCGAGCACGCACCTAATATAGATGTGAATACCGCTAGTAGCATACAAGTGATAAAAGGCGCTAGTGCCTTGCGATATGGTGGTGACGCTATAGGCGGTACTATTCTTATAGAACCTAACCGCATTATATCTAATGACACTCTAAATGGTCACGTGATTCTACAAGGTCAGACTAATGGTCGCGGTGGTACTGCAACCACTACAGTAAATAATTATCGACAGTCGGGATGGTACCAGCAAGCAACCCTAACTTATAAAAAACTAGGTGATTATGACGCGCCTAATTATGTACTAAGTAATACTGGTAGTGAGACAGCTGCTGCAAATTTAGCTTTGGGTTTTAAAAAATTTGAATATGGTGCTAGTTTAAAATACTCTTTTTACAACACAGAATTAGGAATATTAAGAGCCTCTCATATAGGTAACGCAAGTGATCTGGTACGCAGCATCAACTCAGGACAACCATCTATCATTAATGATTTCACACATGATATAAATGTACCTAAACAAGAAGTTGCACATCATGGTTTACAACTTAATGCTTTTAAAAGATTTACCGGTTTAGGTAAATTAAGTTTAGACTACTCATTTCAATTTAATAACCGTAAAGAATTTGACATAAGACGTGGTGATAACGCAGGTCGAGCATCTTTAGATATAAATCTACAAACTCAAAATGTGAGTCTATATGGATTAATTGATCGATTTGAAAAAACTACGTATGAAGTAGGTATAGATTACATGAATCAGGTAAACAGTCCAGATTCTTCCACAGGAGTAAGAAGATTAATACCAGATTATAACGCTAACAAGGCAGGAGCATTTGTTAGTGTTACTCATCTTCCTTCAGAAAATTGGATCCTAGATGCTGGATTACGTTATGACTTCTATAAAATAGACGCCGAAAAATTTTACCTACAAAGCCGCTGGGAAAACTTAGGCTATGATCAACAATTTCCTGAATTTGAAATAAATGAACAAGGAAATCAAATTTTAACTAATCCTAAATTTAACTACCATCTATTTGCTTTTACAGCAGGCGCAAAGTATTTATTTGATGATCATTATGATCTTGCTATCAATTTAAGTACCGCAAATCGCGCGCCTAACCCTAGTGAATTATTCAGCGATGGATTGCATCATGCGCTTGCTACCATAGAATTGGGAAGATTAGATTTAAAGAAAGAACAATCCTTTAAAATCAATACCACTTTACACGGTAATGTAGGTAAACTAGACTTTGAGATTAATCCATACGTGAACTTAATTAATGATTATGTTCAACTTATACCTACTGGACTAGAGATCACTACTCGCGGCGCATTCCCTGTGTATCAATATGAACAGATAGATGCAAGACTGTATGGAATAGATGCTAGTGCGACCTATGATTTTTGGATTAAAAAGAAATCTGTAGATATGAATGTAAATTCTAATGAACCTATTTATGATACAGTAAAATTAATAAGCCTTAATTCTAACTTCTCTTATATCCATGGTACAGATTCTAATAATGACCTGCCACTTATAGACATGCCACCTGCACAATGGCAAAACCAGCTTACATGGCACAACGCAATAGTACAAAATCTAGATTTTAAGATTTCTAACCAGTTGGTGTTTAAGCAAAATCGTTTTCCTGATAACAATTACGAAGTAAGTATTCCTAATGATCAAGGAGAATTAATAACCTCTATTGTAGATATTTCTAGCACACCAGATTCTTATAATCTATGGAATGCTGGTTTAAGTTACGCTTTCGCGAAAGCGAATACCAAAATAAATCTAACCATAAACAACCTATTCAATACAGAATACAGAAATTATCTAAACCGACAGCGTTTTTATGCAGACGACGTAGGTAGAGATATTCAATTACAAATCCTTTATAACTTTTAAATTAAAACCAATGAAAACAATGAAAAATTCAATCCAAATTCTAGCCGCAGTAGCATTACTTTCTATCGCATCATGTTCTGACGATGATGGCGTTACAATCATCAATGAAGAAGAACTTATTACCACTGTAGAATTAGAACTTACTAATCAAACAGATGGTACTGATGTTGTTTTATTCAAATCTGTTGATAGTGATGGAGATGGACCTAATGCACCTGTAATTACTATCACTGGTCCTTTAAATGCAAATGCTACTTATGATGGTACGGTGCGTTTTCTTAATGAATCTATAGCACCGTCAGAAAATATTACTGAAGAGGTTATTGAAGAAGCAAATGAGCATGAGGTTTTCTATATCTCTACTCTTAGCGATGTTAGTATTGCAAAAATAGATGTAGATTCTAACGGTAACCCATTAGGTGTACAGACTACGTTCCAAACTGGCGCTATAGGTACTGGTGTACTTAATGTAGTATTACGTCACGAGCCTACAAAACCTAATGATGGTACCCTATCTAGTGCAGGTGGTGAGTCAGACGTTGAGGTTGCTTTTACTTTTGAAGTAGAGTAATTTTAACTAGTTACTAGATAGATAATAGCCTTATTTATCTAGTTTAATATAATGAATAGATTTATTGCATAAAAAAACCGCTCTTTACAGAGCGGTTTTTTAAATTTATAGCGGTAAAAAATTAATCTACTGCATCTTCTACATCATCAGCGACATCTTCTACCTTATCCCCTAATGTTTTTTCTTCTCTACAGCTTACCGTTCCTAATGTGAACATTGCTGCTATTGTGATAATCACAAATTTCTTGATCATAATAATTTAGTTTAGTTAGGTTAATTTAAGTTGTTATTATAGAGGCTTTCTACCTGAAATAATATTTATTAGTACAACGATTACAGCAATTACTAGTAAAATGTGAATTAATCCACTCTCTCCCATTCCGCCGCCTATGCCTACTAGACCTAGTACCCAAATGATTACACAAATTACTGCTACTAGCCAAAGTATACTTCTCATAATATTTCTTTTTTATTGGTTCGATACAAATGTAGGAATAGTCTGAGGCTATTGTTGTTAACTAAATAGCAATTCACCATAATTTAACAAATTATCGTAAGGTATTCATAATTAAATGGCTCTATTATAGATATTAAAATTATTTTTATAAAAAAAGATAAGAATTACACCTTAATACTTCTCTGGATAAGCCATCACATCTTGTGCACGTGTCTGGTGTTTCTTCAATAATTCTGGATCCATTTTTTTAAGTAAAGCCATCATCATATTCATACGTTGATTCCCTTTAAAATGTTCTTTTTTCTCTTCAAGAAAATTCCAATACAGAGAATTAAAAGGACAGGCACCTTCTTCAGCCTTTTTTTTAGAAACTTTATAAGCACAACCTTTACAGTAATTGCTCATTTTATTGATATAACTACCGCTAGACACGTAAGGCTTTGTTGCTACCAGACCACCATCTGCCCATTGTGACATACCTCTCGTGTTAGTGATTTCTACCCATTCTATGGCGTCTATGTAAATTCCTAGATACCACTGGTCCACATAACTAGGATCAGTCATGGTGAGCAGGGCATAATTACCAGTTACCATTAATCGCTGTATGTGATGCGCATAGGCATTATCTAATGAATTATTAATGGAGTTTTTTAAACAGTTCATCTTAGTCTCACCAGTCCAATAAAAATCTGGAAGTTTATTTCTATTCTCTAACTTATTCTTAGTTTGATATCCAGGCATATGACTCCAGTACATCCCACGCATGTATTCTCGCCAGCCTAGAATTTGCCTTATGAAACCTTCTACTTGTGAGATATCTATTTGTGGTGTTCCGCTTTCGCGAAAGCGAGATAAAACAGTCTTAATTACCTCGAGTGGTGAAAGTAGTTTACAATTCATCGCAAAGCTTAACCTAGAATGAAATAGATACTCTTGATCAGTATGCATAGCATCTTGAAAATCTCCAAAATGAATTAATAAGTGCTCACAGAAATAGTTTAAAACGTCCAGACCATCTTGCCTAGTTGTAGGCCAGTTAAAATCATTAGAATTTATGCGACCTATGGTTTTAACTCCTTCTTTTTCTAGTAAATCTGTTATTTCAATTACTTCTTTTCTAAAACCTCTTTCATGTGGTATGGTAGTTTTCTCGTCCCATTTTTTGCGATTGCTCTGGTCGTAATTCCATTTACCACCTTCTGGTTCTTTATCGCCTTCTATCATGATGTCGTACTTCTTGCGCATATCGCGATAGAAATATTCCATAGTCCAGCGCTTTTTCCCTTCAAAGAATTTCTCTACATCTTTTCTTTTGGTTAAAAAATGCTCAGTGTCATAACCTTGCCATTCTATTTCTATGGATTTGCAAAAATCACGTAATTGCTGGTCCAGTCGCCACTCATCTGGTGCGAGGTATTCAAATTTTTCAATCTTATGTTCTTTAATAAGCTGTTTTAAATTTTCTATTAAATCCTGAGTATTGTCTTTATGATCTAATTGATAATAAACACTGTGCCAGCCACGTTTATTGATCCACTCATTAAAACCACGCATCGCCATAAAAAATGCAACCACTTTCTGAATATGGTGCGTTACATAATCTGTTTCCTGACGCATCTCTGCCATGAAATAAATCACATGTTCTTGATCTTCTTGAAACCAAGAGTGCTGGTGATTCAATTGATCTCCTAATATTAATCGTAGTGTTTTCATGGTTGATTCTCTATTAATTTTGTTGGTCCAGCCATTACAAAACTGCACTGATCTACTATACATCAAGGTTTTAAACTTAAGCTTAAATCAAGACCTAAATTTAAAAGATCATTAAACTCGATAACTATGATTCAATCATTTTGAGTGAGTTGTGAGTTGAGTTCAAGTTTTATCGTATTAAAAAACGATCTCGACTATCGCTCGACCTAGTATATTTTATGCAATTCTAACTTCAAGTCCTGTTATCATTTCAATTTTAAAATAAACCTTCTTGCAACCACAGTCGTTGAAATTTCCCATCACTATCATAACGGCTCGCTTGCAACTGGATATTAAATGTTCTGTTTCTAGGGTCATTTCCTACACCGCTGTTATACATCCAGTTACCATAATTAGAATGTACGTCATAATCTATAAGTATGTGTTCAAAATATGCTGCTCCTATTCTCCAGTCTTGTTCTGTGTGCATGGACCAGTAGCTGGCGACATTTTGCCTACCGCGATTACTCATCCATCCTGTAGTGGATAGCTCTTTCATATTTGCATTAACAAATGCCTCATGAGTAGAACCATTAATCCATTTATCTAGTTCACGTAAACTAGATTTCCATTCATACTCCTTTTGTAAAATCCCACCTAACATGAAAATCTTGCTTTCATGTTTGAGTGATACAAACTTGAAAAAATCTCTCCATATCAATTCAAAGATTAACCAATAGGTATCTTGGTTCTTCTTGATCTCTTTTTCAAATCGCTGTACTTCGTGATAAATCTGTCGTGCAGATATACAACCTATCGCTAACCATGCGCTAAATTTGCTGCTGTAATCGATACCTAGAAGTCCATTTCTAGTCTTTTTATAGTATTGAAGTTTTTTAGTCTGCCAGAAATAATGATCCAGTCGTTTCCATACAGCAGTCTCGCCACCTTCCCATGGAAAAGCACTACGAGTATCTTTTTTAAAATCTTCTAGCCCTAATTCTTTTAAAGTAGGTATTTGAGTTTCTTGAGTTTGTGGTATCGCTTGAATATATCCAGTGATGTCCACTAGTTCCCTAACCTTAGACTGCTTCTCACATTTTTTGCGGAATTCAGTAAAAACACGTGGAATTTGATTCCAGTTCTCAAAAGGAACATCTTCAGGATGAAATAAGAACTGATCATATACACGATGGCTTTTTATTTGATTTTTAAGTCCTGCTTCATCTATTGATTTGCCTAGATCTTCTTCCTGTCGCAATTCATCTCGAGTCCATTCTTTTTGTAAATAGATGTTTTTAATATCTAGCTTAACGATTAAATCTGGAATAACTTGAGCAGGCGATGCATGAAAAACTAATAAAGGAATATTGTATTTCTCTAAATTGGCTCTCAGATCTTCTACGGCTTCTCTTATAAATTGCGCTCTATACTTACCTGTCCTACCAAATGGCAACTCTATATCTAGATCAAATTCACTGTTCTCGTAAAAATTAGGATCAAAGAAATAAACGCCTATCACCGCACCATCATTCTCACAAGCAGCTTTTAAACTTTGATTATCTTGTATTCTTAAGTCGTTTCTAAACCAAACTAGGTTGTTCATATGGTATAAATTAAAATCTAAACTTAAATTTAAACTCAAAAGAAATATTTGGATTTCAAATCTTTCTTACCTGTCAAGCCTTCCCAGGGCGGCTTAGTTAAATTCTATCTCAATGTATTTTTTTACATCATCGACATATTAATAAATCACTTATTAAAGCTACATTTTTTACTGCAATAATTTACTGTTTCCCAGTTCTTCTCCCATTTTTTGCGCCAGGTAAATTCTCGCTCACAGATGGGACATATTTTACTAGGTAAATTGTGTTGATTTCTTGCTTTTTGTTTCATTAACAATTCTCCTTTAAAAGTTAATTTCTTTTAAAGGTTGATCCACTTTAGCATAGGTTAATCTTTTTTCTACTCTAGCAGACGCGTAGCCATCTAGACCATTTATAGCTACAGTTCTAGCTTTCTCGAGATTTAACCAGCCGTCTTCATGTTGAATTTCTTCAAGAAAAAATACATCTGTAATTTTACAAATCACTAGAATACATTTATTTTCTTCTAGATAATATTCATTTACATAATCTGCAGCCACTTGAATGGTAGCATTCTTTACAAATGGCGCAGTAAAACCATGTCGTTGTAATTTTTTAATACCTAATTCTTCAAACTCTGAAGTAGATTCTGAGTATTTTGAACTGGATTGATGTGCTTTATTTACTATTTCCAGATTGATGTGATTCAACGTTATCTTTCCAGTTTCTTTAAGATTCATATAAGTATGACCGACTCCATGACCTAACGGTCGTTGCACAAAACTGAACATTGCAGGATCACTACCTATATGAGTTACACTGCTGAAAATAGCAACGTTATCCACTCCGTTTTTAGATCGTGTAGCAAGTAAATTTGCACTTTTAAAGCCGGTAACGCTATTAATCAAATTACCTCGATAGAATCTATCGAGTTGCGTTAAATCTTGAGAAGTAATATGTTTCATATAGTTCAAAATTACGTTTAAAATTTTAATAAAATAGTTAAACAAAATGAAATCTATTAGAAAAGCACTAGAAATTATGGCATAAAAAAAATCGCCTTGCTTTAAACAAGACGATTTAAAAAAAAATAATTTTCTTTATTTATTCAACAATGAATCTTTTTACTACTGTTTGATTAGCCGTCTTTATCTCAATAAGATATATTCCAGATTTCAAGACATCTACATCCACTTCTTTATCTGTATTTCCTTTTATTACGGTTTGACCTTGTAGATTATATATCGCATATTCCATTTCCTTCTGATTAGAAGAAATAAACAATAATCCTTCCTTAACTGGGTTAGGATATATCGTAATGTTAGAAGAAGTTACAACTGTGGCATTACTGTAAGCATTATTTGCTACCTCTGTACTAACCAAGTTGATAGCGTCTATTGCAATATCTCCTTGCCACTGGTTAGTAGTCGTACCCACAAATCTAAATTTAACTGATCCACCAACGTATGTTGAGATATCAACAGCCGCCTCTTGCCATGAGTTGCCTTGATTACCTGATTCTGACCAAAGACTTGTCCAGGAAATTCCATTATTAGTGCTCGCTTGTAGTGTTAAACCACCCATTAATCTAGAACCGTACATGTGATATTTAAAACTGAAAGAAGCTTCAGTTGTACCAGACAAATCAAAACATGGTGAATCTAGATAGGTTGTTTTTGATGTATTGTTAGGAGCAGATGCTTCTAGATACATGTAAAAATTCCCTGCGCTGGCACTAGAAGGACCTGTATTATTTGAAGGTGTACCTCCAGAACGTCTCGTCCAGTCAAAGTCATCTCCTGTACCTTGAGACCAAGCTCCAAGTCCTGATTCAAAACCTTCAGTATAAGGAATTGCTACCGCATTAGTACATCCTGAAGATGGCACAGCTTGCGTGGTAAAGCTTACCGCGGTACTTTGAGCACTATTGTTTCCAGCTTCATCTTTTGCTCTTACTCTAATAACATAACTTGTAGAAGCAGTAAGTCCCGTTAAATTTGCTGTTGTACCAGCTATGGTACCTAGCAAGGAACCATCCATATAAACATCATAACTTACTACAGCTACATTATCTGTAGAAGCTACCCAACTAGCTGTCGCAGTATTTTGAGTTACCGCACTTATAACTAAGCTAGTAGGTACGGTAGGTGCGGTAGTATCTGCAGCTGTTGCAGTGATATTTACCGTATAATCTTCTACTTCTCCATAATCAAAACTACCACAAGAACTAGGAATAGCGTTATATCGCATTGCTACTCTCATACGTGTTGTACCAGAAGAGGCACCTGCAGGAATTGATATAGATCCAGTTGCCGGAGTAGTTTGAGAAGCGGCTGCACTCCACACTAATTCACCAGCGTCATCAAAATCGCCGTCCTGATTAAAATCGATCCATGCGGCA
This sequence comes from uncultured Nonlabens sp., assembly GCF_947495285.1. Lineage (GTDB taxonomy): Bacteria > Bacteroidota > Bacteroidia > Flavobacteriales > Flavobacteriaceae > Nonlabens. Next base: position 17,406 of record NZ_CANLXZ010000031.1, on the reverse strand, counting down.
TAACCCTCATTATATAAAGTCCCAGTCCATCTAGGAGTCACTGCTATGTTGTAGCTTGTTCCTTTAGAAACAGTTGTACTAACAGAAGTGAAATTTGTATAACCACCGGTACCAGCTGTACTAGCCTGATCGATGGTATTAAAAGTTACTCTGGATATGAATTCATCATTGGTACTATTACCGTTTGCCGCACAATATTGAACTCCCGTGGTTGAGAAACTTAATGTACTGCTGTAGCCACTAGTTGATGCATCTGGACACACGCTACGCACCTGCGCCTGGTATACTGTAGAAGCAGTAAGACCTATAAGAGTTGCACTAGTTGTTGTTGCTGTTCTTGTAGTCCATGCTGTTGTACCGCTTTTACGAAAGCGTACTTCATAAGACGTTCCCGTTACAGCGTTCCATGCAAGAGATGCATCTGTACTACTGGCACCTGTAGAATTAAGACCAGAAGGAGTTGTTGCGTTACAAACTGGTGCTTGTGCAGCTATTCCAGTAACAATTAAAGAATAATTCTGGCTTCCACCTACTAGTGTACCTTTATTTGTAACGGTGATGGTATATGTTCCAGAGGCATTACCTACTTCAATTCTTTCAAATGGATCACGAGAATTATCGCCTAGTCCATTAGTCGTTACACCTGTTAATCTCCATGGTGTATATGTCGTTCCCGATTTAGTTACTCTAATGTCTAAGTCATTAACCAGTCTCGCTGTGCTGCTATTTGCAGTTGTAGTGGCTGTACCAGGGCGATCTGTCCAAGAAATAGAAGCTACAAGATCTTCTAAGCCACTAGCGTTTACATTAATAGTATACGACTGCCCAGAAGTTAAAGTTAATTCTGTTATAGTAGATCCGTTACCGTTTGCAGTAATAGATTCTGCAGCTTTTTTAGTATTCATTAATCCCCATCCCCAAATAGCGTCAGGACCAACAGGTCCGGCATCATCTGCTGTATGAAGAGCGAGCCCTTTGAGAGTAGCTGCTCTCATATAAGAACCATTTAAATTATTGTAATGTTGCTGTAACAAGAGTAAAGACCCCATAACATTAGGAGAAGCCATAGAAGTACCTGTAATACTATTATAAGCTGTATCACTAGACTCATAGGTAGAATATACATTAGTACCATTACCTGTTAGATCTGGTTTGATACGTAAATCATCTGTAGGACCTTCACTACTACTAGAATTAATAGCTACAGAATTAAGTGTTCCATCTCCATTGATACTGGCGTCTTGTGCGTTTGCAATAACTAAGTTATTTTTGGCCACAGAAGTCCCTGATAGTTTATCATAAGAAGAGTTACCATTCAAAGGAGCTGGATTTACCGTATTATCATTTCCATCATTTCCAGCAGCCTTTACCATCATATAATAAGGAGCGTTAAACATAATTTCATCCCAATCTCTAGATTCGGCTATATAACCACCAAAGAAATAATCTGGTAATTGAGGACTACCAAATCGATCCCTTGCTGCATACCCATAAGAGTGGTTAGATAAAAGCATACCATTTGCCACTTGTGCAGTAACCTCTGCCTTGTCATTATTCCAGTCATGGCCTACAGCATTTGCTTTAGGAGCCATACCTTTTGCGTTTGCTTGCGCACCATAAGCAATTACCGTTCCCGTTACGTGAGCGGCATGAAAATTAAGCGTTGTAGAATTATCTCCTATACTAAAACGGTTAGATCCACCAGGTCCATCATATTCTTGGTGAGAAGCTCTAGCTAGACCTCCATCCCAGATATAACCGGTCATATTTTGTCCTTCTAGGTTAAGTCCTAGACCACCACCGTTATGAAGAAAATTTGCACGAGTAGATTTTGCTGCTGCTACATTACTTGTACTGTAATATATAGGGGTACCGCGTTCTATGCGCTGTATTTCTAATAAAGTACCGTCTTTTAATGTTTTTCTAACTAGTAAATTATTTGCACGAGCATAGTCTAGCGCCTCTCGTTTCTCCTGTTGAAAATGTGCCTTGAAACGCTGTTCTAAAGTTTTTAAGGCCGGTAAATCCATGCGACTTGTGATTACATCTCTCTCTTTTTGAGTCTGAGCAACCGTAGAAAAGCAAAATAAAGCGACAAACGACACGAACATACATTGAGTAATGTTTTTCATCTTTTAAAGTTTAAGGTTATTTAGAATCTCTAGATAAAACATATAACTGGTAATACGATAGATTTATGAACATTAATTTATTGTTTTCTTAACATTTAGGATCGGCATCAATACCAACATATTGATTTAGAGCTGTTTAATGAATTATTTTAAAATTAGGAACATTATGAATGAATATGCATTTAATCTATTAAAATTTTAAATAATTTGCATTTTAAAAAAAATATGTACCTAAAATTACGTAAATAACAATAGTTAAACACACCTTATGTCGATCCTTTGTTTTATTTTTACTTAACTGAGGTTAAATAATTTAACAATGGATTTAGATAAAGCGTTTGCATTAAATAAAGAGACTTGGAATATTAAAACTGATGTCCATTATGAGAGTGATTTTTATGATAGGCACGCTTTCGCGAAAGCGAGAAACTCATTAAACTCTTATGAATTAAATGCTCTAGGAGATGTGACCGGTAAAAGTTTGCTTCATTTACAATGCCATTTTGGACAAGACTCCTTGAGCTGGGTAAATAAAGGTGCTATAGTTACCGCCGTGGACTTATCTGACAAAGCTATCGATAGAGCTAGACTACTGAGTGCCGAATTAGAACTACCTGCAAAATTTGTGTGTTGCAACGTGCTAGACACCTCAGATTTTGTGAAAGAGCAATTTGATATAGTATTTGCTAGTTATGGAACTATAGGCTGGCTGCCCGATTTAAAACCATGGGCACAAATGATTGCAGAACGTTTAAAAAGTGGAGGCATTTTTTACTCAGTGGAATTTCATCCCATACCATGGATGATAGACTATATAGAAGAAGAGCCTTCTTTAAAATATCATTATGCACAAAATGAAGCTATTTATGAAGAGTACCCAGGCACCTATGCTGACCAAAAATCTGAGATGATTTCTAAAGAATACGGCTGGAATCATTCTTTGAGCGAGGTTATCCAATCCTTAATAGAAGCAGGATTAACCATAGAGCTCTTTGCTGAGCATGACGGCAGTCCTTACGACGTATTTCCTAATATGGAAAAACGAGAAGATAGTCTTTATTATATAAAGGATGGATTGTATCCTACGCTGTTTGAATTGAAGGCGAGGAAATGAAATTGAAATTGAAAGGAAAAATAGGATGGTCTAACTTATAATGTGTCGCCACAGAAAATAGATTTAGATATCGAAATATTTGAATATTAACTTACAGATTTAAAACACTCAAGAAATTAAAGATTGTTAAGCCTGCATGAAATGGCTAGAAAAAACGAAACCTTTTCCCCAGCCCATAAGGGTGCTATTTCTTTAAAATTCAATCTTGAACTTGAAAACTAAAAAAGTAACTTAGTAAATAATTGTGTAAAGTTTTCACTTCCTTTAGGGTTGGAGAATGAAAACTTATTGCCTAAAAGCTTTATACAATGACTTGAGAAATTAAAAACCCCTCTTCAAGGTAATGAAAAAGGGGTTTTTAATGTGGAGAAAGTCATAGCTTATGATTCTACTACCTCAGCATCTGGTGCATTTTTCATAACGCTCTCGATTCCGTTATCTCTAGCAGCTATAGATTTATACATCTCGCTTTTACCTATTACCTGACCGTTAGTTGCAGTTAGGTTAAAATACGGCTGGTCTGATTTACTGACTCCATTTACAAAGCGGTTCTCGTCTTGAGAATTTTTACGTACCGATTCAATTCCATTATCACGAGCAGCTTTGGTAGTGTAACCTTCGCTAGCAAGAATGGTCTGACCGTTAGATGCTTTTAATCTAAAGCGGTACTCGCCTGACTTATTTTTATAAATTTCAAATTTTCCCATGTCTTATTAATTTTGAGATAAAGGTAAACAGTTCTTTAAGAACAAAAAATTAAAACCTAGCAATCAAACCAGCATTGATACCAAAAGGATGTCCAGGTCTTAAACCAGCTGGTTGTCTTGAAACCGCATACTCATTATCAAAAACATTAATCACGTTTACTGTTCCAGTTAGATTCTTATTGAAATGATATCTTCCAGATACATCGACTAAGAAGTTGCGGTCTACACGCTCACTTGCTGCTATACTTCCCTTTCCTGCAACAGTTCTCATTTCTCCTACAAATCTTGCATTTGCATTAATATCAAACTTTGCATGCGATAATCCTGCAAGGAAATTCCATTGATTTTCTGCAATGTAAGGGATTTTGTCTCCTACCACTACTTCTCCATATACATCGCTATCAAAAGCGTTTTGGAATTCTGTTTGTGTATGTGTATAATTAAACGTTAATGGTACTGACCACTTGCTGTTGTTAGCAAGTAAATCATAAGAGAAGCTTACTTCTATACCAGCCACGTTCACCTCACCAGCATTAAACATATCTGTAGTACCGCCACCGCCACCAGCTGCGAGGTCACTTCCTAATAGATTACTGTAATCATTAAAGAATACGGTTGTTTCTCCTCTTAAACCGCCTAAAAGAAAACGAGATCCTAGTTCGTAGTTAATACTTTCTTCTGCATCTACGTCTGGTGCGCTTCCTGGAGGCGAGAATCCTTTATGAAGTCCACCAAAAAATGACCATAAGTTATTGATGCGGTAGTTTGCTCCTATTCCTGGAATAAATACATTTACAGAATTTTCACGAGAACTTAAATTTACTCCTGTACGATCTGGATCACTGCTTCCATAATTATCTCGAGTTAAGGTAATATCTTCATATCGCAATCCTGGAGTTAAAGTTAATTTACCAAAGTTGACTTTATAAAGAGCGTGTAAAGCAATTGCCTGCGCATCAGAAATACGATTTGCGTCTGTACCTCTGGTAGCTGGTGATGTTAGAGCCAGGTTTCCATTTTCAACACCGTACAAATCTACCCATTGATAACGGTCTTCTTGATCTGTGTGGTAACGCATTCCTATTTCTAGATCGCTTAAAACATCTGTACCAAATTTAAAATTTGCCTTAGTTTGTATTCCTCTAGAATAATATACTCTATTATTTGCTTTAACTCCAAAAACATCTTCTGCAGTATCTGCGCCATTTGCTACAGCAGCATACTCCGTAGTAAAAGTAGTAGGATCTTCAAGTAATCTGTTGATTTTTACCTTTCCATTTCCAGTATCTACATAATCTAGTTTGTACCAGTTTCTTTTAAAGTTATTAGAGTAAGCTGTAGTCTGAATAGTTATATTTTGAGCTGGTTTAATGATATGAGTCAGCTGGATTTGGTCATGTTCTGTAGTTATATTATCTGCAGCACTTGCTAGATATCTTCTATATGGATTTGTTTCAAAATCTTCGTCTGTAAGTCCTAAATAGGTTTCATTATCAAGTCCTTCACTGTACTGCAATTTTAAGGTTAAGGACTGCTGTATTTTTGCACTAGCTTTAGAACGGTAACTCAGTTTTGCGCTGTAATCATTACGGTCAAAACCAGTATTCCCACCACCATCGAGGTCTTTAAAACCATCACTATTAAAATTTAAAAATTCTGCAACGTAGCCCCATTGCTCACCACTATCTCCTATGCGCAATTCTGTCTGTCTAGAATTGTAATTCCCGACATTCATTCTGGCATAACCTTTTAAATTACTAGGTATAGAACTAGAAACAAAATTAATAGCACCACCAGTGGTAAAAGGTCCGTATTGCACCTGGCTACTACCTTTTAATACTTCTATGGCTTCCATACGTGCCACATTAGGAAAATAATAAGCCGCTGGAGCTGAGTATGGTGCTGGTGCGATAAGGACTCCATCTTCCATAAGAGTAATTTTTGAAGAACGCTCTGCCTGTGTACCTCTTAATGAAATATTAGGTCTTAACCCATAACCATCTTCTTCTGTAATGTTTACTCCTGGAATAGAAAGCAGGGCTCTATTTACGTCTGTATAATTAAACTTAGTAAGATCTCTTTGCGACATATAGTAAGAGGAGCCTGTTCTATTTTGCGCCTCAAACTTACTTCCTAATATAGAATTAGGCTTTAAATGAATGACTTGTAAACTTTGAACGGTATCATTTACCGTTTTATTTTGTGCAATCGATACATTAAAAATAAGAGCGCTAGCAAGAAATAAAAATATCCTTTTCATTTATTTAGATTAAATATAAATAGAGTTTCAAATTCGAGTGCAAATTTAAAACCCTTATTTAGATTAAATAAACATAAGGATGTTTTTTATCAATTGTTATTTCTTATAGCAAGCCTGATTCGTATAAGTTTACTATATGGAATTATTCTAAATAAGAAATTCACACAATAACAACTATCTGTTATTAAATTAGTTACATACTATTTTCACTATTCCGCTTTCGCGAAAGCGGAATTAAAAAATCAATTCTCTACTATATGAGCTTCAAACAATTCTACAAAATAGGTCTTGATCTTTTCCTTAATCTCATCCATATCCACCTCTCGTTTTAATTCTACCGCGAGAGAAGTAACAGCCTTATCTTCTATGCCACAAGGGATAATGTGATCAAAGTAACCCAAATTAGTATTTACATTAAAAGCAAAGCCATGCATGGTCACCCAGCGGCTAGCACGTACTCCTAAAGCACAAATTTTACGAGCAAATGGAGTACCTACGTCCAGCCATACTCCAGTCTCGCCATCGCTACGTTCTCCCTTAAGACCATAGTCTGCAAGTATTTTAATAAATACCTCTTCTAGAAAGCGCAGGTATTTATGGATGTCTGTAAAGAAATTTTCTAGATCTAAAATGGGATAACCTGTAATCTGGCCAGGTCCATGATAGGTAATATCACCGCCTCGATTAATTTTATAAAAGGTCGCTCCTATATTTTTAAGTAAACCGTCATTTGCCAGTAGATTCTCAAGATCGCCACTTTTACCTAATGTATATACATGGTCATGCTCTACAAATAGTAAATGATTTTGAGTCTCTAGACCTGCATCTTCTCTCCTGTTCTTTATTTTTGTGTCTAGAATTTCTTTAAAGAGATGTTCCTGGTAGTCCCAAGTTTCTTTATAATCCTTGCGCCCTAGATCTTGAAAATTTACTTTCTTATTCATGTTGCAAAGGTAAAAGTAAGTAATCAGTTTACCTTATAGTAAGAGATAGTATTTACCTATCTGGATTATTCAAAATAATTAATGCAGCAATTACACCAGGTATCCAGCCTAGTAGTGTTAACAAGAATACTATAATGATAGAACCACAACCTTTACCTATAACAGCTAGTGGTGGAAAAATGATGGCCAAAATAACGCGCCAAATACTCATACTTTAAAGTCTTTTAATTAATGGTAAGCAACCATGTACATATTAACGGCTAGCAAATTATAAAAAAGTCGTGTTAATAAGAGCTGCCTATATAAAAGACTTACAGAATTCTATTTTGTTACACGGTTATACCAAGTTATCTTTGCAAGCTTAATTCAAATAAACATTATGCAACTTTCTGAACAAGAAATCGTACGCCGTGAGAAACTCGGCAAGCTGCGCGAGATGGGAATAGATCCTTATCCAGCGGCACTTTATCCGGTAGATCATACGTCTAAAAAGATTAAAGCCGATTTTCAGGAAGGTAAACAGGTAGTAATCGCTGGTCGATTAATGCGCAAGAAGATTCAAGGGAAAGCCTCTTTTGGCGAGATTCAAGATGCAGACGGTCGTATTCAGGTTTATTTCAACCGTGACGAGATATGTCCTGGTGATGATAAATCTATGTATAATGACGTGTTTAAAAAATTACTGGACCTAGGAGATTTTATAGGTATTAAAGGTGAGCTTTTTAAAACACAAGTAGGTGAGATTACGGTTAATATTAAGGAATATACTTTATTAAGTAAATCTTTAAAACCATTACCACTACCTAAAACAGATGCTGAAGGAAAGACGTATGACGAGTTTAATGATCCTGAAATGCGTTACAGACAGCGCTATGCTGACCTTGCTGTAAACCCACACGTTAAAGAGGTTTTTATAAAAAGAACTAAACTTTTTAACGCAATGCGATCGTTCTTTAATGATCGTGAATACTTTGAGGTAGAGACTCCTATTTTACAACCTATTCCAGGTGGAGCGTCTGCACGTCCATTTATAACACACCACAACTCTCTAGACATGCCTCTTTATATGCGTATCGCAAATGAGTTGTATTTAAAGAGACTTATAGTAGGTGGTTTTGATGGTGTTTATGAATTCAGTAAAAACTTCCGTAATGAAGGAATGGATCGCACGCACAATCCAGAGTTTACTGCCATGGAAATCTATGTAGCTTATAAGGACTACAACTGGATGATGGACTTTACAGAAAAGTTATTAGAAAACTGTGCTGTAAAAGTAAATGGGGCAACTACCAGCCAATTTGGTGAGCATACTATAGAATGGAAAGCGCCTTACCCTAGAGTAACCATGCGCCAGTCTATCATTGATTTTACTGGGTTTGATATCCATGGAAAAAGTGAAGAAGAGTTGTTCGCTTTTGCAAAAGGGGAAGGAATAGAAGTAGATGCAACCATGGGTAAAGGAAAGCTTATCGATGAGATCTTTGGAGAAAAATGTGAAGGACAGTACATACAGCCTACTTTTATCACAGACTACCCTAAAGAAATGTCACCGCTATGTAAGCAACACCGCGATAATCCAGAATTAACAGAGCGTTTTGAATTAATGGTTTGTGGTAAAGAAATAGCAAATGCATATTCTGAATTAAATGACCCTATTGATCAACGAGAACGTTTTGAAGCACAATTAAAACTAGCAGACCGTGGTGATGACGAGGCAATGTTTATAGATCAAGATTTCTTGAGAGCTCTAGAATATGGAATGCCACCTACATCTGGACTAGGTATAGGTATGGATAGATTAATCATGTATCTTACAAATAACCCTTCTATTCAAGAAGTGCTTTTCTTCCCTCAAATGAAACCAGAAAACACAACTAGTGTAGAACTTAACGAAGATGAAAAACACGTTTTTGAACTTCTTTCTAAATCTGGTAAAATTGTACTATCTGCTCTTAAAGATCAGGCTGGTTTAAGCGGTAAGAAATGGGACAAATCTATTAAAGGACTTACAGGTAAAAAAGTCGCAAAGGTTTCTAAAACTGATGAAGGACTTTTTGTAGAAGTAACTTAAAACTTTACTACTCCATTTAAAACCTGCTGATTTGAATAAATAAGCAGGTTTTTTTTGTTAGATAATTTTATTTAAAGCTTTTAAATCAAATCCTAACCTGAAAATTTATCAATCTGTTTTAAGGTTTTTTAATAAAATACATTTTATCATGATCTATGCCGTTGTTTTAAATAATTAATATGAATACATTTGGCAAAATTTAAAAAACCACAAATGAAAAAAATTATCGCTCTAGCAGCTATTTTAATAAGCGCAGCATCTTGTCAAGAATCACAAAAAATAGCATTTGTAGACAGTGAAAAAGTTTATTCAGAGTACCAAGAAAAAATTGATCTTGAAGCAGTAATAATAAAAAAACAAGAAGATTTTAAAAAGAAAACAGATAGTCTAGGAAGGGCTTACCAGATGGAAGCTGCACCTATGCAAGCTAAATTTAGTAAACTAAGTCAGCAACAACAACAAAATAATCCTGAGATAATAGCATTTAGTCAAAAATGGCAAATGATAGAATCTCAGATGAAGGCTCAAGAGCAAGGTATGCAAGAGCAACTAGATGAAGATTTAAAAGAGTTAAATACTCACGTAGAAGAGTTTATTGCAACACATGCAAAAAAGAACAACTACTCCTTTGTACTAGGTAAAAATAACTCTGCCGCATTAGTTTATGGAAATGACGCTAGTAACATTACTGAAACTGTAATCACAGAATTAAATAAAGCTTATAACAGTAAAAATGATTCAGAACCGACTAGTGATGAATCATCTACTAAAACTGATTAATCTGCTGATAAAATAAACATTATCAAAAGTTTATACATTTTTAAAATTACAAAGTCATGCCTGGTGCATGACTTTTTTTTGTTATTTAATTAAACCTTATTGAAAATATCACGTCATAGAATGGTAACGTTAAAATATAAACACATGAAAAAGATATTGTTTTTATTAACTATTTTAAGTACTTGCTTCACACATGCCAATGATGTGAAAAAAGACCGTACTCCAGAGCAAATAGCCTCTATAAAATCTAAGAAAATGACTCTGGCCTTAGATCTAAATTCAACACAACAATCTCAAGTTGAAAAACTATTATTAATTCAAGCGAAAGATCGCAAGTTGAATAAAACAAAAAGAAAAGACAGAGAAAAACTCACTGAAGAACAGAAATTTGCTAGGCATGAAGCAGCTCTTGAAAAAAATATCGCAATGAAACGAGAGATGAAAAGCATCCTTAATGTAGATCAATATTCACAATGGCTACAAATGATGGCCAAAAGATCTAAAGGAAAAAAGAAAGGTAGTAGACACAGGAAAGGACGAGATCGTTAATAAAATAAAATCATAACTGGTAATCTTAAAGTAATTTACTAACAACACATTACCTTGCTTTTTTTTTACTAAAGCTGGATTCTTAATCGATTCCAGCTTTTAATTTATTGTCCAAACAAATTCTTATTTTCAGGAACAGGAAAACTACAATCATGAAAAAGATATTATTTACTGTAGCTGTTCTTACCAGCTCTATGACGTTTGCACAACTAAAAATAAACCCAGAAGAACCAGAATTAGAAAAAAACTACTCATAAAGTCGAATATTCTAATTCTAAAATCGATAGTAAAGTGACCAAAATAATGGATCTTACTTAATTAAAAACTAATAAACGTAACCTATTAACTAAAATGGTTGCTACTAAAGAAAGTAGACTAAGACAACTTGCTTTTAAGGGAAGAGAAGCTACTTGTGCTCCAGGTAGGAAAAACGATATCATAAATACTTATCAAACAGAATTAAAAGAACTTATAGGTGCATCTCACTTTACTACAAAGTAAAGTAAGTCCTGAATAGCTGCTATTTTATATAAGCATAAAAACCACTCTTAAATAGAGTGGTTTTTTTAAAACTAAAAATTGAAATCTAAATTTACCAACTAGCAACAACTTCCCTAGTCGCTTCTATAGTCTTATCTAGATCTTCATAACTCAATGCATCATTTAAAAAATAAGACTCAAAAGCACTAGGCGGTAAATAAATACCACGATCTAATAATCCATGGAAAAACTTCTTGAACCACTCATTATTACCAGTTGCAGCACTTGCAAAATCAACCACTTCTTGATCTGTAAAATGAACAGACATCATAGAACCTATACGGTTAATTTTATAATCTATTCCTTTTTCAGAAAGTACGGTGTCTATTCCTTTATGTAAATATTCTGTTTTTGCGGCTAGATTATCATAAACACCAGGATTATTATTTAAATGAGTCAGCATCGCAAGACCAGCACTCATAGCTAGTGGATTCCCGCTTAAAGTACCTGCCTGGTAGACAGGACCTAATGGTGCTAGATGATTCATAATTTCTTGACGTGCTGCAAATGCACCTACTGGTAAACCACCACCTATCACTTTACCATAAGTAACAATATCAGCTTTTACACCAGTAACCTCTTGTGCGCCACCACGAGCTAGTCTAAAACCAGTCATTACCTCATCAAAAACAAATAATGCTCCATGCTCATCACACAAAGATCTTATACCTTCTAAGAAACCGTCTTGTGGTAATACACAACCCATGTTACCAGCAATAGGCTCAATAATTACACAGGCTATTTCACCTTTATTTTGCTTAAAAATATCTGCAACTTGTTCTAAGTTATTAAAGTCTGCAAGTAACGTATCTTTTGCAGTTCCTTGAGTAACACCAGGACTGTTAGGACTACCGAAGGTAACCGCACCACTACCAGCTTGTATCAAAAAAGAATCACTGTGTCCATGATAGCAACCTGCAAATTTTATGATTTTATCACGCCCTGTATAACCACGTGCCAGGCGCACAGCACTCATACAGGCCTCGGTACCAGAATTTACCATTCTTATCTGGTCTACATTAGGCGCCATGGATACGGCTAGCTTTGCTATTTCACTCTCAATTGCAGTAGGCATACCATAAGAAGTACCTTTATTTGTAGCATTGATAATTGCCTCAACAACTGGTTCAAAGGCATGGCCTAAAATCATAGGTCCCCATGATGCGATATAATCTATAATCTGGTGCCCGTCTTCCGTTTGTAAATAAGCACCTTTTGCACGCTCTACAAATACAGGATCACCACCTACCGCGTTAAAGGCACGCACTGGAGAGTTAACTCCACCTGGAATATATTTTTTTGCTTCTTGAAAAAGCGCACTACTTCTTTGATATGTAAATGACATGAAAAATGTATAATTATTTAACGATAAGTATCTGACCTATACTTAATACGTTATTTTTTAATTTATTAAGATTTTTAAGTTTATCCACCGTTGTATTGTATTTCTTTGAGACACTATATAAGGTATCTCCTTTTACAACGACATGCTGCTTAGTAAATCTAGATGTATTATTTTCTTTTATCTCTTCTATAAGTCTAGGATTTTCATCCACAGCTTTACCTAAAGCGATATTATCATATTGATATAATTGATATCTTTCAATAAGACTTATTAATTTTTGAGGATACCTACTATCTGTAGCATATCCTGCTTTTCTTAAACCTCTAGCCCAGCCTTTATAATCGTCTTGATCCAGTTTAAAAAGTTGCGCATATCTTTTACGATCTTTTAAAAATAAGGAGTGATCGCGATAGGAATAACTCGCATCATTATATGTACGGAAACATTCTTGATCCTTATCATCATCATGATAAATACGGCCACCAGTCCAGCTGGCATGACATTTAATACCAAAATGATTATTAGCCTCTACAGCCAGTCTTCCTGTTCCAGATCCACTTTCTAAAACCCCTTGAGCTAGTGTAATACTAGCAGGTATTTGATAAAGCTTCATTTCCTTAATTGCGATATCCTTAAAGTCGTTTATATAATTGGCAACCTTATCCTTACCACGTGAGTTTGTATTTCTAGTTACTTTATCTTCATCTGCGGTTCTTGATGTTGTAGTCGTTTTAGGTCTTTTAGTTGTTATGCTATTTTTTGACCCACATGAGGTAAGAAGTATAACTAATACCATTAAAGAGCAAAGCAGTCTATAGTTGGTTTTCATAATTTATCTTGAGACGTCGTTTTTTTTCTAACACTTTGTTATAGCCAGTGATAGATTGTAAACCACCAGTATGGATCGCTAAAATACGAGTTTTCCCATTGATAACGCTACTCTCCACCATTTGTTCTATGCCATACATCATTTTTGCAGTATAAATAGGTTCTAGTGGTATTCCGCTTTCGCGAAAGCGAATATTCATATACTCTATCAATCGATCATCTGACTTTGCATAACCACCAAAAGCTATATCATCAATTACTTTAAATTCTTTTCTATGCGTATATTTTTTAATTTCAGAGCGCATAAAATCTCCCTTTAACGCAGAGAAAACCATCACTTTTTGATGTGGCGCAACGCTATTTATGATTCCAGCAGCAGTGCCACCTGTTCCTGCAGCTACACAAATGATATCATAATACTTTTTATCGCTTTCTGTAAGAATTTCTTGAGTACCCTTTACAGCCAGCTCATTAGTACCTCCTTCTGGAATATTATAAAAACTACCGTGTAAGTCTTTCATTTCTTGAAGAAAAGAATGTGTTTCTTTATCTCGATATTGCTCCCGCGTTACAAAATGAAATTTCATTCCATCTATATGTGCTTGCAATAAAGTATCATTTCCTCCGAGTGTTTTTTTAAGATCTGCTCCTAATTCTTCTCCACGTATAATACCTATCGTTTTAATCCCTAACAATTTCCCTGCAGCTGCGGTAGCCGCTATATGATTAGAAAAAGCACCGCCATAAGTAAGAATGGTATCCTGTCCTAATACTTGCGCCTCAAGAAAGTTGTATTTTAATTTACGTAATTTATTACCAGACACATCCTTATGTAACAAATCATCCCTCTTCATATCTATCTCTATATCTAGATCTCGATAAGATTTAAACTTCTCATTAAGAGAATTTTGAGAATTAAAAAGTCTATTCATATGCATACTTTTTACCATAGAATTTTAAAAAAGAAAACCGCTTTCTCTTTTTTAAATAATCTAAATCACTTTCATTTAGATAAGCCTCTCTTTCAAATACTATATTTCTATAAGAATCATCATGATTATACTTTAATCGTAGGATTAGGTATTCTAAAACGTACCAAATCAAAAATGGAATCACTAGCATTTCTAGTTGTTGTCTTGCGTGGATCCTTTCATGATTCATAAAAACTTGATCTTAATTTAAGGCAGTAGATTTTAAAATAAAAAAGCAACAACATTAAACCGCTCACATTTTTAAACCAAGAAATTTGAATAACAATCACAGTTCAAAGATAGTTAATTAATAAAACCCTTTTTGAATAGCACAATAACCACATGGTGCTAAAAAAAAAATTACAGCATACCATTACTAAATTGATGACTTGGAGAAATACAAATTTTCAAACAATGCTTTTAATCGAAAATAAATGCTTTTTAAGGATTGTTTTTATAATAGTAAGCGTAAATATTCGTTTATTTGAATGATTATTATGTTAAAATGTATGCTCATGATAAATTTTACTCTTTCAAAATTAAGTTTTTTCGCATTTTTATTACTCCTAGGAACTACCATGAATGCTCAGGTAGGAATAGGTACTGCTACTCCTAATCCTGATTCTCTATTAGATCTAGACACATCTACTACTATGGGTGGATTACTCTTACCACGTGCAGCTTTATCAGCAACAAATAATACCGCGCCATTAAGCAATCATGTCGCTGGTATGGTTATTTATAATACAGCTACTGCAGGCGATGTTACTCCTGGTTACTACTACAACGACGGTTCACAATGGTTACGTATTGCCGATTCTGATGGAAATGATAAATGGGACCTGTCTGGAAATGGTGGAACAAATGCTTCTACTAATTTTTTAGGAACTACTGATAACGTAGGCCTACGATTTAGAACAAATAACACAGAGCGTTTTGAAATCACTAACGATGGTCGCATCCTTGCATCACAAAGTGGTTCTGCGTCTAGTCCTTTATTTTCATGGTCTGGTGACTCTAATAAAGGATTCTACAGCCCAGGTGCAGATGAATTAGGTCTCGTCACTAATGGCCGTGAACGATTACGTATCCCTAATGCAAATGCTGTAAGAGCAATGGAAAATGGTACCAACGCCTTACCTTTTTATTCATGGAATAGTGATGCTAATCTAGGTATATGGAGAAGTGCAGGTGATCGTTTAAACATATCTGCTGGTGGTAGAGAAATGGTAGAGTTTAGAGAAAGCGGTGGAACGTCAGAAGTAGTTTTTAATGATAACAGCACAGATTCCAACTTTAGAGTAGAAACAGATAATCAGGCTAATATGGTATTTATTGATGGAGCAGATAATGCGGTAGGTATAGGAACTGATAGCCCTGCAGGCGCACTTGAAATCAACTCTGAAAATAGCGGTTTAGTATTACCTAGGGTGCGATTAACATCGATAGTTACGGCTGCACCAGTTATTAATCCACAAGGAGGAGCACTAGAACCAGGAACAACCGTTTATAATACAAATACTGCGGGAACACCTCCTAACAATGTTGCTCCAGGTTTATATTACTGGAATGGATCTAGATGGGCGGCCTATGCTGGTTCACCTGGTGGATTAGACTGGACATTAACAGGAAATTCAGGAACTTCACCTATTGCAAATTATGTAGGAACATCAGATGCTTTACCGCTTGTACTAAGTACAGATGGTGTTCCTAAACTGTTAATCAATGAAGGAAATGGTGAAGTTTATGTAAACAGTTTTAGCGCATTTGGTAGTTACAGCTATAGACCTAATTACATGCTTCAATCATATGGATCTGGAGTAGAAAATGCTATTGGAGGTTTTAGTACTGGAACAGGTTATGGGATACGAGGAGACAACACTGGTGGTGGAATAGGTTCAGCTGCGTTTTCAAATGGTAATGCAGCTTTCTATGGTATTGCTTCTGATGCAGTAGGTAACGGTATTCTTGCTTCTGGAGCAGGTGCTGCAATTTATTCATTTCCTGCGGTAGGTGTAGGTGGTATGTTTGCAGGAGAATACGGCGCTACTGGTCTAGGATCAACTGCTACTGGTACCGGAACTATAGGTATGGGACAAGGAAGATTAAATGCTGTGGTTAATCCTGATGGATCTGGAATGGCTGCTTCTGGAAATAGCATAGGGCTTTTTGCCTACGCAGGTCTAGGAGACGTTGATAATACTAATAGAGGTAATGCAGCTGGTGAATTTGTTCTAGATGCAGATGATGATACTAGCACTAACACCGGTAATGATGGAACACGAGCTAGAGCAAAATTAGCAGGATTTGATAATGTAACACCTGACGGCTCCCAAAATAACAGAAACAGTTATTACGGTGGATATTTTAGTGGTGGTAGTGAAAGCTCTAACACACCTAGCTATGCTTATGTAGGTATGCGTTATAGAACTAATGGGAATGGGAATGGAACAAGTGGTACTGGTCAGGATTATAAAGTAATAGGTACTGGTACTAATTCTACACTCATAGATGGTCCTGATGGAACTCCTAGAATTATGTTCTCTCCAGAAGCACCAGAAATTTTATTTCAGGATTATGGTGTAGGTCAATTACAAAATGGAACCGTTACTATAAAGTTAGATCCTATTCTTAAAAGTGCTATTCATGTAGATGCAAATCATCCGTTAAAAGTTTTTGTAACATTAGAAGGAGAATGCAATGGAGTTTATGTTACTGATAAATCTGGCGATGGTTTTACCGTAAAAGAATTACAAGGTGGAACAAGTAACGCATCTTTTTCATGGCAAATAGTTGCCAGTAGAGCAGATCGTGTAGCACCAGATGGTACAGTAGTATCTAAACACGTGGGAATAAGACTTCCTGAAGGACCAGGTCCTGTAGAAGAAAAACAATATAAAACAATAACCGTAAAAGCCCAAGGTGCAGAACGATCAAACACTTTAAACCAGCAAGTAACTAATAAGAACCTAGCTAAAACTCCAGCTGCTGGTAAACAATAAATCTTATAACTAGTAAATATGAAAGTCCTTCCACTCACGGAAGGACTTTTCATTTTCAAAAAACCCTAGTCAATAACAAGATGCATTTATACCATTTTTATTTTGAAAAGTCGTTATTTATAGTTATATTTATGGATGGCAAAACCGAAAGAATTTTTGATAA
>NZ_CANLXZ010000030.1 GCF_947495285.1 uncultured Nonlabens sp. | reverse complement strand
AAACAATAAAACAGCTAATCAAACCAGTAAAATGGTTAGGTTTGATATGTCTTAAATTTATTTAGGACAGGATTGTTTTACAATCCTACTTCTCACATACTAGAAGGTGAGCTTAATTTCCCACTAGGTGATGGACATGAAGTATCTCGTTTTGCACTAGATGTAAATGGCACATTAAGAGATGCCGTTGTGGTAGATAAAGAGTTAGGACGCATAGCCTTTGAAGAAGTGGTACGTCGTGGTGTAGACCCTGCATTATTAGAAAAAGGAACTGGTAATAATTATAAAGCACGCATCTATCCTATTCCTGCAAATGGGCATAAACATGTAGTTCTAGCCTATGAACAAGAACTTACTTATGAAAATGAAGCTCATTATTACCAGCTGCCGTTAAGATTCAAGAGCAGAATAGATGATTTTCATTTAAGAATAGAGTTTCTAGACCAGTCTAAAAAGCCTGTACTAGTAGATGGTCAGTTATCTGGTTTAAAATTTACAGACTGGCAACATAATTACGTGACCGATTTAAGGTTAGAAGAATTTAGAGCAGATACTAATCTTAAAATCAAAATACCTACAGATATTCAAAATGATCAACTTTCTGTTTCTGGTGATCATTTCTATTATTACCAGACATTTTCTAACTTAAAAAAGAAACGTGCCTCTATGAAGGAAGTAACTCTTTTGTGGGACGCATCGCTGTCTATGAAAGATCGTGAGATAGAAAAGGAGCTCGCTTTTTTAAATCTTTTCTTTAAAGAAAATCAAGATATTAAAGTAAACCTACAGATTTTTAGCAATAAAATAATGACTCATTTATCTGATATCAAAATTAGAAATGGAAAATGGAATACTTTAAAAGAGATCTTAAAAAATCAGACATATGATGGCGGCACAGACTACAGTAACATCATAAATAAATCTAATACAGATGCTTACCTTCTATTTACTGATGGTTTAAAAACTTTGAGCAATTCTGACTTTTATCCAGACGCACCGGTATTTATAATTAATAGTTTAAAAAAATCTAATGCAGCATTATTAAAAAAGTGGGCTCGAGCATCTCGTGGTAATTACATAAATCTTGTCACTTACGACACGGCAGCTGCTTATGATATGATTAAATATATGCCGTTAGAATATTTAGGATATGTCTCAAATAATAAACAAATAGAGATATTACCTAGAGCAACTCAATTTATTGATAATAACTTCAGTCTTTATGGTAAAAATGTAAATGCCGGTGAGTCTATACATCTACTTTATGGATACAACGGAAAAGTAACCTTAAGAAAAACCATTAAGATTAGTAAGGATTTAAATAATCAAAAACAGATTAAAAAATACTGGGCACAGCAAAAAATTGCAGAGCTTGCCCTAAATAAAAAAGAGAACAAAAAAGCAATTACAGATCTTGCTGTACAGTACCAGCTAGTTACCGACTTCACTTCTCTTATTGTTCTAGAAGAAGTACGTGATTACCTACGATATAAAATAGAACCGCCTGCCGAATTAAAGCAGGAATACGACCTAGCCATCGCACAAATGAAAAGAGATTCTATAGCTATGGCAAACAATAATGATAAAGCAAAAAATAAGTTGATTGAAGTATTTCAAAATGAAATGGAAGATCAAACTCCGCCACCAGGCCGACCTAATTCTAGCGTAATCCAAAGATTACAAGGTCAGACGTCTGGACTTAATGTTGAATCAAGTTCTGGACAGCAAGGAGTTTATAATAACATTCAAGCTAGAGAAACAAATTCTCTTTATAGCGATAGAACTACAAATACAAGAATTAACAGGTTCATAAATTCAGAAGACTATCCAGCTGCTCCAGCGATGCAAGAAGCACCAAGAGCATTAGAAACCGAGCCAGAGTTAGATGAAATAGTTGTACAAGGCTATCCCTCAACCACTAGAGATTATGAAAATACAAATCAACAAAACCTATTGAGAGCAGAGCAAGAAAGTAGAAAACAAGTATTAAAACAGCTGGTAGTATCCGATAGAAAAGTGCAAGTTCCTTATTTAACAGCCTTGAGAGCAACTAATAGTGTAGAAGCAGCTTATCAATTGTATTTAACAAATAGAGAAAATTATAAAGAACAACCGGCGTACTTCATAGATGTAGCCCACTTTTTCAGAGAAGAAAGAAGCAATACCCTTTTTGCAGATCGTATTCTATCTAATGTCGCAGAGATTGATTTTGACAATTATGAATTGCTTAAGGTTTATGGATATCAGTTAGAAAAGCAAGCAAAATTATATGAAGCTATTTTTATCTTTAATCGTGTATTAGAATTGCGCCCAGAAGATTCTCAATCTTACAGAGATCTTGCTATTGCATATGAAACTGCTGGACTTTGTAAAAAAGCATTTGCTTTATACCACGATATTATTACTGGTAAAATCTATGAAAAAGGAAATCGTAGAGTATTCCCTTCTATGGAAAGCATCTCTAGAACAGAGTTAAAAAGACTAGCGAGCAAGTACCAGAACGATTTAAAAGATGTAACAGTAGATAAAGAACTATTAAAAGAAGAAACCTATGATCTTAGAATCTTAGTAGACTGGAATCACAACGATACCGATATAGATTTACACATCGTAGATCCTAATCTAGAAGAATGTTTTTACAGTCACCCTACTACAAAAATGGGCGGACAGTTAAGCAAAGATATGACTCAAGGATTTGGCCCAGAGCAATTCACACTAAGTCAGGCCAAAAAAGGAGATTATTACATCAAAGTAAAGTATTATGGAGATCGTTATCAAAAAGTAGAAAACCCTACTTTTATGAAAATCACACTAATCAGAAATTATGGGAGACCTAACGAAACTAAAGAACTTAAAATAATACGTTTAACACACAAAGACGATATAGAAGTCGTTGCAAAAATTACTTTTTAATATTTGAGCATTTAATGAATTGATCAAAAACTATAAATTTGCAGTATGAAAATTACACTTCTTGCCGTAGGTAAAACAGACGATTCTCGCATAGAACAACTCACTAAAATGTATGTAGACCGATTAGGTCATTACATTAATTTTGATCTTGAGATCATACCAGATCTTAAAAAGACTAAGAATCTAAGTGAAGACCAACAAAAGAACGAAGAAGGAAAATTGATCTTAAATAAGCTAGAAAAGAGTGATTTTGTCACCATACTAGATGAAAAAGGCAAGAAATACACCAGCATGCAATTTGCCGAGTTGATTAATAAAAGAAGTGTTTCTGGGTTGAAGAGATTGGTTTTTATAATAGGTGGTCCTTATGGTTTCTCTCCAGACGTATATTCTAGAGCAAATTCAAAATTGTCCCTAAGCGACATGACTTTCTCTCATCAAATGGTCCGTTTATTTGCTGTAGAACAAATTTACAGAGCATTTACCATTTTGAGAAATGAACCTTATCATCATGAGTAGGTTTATTATTTTCATGAACTAAATTTAAAAGAAAAGATTTGAATCTATATTTATTCATAAATCCTAAGTCATAAGTCCTAGCTTTTACAGCGCAAAACCTTATTGTTTAATCAAACGCCGTTAAACTTTAAAATTCATTATTCAATATTCGACATTCTTTAAAGTTAGAGTTCATTTTCTCAACTCTTTACTTAATTTCTTGTAAAATGCCGCTAGAACCATTCCATCCTAGCTTATTTTTGTAAGACTTTTATGAGAAAAATATCTAACAAAACGATTCAGGATTTAGAGTTTGATGTAGTCCTACAACAGGCTAGTGCTTATTGTATTACAGAAGATGGTAAAACCGCCATTACTACTTTAAAACCTTTTACAAAACGCTTCTTAATAGAAAGAGAACTTGCCTTTACTAACGAGTATTTATGGTCTTTTTCTAGCGAGCATCGCATACCTAATCACGGCTTTGATATTATAGAAAAAGAGCTACAGTTATTAGGCATCGATAACAGTACCCTAGATAAAGAAAGTATAAGAAGACTAGCCGTATTACCACGTACCGTAAACGAGCACATTAAATTCTTTAAGAAGTTACAAGAATTTTTCCCTAATTTATACAAGCGTTTAGAACACATCACTTATAACGACATCATACCTACACAGGTAGATCTGGTTATGGACCGTTTTGGTGATATTAAAAATGACGCATCACCGCATTTAAAAAACATAAGACGCGAGATGAATACCGTGCGAGGCCAGCTTAACGGTAGCTTTGGCCAGGCATTAAGTCATTATGGACAACTGGATTATCTTGATGAAATAAGAGAATCTGTAGTAGAAAACCGCCGTGTACTAGCCGTAAAAGCCATGTACAGACGCAAGGTAAAAGGTAAAATGATGGGTAGCTCTAAGACTGGGAGCATCTCCTACATTGAACCAGAACGCGTGTTAACGCTTTCGCGAAAGCTGTCAGAATTAGAAATAGAAGAACTAGAAGAAATCCAAAGAATTCTTAAAGAACTGACTGATTTTTTACGTGCCTTTATCCCAGAATTTGAAGAGTACAGAACCTATCTTACTCATACAGACATTATAGCTGCAAAGGCTAAATATGGTCGCAAAATAAAAGGATGTTTACCCATGATGGTAGACCATCAAGAACTAGAACTAGTAGACGCTTATCACCCTTTATTATGGGTAGCAAATAATGAGCGTGGCGAGACTACCTATGCTCAGACTATCAGACTAGCGCCAGATAATAGAATTATAGTTATTTCTGGACCTAACGCAGGTGGTAAATCCATTACTTTAAAGACTATAGGATTACTTCAATTAATGATACAGACTGGTATGTTGATACCGGTACATGAAAAAAGTAGAATTTGTGTTTTTGAGCACGTACTTACAGATATAGGTGATAATCAAAGTATAGATAACCATTTAAGTACCTACAGTTATCGATTAAAAAATATGCGCGGTTTTCTTAAAACCGCAAACGATAAAACGCTTTTCTTAATCGATGAATTCGGTACAGGGTCTGATCCAGAACTAGGTGGCGCCCTGGCAGAAAGTATGCTAGAAGAGTTAAACAGCCGCAAGTCCTATGGTATCATTACCACGCATTATACTAATTTAAAGATGCTTGCAAACGAGTTGCCAGAAATGACTAATGCAAACATGCTCTTTGATTCTAGCACTTTAGAACCTATCTATCAGTTACAATTAGGTGAGGCCGGTAGCTCATTTACCTTTGAAGTGGCACAAAAGAATGGTATTCCTTATTCTTTAATTAATAAAGCAAAGAAAAAGGTAGAACGTGGCAAAATACGTTTTGACAAGTCTATTGCAGCTTTACAAAAAGAACGATCTAACTTGCGACGTAATAATGAAAGCTTACAAAATAAAGAGGTAAAAGCAACCCAGCGTGCTAATAAACTAGAAGATACACAGGAACGTGTACAGCAAAAACTGCAAGATTTTCAAGAACTTTATGACGGTTACCAGCGCTATATTCAATTAGGTAAAAAATTTGATGGCCTGGCAGAGGCTTTTGAGAACAACAAAAAGAAAAAACTATTACTAGACGAGCTTATGAAGCTGGTTATTACAGAAAATGTAAAACGTAAACCTTTAAAAAAAGAGGCTGCTCCTAACCGCAAAGCTGTAAAACAACAAAAAGGGAAACAAAAACAAGTAGAACACGAGGTGATACAGAAGGTTCAAAAAATAAGAACAGAAAAAATAAAAGCCAAAGTATCTCAAGTTAAAGAAGAAAAAGTACCAGATGTTGTCTTTAAATTAAATGATCGTGTGAGACTATCTGGTTCTAAATCTATAGGTACCATAGACCAGATAGAAAAAGGAAAAGCTACAGTTAATTACGGTTTTTTCACCACCTTAGTAGCTCTAGAACAACTAGAAAAAGTCGGTAAATAAATGGAAAAAAATCATGATATAGTACTATTTGATGGTGTATGCAATCTTTGTAATAGTGCCATATTGTTTATTATAAAACGTGATAAAAAGGATCGTTTTAGATTTACCTCTTTAGATAGCTATATCGGTAAAGTGTTGCTTTCTCGACACAATATAGATCCTTCTAAAATAGATTCTATTGTATTGATTAGTGGAGATTCCGCTTTCGCGAAAGCGGATGCCGCATTAAACATCGCAAAACATTTGAACCATTTATGGCCATTACTCTATGCCTTTAAGATCATTCCTAGTTTTATCTCTAACAAAATATATGATTTCATAGCAAGAAATCGTTACAAATGGTTCGGTAAAAAAGAGAGTTGCATGATTCCTACACCTAATTTAACATCTAAATTTTTATAGAAACTCTTCTAAACGTTAATTATTTAACAGTTTGATAGTATATTTAGGGCAAATATATTTACGTGAAAAATTTTGTGCCTGGATTTTTAATATTCTTATTCTATTGTATGGGATGTTTTCTTGTATTAGGATATTTTTTTAACGATTTAAAAAAAGATCATGAACATATACCGTCATTACATTCTACGTTAAATAAAAATACAACAACCCCTAAAAAAACTATTAAGAATACTACGTTAATTCAAGAAGGTATAGATTTTAAAGAAAATCAAAATACGATAGATTCTGTTAGGGTAGAATCTATTAATACTAGTGATGATGAGGTACCTCTTTCAAATCAAAAAGAGACCAGTAACGTTAAAGATATAAAACAAGCCTCTTTAAAATATGAGGCATTACCGTTTTCTGTATTTAATGAAGCAAGTGAAGCGGTTGTACCTTGTAATCTATTTACTCGTATTTATAAAAATCGCAGTAATGTAAAAATACCTTATGCTTGTATTAATTATGGTATGGAAATTAAAAAAATATTAACTCTCTACAAAGAATCTTCTCTTACCCTTACAGGATATAGCTCACCAGAGGAGCCTTCTGACCTAGGTAAACAGCGTGCAGAATATATTAAAAAGCTACTATTAGGAATAGGTATCGATAGATCTCGATTACATACTAATGCTTCTTTTCAAGATATTAATTATATCAATGGTGTTGCAAAAGGTGGCGTTTTAATGCGCATAAATAATATCGATCCCCTTTTTACCTCTATCATTCCTACAAATAAAGAAGTAACTATTAAAACTACACAACCTGATGGACCTTATGCTTACAAGAAGTTTACCACTGGTTTTAAAGGAGATTACTTTTACAGCAATCAAACCTTTACTTCCTATATTAGTCTAGTTAAAAGTTATTTAAAGGATAATCCCAGCAAAAAAATTGAGATATATACCTATACAGACCCTGTAGGTAATGCCATAGATAATATGTCTATTTCAAAAACAAATTCTGAAACAGCACAACGTATAGTAGCACAATCTGGTATTCCTGCCCATAAAATTAAATCTATAGCTATGGGTGATAAAATAGTGGATGGAATAGGTAATAATAAATGTGTTATTTTAAAAGTTAAATAAAGTAGTTATGGAATTTATTGAAAACAATAGCAGTCTACTAGTAGTAATTTTTTTAATGATGCTAGGAGCGTTTATTATAGGTTTTCTTTCTGGAAAATCAGGTGCAGATATTACTGGTTTAATTGTAAACAAAGAATACAGTAAAGAAAACACGGTTACTGACACTAATACACTAACAAAAAAAGTGATTACAGATCACGATAATACCGACATATATCGTGTAGAAATAGCAGACATAAGTGAACCTGGTAAAATAAGAGCTATGAAAACCAGGGAAAGAGCCGGTAAACTAAGTCAAGAAGTAAAAACCGAAATAGCTCATAAAGTATTAGACTTCTCTAACATAGGTATGGGAGATAAATCACAAGCAGATGATTTAAAAAAGATAGTTGGTATAGGTAGCAATGTAGAAGAAAAATTAAACACGATAGGTATTTATAACTACTCACAGTTAGCCAAAATGACTGATATCGATATCAATGCGATAACCAAAGTTATTGATTTTTTTCCAAGTAGGATAAACCGCGACGACTGGAAAGGACAGGCAAAAGATTTAATGAGGAATGATGAACATAAAAGTACAGAAGTATAAATTTGAATTTACCTCTTGAATTATAAAGATAGCCTTTGATTTGACTTTGGTAAAATAGGATTAGTTCCTACCATTCTAGTACTTATTTTATAAAAATATGACATCTTAAAATTGAGAGCCATTTATTATAAATCAAAACTGATCAAAATAAGCATGAATAGATCATTTACTCCCATGATTTAATATTGTTCTGGTCTAGATTTTATCTGCATAATTTAATGATATGCAGTTTTTTTTTAATATCAACCCATTGCTACTCAATATCTGTTAATATTTTAGTAAAGGTACTCATGGAGTCTTCCAGTAAAGGAGTTAAAGATTTAATAGAATAGTCATTAAACCACTTTATATAAGCTCTTTTCACTTTATGGTGATTTGCTATTACTACCTTTTTCTTTTTTTAAATCATAACTTCTTTCTAGTTCAGTTTCCTCTTTTCCCCTAACTGCAAAATAGGTCTACATGAATATTTCTGACTGCTTTTCATTAAAGTGCATACTTTCTATATACAATAGCAGGCTGTACTTTGTAATATACTTAAACATTTACCTATTGGAATACTTTATATACTTTTACTCATCTCAAAAGAAACACGCAATACGTTTTGTAAATGAAGTATGATTTTGTGAAAAATGTGTTTGCTATTGCACTTTTCACATGATTATATGTATATAAACTGAATTTTTACGACCTTTTAAAGGACCACATCTTTTAAATATAAAACCATCTAGCTGTTATATATTTGCTTAATAGCCATTACCTACAGGGATCATTAAGTAGTTATTTGATACAGTTTAATGTACCTTAATCTTCAATTTATTTCATATCCTTTCTTTAAAAAGTTTAATTTAAGGAAATAACTAACTCACTGAGTAATTTAAACAACTAGATTTTCCTGTAGAGAAAACTCCATTGCAACTGATCTATAAGTTACTTTTTTTCTGTTTTTTTATTTTGCCAATAATAGTACACGCCTACTAGTTCTGTAAAAAAGCCTATTATTATCATACCTTTTGCCCCTACTATTTTTGTAAGGTACATTATAACACCTAATAATACTATGATACTACCTAGAGCAATCATATAAATCGATCCTTTTTTATTCATATGGTAAAAATAAAGCCTTCTCGATAATTACCGAGAAGGCTTATAAATCATTTTTAAAATTCTGACTTTAGAAACTGAATCCAACTTGAAAACTAAATCTCAAACCATCTTCTCCGGTAAACAAATTGAATGTAGCTCCTATTGCGTTAGAACTATTTACCCAGAAACCACCACCGTAATCATTATGCCATTTATCACTACTCTGGCCATCTTGCCACACACGACCTACTCCAGCACCACCGAATATTCCTATCTGTAACGGTACAAAACCTGTCTTAAACTCATTAAAACTGTACCTTACATCTGCATTACCAGCGAGAGCACTCTCTCCAGAAAATCGTTGAGTACGGTAACCTCTAAGACCAGTGTTCTGTCCTAGCTGGGCACTTTGGTAAAACTGATACTGGTTACCTATATTAAAAGTGGCTTGTGTAAGTGTTTTAAGAACAAGATTACGGCTGCGATTTAAAGCGTTATAAAAACCTAGTTTAGGTTTAATAAAACCAAAGGTATTTCCTAAATCATCCTTGTCTGCATTTATTCCAGCTGCTATATCAAAAATCATCCCTCGTGTAGGGTTTAAAGTATTATCGTAACTCTCATAATTATAACCTCCATTTAATTCTAAGAACCATTTACGTTCAAAAAACTCGGGATCTTCTTCTGGACTAGCAAATTCTGTTTCTAAAAATCTACCTTCGTCTTCTTCTATTTCAAAACTCTGTATTTCTATTCCACCTTTAATATTAGAACCATATTCACCTTTATAGCTTACACCTACTCCACCAGAAATCTCACTCAACCGCACACGATTAAAATCAAAGTCCAGATCGTCGTCTAGATTTACGGTTTCATTTCCAAAACCAAAGAAATTTTCTGCAAAGGTAGGATTAGAGAACCTTGCTTTAACAGTAAGATTGATATGGTTAAATACGCCAGCAAACACTCCATTATAGTTAATATCAAAACCCTGTGTAGCAAAGTAATAACCTGCTTTTATTTGATGTACTCTAGTATTAGGGTTGCGATTAAATCCATTTACTGTAAATGTATTTTGAATACCTATTTTAAAACCATCATCTGGATTAAAACCTATAGCTGGTGAGAGAACATTAGACTTTAAAATACTCTTGCGTGGATCATACAAGTTTCTTTTATAGCTGTCAGATAATCTAACTCTAGCACCACCTTTATCTGTAAAGGTGTTCTTTTTAGTTTTATGATCATAAATAGAAATAGACTTTCCATTTTCTAGGTTGTAAATATCATTATTTTGTCCACCTATAATTCTAACCTTTATACGGTCCTTACCATTTCCTACGGCTTCTATGATGTCATCATCATCTAGGGCATATACCCAAATTTCTTTAGTATCACATGCTAGGAATAGGCGATCTACAACAACATCAGCTTTTTTGCCATCTTTATTTCTATAAATAGTTACTCTAGTCTTACCATCTTCTACTCTATCTACAACTACATAATCATCCTTATCTGTTCCTGTTACGATAGCGAGATCTGATAGATAATTATAATAACGTTCAGCAATTTTTACGATATTACCGCGACGTATTTTCATGTTATTGATAATCTTCTTAGTGGATTTATCTGGATAAATTTCGGCAGGTAATTCTTTGAATGCTGCTTCTATAACCTCATCACTTAAATTATCTTGAATATATTGTGCTTGTTCTATCCACATATCTCTATTTGCTTCTTGTGCTAGACTGCGGTCTAGGTAAGATGCTGCACTATTGAACCATTTTACATTATCTAGCTCTTCATCATAAGTGGCAAACTGTTTAGTTAAACCTACCATAGTTCTTAGAGTGGCAAATAAAGCACCATCAAAATTAGAAAAAACCTGATCCCTATCTCTAGGAATAGGTTTAAAAGTACTTTTACCATCCTTCTTAAATTGCGCCCATCTCCATTGATCCTGGTGTCTGTCCCAGTCTCCTAGTAACATATCAAACATACGTGCTCTTACAAATGCTGCTTGATCTATTTTAAATTTCTCGTCTTCTCTTATTTTTTCAAAAACATCTGCAGTACTTTCTATATCATCAGGGTGACCAAAACTAGCGATGTCTTTTTGATTCTCCTCTGGTCTTTCTACGAGCATGTAAAGTTCATCACCATAATTATTATTATAATTTCCTAAAGCCACTTGTTTAGGCACAAAATAAATTTCTGGATTTGTATGATACACACCTATCGCATCACTTAATTTAGGTAGTGTTAATGCTGCATATGGGTGTGCTGCTGTATAGAAGTCAAAGAGAAGATCTTCGGCCGCCGTGTCTTCAAAAGATTGTGCCACGCTGTTTTCTTTAAAAACTGTAGTCTGTAAAAATTGCACGGCACTTTTCTTAAGTGCTCTTAAATTGTATTCTTTTCCATCTTTTGCAACGAGTCTCAATGAGCGAGTTTGATGTCCTCCACCGGCTCTTTCTACTACCAGTCCTCCTTTTAAGGTGTCTAGAATTGCTACCTTTGCATTAATTTTAGTCCCATAGAGGTCTCTGTATTTATTACCCCAGACAGATTCAAACATGGCGCTTTTTTCTACTCTTTCTTGATTGTATATACTCGCTTTCGCGAAAGCGGGATAATCCTCTGGCAATTTCTTTAAATCAAATTCTATCGGTTTTTTAATAGCCTCATAAGTAAACAGTAATTTTTCTTTTCCATTCTCAAAACCATAGTATCGCACCCAGCTGCTCCCATCTTTCATAACATCTAGTCGAGTAAATCCCATACCACCGTAAGAAAACAGACCGTCATTGCTTAGGGTCGCATAACTTTGCTTTGCTCCACTACCAGATACTATCTGTCGTATTCCATCATTTTCTATGTATTGTAATGTATGTTCATGACCACTAGCAAAAATTATTCTGGTTGCGGCAGATGCTCTCGCTAGAGTAGAAATTCTATTAGTCATTTCTTGATACCTCTTATTTTGTTTATCTTGAGCACTAACACCGCCACTTGTTCTGATTTGTGTAGCTAGTGAACCTAAAATAGGAACAGGTAATGCAGACTGCGATGGGTATAAATGCTTAATTGCTGCATACTGGCCGCCATGTATACCGTTAGTATATAATGGATGGTGCAATGCAAAAACAATAGTCTTATCTTGATTTTTCTTTAACTCGCCTTCTATCTCTAAGAAAAATTGCTCTCTAGTCTTAATTTGATCGCAATTATCGTTAATAGTGGGATGATTATCCCATTTTTCAAGATACCACTGGCTGTCTACTATGATAAGTTGAATTTTCTTATTCATGTCGATACTATTGATAGGACAACCTACTTTAGGTTCCCAAATATTCTTATTATTTAGTGCTTTTTCTATATACTCCTTTTCACGATTTACATTATCCAGTCCTTCATGGAACCAGTCGTGATTACCTGGTATAAAAACTGTAGAACCTTGAAATACTTTTGCAACCTCTATTTGAGCATTTAAATGGTTTTCGGCAATAGGTCTAAAATCGGTATCTTTTTCTGGCATACCTACTGGGTAGATATTATCTCCTAAGAATATAAGATGATCATTCTCTGTATTTTGAGATTTAATGTAATTTTCTAATGCAATTAAACCATCACTTTTTCCTCCTAAGGGAGACTTACCTACATCACCTATAAGATAAAACGACTTTTCTATATCTAGCCCAGAAGGGAACTGCTGTTGAATCTCGCTTTTATAATGAGACTTAAAACTGGCACAACCAGTAATAAATAATGCTATTAATAATAAAAGAATGTTATTTTTAGACATAAGTTTGAGAATCATATTATTTTAGCCCAAACAATAAGAATGAGCGATATTTTAAAAATTACTGACGATTTTGTATTAAATCTCTTAAAAAATCATCTCGATAAAAAATATGTGTATCATAATTATACGCATACGAGGCGAGTTGTTAAAAGTACACAGGAAATAATCGACAATTCTGAAATCAATGTTAAAGAGCAAAAAGGACTTCTTCTTGCCGCATGGCTGCACGATACTGGATATATTAAAGGTGCTCAAGGACATGAAGAAGAAAGTGCCCGCATCGCTGAGAATTTTTTAAAAGAACAAAATGAAGATCAAAACTCTATAGACCTTGTTAAAAGACTTATTCTAGCGACCAAATTTAGTGGTGTTCCTCAATGTCCTCTAGAAGAAATTATAAGAGATGCAGACGCATCACACTTTGCTAAGGATTATTATATTGAAACTAGCGAGTTACTAAAACGCGAGCTTAAACTTAGAGGTAAAGCGTACACTAATAAAGAGTGGCGCAAAGAAAACATAAAGGTCTTTACAGAACAGCACCGTTATTACAGCTCTTATGCGATTAAAAACTGGAATACTGAAAAAAACAATAATCTACTGGATCTTATAAAAGCAAAAAATAAAAAGAAAAAGAAGATTGAAAAGGAACAGGTAAAAGTAGATCTTAAAAATCAGAGTCCAGAAAGAGCTATACAAACTCTTTTTAGAACCACGTTACGTAATCACATTAAGTTAAGTGATATTGCAGACACTAAGGCAAACATACTGCTATCTGTAAATGCCATTATTATATCTCTAGCTCTTGCAAATATAATCCCAAAACTGGATCAGATTTCTAACCGTCATCTATTATGGCCTACTTTAGTATTGATCTTATTTTCTGTTGCTAGTATTATTCTATCTATCATGTCTACACGACCTAATGTAACGAGTGGAGAGTTTACAGATGAGCAGGTACAAAAACGTGAGGTAAATCTACTCTTCTTTGGTAATTTTCATAAAGTACCATTTAAAAGATATGAAAAAGCTATAATGGGTCTACTAGATAATAAAGAAGAGGTCTACCAGTCTTTACTTAAAGATTTATGGCTACTAGGCCTGGTATTAAATAGAAAATACACTTTATTGAGATGGACCTACACCATCTTTATGGTGGGTATTATTACTAGTGTAATTGCTTTTATCCTCGCATTCTATACCACAGATTTTGAACAGTTTACAAATGCAATTCCTTAACAAGGTCTTCATAAGTAAGTGTCCCACTTGCTACTTTAACATCATAAAGCACATTTACTCTTAACGCTTTTAACCCTACAACACCTTGCACATCTTCTAGTTCGAGGTGTTCTATTTCTTTACCTAAAAGATTATTGTACTGTAAGAAACTAATATAACGCATGTACTCACGTTCTGTTTCTTTATTAGTATATACTATTGCTATTTTACCTTTTTGGGTAATACGGTCATTAGTTCCTTTTACATTAGCCTTATCAATACGCTTCTTAATAACCTCATAGCGAGCATTGTACGCTCCGTCTACATCAAAACGTTTCTCGTCAATACGGTATCTAATGCTTAGTGTATTATCAAAAACTAAAATCATGCTAGCCGCCTCTATTACGGTAGGTAAATTTTCTTGAACAGAATAGAATTTGTTTTCCATCTCTATCATGGTTTGTAATTGCCATAATCTCAAGTTATATAAATAAACAACATTAAATTCCTGATCTACAGCAACACTGCTACCTACATAAATATTATGTTCTACACCATCGGTTTTAAAACGTTCAAAAAAATGAGGGAATATTTCTTGTGCTTCTAACTGTTTTTTATCTATACATGAAGATAGAGACTCATTAATAGCCTGTACTGTGTTATCATAATCGTTTCTAGTTTTATAAATAACGCCACTAGCTTTGTCTATTTCTAATTGATAGTCATTTACTAACTTTACAATTTCAGGAGATAATTGCATGAAGTGTTCCATTACAGGGTTTATTTCTTCTGTAAGTAACTTGATGATATCTCTTTCAGAATTTGCATCTATGCTACCGCTTTCTAATTCTTTGCGATATTCTAATACTCGATAAGAGATTTGATCGTAGATAGGTAATTTTTCACACGCTTTCGCGGAAGCGAATATCTCATAAACCTTATCGAGTTGATTAAGTAAATCAAATTTAATGGCCTCATTGCGAGCGTCACTACTACCTACTATATCTATCTGTCCATATAATGGGTGGACATCTTCAAATTTTATATCGTTAAAAGATTCATTTTGAGAATTACGAGCACGA
Organism: uncultured Nonlabens sp.; assembly: GCF_947495285.1. Lineage (GTDB taxonomy): Bacteria > Bacteroidota > Bacteroidia > Flavobacteriales > Flavobacteriaceae > Nonlabens. The sequence goes on along the minus strand of NZ_CANLXZ010000030.1, from coordinate 28,918 downwards.
GCCTTTAATATTCTACGTGCTTCTCTCTCAAATTTCCATTGTACACTAGAATGTATAGAAGTACATTCTGTCTGTATTAATGCTTTTACTCTATTTTCATACTCCTGCTCTGTACGTATCAAAGCTGCTTTAATATAGCCAGCAATACTGTCTATTTTTAAAACGTTAAAACTATTTAGAGCAAATTTCTTTTTACTTACTATTTCCAGTATTCCTATTAGTTTATTTGATTTTGTAATAGGATAAAATATGGCACTTTTAATATCGTTTTTAAGGAGGTTATTTGTTAAAAATTTATTTTGAATTTTTACTCCATAATCTTCTACATCTGTAATGACTAAGGGCTCAAATTCTTCTATTAAAAGTTTATAACTATGTCCACAAAGAGCGTTATTACAGTGTTTTTCATGACTGTCTGCAAGTAAAAAACTTTCTGAATCGTGATAACCTACAGACTCAAAGGTTTTTTCAAAATTATCAAATGAAGTAAATCCTACACGTAAATTCTCTAAGTTAAAGATGTTTCTAAAAATAGACTCCATTTTTTCTGTCTGGTCCTTCTTACTATTAGTAGAATCTAAGAGAACCGTTTTTAAGTCAGATATTGCGGCATCCATGGTAACGTCAGTAAAATTAACGATACCAAAACCATTAAAAGTATAACTACCCTTAGGAAAACCTTTTTTCCATAGCTCTTCATCATCAGGAGATCTAAGAAGGTTTTTTATATCTTTTTCTGTTAATCGATAACGTTCATCGTTTAACTCTATATCTACAAAATCTGCATTATAGGCAGCGCGATATGTACGGTTAACACCATTTGCATCAGGTATTTTTATTAATATAGGTCTACTCAAATCTATAGATTTACCATATAATTGATTGAGTATAACACCACAAGACATTCTAAAAGTATCAAATGAATTATCTGTCATGATGAGTAACTTAAAATCCTCTCCAGCATCTTTTAAAATATTTCTAAGTCGCTCTGTTTTATTAAATAAAACATCAGAAAAAGGTATGGTAGCTGCTTTAATCTCATTAAGAGTCAGGGCGGCTGGAAAAAGGTCAGAGAGTAAAACATTAATAGACTCCTTATGTATAGCTAGTTCATCTTCTAGTATACCGTTAATAAGTTCTTCATGCTCATCCACATATTGAAGTACAGATGAGATATATAATTTCTTAAAATTACTCTCTTCATTCTCTAAACGAGTGACATACTGCTCTACAACCTTTTTAAAGGTTAAGTTTACATTCATATATCCACCGTCGTAATTTTTTCTCATATTACAAAGATACTTTATCTTCATAACCACCATTAATTATGATGTTAATTTTTAGTTTCTTTAACCAGAACTTTACACCTTAATCAATTATTTTAGCCTAAAATCTATTTCATGAAGTATGCTCTTATTCTTTTTACCTTTTTGGCCGTTAATCAATGTAATAAAAAAGTAGAAGAAACTCACTTAATAAATGGGACTGCTCCTGGAGTAGCAAACGGTATGCGTGTTTACATGAATGCACTGGATGAAAATGGCAGTTCTATTCCTGTGGACACAAACATTGTTATGAATGAGAAATTCTTCTTTAAGAAAAAAGAAGATTTAGAAACAGAACAAATTAGGTTTTTAACTATAGATGGTAGTAAAGGAAATATTGTTATCTTAATTAAAAATGAGAATATTCAAGTAAACATAAAGAAGGATTCTCTTTTTGCTAGTAAAATTATAGGCACCGCATCTAACAAAGCCTTACAAGATTTTAAATCTAAACAAGCAAGTTATACCGTAAAAGCAAGATCTTTTAATAAACAAAGATCTACAGCTAGGAGAAGTCAGGATGTAGAATCTATGACTATCGTTAATAATAAATGGATGGCTGCAGAGTTAGATTTTAAATCCTACTCTACAAATTTAATAACCACTAATAATAAGAGTATCGTTGCTCCTATAATTTTAGGTGAGTTACTTAAAAGTAAATTAATAAATGCTGAAGATGCTCGCAAATTTTACAACACATTTGACCCAAGTATCCAAAATTCATTGATGGCTACTAGAATTGATGTGTTTTTAAGAAAAGAAGAGTCTGTTGCCATAGGAGCAAAAGCTCCCGACTTTGAAGGAGTAAATCCAGAAGGTAAAGTTATTAAACTTAATGAAGTATTAGGAAAAGTTACTTTGATTGATTTCTGGGCATCCTGGTGTGGACCCTGTAGACGTGAAAACCCTAATGTGGTGGCAGCTTATAACAAATACCATAAAAAAGGCTTTAATATCATAAGTGTATCACTAGATCGTAAAGGTGGTCATAAGGCATGGAAAGCTGCTATTATTAAAGATAAAATGGACTGGAACCACGTTTCTAGATTGCAGTATTTTGGACCGATAGCACAATTATATAATGTAAATGCTATTCCTTCTACCTTTTTATTAGATAAAAATGGAGTCATTATTGCTACTAATCTAAGAGGACAGCAATTACAAGATAAACTTGAAGAGCTTTTAAATTAAGAGAATATAGGTGTCTAACGGTTCCCTGTAAATCGCATTAAAATAAACAATACAATTATCGCGGCTAGTAAACCTATCGCGGTAATAGTGTTAGTATACACTACATCAAAATTATAAATTAAGGTAAGTATAAAACCGGCTACTGCACCACCGAAATGAGCATCGTGCCCTATATTATCGTTTAATTTTTTCATTCCATAAAAGGAGTAGATTAAGTACCCTATTCCAAAAACGTAACCTGGCACAAAATATATAGTCATTCCTGGGTCTAGTAAGATACTGCTATAAATAATCCCAGAGACTGCACCACTAGCACCTAATGCGCTGTAATGAAATTCATCTTTATGGATAAGGTAACTCAAGAAATTACCACCCAATAGACTGACTAGATAGATAATGAGGTATTTTACATCTCCTAGAACATCTACTACCCCACCAGAAAAGAAAAACAACGTCAACATATTAAAAAAAAGATGGCCTTGATCTGCATGAAGAAAACCACTCGTAAAAAAGCGCCATTTCTCACCTCTTTCTATACCTGCGATATTAAAAAGATATTTACTTCTAAAATTAAAATCTTGAAAACCTTTAAAGCTTATAATTAAATTAGAAGCTATTACACCTATAGTGACTATATCTAGATCGTACATGGATAAATTTATAAGATACAAGATAGTATATTTGTTTAAAATTTGTTGATGCAAGCCCTAGCTTTTTATTTGATATATCCCTTCTTGTGGGTCATTTCTAGATTACCTTTTTCTATAGTGTATTTGATAAGTGATTTTTTCTACTTTATCACTTATTATATCATAGGCTACCGCAAAGATGTTATAAGAAATAATTTAAAAATTGCTTTTCCTGAAAAGGATGATAAAGAGATAACTCTATTAGTAAAAAAAAGCACCCAACACTTTTGCGACATTTTTATAGAGATGATAAAATCTATGGGAATGAGTAAAAAATCTATGAAAAAGAGGTTTACTTGTAGTAATCCAGAAATGGTTAACGCTTTCGCAAAAGCGAAACAACCCATAATCGCAATGTTCGGACATCAAGCTAGTTATGAATGGACTATGGTTCTAGATGATGTGCTGGACTATAAGGTTTATGCGGTATATAAGCCACTTAAAAATAAAAAGTTTAATAATCTCATAGTTAGCATAAGAAAAAAGTTTAATAGTGAAATGGTAGCGATGAAACAAGCTACTACGCTTATGAGTAAATCTATAGAAAATGAAGCTGCACTATTTGCCTTAGTTGCAGACCAATCTCCCAAAGCTGGACGTGCGCAATATTTTACTAATTTCTTTAATAAACCTAGTGCTGTTTTTAAAGGTGCAGAGCGCATTGCTAGAGAGCACGGCACTGCAGTGGTGTTTCTTAAAATAATGAAAGTAAAACGCGGTTATTATGAGACCGAATTTGTCACCGTTTCAGAAAATGGATCAGAAACAAAGGACTGGGAAATTACCGATAAATTTTTCCAGTTGCTTGAAGAACAAATCATCAAGCAACCAGAATATTATTTATGGTCTCATAAGAGATGGAAATCTACTCTTGAGAATACTAAGAATGATGTAATGCTATCTCCTCTAATTCAGCAATAAAACGATTTGCTAGATCATCTGCTGTTTTTTGAGATGGTGCTTCTGTATAGATGCGTATAATAGGCTCTGTATTTGATTTTCTCATGTGTACCCACTGGTTTGCAAAATCTATTTTTATACCATCTATACTGGTCACATCTTCGCTCTTGTATTGAGTATGAATATCTTCTAGAATAGCGTCTACGGGCATACCTTTTACTAGCTGTACTTTTTTCTTACTCATAAAATAAGATGGGTAACTGGCTCTTAATTCACTTACTTTCATTTTCTTTTCTGTAAGTAATGATAAAAACATAGCAACACCTACTAGTGCATCGCGACCATAATGAGAATCTGGATAGATAATACCACCATTACCTTCTCCACCTATAACAGCATCTTTATCTTTCATTTTTTGTACAACGTTCACCTCTCCTACTGCAGCTGCATAATAGGTACCACCGTGCTTTTCTGTCACATCTCTTAATGCTCTAGAAGAAGACAGGTTAGAAACCGTATTACCCTTAGTATGTCCTAGAATATAATCTGCACAAGCTACTAGCGTGTACTCTTCACCGAACATTTCTCCATTCTCATCCACAAATGCTAGTCTATCCACATCTGGATCTACGGTAATACCAAAGTGTGCGTTATGTGTCTTTACCGCTTTGCATAGATCTCCTAAGTGTTCTTTAAGAGGCTCTGGATTATGAGGAAAATGACCTGTAGGATCGCAGTATAATTCTACTACTTCTACTCCTAGTGCTCTACAAAGTGCAGGGATAGCAATACCACCTGTACTGTTTACACCATCTACAACAACTTTAAAACCAGCTGCTTTTACTGCCTCTATTTGTGTAACTGGCATGTCGAGCACCATTTTAATATGTCTGTCGATGTAATCTTTTATAACTTTTACGGTTCCTAGATCATCAACTTCAACATAATTGAAATCCTCTCTCTCGGCAGAATCTAGTATTTTCTGTCCTTCAGCACCGTTTAAGAATTCTCCTTTATTATTTAATAATTTTAAAGCATTCCATTGTTTAGGGTTATGACTTGCTGTTAAAATAATACCACCGTCGGCATTTTCATTAGGTACAGCCAGTTCTACGGTAGGTGTAGTACTTAAACCTAAATCAATAATATGGCATCCCATACCTATTAAGGTATTTTGTACCAGTGACTGTATCATCGCACCACTTATTCTAGCGTCTCTACCTATTACAACTTTAGGGGCTGATTTTCCAGAATTTTCTTTGATCCATATGGCATATGCACTAGCAAATTTTACAGCATCTAGTGGTGTAAGATTATCGCCCGGCGCACCACCTATGGTACCACGTATTCCTGATATAGATTTTATAAGAGTCATTGTTTATTACTTTACATTTACCACAAAAGTAATCTTTATAAAAAGCAATCCCAATTAAGACTATGAATTATCTGGCTCACATATATTTATCAAAAGAAGACAAAGAGTTAAGAATAGGGAATTTTATAGCAGACTCAGTCAGAGGTAAGGATTTTAGTATGTTTCCTGATCGTGTGGCACAAGGCATTATTTTACATAGGCATATTGACACTTTTACGGACACACATCCTATTGTGCGTAAAAGTAAGGATTTAATAAGAGGAGAATATGGACACTGGAGCAGTGTTATAATAGATATTTATTACGATCATTTTCTAGCTGCAAACTGGTCCGATTTTCATGAGCAGGCCCTAGAAGACTATGTGCAAGAATTCTATAAAGACTTGCACCTTCATTATAGTATATTACCTAATAAAGTACAGAATTTCTTACCTCACATGGTAGAACAAAACTGGATTCATAGTTATGCAACTGTAGATGGTATTTCTCGAATTCTATATCAAATGAATAATAGAACAAAAGGAAGAAGTAAAATGAATTTTGCTCCTATAGATTTAGTAAAGCATTACAATGAACTAGAGCGACATTTCAGAGCCTTTTTTGAAGATCTAGAGTTTCATGTAAAGCAGCGTTTGTTAGAATTATAATAAAAAAAATATGGCGTCAGTCATGCAATTCTCCTACCATAACCCTTATTAATAAAGCATAAGGAACAAATTGAAGGTCTATGTATTAAACTTAATAATGATCATGCATGTAAAGCTTATTGAATAAAAATATAATGCCTAGACGGTTTTAATGAAAAGTAGTCAGAAATATACATTAGAAACATTAATTCATATTTACCTATTTTACAACTGGAAAAAAATAGGAGGCTAAACTAAGTAGAGTTTACGATTTACAAAAGGAAAAAAACAGTAATAGCAGTCGTTGAATTAACGACTTATTATAAAGTAAACAGAGTTTACTGTAATAAGCAAACGCCCATCCACTAGATGTTCTTCAATATACTATAAGAACAAAGAATCATTTTCCTAACCATAGAAACAAGCATAGACTGTTTACCATTTTTGAATTTAATTCTGTTGTGGATCTATGCTTCCATGATAGAAGTAATACCTAATTTAAAAAGAAAACCATTCTCAGTAGCATTGAAAATGGTCGTTCTAGTTAAAAAATATGAATAGTAGACTAAGTAAGGTCAATTTTTAAAAGTTTCAAACGTCATGTTCTTGTATTTAGTAACGCTCAATGCTTTAGAAAAGCTAAGTAAAAAATGGATAGTCTCTTTTCTAGGTCCTGTCGGTTTCACAGGTTCTGGGAATGATTCATTGTAAAGTTTTGGCATGTGCTAGTAAGTTTATTTTTGAATTAAACGCACTTTTCAAAACAATATTATAAGAAATGAATAGAAAAAGAGATTTATTTTGTTAATACGATATTATGCTTATCTATCACTTTACGTAAATTGATCAACGCATATCGCATTCTTCCTAAAGCTGTGTTGATACTAACGCCTGTAGATGCCGCTATTTCTTTGAATGACATCTCTTTAAAAATACGCATAATGAGTACTTCTTTTTGATCTTCTGGCAGTTCTTCTACCAGACGTTTTACATCCTCATGTACCTGACTAGTTATCATCTCAAACTCCATACTTTCTTCTCCATCACTTATCACATCAAAAATATCAAAATCATTGCGAGATTGAAATTTAGGCATGCGCTTAACACGACGGAAATGGTCGATGACTAGGTTATGCGCGATACGCATTACCCAAGGAAGAAATTTACCTTCTTCATTATACTTTCCCTTTTTAAGGGTAAGTATTACTTTAATAAAAGTATCTTGAAATATGTCCTCCGTAATGTCACGATCCATTACTTTAGAAAAAATAAAACTGTAGATTCTTTGCTTATGACGTGCGATAAGGATTTCTAATCCCTTTTCATTACCTTCTATGTACTGAGTTACTAACGCAGCATCTTTTACATTTTCTAATTTCATAATATAACAACTTAGGTGATCTCAGATAAAGCCTTGATCAGAATTTTTAAAGTAATGTTATAGTATAGGCAGTCTATTTAGAATTTATTTACGGTCTAAATATACCAACTTTTATTCCACAAATACAAAAGTGATATCAATTTTTAACATATTTATTACAATAAACGATTTTTTGAAGGACTAAGTCCCTATTATCTTTGTACCTATGCCAGAAACAAAATTGTTTGCCGATATAGACCAGTTAAGCCCCAAAGAGAATATTCTTATTAAAGGCGCACAACTACACAATCTAAAAGATTTAGACGCTGTTATCCCTAGAAATAAACTCGTTGTTATAACCGGTTTATCTGGTAGTGGTAAATCCTCCCTTGCTTTTGACACCCTATATGCAGAAGGTCAACGTCGCTATGTAGAAAGTCTTTCCTCTTATGCAAGACAGTTTTTGGGGCGTTTAAATAAACCCAAAGTAGAATATATTAAAGGTATTGCACCTGCCATTGCTATAGAGCAAAAAGTAAATTCTACTAACCCTAGGTCTACCGTAGGAACTACTACAGAGATTTATGATTATTTAAAATTATTATTTGCTCGTATAGGGCGCACCTACTCACCTATCTCTGGCGACGAGGTGAAAAAGGATACCGTAACAGACGTTGTAAATTATGTAAAACAACAGCACGAAGGGTCTAAACTGTTATTAACTACCAGACTTATAGTTAAAGGTAAACGAGATATCGCTGCACAACTGCAGGTTCTCTTACAACAAGGTTTTACACGTATAAAAATAAACGATAGCGTCCATAGAATAGACGAAGAAAATTTAACTTATTCTGAAAAAGACGAAGTAAAAATAGTCATAGACCGTATTATCGTGCGAGATAATGAAGATTTTTATAATCGACTGGCAGATGCTATTGATACCGCTTTCTTTGAAGGAAAAGGAGTTGCTTTTATAGAACATATGGACGGCAGTAAAGTGCGTGAGTTCACTAATAAATTTGAACTGGATGGCATAGAATTTCTAGAACCTAATCCGCATTTATTTAGTTTTAATAATCCTTATGGTGCTTGCCCTAGATGTGAAGGTTATGGAGACGTAATAGGCATAGACGCAGACCTGGTTATTCCTAACACAGCACTATCTATATATGAACAAGCCGTTTTCCCATGGCGTGGTGATAGCATGTCTTATTATAACAACCAGCTTATAAACAGCGCTAGCAAGTTTGACTTTCCTATTCACCGACCATGGTTTGAACTTACTGAAAAGCAAAAAAAACTGGTTTGGGATGGTAACAAGTACTTTGAAGGTATTCATTCCTTTTTTGAAGAACTAGAAGCAAAAGCTTATAAGATACAGAATCGTGTCATGTTATCTCGATATCGTGGTAAAACTAAGTGTAGCAACTGTAATGGCGCTAGATTAAGAAAAGAAGCGGACTATGTAAAAATAGCCGACACTACCATAACAGATCTAGTAACGTTACCTATTAAAGAGTTGGTCTTATTCTTTAAAGAATTAAAATTAAACGATCACGATAAACAAATTGCAAAACGTTTACTTATCGAAATCAATAACAGACTTGCTTTTTTATCTGATGTAGGACTAGATTATTTAACCCTTAATCGTAAATCTAACAGCCTTTCTGGTGGAGAATCACAACGTATAAATCTAGCGACATCTTTAGGTAGTAGTCTGGTAGGTAGTATGTATATTCTGGATGAACCTAGCATAGGACTGCATCCACGAGATACAAATCGTTTAATTAAAGTACTCAAGAATTTACGTGATTTAGGAAATACGGTCATTGTCGTGGAGCATGATGAAGAAATCATGCAAGCCGCAGACCAGATTATAGATATAGGTCCAGAGGCTGGTACGCATGGTGGTGAGGTGGTTGCTGCAGGGACACTAGATGAGATCTTAAAATCTGATAGTCTTACTGCACAATATTTGAATGGATCTATGGAGATTCCGCTTCCGCGAAAGCGAAGAACGAACAAATATTATATAGATATAAAAGGTGCGAGACAGAATAATCTACAGAATATAGATGTACGTTTCCCATTAGGTGTTTTAACTATGGTAACCGGTGTTTCTGGTAGTGGAAAATCTACTCTAGTAAAACAAATTCTATATCCAGCTATCTTAAAAAAATTAGGTGGTTATGGAACTAAAGCTGGACAATTTACAGAGATATCCGGTAAGTTTGAAAATGTTAAAACAGTTGAGTTTATAGATCAAAACCCTATAGGTCGCAGCTCTAGATCTAACCCTGTAACCTACATTAAAGCTTATGACGACATACGTAATCTATTTGCAAATGAAAAAGTTGCAAAAATAAGAAACTATAAGGCAAAACATTTTTCTTTTAATGTAGATGGCGGTAGATGTGAGACTTGTAAAGGAGATGGCGAGGTAACCATCGAGATGCAATTCATGGCAGACGTTACTCTTAAATGTGAAACCTGTAATGGTAAACGTTTTAAGAAAGAGATTCTAGAAGTAAAATTTTACGATAAAAATATAGACGATGTTCTCAACTTAACTATTAACGATGCGATAGCGTTTTTTAATACAAACAAAGAAGCAAAAATCACAAGAAAACTACAACCTTTACAAGACGTAGGATTAGGGTATGTAACTCTAGGACAAAGCTCTTCTACTCTATCTGGTGGAGAGGCGCAACGTATTAAACTAGCTAGTTTTCTAGTAAAAGGAACCACGTCAGATAAAACGCTTTTCATATTTGACGAGCCTACTACTGGACTTCATTTCCACGATATTAATAAATTATTAGACAGTTTTAATGCATTAATAGAAAAAGGACATTCTGTAATCGTGATAGAACACAACATGGATCTAGTAAAATGTGCTGATTATGTAATTGATTTAGGCCCGCAAGGTGGAAAACTAGGTGGTAAGTTAGTCGCTGCAGGAACTCCAGAAGAAGTTGCAAAGGTTAAAAACAGTTATACAGCTCCTTATCTGGCAGAAAAATTACAATAACCTAAACTCGGGCGTTGTGTAGATATGTGCCCTACATTCAGACTCGAAGTATTCTATTTATTAAGTACGACTTCTAACCATCTTTTCATGAGAAAACCTAATATAAGATTGCGTCGTAAAGCGACACCTAAGTCTAGAAACAACGTGTTCCAGCCGCCTGGAACTATTTCTTATGTAGGAGAAGATAGATCTGGTAAGGTGACTGCCGAGACTATCCTATATGATGAGATCCATTTTTCTAAGCAAGATGGTATATTCTTAGATCAATTAAAGGAAAAACGCGTTAACTGGTTTAATGTAGATGGCGTCCATGATATCTCCATACTAGAAAAGATAGGTAATAAATTTAATTTGCATCACTTATTACTTGAGGACATAGCAAATACCACGCAACGTCCTAAAACCGAGTTTTATGAAAATTATATATACCAATGTATTAAGATGATTTCTTATGATTCAGAAAATCATGAACTTAATGAAGAACAAGTAAGCTTAATTCTTACTGAAGATGCCGTTATAACTTTTCAAGAAAAGACAGGAGATGTATTTGAAAACATTAGAGACCGTATAGAGGGCAATCGTGGTCGTATACGATCGGTTAAAAGCGATTATTTATTCTACGCTCTTATAGATAGTATTATAGACCACTACTTCATAGCTATAGAAGAAATAGGAGATTATTTAGATCTGCTAGAAGATGAAGTTTTTGATAACCCACAAAAAGATTCTCTAAATAAAGCTCAGAAAAATAAGAGAATGTTACTTCAATTGCGTCGCGCTATTTTTCCTTTAAGAGAATCTATATCTAGATTGCTCAAAGAAGATAGTACACTTATTGAGTCTAAAACACATGCCTATTTTCAAGATGCTTATGATCATTGCATACAAATTATAGAAACGGTAGAATCCTACAGAGAAATAAATGCTGGGTTGCGCGATATGTATCTATCTAGCGTAAGTCATAAGATGAATCAAATCATGCAGGTTCTTACCATCATGTCTTCTATATTTATACCTCTTACTTTTCTAGCGGGAATATATGGAATGAATCTACCTCATATGCCAGAAATGGGATGGGAAAATTCATACACCTATTTCTGGATTGCGTGTGGAGCCATATTCTTCTCGCTGCTAGGCTTTTTTAAATGGAAAAAATGGCTGTAGCATTACTATAATATCTGTAAAAAGGCTTCCTTTAAGGAGAGATATAGATATTCTATGATTATTGAATAAGAAGTTATAACCAGATAAAGTACAAAAATATTTTAACGTCTTCTCTATTCTTACTAGCACAAGTTATGAAAATAAAATAGTGAAAACTCCCTTTATTGAGTTATTAAAAAATTTCTCCTAGCTTATTCATTTTACTAAAAAAAAGAAAATAGAAAATGAATAAAAAACTAGCCATGAAGAAAAACGAGACTGCTTCTAGTCTCTTTAAAAGAAAAGAAAAGAGGATATTTTTTTAGATAATAGAGTGACTTATGAATCAAATTTTTATTCATTTATAAACTCAAAAAAGTTATTTACATGACAGAAGTAACTGACACCTACAACCTAGATAGATTTATATATCCTCAATAAAACATGAAACTGCCAAAAGAGCCGAATTTTAATACAAAAAAATTATTAGAAGAAATGTCACTAGCTATTTGAGTATCATGTTAGAGTAGCTTAGACTGTCCATTTATAGCATTTTTAGACGATGAAGAACCTGTTATTTAAATCGAATGTGATAATAAGTGCAAAAGGTTAAATAATATCATCATTATTAATAATTAAACACCAGTAATTTTAAGAATATGATAACAACCAAAAGAAAATATTATGCAAGCATAACAGTTTGGCACGTGTATTGCTTAATTAGTTACGAAGGTTATTAATAATTTTCAAAAAGTTTTTTGGTTGGTTAGTAAGAACTCCTGAGTCATCATCTCGATGACTCGGGATTCTTCATTTTATGACCATTTCTAAATTACTCTCGTGTAGAGTAGAATCCATAAGTAATACCATTTAAATAATAATTACTTTTGATTTATGAAGCAAACAATAACCATAGTCCTACTTTTATTATTAATAAGCTGTAAAACAGATTCAGAAAAAACTGTTATAGAAAAAACAGTGAAAACTGAAGAAGTAAAAAAAGAACTGATTTTTCCAGATGACTTTTTAGGCAAGTATAAAGGTAACCTAATAAACACAACTAGTAAAGGATTAGAAAACATCCCTATGGAATTTCATTTACTTGCTACCACGGACAGTTTACGATATGATTATAAAATATTTTACGGTAAAGAAAGAGAAGAAAGAGCGTACACGCTTATACAGACAGGTAACAAAAATATTTATGAGCTAGACGAGAATAATGGAATTTTTCTACCTGTTGCACAGTCCCGTAATACATTATTCAGCACCTATGAAGTGGCTGGTAACCTGATTAACAATAGCGAGGTTTTTTATAAAGACCGTATGGACTTTATGATAACCATGTCCAGTCTAGAAAACAAAGAGGAAACTGGAGAATCTGCAGGTTATAAAGTAAACAGTTATCCTATTTTAGTAATGCAACAAGCTACACTGTATAAAATTAAAGAGTATTAAGTTATGTTACAAATTAAGCATAAAAAAAGTCCTGTTTACACAGGACTTTTTTTTATAAATATAATCTGGTTATAACTTATGCAAACGCAGCAGCAACACTAGCACTTAATCTTTTATAAACACCACCATCTAGGCGCTCACGTATACCTTCAAAAGCAGTTAACGTCTCTTCTATATCTTGCATAGTGTGAGAAGCGGTAGGAATTAATCTCAATAAGATTAAACCTTTAGGTATAACTGGATAAACAACTATAGAACAAAATATACCGAAGTTTTCACGTAAATCTTTTACTAAAGCCATAGCCTCAGGAATACTACCTTTAAGATAAACTGGCGTTACACATGATTGTGTAGTACCTATATCAAAACCACGATCTTTAAGTCCGCTCTGTAATGCATTTACATTTTCCCATAGCTTTTCTTTTAGCTCTGGCATAGTACGTAACATATCTAGACGTTTCAAAGCACCTACTACAAGTTGTGATTGCAGAGACTTTGCAAACATTTGAGAACGCAGATTGTATTTTAAATAATCGATTATTTCTTTATCAGCAGCAATAAAAGCACCTGTACTCGCTAGAGATTTTGCAAATGTTGCAAAATACACGTCTATTTGATCCTGTACACCTTGCTCCTCACCTGCTCCTGCACCAGTTTTACCTAGAGTACCAAAACCATGAGCGTCATCAACAAATAGTCTAAAGTTGTACTTTTCTTTAAGAGCTACTATTTCTTTTAATTTTCCTTGCTCACCACGCATCCCAAAAACGCCTTCAGAAATCACTAGAATTCCTCCACCAGTTTGTTCAGCTATTTTAGTAGCGCGTTGTAGATTCTTCTCGATACTCTCTAAATCGTTATGCTTATAAGTAAAACGCTTACCATGGTGTAAACGTACACCATCGATAATACATGCGTGTGCATCTACATCATAAACGATAACGTCATCTTTAGAAACTAGAGCGTCTACAGTAGACACCATTCCTTGATAACCAAAATTCAATAAGTAAGCAGCTTCCTTATCTACAAACTCTGCAAGTTCACTTTGTAATTGTTCATGAAGATCGGTATGACCACTCATCATACGGGCTCCCATAGGGTGAGCACTACCGTATTGAGTACCAGCCTCTGCATCTACCTTTCTAACTTCTGGATGATTTGCTAATCCTAGGTAATCATTAACACTCCATGTAATCACTTCTCTACCATTAAATTGCATACGGTTAGAGATAGGTCCTTCTAACTTAGGAAACACAAAATATCCTTCAGCTACACTCGCCCATTTTCCTAGCGGCCCCTTATCCTTATATATTTTATCAAATAAATCTTTCATAACACTAATTAAGCTTACAAATATAGCACTTTCACGGCAATTCACCTATACACTATGCGTGCATAGTATTTTGAATTTTGTTAATAATGTGTTGAAGAATATGCAGTTAGCAACAGGTATTGCTTTTGCGGAAGCCTAAAAAAAACAAAACCCTAATCATTTATGGATAAGGGTTTTAAATTAAATATGAGCTAAATAATATTACTTTATATACTCAATATGTTGTTGATCTGCGGTAGATTTTGAATCAAAAAAACCTTGATCCTGCATCCACTGATCGTTATAAATTTTGCTCATGTAACGAGATCCATGATCTGGAAAAATAATTACCACTTTAGAATTTTCATTAAAAACACCATTTGCAGCGAGTTGTTTAGTAGCTTGTAATGCAGCACCGCTAGTATATCCTACAAATAAACCTTCAGTTTGTGATATATAACGTGCTGCGTGAGCAGCTTCTTCATCCTTTACCTTTGTAAAACTATCGATAGCATTAAAATCTGTCGCAGTGGGAATTAAGTTCTTACCTAACCCTTCTATACGGTAAGGATAAATTTCATCTTTATCAAATTCTTGAGTTTCATGATATTTTTTAAGCACACTACCATAAGCATCAACTCCTAAAATTTTAATATTAGGATTTTGTTCTTTTAAAAAACGTGCCGTACCTGATATAGTACCACCTGTACCACTGCAGGCCACTAAATGTGTAATTTCTCCAGCAGTCTGGTTCCATATTTCTGGACCGGTAGATAAGTAATGAGCCTTCATATTCAACTCATTAAAATATTGATTAATATAAATACTATCCTTAATCTCATCATGTAAGCGCTTTGCTACTTGATAATAACTACGTGAATCATCTGCGCTTACATTTGCAGGGCAAACATAGACTTTGGCACCCATAGACTTTAACATGTCTATTTTATCTGGACTAGATTTTGAACTTACCGCTAGAATACAATCGTATCCTTTAATGCGGCTTACCATAGCTATACTGAAACCTGTATTACCAGACGTTGTTTCTATTATGGTATCACCAGGTTTCAGGATTCCATTGCGCTCTGCCTCTTCAATAATATGAAGAGCGATACGATCTTTTGAAGAATGTCCTGGATTGAAAGCCTCTACTTTAGCGTAATAATTACCTGGAAGATTTTCTACTGTTTTAGAAAGTTTTATAAGAGGTGTCTCTCCTATTAATTCCAATACATTATTATACGCTTTGATATTGTCGCTCATAAATAGGATTTTGTTAAAAAACAGTACCGCAGTGGACTACAATTTTAGAAAAACTGTGCATTCTACTATGACAACCTGTTCTATTATGCTTTAAATTTTTGCACAAAACTTTACAAATTTAAGAAAAAAAATCTAGCTGTTTATATTTTCTAAATCTAATAAAAAGGCAAAATCTATTGTAATTTCTTTTAAAGCATCATACCTTCCTGATGCCCCACTATGCCCACTGGCTAGGTCTGTTTTAAATAACAATAAGTTATCGTCGCTTTTTAATTCTCTTAATTTTGCTACCCATTTTGCAGGTTCCCAATACTGCACCTGTGAGTCGTGGTAACCTGTTGTTACTAACATATGAGGATACGACTGTGCAATAACCTGATCATATGGAGAGTAGCTTAACATATATTCATAACAATCTTTGTTATTAGGGTTTCCCCACTCATCATACTCACCTGTTGTAAGTGGTATACTGTCATCTAACATAGTTGTGACTACATCTACAAATGGTACCGCACTTAAAATACCGTTATAAAGTCCTGGTGCCATGTTAATAATAGCTCCCATAAGAAGTCCTCCTGCACTACCTCCTGAGGCGTATAAGTGTTGTGACGTTGTATATTTTTCTTCTATTAAAAATTTACTACAGGCTATAAAATCTGTAAACGTATTGCGTTTTTCAAACATTTTACCAGTTTCATACCATTCACGCCCTAGATATTCTCCACCACGTATGTGCGCAATAGCAAATACAAAACCACGATCTAATAAACTTAATCTGGATATTGAAAAATAAGGATCTATTGTACTTCCATAACTACCGTATCCATATTGCAATAAAGGATTACCGTCTGGATTTTTCTTATCCTTTCTATAAACTAAACTTATAGGCACCTTAACACCATCTACTGCAGTAGCCCATACACGCTCAGACACATAGTTATCTGGATTAAAGTTAGGATCTTCTATAGGTTGCGTTTTAAGTACTATTTCTTCTCTAGTCTCCATATCAAATTCCATAACCGACGGTGGTGTGGTCATGGAATTATAATTGTAACGCAATTTATTAGTCTTGAACTGAAAGTTTGCGCTGGTAAAAGCAGTATATGTCTCGTTATTAAATGGCAAGAAATAATCTACTGTATTATCCCAGGCTTTAATTCTTATGCGATTTAAACCATTAAAGCGGTCAGATATAACAAAGTAATTCTCAAAAAGGTCAAAATCTTCTAGAAGCACCTCTGGATCATGAGCAATAAAATCTACCCAATTCTCCATTTGAGGTGTCACGATATCTGTTTTCATGATTTTAAAGTTAGTCGCCTCATCTTTATTAGTCATGATATAGAAACTGTCTTTGTAATGCGACACACTATACTCCATTTCTGGCAGGCGTTCTTGTATTAACTTAAAGTCACTATCTGGCTGGTCTGCATCGATAAATCGCACCTCGTCAGATAAGGTTGCAGAAGATTTTATCATGATAAAGCGCTCTGACATGGTTTTATAAACAAAGCAATTAAAGATCTCGTCCTTTTCCTCAAATACTAAACGGTTAGACGCAGCTGGTGTACCTATTTGATATTTATAAATTTTATCGGCACGCAGTGTTTTCTGGTCTTTGCGCGTAAAGAATAATGTTTTATTATCATTTGCCCAGACAGATCCACCTGTCGTTAATTCTAGATAATCTTCAAAAACCTCACCGGTCTCCAGGTTCTTAATGTAAATGGTGTACTCACGACGTCCTTTAGTATCTACTCCATAGGCTACTAATTTATTATCGGGAGAAATATTCATAGAAGTAAGTTTATAATACTCATTCCCTACGGCCATTTCATTTACATTAAAAAGCAGCTCTTGTTCTTCACTGCCGTCTTTACGTCTGTAATAATATGGGTAACTCTCGCCAGTTTCCATCTTGCTCATATACCAGTATCCATTTAATAAATAAGGTACAGACTCGTCGTCTTCTTTTATACGGCCTTTGATTTCATTAAAAAGGTTGTCCTTTAATTGATTTGTATGTGCTGTACTGGCATCATAATAATCATTTTCTTTTTTTAAATAATCGATAACCTCAGGAGCATCACGCTCTGTCATCCAGTGGTAGTTATCTATTCTTTGATGTCCATGAATGTCATGAACGTGAGATATTTTCTTTGCAATCGGAGCTTTATGAGCCATATAAATCTTAAAATTAAAAAGCATTGCAAGATATAAAATAGCTTTCCATTTGCTACTATAGTTAGTAGAGAGTTATTTTTGTTCTCGCTTTCGCGAAAGCGGAACTACAACAAACATTTTACACATTTAATTAAAAAAGATAAATTATGTTCGGAGATATGATGGGAATGATGGGAAAACTGAAGGAGACCCAAGCAAAAGTGGAAGAAACAAAAAAGAGAATGGACTCTGTTCTCATAGATGAGCAATCTAGTGATGGCTTGTTAAAAGTAACGGTTACTGCTAGTCGTCAAATTAAAAATCTAACTGTAGATCCAGAACTAATGGAAGATAAAGAGCAATTAGAAGATTATCTAGTTATGGTAACAAATAAAGCGCTTACCAAAGCTGAAGAAATTTATGAGACTGAAGTTGCTGCAGTTGCCAAAGATGGAATGCCTAACATACCTGGAATGGATATGTTTAAGTAATTCTTTAAAATTTACTGAATAAAAAAAGGGCCGTTCTCTTAGTGAGAACAGCCCTTTTTATTTGAAGAATGAATTTGATTAATTAATAATCAATTGTTTACTGGTTGTATTACCTGATCCATTTTTAATTTGCAAGATGTAATTACCTACTTTTAAGTTATTACCTAAATCTAATTGAACCTCATTGTTAGACGCATCGATCTCATTCCAGTTAATTATTTGCTGACCTAACATATTATATAGTGAAACAGATGTTATAGTCTCTACACTAGTACCTGAAATGTGAATAATCCTATTAGAAGAAGTCGGATTAGGATATATAGTAAACTCTACCACATCCAGCTCTTCTAAAGAAAGGACTGTATTTGAGAATTTAATTTCAAATCTATTTGCAGCACTAGAAGCAGCATCTGTAGACTGTATAGAATAATTATAGATGTTACTACCACTGTTTAATAAAGTGTATGACCCTAAGAAATTATCTTTTAAGTACACCGGTAAACCTACTGTAGTTACATCTAGAGATAATGCATAGTTTACTGCTCTATAATTTGTTATATCTAAAAAAAGTGTTTCATTATCTTGAGGTGTAAATCGGTTTTCGATACTTAACTTATTAGTTCCATTGATAAAACTAAGTGTTTCATCTAGGTTACTGAATTTTATAGCATCATTACCGTCCACAGCGTTAGAGCTAGCTGGGTCAAATCTTACCACTACTCCATCACGAGCTGCCATACCGTTTTGTAATTCTGTCTGCTCATATAGTTGGACAGATATAGATCCCGTAGTGGCACTGTTTCTTGCGCTATTAGAAAAACCAGCTGTTATATCTTTATCTGATTCTGTAAAAGAAACACTTGCGGCACCATTTGCTGCAGTAGAAATAAAGAATGACGTGTTGGGCTGTAAGTACTTATTGAAAAGAGAGCTAACATTATTTGAGCTATTTGCGCTTACATCTACGGTTACATATGCTCCTCTCACGTTAATCGCAGGATCCCATAAATATACAAATGAACTGCTCACATTATTAGATCTAGATAGTACCGTACTTAAATCTACTGGTGCCTGGTATGGATTACCTATAAAGTTAAATTCTCCTGCTACGGCACTTAAACTAGCGTCAGTTACATTTCCTGTAACTAGATTACCTATTGCAGTAAGAGTAGTATTAGAAGGTGTTGCAGCATTATTTGTTAAATCTACCGTTCTATCACCTCTTACTAACATGCGATATGCTTTACCAGCAACTAATCCTAGTGTAGAAGTGTTTGCAATAGCCTCCCATTGTTGGCCCGTATTGTTGTAAGTAAATAAAGATGGCGCACCAGAACTAGTTATATCAAAACCATTTGCTCCAGTATCAGAACCTGTAATATGTGTTCCAGCGGCACTTGTTAGACCTGCATCATTTTGCCAGTTATCTCTTATACTGTTTGCAGTAGTTACCGATGGGCTCAGGAATCTAAAAGATCTTTTTGCAGGTACATAATGTTCTACTGCAAAATTACCTGTTATGGATCCATTTACTGGTCCTACATAAGCAGTTCTTGTAGCGTTACTTTTAATAATCATTTTATTTGAACCATCAATAGTAAGGTTATCGGTAACCTTCAACAATTCTGTTATGGAAATATCTACAAATGTTGTTAAATCATTTTCTACCTCTAATACTCCTAACTCAAAATCGTTTCCTGTAATAAACTGTGGATTTAATCCAGAAAAAACTATAGTTCCATCACTCGCATTTAAATTACCATTAACCTCTAAGTCCTCTAGGGTATTAAAACCACCATTTGAGTCAAGATTTAATGTAGCACCAGCATCTATCCTTATACTATTTACAAAAGTCATTTCTGTAAGGGTTGCTGTTCCGTTTTCAACAATCACATCTTCTGCTTGATATCTTGTACCACTAGGGTCATAAGGTGACCAGGAGTTGTTGTAAATAAAATCAATATCTTCTTGCTCATTAGGTGTGGTCATCGTGCTTACAGGAGTAGTCAAAGGGATTACATCCCACTGATCAGCTACCCAAGTAGATGATCTTTCTATGGCTGTAGTTCTTCTAACTGCTCTAGAATTTTGGTAATTCCATGGACCTAATCCACCACTACCTAAAATACCATAACTATCTAGAATATCATAAGTACCAGATAAGAATGTTCCATTATTCACTAACAGGTAGACATCATCTCCATTACCGTTTACAACGCCGTTATCCACAAGATCTGGAGAGTACCCATATTCATTCATGAATCTATCACGACCTACGATATAACGCTCTCCAGGAGCTATCGTACCAGTTAACGCTACTTCTCTACCGTTTGAACCACCAGAAAAACTCAATGCCAAATGCATATTCACTGCTCCAAGGTCAACAGGCATTGTTCCATAATTATATAATTCTATAAACATAGCATTTCTGGTAGGAGCTCTATCTATTATCTCAGTGATCATAACTGTAAGCGGTAATAACTGAGTCTCTGTCGTGGTCGCAGTTGCCTCTGGTGCAACAGGTGAACTCACGTAATCAATATCCTTTGCAAGATTAGAATAGGCGGTGAGTTGAAAATAGTAAGTTGTAAATTCATCTAATTCTGTAAAAGTATAAGATCCAGAACCGTCTGTTACTAGTGCAAGACCAGCACCATCTGTTAAATCAAAATCTTGATTAGGTTGTGTCCCGTCCGCATATGTAGGGAAATTTCCTGGTGTTGTACTTATAGCAAGTGCATAACCGTCTGCCATATTAGTACCTGTAACGTTATCCCATGTAAGATCGATATCCCTACCATTTTCTGTCGCAACAAAGTTTGTAGCCTGACTAGATGGCTCTGGAAATTTAGTGTATTCTATTTTAAATACCACACCTGGATTTGCAATTCCTAGAGAAGAACTTCCAGATGGACCAGAAGTTGAACCACTGCTGTCTGTTACCGCATAAATAGTACTACCATCAGGAGATATAGCCATATCTCTATATCTATCTATAGTAGAATGAAACTCTATCAAGTCTGTAGTAACCTCGTTTATAGTGTTAATTCCATAACGGTATATTGTTCCTTTTTTAAGTGTAGGGACAAAAATATTTTTTCCAAATGGTAAAGAACCATTTCCCTCGTAGATATCAATACTAGAAGGAGCAACGGTAGGCCATGAAAGAAAACCTCCAGAAGGCACACTAGATACAGTACTACCATAAGTAGCTATAGGACCCTGAAAATCTATCGGTAAAGGAAAATCTGTTTCTTTATGAGTTATTGCATCAGGAGGACAGTTGTTACCATTACTAGCACATGCTCCAGATCCTTTAATACATTGCTCATAACCTAGGTCATCACGTTCACCTACAATGAGTGGCCATCCATAATTTTTACCTGCTACTAGAACATGAACCTCGTCATCTACTCGATCTCCATGCTCAGATTGAAATAAAGTTCCATTGCTATCAAAAACAATTCCCTGCGCATTTCTATGTCCATAAGTAAAAATATGAGATTGTACCTTTTCTGAGTCTGGGCGCATTGTATCTGCATTATCTGGTACTGGCGAGTTAGTAAATGGATTACTAGCACTACCGTCAGGCACAGCAAATGGATAAAATTTAGGGTTATCTGCTGGAATCGTTCCATCTAGGTTCATACGTAACGTTTTCCCTTTATAGGTAAAATAATCAGCTGCTGCAATTGCTGTCTGTGTAGGTAATGCTTGTGATTGTACTAACTGACATACATTTTGGAATTGATTTGCACCTAAATCTCCAGATGTATAATATATTTTAAGATCTGGACCTATTTTCATCCTACCAGAATTGTGGTCGTTACTTCCATCTAGACCTTCAATAACTACAAAACGCGTGGCAGCATCCAGTGTATTAGTTGCGTTATCATAAGAAAAACGTACAATTCTAGTACGACGATTTTTTCCAAATGATGAAGTATTATCCTGGTATGTCAGCGCTAAATAAACGTAATTATTTGTGGTAGTAGTAACGTCTGTGTACAAATCGGGATGTATAGCCATACCCATTAATCCATCCTGTCCAGACTCACTAAATACTTCAGCACTTAGATTAATCATTTCTGTTTTAACTCCTGTATCTGGATGTACACGTACCACACGTTCTCCATTGTTTGCTATATCATTATTATGTGTTGCTCGCTCGGTAATCCATAACCAGTTGTCAGGCCCATATGTTATTTCATTAGGGAAAGATACTAATTGGTCGACATCAGCTAGTTTAGTTACCGTCCAGTTTCTTCCACTTGTTTCTGGATTTTGACCTAGCATGAATAAGCTCATAAACAAGGCAAACGTAAATAGTAAATTTTTCATGATTTAATTTGGGTCAAATTTGAAATTAAAAACCCACTGCTTAATTAAACAGTGGGTATATTAAAAAAGAAATAGTATTTTATTTTACAGCTATTTTAACTGCTTTTGTAAATCCTTGAGATTCTATCTTTACCAGATAAACTCCTGTGGATATTTCTGGAATAGAAACACCATTTACTATGTCAGTAAGTTCGCTTTCGCGAAAGCGAAATAATAACTTACCTGAAATATCATAAATATCCATTGTCTCTAGAGTCTCTGAAAGGTGATCTACGTAAATCATTCCCGTATTATTGAGATAGTAGATATCTATTTCATCTAAAGTTTCTTGATCTACCCCTAAAGTAGACTGTTGAAACACAATTTCAAAACGCGAACTGTTTTTACCTTCCTCAGAAACATTAAAGAAATAATCACCGCTTCTTAAATCGTGGTATATATTAAGATCTTTATCTCTTAAGAACAATTCTTGACTAGAGTTAATATTTGCAATTTCTTTCGCACTTATTTTATAGTTAACCGTTTTCATACCGTGAATAGTTAAAGGTACTACCTTAGAAGGTTCTATCTCACTTAATGCACGTATCACATAATTTTTACCTTCATGTGAAGTGTATAAATCACTTTCCCTTGGGCTATCGAACATAGGACCATCGTATCCAAAGTCAACACCATCAGTTAAGGTATCTGAAAAACCTAAAACTATCTCTTTACTAGCACCGTTATCTGCTTCTAACTCAAGCCTAATAAGTTCTACATCTGTATTTTGATAATCTGAACGATCTACTACAGGTTGTGTAGCACCTGGTGCGCTCACAAAAACACTTTCTCCAGCAGATTCAGTTTTAAAAATACGTTGTGAATTATTAAAAGTTAAAGTACCACTGTTTACCACAGAAACAAAGAATCCTTGTGCAACTGGTATAAAAAATGTAGGTTCTACCGTTCCTGTGCTAGGACCTCCTAACGCGCCACTACCTGCAATTTGTGATGCTCTAGTGGTAGCAAGCTTTGTTATGGTTGCATATCCACCTTCATAGTTTGCAAGTATATGATCTGTACCTCTAAATTGGTCCCATAAATAGACAGCGCCATCTGTAACTGATGCATTATCATCAATAAAAACTCTAGCATCTATGGCACTAGGATAAGGGTTTCCTACTAGGGATGTAGTTGTTTCTAGTGCAGGATCTCCATCTGTGTCGATGGCAGTAATATTGATAACACCGTTATTAGGTTTACCTTCAAATATATACTCTTGATCTCCCACAGCACCTGCTCCTTTTTGAGTCCATCCATGTCCAGGTTCTAAAAGATCAGCTGGTCCTATTCTATTCCAGTCGTTATAAGATACACCATTCATAAATGTATGCAACCATCTACCGCTTACGGTTGCTGGAGAGGTAATAGCAGGTGTTCTTACACCAATACCTGTGAACTGAATATTTCCAGTTCCACGACCGTCTTTAAGCATTCCTAAATTAAACGTGTTGTTGTTTGATGCACTCGTTTGAACTCCTACCGGAGAACTCCAGTAATTGTAACTAAATACATCTCCTTTACCTTCTTGCCTTCTAATAATCTTACCTGTACTTGCTACATCTAACTCACTATCAGCTGTTTGAACAAGTTGCGCATCTCCTAACAAATCAATTACACCGTCTAATTTCATGTACCATTTGTTATTTCCTACATTACCATCAAGGATAGTAAGCTTTGCACCAGAATCAATAAGTAATCCTGAAGATTGTGCAGTTATAGGCAAAACATTCTGGTGTTTAATATGAATTATAGAGAAAGGATAAACCGCAAGATCTATAGGATCCCATACTACTTCTTGTAGATATGTAGTAGGGTCTGACATGAGTCCATCTTGCTTAGTTTCATAAGGAAGTGGAGCAGATTGTGGTAAAATAGTTTTAATGTTAAACATAGTCGCATTATTTGCTTTGCTACTCACATCAAATAGTTTATCTCCTGTTACTTTTTTAAAGTCATAATGTAAAAGTAAGTCAGCCCAATCTACGTCAGTAAAAGATCTAGTTATTACTTTACCTTTTAACTCTCCTCCATCTAGTCCTATTTCTTGATACATCATACGCTCAAGAGCCCCAATATTAATAGCTTTGTTAAAAACTCTTACTTCATCTATTGCTCCATGAAAGTAATTAGTTGAACCCTCTGCATGACCTCTTCCTATAGTGAACTTGTTACCTGCGATAGTAGCAGCAGTATTGTTTGCTATTGGGCTACTGGCAACTTCTACACCATTAACATAAAGAGCACATACTCCATTTGCACCATCATAACGCACTGATAAATTGAACCATTTACCTGGAGTAACAGAAGAAGAAGAGGATAAATTATACACATTACCACTACTATTACGAACGGTAAGTCTCAAATCTCCCGAAGGTTCTACCCTTAAAATCATACCACGCTCACTAAATACAGCACCAGTACTAGAAGCACCAGCATCTAACATGATCCAAGCAAAAACTGTGAAATTATTAAGTCCTGCAAGTACTTCTGTAGAATTAACTATATAATCATTGCGACCATCAAAATCTACATAAAGATCTGTATCTAAATCTATAGGCGCTCCTAGGATACCTGTATCTAAGTCATTATTGCCATCGCTTACACCATCCTTATCTACATCAATAAGAAAATCCACTTGACCATCATTATCTGAATCTAAATGAGCATAATAAGAATTATCAATATCGCTTCCGTTAGATAAATCATTTAGTGCATCATTGCTATCAACATCTCTATAATCTGCGATACCATCACCATCTGTATCTACTGGTGCTACATAATTAAATGTACCGTGATCTAATTTATTGCCATCACTATCATTTTCATCTATGAATCCCACCAGACCATCACCATCAAATTCATCATCTGCAAAATTAGTTACCCCATCTGAGGCATTTGATCTTCCATCACCATTAATATCAGCATCTCCTTTACCATCATATTCAAGGACATCAAAGAGCCCATCGTTATCACTATCTAAGTCCAGGTAATCAGCCACTCCATCGTTATCAGTATCTAAAGGACTATACCCTTCGTATAAATCATGCATTCCATTTTCATTTGCATCAACCCAGTTCCCGTCACCAAAGTTAGTTCCGTCTAGATTTGAATCAAAATTTACCAAACCTGCAGGTATACCTAGTTCATAGATATTAGGTATTCCATCATTATCATTATCCAGATCAATTACATCTGACACACCGTCTGAGTCCAGATCGCAAAGTTGTTGGGTAATTAAGATATCATCAAGAGCTACATCATTTCCAAAACCACCTGGGGCATTATTTAATAGCTGGATAACAAAATCACTGGTCGGTAAAGTAATAGAAGTGTTTTTATTAATCCACTGAGACTGTGAACAACCAGTACCAGTATTACATCTAGGTATGTCTCCTGCTTGATAAGTGTGATATAAAATTGTTTTATCAGTACTGTAGAAATTAACAGTTACGTTAGGCAAAATACGAGGTAACTGACTAGAAGGAAACACACTGTCTTGTCTATCTAGATTTAATGCCCAGAATTCATAATAAATAGGCGCCCCAGGAACTGTCCCTACGATTTCTGTTTCATAAAATACTGCTGGTTCAAAACTTGCATTAAACAGAGCCATTCTACCATTCACATCGCCCGGTGTATGATCATCTCCATTGTACCATACATTTTCTGCCCAGAAAGATACATCAGGTAAATTACTTCCCGTCTCTGTAACACCGTTATCATCTGTAACAGAATAATGAACCGTATACTTTCCATCACGTAGATTAATATCTGTATTACATTCATCTGTGGCTTGTGCAGGAGTACCATCTTCATAGCAATAAGTAGTACTTACTCCAGGGATTACATCATCAATACGTGTCCTAGAAATACCAGATCCAAATGTTTCATTCAAAAAAACAATGTCTGCCGTAGTGCTTAATGGATTAGCTAAACAGTTATTCTGCTCTTCTTCATCAGGAACACCATCATTATCATCGTCTATATCAATATTATCTACTACACCATCACCATCTGTATCTGGAAATATCTCTGCTCCTTCTCCTGATACTAAAAATCTAAAAGGATTTTCATCATCATCATTACTATATACCCTAACAGTTGCTGTTAAATTCCCAATTCTTCTAGGTTCAAATCTTACCGTAAAAGATACAGAGTTACCACTAGTAATAACGGTCCCAGCTGGAGGAGAACTTACTATGCTCCACGCAACATTATGTCCAGGTATAAAATCTACAGGAATAGGCCCTAAAATTAAGTCGGCTGCACCTGTGTTCTGGATATAAAATGTATTTTCTAATGCTCCCGCATTTTTATCCACAGCTCCAAAGTCTGTTCTATTATTACTACTAGGAGTCATAGAATTATGAGTAATGTTAGAAACACCTCCTGAAACGTTAATCTCTTGTGGAGAACTAGGGTCTGTAACTATATCTATTAAATAGTCTTCTGTTTCTTCTGCTCTACTAGTAGCACCACATGCATCTGCTACAGTACTCCTTGTACGTTTTACTACCCTCATAACTACAGGTCCTAAAGCAGATCCTGCTGGTATAGTAATCATTCCATTTAAAGCTCCATCTACCGTAGTTTGCACTACTATTTCATCATCTGCAAAAACACCATCCTTATTAAAATCAATAAAAACACCCCATCTAGGACGATCTCCTTGACTGCTACCACTTATTACATAGGTTTCACCAGGATAAACATCTGCCGGTGGTAATCCTACATAGTCTCCATAACCGTCATCATCTCCAGTGGTATTATTAATGCTAGTACTCTCACCTGTTAAAGTTACATTAGTTATATAATGAGATCCCTGACTGTCTGAGACCGGAACACAGGCTCCATAATTGATAGAAATGTGAACGGTTGCTACCTCACAAACTCCTGCTCTATCACATAATGTGTACTCAAATGAATCGCTACCTATATAATCAGTAAGAGGTGTATATTCAAAAACACCATCTACAGCTGTCTCTACCACAGTACCTCCATTTGCCGTTCTTAATGGTGAAGAAACTATAGAATAGTCATCTCCATCTGTTCCATTTGTTGTACCAACAGTATCATTTGTGGAAACATCAAAAGAATTATCTGCATTTGTAGAATTAAAAATCGCAGTAAAATCATCGTCTAAAGCAACAGGGATAGGTGAATCTACAACCGTTATGGTATACCTTTCTAATTCAGAGCGATTTCTACCTCGACATGGATTAGCATCTAAAAAACCTGCTCGTCCTCTAATCCACATTTCATGAGTACCTAATGGCGCATCTACTGGAATGGTGTAATTAAGTGTTAATGTACCACCTTCAACCCTACCGCTAAAATATATATTATCTTCAGGAGTAAAACCATCATCATTATAATCAATAAATAGTGAATATTGACCAGCATCTATTCTACGTCTGTCTCCACCCAGTGTAATTTGATGCGTGTATTGATCTCCTCTAGTTACATTAGTGGTATGTACTCCTCTAAAATCCTGAACCGTATTCCTACTAGCGTCAAATCCAGAACCTAAATTTGAAATTGATGCAAATCGATAATCATCAATATATAACTCGTTACCACGGTCAGAAGTGACTGGAGAAGAACATGGTGTTTGTGACCAAAGTGTTTGAGAAGAAAAAAATGAAAGGGTAAAAAAAGTAACCAAGGTTACAATTCTTAAATAACTCTTATTTGCGTAAAATGTTTTCATAATAGCGTCGTATTTAATTAATATTAGCACGATTAGTTCACAACTAAACCCTTCTAATATACGTCACAAATATAGTATTAATAATCACTAAACACTTTTTTAAACCACAAAATCCAGCGGTGTAGATGAAGTACACGTATATTCGTTTAAGTACAAAATAAAACCATTTAAAGACCTGAAAACCCTTGATTATTAACATTCTATTAAGTATTTAAAATTCAAAAAATAAGTCAGACACTGTCTCATTGATCAATTAAACTCTATAAAATTACGCGAGGTTGGGGTTACTATCTCACTTAAGTAATTGTGAGTAGTTGCTATTAGATAAAAAACGTGATAAGAGAAATTTATATGGATAGGCATGATAAAATAAATAGCCACCTCCTTCTCATTTTACCACGTTTCTCACTCACTATAATAAATTATACCATTTTTATTTTGAAAAGTCGTTATTTATAGTTATATTTATGGATGGCAAAACCGAAAGAATTTTTGATA
>NZ_CANLXZ010000029.1 GCF_947495285.1 uncultured Nonlabens sp. | reverse complement strand
ATATCTTGACCTTCTATTTGCTGCATATTCAATGTTTTAAAGGCGTTAATATACGGCAATTAAATGACTAACTCAATTATTTTAACTTTTGATTGATTTGTACTTGAGTCGATAAAGCATATGTTAGAAATTACGATTCTTTCCTGATTAAATGTATCGGTAGTTTTTTCTATTTTTAAATCTCTCCAATTCTGAAGAACCATTACATTATCTGGAATATAAAACTTATTATATTCTTAACCCATTATCAACACCCTTCTTAACAAATCATCACTAATAATGTCTACAGATTTATGCAAATTATTTTTATTATCTATTTAGGCTATTTTATCTCCTGATCTATTTCCTTTTTTAGTTTAATAAATGAAATCTAAGTTCAAGTGATAAGTGCAATATAAATATTTAAAATAGGTGGAAGCAATTGTTTTCATTATGGCAGGTATTAATTCCTAATAAGGGAAATTCAACATTAGCCATAGATTCGCCTTCTTCAACAAAGTTTCTTGATATTACTTTAGGCTGTTCTAAAGGATCCAATTGGGCAAATGCGTCACTTGCAAACATCCCACCTGACCAAGCTAATCTTTGATACTCAACCGAAAGATGTTTAACCCATCGTAATCAAATCACACTTTCTATTCATTTGCCCTCGGCGGATAAGAAACTGTTCCTATATCTTTGTACTTTCCGTCTTTTAAAACATATAAATGTGCTACAAATAATGAGTCGTAAAGATTGTCAACAATTATTGCAAATTCGTTATTAAATAATACAGCATCAATTTTACTAAAAAAAGTATGCATGCTGACATCTTCTACGTCAGGATTTTTAAAATGTAGATTTTTAACATTAATTTTATTATGATCAAATTTATTATCGCTGATTAATGGTTCTAGCAGCAACCAATTTTCTTTATTATATAATAACGTAGAATCTTGTTTAATATAGAATTGCCATTTAGATTGTTCTAACAATCTATCAAATAAAGAATCTTTTAAAAAAGAAGACGATTCATTTAAAGAGTGATTAGTATTAACATAAGCATCTTCACCTATATAAGATACGTTGGGATTTCTAGTATAGGCATCATTTAAAAGTTGATAAACATTTTTTTCGTAATCTGTTTGTTGCGATTTACATGAGTTACTAATTAATAGTATGCAAAGTAGAAGTAATATTCTCATAATTAACATGATTTAGTTCCTAATGGTGAAACTGGCAGTGTATTTCTTGGATCTCCAGATTCAATTTGATCCCTAGCAATTATCGCATTCCTTTCCCCTTGTGGAATTTGCTCGTAAGTAGCACTTTCTCTCATTCCGCCAGACCATGTTAACCTTTGATATTCAATAGCAGCGTGCTGAAAGCCATCGGAATTTGATAAAGAAAGTGCTATTGCTGATACAAATTGCTCGGCCATTAATACGTGTTGAGGTTCACCAGGAATCAACCAAAAATTGTGTTGAAATATTAATGAATCTAATGTTGTGCCTAATTCACTATTTGGTACATGCTGAATTATGTACTGTAAATAGGCATGAACTAATTCATGTATTGCAGTTCTAGCTATAGCAAGGTCTGTTGCGCGATTAAGGTAGTCAGGATTAAAAGTTATTACTGACATAGTTCCAGATGAAGCTCTCCCAGTTTGAGCATTTACAGGATTACCATTACGATCTAATTGAGTTTGCCCAACTTTAATTTTAACTGCATACCTTTCATCGTTATCAAATAAGGACAAAATATCTCCTGATAAGTTTAAAGCGTCGAGTAATGATTGATCTAAACTCGTGAAATCTAATGAAACACCATTTTCTGAAGGTTTAAAACCTTTAATAATATCATCGATCCAATCATCGGTCATTTGGGTACAGTCTTGACAATCACTTAATCTAGCTCCATTAGCATTTATCCCAGGTCTCAAGCTTAAAGAATTTCCAGACATTTGTTTTGATTCATTTAAAATCAACAAGGTACTTTTTGTAAATCACAAACTGCAATGTTAACAATACGATAATTTGCCAAACTAGATATGAATTGAAGAGATAATCAGTATCAATAGAATAAGAAACAAGTTCCAAATTAGAATATAAATAAGCAATTACCGCGGCCAGAATAGACGAAATTATAATCTCTAAACTCGTTTTAATTTTGTAAAACCAAAAATAACTAATAAGCACCGTTAGTGGAGAAATTGTGAAAACTATTATTTTAAAAAATGTAAACGTGTAACTCTCGTTAAGTTCAAATAATTTTGGCAAATACAATGATATCAATAAATTCAGGTAAAAAACCACCCATGAAAAACTACGTTTTTCATGGGTGGTTTTTTTCGACGTTTAACTTTATTGTACCTAGTTAAAATACTCGTATTCAATAAGAGTAATAACATTTGTATTACGGTTAAAACTTATACGTATTACTTCTGAACCAATCCTAAATACTACTTTCTTTTGTCTTGTTGAAGGATCGTTCATAGAATTCACAGCCCCCAAAATATTTATATTATCACCGACACTCAATGCAATACCATTTATAAATAAACTCTTAGAGCTATCTTTTAATTTTAAATTTGTGAGTTGATAATCGGAAATAAGATTATTTGAATCTCGCTCTCCATCTTTAAAAGTCAATTCAACACTTATAGTGTTATAAATAACCGTATAACTAGGCTCATTGTAAGTGGAATGATTGAAAGACTCATTAAAATACTGGTTTAGTTGTGTTAAACTACCACGTGTATCAATAATATCAGTGATTAGATTACCATCAAATTTAATATTTTGATACTGTAGAACTGAAAGATCATTTGTCTGACTGATACAAGAAGTAGAAAATACTATTATTGTTAAAATTGCTATAAAATTTTTCATTTTTTGAAATTTGTTATTTTAATTACATCCCGAACTGGTAACAGCTCCTGTAGTCTCGTTGAAGGTGGTTTTGAAAAAATCTATTGGATCTACCACAGTTCCATTTTCTCTAATCTTAATATGGACGTGGGACTCTGTAGAGCCTTCGTCAATTCCGGCTTGTAAATTACCAGAGTTTCCTTGGTTTCCTATAACATCACCAGCACTAACTGTTCCAGATGTTCGATTGCTCTGCTGTAAATGGAAATAATAGGATTTAATTACATCATCACCTACGGATGATGTGATTATGATATAATAACCAGCACCTCCTGATTCATAATGTAGTGTAGCAACACCATCAAACATGGCATAAACAGAATCTCCGTAATCATTTTTAATATCCATTCCCTTATGTTCAATATAATTGCAAGGTGCGGTACCTCCAGCTCCTCTTGTAAAGCCAAACATACCGCCTTTAGTACCGCAAGCTGTAGTTTGCTCCTGTATCTCTGGATCGGGAACTGGATCACCATGAGTACAATCACTACAGGGTTTTGTAGAATCATAATCAGGATTACCAGGTCGATTGCCTTTAGGATAATCTAGATATTTAATAGGATAGTAATTTGAAGTAGCCGTTGTTCCGTCAGTTCTTGTATAATTTCTTTCTTCAACTGGTCCTGTAATCTCAACTTCACTTCCTGAATCTATTTTTCCAGAATCACAATTAGTCTCTTCAATAATATTACCCTCTTCATCTCTAAAGTTGTCTTGTGAAGATGTTGTATTATCACCTTCTTCTGCAGTATTATTTGCGAAAGCATTTTCATGTAAATAACCTGTTTTATATTCACAATTCTCTGGAACGCATTCACATTTATCTAGGTCTAAAATCTCATTTTCATCACACTCTAACTCACAATCATCATCATCATCATCATCATCATTATCCACAGGATCAACGGGCACATAAAATCCTCCACCTCCGCTGCTAGGTGCAGAACCACCGCCGCCTCCACCGCCACAATGACTAGATCCTCGCAGAAACGTCCAACTAGTCACACAATTACTTCCTGCTTTATTCCTAGCCGTACATTCTGGATCATTTGAATCTGAGTGATGCCGATTACCGTCACAATTCCAGCTATAACAATCAGTATAGGGCACTAAACTTCTAGTCATGCCACACTTCAAAAAACTAGGGATTAAAGAATCCCCTTCCACAATCATTACTTCAACATTATCCATATCATAATGACCATTATTCAAAATATTATAACTTATCAAATGCTGTACGCTTGTTGTGTCATTTAAAATCGTAATCATATAGTTTTTCAATAAACTTTGTCCCTCGATACTGTCCTGTACTATTTGAAAAGTATAAGAGTCGTATTGATCGCTTTGAATAAATCTGACACGACTCGTATCAATTTGTATGCTTGAAGCATTATTAGATTTATTAATCACACTTGAAGATAATGATTTTATTTTATCACCTATAATAGGAGTTTGCATTACATCTTTTCCTGACACAAATCTTCCATTAATTTTTGGAAAAATCAATTCATTTTGAATTTCTTCTTCAAAATCTTCATCCTTCTCACAAGAAGAAATACAAACTACAGCAGCGATTACAAATAAAATGGATAAATAAAACAAATAGGACTTCCTAATCATAAATAATAGTTTTGCGCCTATGGAAAAATAAGCAAGTTAGTTATTTAAAAAATCATGGGACCACGAAAGTAACTGAGAAGATAGATAGATAGATAGATAGATAGTAAATAATTTAACATATATTTAACAATTTTATTATTGATTAACGAAGGTAAAAAATATCAGTAAATCTCTCAAAATAAGCATCTCATGTAATATGTGAAAAATAGAAGCACCATTAAGTGCCGCCATTTATATAATTATAACCAGAAAATTACATTTCCAGCGCTCTCTTCACATCGCCATCCATTAAGATGTTGATAGGATCTTCTAAAGCTTCTTTAATAGCTACTAATAAACCTACAGACTCTTTACCATCAATGATTCTGTGGTCATAAGAAACCGCTAGATACATCATAGGACATGCAACGATGTTACCATCTACTACCACCGGGCGCTCTATAATGTTGTGCATTCCTAAAATTGCACGCTGTGGTAGGTTGATAATAGAATTTATTGAATCTAAACAACTGTATAATTGTTAATTTAAGTAATTCCAGGCTAAGAGTTCGACGCACGTATGGAAAGATATAGATAGAAAACTCATAATTTAAATTTTCTCTCATCATGAATTAATGGGGTTATCAACTTTATACATATAATTGTGCAGACTTTAAATAATGTCTGAACGACGTACCGCATTGGTCACTGAACTTAGTTATCAGAAACATCGTAGAAAGCCGTGTATCTGATCCAAGTCAGGTTATCGTCCATAAAAAAGCACCAATAATAAAACTGGTGCTTTGATAAACGTTGAATTCTTACTGCTATCTATAAAATCATTATTTTTTAATCACACTAAAGGTATGATGCATCCCATCTTCCAGCTTTATTCTTACCAAGTATAGACCATGCTTAAGATGAGATGTTTTCAAGGAAAATGAACTACTTTTTTTCATCTGATTTAAAGAAAACGACATCAATCGCATCCCCTTTATATCATAGACAGATACCCTAGATGCTTCCTTAGGAAGGTTAACAATTGAAAGATAGTCTGAAAAAGGACTAGGATAAATTCTAGGAATCAACTGATCAACATTTGCATCTAAAGATCTATTTGAGCTGCAGCTAGGAGCAATGGCAACCGAACGAAAATGAATCGAAAAATCAGAAGACTTTGAGACTAGGATAAAGCTGTCTACATTTGTATTTACCCAATATGAACCATCCAAACCTAGTATTCCTGTATTATTTAAAGTCACTTCTGGAAAGGCGCTATTTAGATTATAGGTAGTCTTATTTTTTAAGTCTACATAGTAAGATGGAATACCATTTTTAGTATTCAATGCAAAACTATAAAGATCATTATAAGTAGAACTCCAATTGACAGAAAACTTTTTGACTGAACTTAAATCAGGTGCTTCAGAGCCCACAACATATATATTATTATACTCTTTATTTAAATTAGAGATGCCTGTTATACGAGGCGTACCAAAGGTACAGCTCGCTCTAATTTCCTCTTCTACATCATTTTCAAAATTGTTAACAGTAAGAGTAAACGAATCTTGTGATACATTGCCATCATTATCGGTAGCCACTACTTTAAAAATATGGCTTCCTACAGAAAGTCCGGTGGTTTCTAGTTCAAATCCTGTATAACCCCATTCATACGGACTAAGTCCTTCTTTTCTTACAAATCGGTCATCTATAAAGAGCTCTACTTTTGAAATACTACCGTCAATGTCTGATGCATCAGCTAATAAATACAAATTATCATAGCCTTGAGTCACTGTTTTATTTCCAGACGGCGTCATAAATTGAATTGAGGGAGCTATGTTTAAATTAGGATTCTCAACAGTAAGGGTAAACGAATCTTGTGATATTTCTCCTTCATTATCGGTAGCTACTACTTTAAAAATATGGTTTCCTACAGAAAGTCCAGTGGTTTCTATTTCAAATCCTGTATAACCCCATTCATACGGACTAAGTCCTTCTTTTCTTACAAATTGGTCATCTATAAAGAGCTCTACTTTTGAAATACTACCATCACTGTCTGATGCATCTGCTAATAAATACAAATTATCATAGCCTTGAGTCACTGTTTTATTTCCAGACGGCGTCATAAATTGAATTGAGGGAGCTATGTTTAAATTAGGATTCTCAACAGTAAGGGTAAACGAATCTTGTGATATTTCTCCTTCATTATCGGTAGCAACTACTTTAAAAATATGGTTTCCTACAGAAAGTCCAGTGGTTTCTGTTACGAAACTAGCATGACCCCATTCATAAGGGCTAAGCCCCTCACTTCTAACTAATTCATCATCTATAAAAAGTTCCACTTTTGAAATGCTACCATCACTGTCTGATGCATTGGCTTCAATATACAGATCGTTATAACCTTCATTAACAATTATATTTCCGCTAGGGGTTGTGAACGAAACTGAAGGCGCCCTGTTAACGCCATCATTACCTTCTGTAACGTTATCACAATTGGTCCAAACCTTAAAACTATCAAAATATGCATAATCTGTTGTAGGAGACCACCATCGCTGATCTGAAGCACTGCCGCCTCTATAAGTATTCATAATTAAATCATTGATTTTTACATTACCTTTACCAGATTCTCTAAATTTCACATTATTCAAGGTTAGCTCTTCAACCCCATCAATAAACATTTTAATGATCCCATTATTTTGTCCAGGGGTATTTAACTTGAGATACTGCTTTATAGTATACCACCTATTTTTTTCAAGTCCTCTTATGATTGTTTCATTCTCACCACATTTAGATATATCCCTGTCTGGAAAATAAGTGTAGACTACAAGTCTAGCTGGGGTATCACCTCCATTGCTTCTCCACATTAATCGGCACGAAAAACCGTTTTTAATACTGTTGTTATTCCTTGTACATCCAGCAGGTATGGCACCATTTGACGAGAGCGAAGAGCCTCCCAATCCTGGAAGTTTACCACCATATGCCCAGACAAAGCCAGCATCAAATTTTACACGATATTCCAACACTGCTTCTTCAGCACTTGCAAATTCCTTGTCAAACAGGAATCCACCATTAGGACCTCCAGCAGAATTTTTCAAATATTCTGCACGCAAAACACCGTTCACAACTCTAGTCTTGTGCGGCCAGCTGTTTCCATTACCATCAAGCCCTCTGATCTGACCAGATGTTCTTGCTCGGATAGCACCAAAATCTTGAGTCGCGCGTGAAATATTGTAAAGTGATGAACCTGTATTCTGATCAAAATCTACATCTATTACCAGATTAGAGTTATTACAATTTTGTGCATAACACCGAAAGAAACTGGAAACAGCGGCAAGAATAAAAAATAGTAGAGAGAGATAATTAGTTTTCATAATTTGGGTTTTTAAGGTTAGATAATTAGAAAGTTTTAGATCATTAAATTGTTCAATTAGGCAGAAAGGTTAAAACGCAACTAAATATAGTCTATTTCAACGGATTTATCACGCAATTCAACCCATTAAAAAAAGAGAATAATACAATCAATTGATCGCTAATTTAATGATCACGTACAAGTTATAGAATTAATAAAACTAAATCATGAGAGATAAGAGATAAAGAACCCAATGAATGAAATCTACTAGTTAAAGATCTTATTGCCGCTTATTTATTGAGATTTAATCAAAAAAAAATACCAAATGAAAATTCATTTGGTATTTTTTATACTTCTAAAAGTATGAAAGACTAGGTAGTCACTAAAACGCTATAAGACATTCTATAACTCTAGCGCTCTCTTCACATCGCCATCCATTAAGATGTTGATAGGATCTTCTAGTGCTTCTTTTATAGCTACTAAGAAACCTACAGATTCCTTACCATCAATGATTCTGTGATCATAAGAAACCGCTAGATACATCATAGGACGTGCAACGATGTTACCATCTACTACGACCGGACGCTCAATAATGTTATGCATTCCTAAAATTGCACTCTGTGGTGGGTTGATAATAGGTGTACTCATCATACTACCGAAAACACCTCCGTTAGTAATCGTAAACGTACCACCAGTCATCTCATCAATAGTGATATTTCCATCTCTCGCTCTTAACGCAAGTCTTTTCACTTCTTGTTCTACACCTCTAAAAGAAAGGTTTTCTGCATTTCTAATGACAGGAACCATTAATCCTTTAGGACCAGAAACAGCTATCGAAATATCTGCAAAATCATAAGAAACCATTTCTTTCCCATCAATCATAGAATTAACCGCTGGATACATTTCTAATGCTCTAGTTACAGCCTTAGTAAAGAAAGACATAAATCCTAATCCTACTCCATGTTTAGACTTAAACGCTTCTTTATGATCTTTACGTAAATCAAAGATAGGTTTCATGTCAACTTCATTAAAAGTAGTCAACATCGCAGTTTCATTCTTAACACTTACTAGACGCTCTGCTACTTTTCTACGCAACATAGAAAGCTTAGAACGAGACTCACCACGAGATCCATTTCCTGGAGTACCCATAGAAGGTTTTGCATTTACTGCATCATTCTTAGTAATACGACCATCACGACCGCTACCAGAAACAGACTTAGTATCTACACCTTTTTCATCGAGAATTTTCTTTGCAGCAGGACTTGCAGTACCGCTAGCATATGTTTCTTTAGCTTGCGCAGATTGTGGTGCTTTAGAAGATGTGGTCTTGCTGTTAGCATTATCCTTCTGCATCTCTTTGGCTACATCTCCATTATTTCCTCCTTCATCTCCACCTCCCATAGAAGATGGTGCGTTATCCACATCTTTAGAACCGCCATTAGGGTTTGTTGCTTCTGTATCGATATGACACACCACAGCACCTACGGCAACAGCATCACCTTCTTCTGCTTTTAGCGTAATAATACCGCTTGCTTCAGCTGGTAATTCTAGGGTAGCTTTATCGCTATCTACCTCTGCTATGGCTTGATCTTTTTCAACCCAGTCCCCATCGGCAACTAACCATTCTGCTATTTCTACTTCTGTAATCGACTCGCCTGGTGAAGGCACTTTCATTTCTAGAGCCATAATTTATTTATTGGTATTAAATACATCTTCAATTATTCTTGCCTGCCTTCTTTTAGATCTCGTAGAACTACCAGAAGCAGGAGCTGCGTACATATTTCTTGAGCACACTCTCCATGATCTGGTCTCTGGCATGTGTAACATTAAGTGGGAATATGCCCCCATATTTCTAGGTTCTTCTTGTGCCCAAACGACATCTTTAGAACCGTACTTTTTGATGATTTTTTGCATCTGATCTACTGGCAGTGGGAACAATTGTTCTAGTCTTACTAGCGCCACATCGGTACGGTTATTTTCTTCTCTATATTCTAATAGATCATAATAGAATTTACCAGAAGTGAATACTAATGTTTCCGCTTTCGCGAAAGCGTCACCATCAACATCTATAACTTCTTGAAAATGTCCGTTCTCAAATTCAGACACAGTGCTTACCGCTTTAGGATAGCGCAAAAGGGATTTAGGAGTAAAAACAACAAGAGGCTTGCGGTAATTCACCTTCATCTGGCGGCGCAATAGATGGAAAATATTTGCTGGCGTCGTACAGTTTACCATGAACATATTATCTTTTGCACAAAGTTGCAAATAACGTTCTATTCTAGCACTAGAGTGCTCTGCTCCCTGGCCTTCATAACCGTGTGGTAATAATTTTACCAGACCGTTTTGATTCTTCCACTTATCCTCTCCAGCACTAATGTACTGGTCCATCATAATCTGCGCACCGTTTGAGAAGTCACCAAATTGTGCCTCCCAAATCGTTAATGTTTTAGGTCGTGCCAGTGCATAGCCATACTCAAAACCTACCACACCATATTCAGAAAGATGTGAGTTGTAGATGTACATGTGTCCTTTTACATCAAGATTATTGTGTAAGATAAACTCGTGCTCGTTATTCTCTGATTTAACAACTGCGTGACGGTGAGAAAAAGTACCTCTTTCTACATCCTGACCACTCATTCTTACATTAAAACCTTCTTGCATTAAAGAACCATAAGCGAGGTGTTCTCCCATAGCCCAGTCCAGTCGGTCTTCATCAAACATTTTCTGACGTATTTCTACTATCTTCTTTATTTTTCTAATGAAGTTGCGATCTTCAGGCAGCTTAGAAATAGTCGCGGTTATTTCTTCTAGAATTTTGCGATCTACACCAGTTTCTACCTGTTGCATCATCTCCACTTCTGTCGCTTGTTCAAAACCATTCCATTCATCCTGCATAAATGGTGTAATAATGGTATTTTCCATCTGGCGAGATGTAGCCAGTTCTTCTTCTAGACGTTCCTTATATTGTTTTTCTAGTTCTTTTACTTTAGAATTATTAATAATTCCTTCTTTAAGTAATCGCTCTGCATAAATATCACGAGGGTTTTTATGCTTTCCTATCGCTTTATATAATTGTGGCTGTGTAAAACGAGGCTCATCTCCTTCATTATGACCGTATTTTCTATAACCTAATAGATCGATGAATACGTCACGACCAAATTCCATACGGTAATCTAGCGCAAAATTCATTGCGTGTACTACTGCTTCTGCGTCGTCTGCATTTACATGCAATACTGGAGAAAGAGTCACCTTTGCAATATCTGTACAATAGGTACTAGATCTCGCATCGAGGTAATTTGTTGTAAAACCTACTTGATTATTAACTACTAAGTGGATAGTACCTGCAGTTTTATAAGCATCTAGTTGTGCCATTTGCACTACTTCATACACAATTCCCTGACCAGCTATTGCTGCATCACCATGAAGTACGATAGGCAATACTTTAGAGAAATTCTCAGGAGTGTGCATATCTTGTTTTGCACGTGCAATACCTTCTACCACTGCACCTACTGTTTCTAGGTGAGACGGATTAGGAACGATATTAATATTAATATCATTACCATTATCAGTTTTTCTCTTGCTTGTATAACCTAAGTGATATTTTACATCACCATCAAAAATATCTTGCTCGTAATCTTTACCATCAAATTCTGAAAAAATATCCTTTACAGGTTTTCCAAATATGTTAGTTAACACATTTAAACGACCACGGTGAGCCATTCCAAGTACGAACTGATCTACACCTTTATCTGCTGCGTTTTCTATCAACGCATCTAGTGCTGGAATTAAAGACTCGTTTCCTTCTAGAGAAAAACGTTTCTGTCCTACATATTTAGTATGAAGAAATGATTCAAAAGAAACTGCTTCATTAAGTTTCTTTAAAATCTGTATTTTTTGATCTTTATTAAAAGTAGGATGGTTATCATTATTGTGCAACCAGTTTTGTATCCACTTTACCTCATCTGGTTTGCGTATATACATGTATTCCACACCTATACTCTCGCAATAGATTTTAGTTAAATGAGCGACTATGTTTCTAAGAGTAGTTTTACCTACACCTATTAACTCGCCAGAATCAAAAACGGTATCTAGATCACTATCAGAAAGACCGAAGTTGACCAGATCTAGTTTAGGCTCATAATTACGTCTATCTCTAACAGGATTTGTTTTAGTAAACAAATGACCTCTTGTACGATAGGCATCGATTAATTTAACTACTTGAAATTCTTTTTGCACATTTTCAGGCACCGCAATCGGCGTTCCTGTATGCTCTACTATAAGATCACCCTCGTGGGCGCTCTCCATACCAAAGTCAAATCCTTGAAAAAAAGCACGCCATGATGGCTCTACTTGATCAGGATTAATTAAATATTCGTCGTAGAGTTGTGCGAACTGAGCAGTGTGAGCTGCATTGAGAAATGAAAACTTGTCCATATATGGAAGGAAATTTATCCTTTTTATCAATTGTGATAGCAAAAATAAAGAAATGTACCGTCATTCTATAAGGTTTTGTATATTTATAACACTAGAAAATGTTAATCGATACATCATGAAAACCTATTCTTTAAAAAATATTGCCATA
This sequence comes from uncultured Nonlabens sp., assembly GCF_947495285.1. Taxonomy (GTDB): domain Bacteria; phylum Bacteroidota; class Bacteroidia; order Flavobacteriales; family Flavobacteriaceae; genus Nonlabens. The sequence continues at coordinate 31,825 of NZ_CANLXZ010000029.1, read as the reverse complement.
TTATCAGTTTTTACACTCATTTCTTGTCTATCCTTTGGTCAACAGAAACAAGAACAAAAATTTTGGGATAATGTACGTTTTGGAGGTAACATAGGCGCAAATTTCGGAAACAGTTACACATCTATTTTAATCGCTCCACAAGCTGTTTATCAATTCAACTCGTATGTAGGTCTAGGTGCTGGTCTCAATTATAGCTATTCAGAATTTAATCCTAGCCGTAACTCTCGTTTGCAAGGGTCTAAATCTAACATAGCTGGTGGTAGTTTAATAGCTATTGCGCAGCCGCTAGATTTTCTTCAAGTAAGTGGGGATTTTGAATATTTACATGTGAATAGAAACTTTGATAATCCTGCTCTTGATGACACCTACTGGGTGCCTGCCTTATTTTTAGGCGCAGGGTACCAGCAAGGTAATTTTGTAATAGGTGCTCGATATGATGTCCTATATAATGATCGTAAAAGTGTTTACTCAAATGGTATACAGCCATTTGTTAGGGTACTTTTTTGAGAACATTTCTGTTTTGATTTCGCGCAAGCAAACTTATCAAGTACAGTCATCATAATTTATAAATGACTGAAAAAAGCAATATTCTAGGCTGTACAAACACTCGATTCTCAGAAGCTTGAAATTGTGACAAATTACTTGATAACTTTATCTCGTTATTTAATAAATTAGTAGCATCTAATTTAAAACTCCACGCAGAAGATTCTTTCCAATACTCTAGAGAAGTATTTAAAGTATTAAAATCATTAGATTGTCCAGTACTATTATTAGTAAAATAGTTCAATTCATAATCAGCTGTGAATAAAAAGCTTTTGAGAAAATTAATATCCATAGATCCTCTAGAAATCCAGTTCTCAAAATTATTTGAAATATTGCTACCTTCTAAATTATTAGATTGATGACCGATTTCAATTTCAAAATTGGGTGATTTTTTAAATCTTGTTTCTACTTCTATACTATTACTGATGAGAGTAGATCGATAATCTAGAATAGACTCATTCACGATTCTCTTGTAGTCACTTAGATTTATATTCCCTTTATAAGACCATTTTATATTCCATAAATATGTAGAGTAATTAAGACGCCCATTATAAGTGTTTTCTGGCAAATCAGTCTGTATCAAAGTTCGGATTTGATTCACTCCTTGTATTGCAGTACCATTTCTTATTCCTTCTATTAAACGATTGTAAGATATTGACGCGTTAAAAACAGTTCCTTGAAGTAATTTATAAGATTGATAACCTAAGCTAAAATTATGATAAAGAGAATTTTCTAGGTTTTCATTTCCTCGTGAAATTTGATTAAATGAATTAATGCGCAATCTATTAGCAAAATTAATTGGGTTGGCAAATCTTGAATTCATTTGGTATTTAAATCTTAGTTTTTTAGAATTAGAAGGCTCATATTCTACTAAGAGTTCAGGAAGAGGAACGAATTTTGATGTTGAATTTAAATCATTTTCCAATTGTCTAGCATTCCACTTATATAAACGAGCAACCAATCCAGGTTTAAATATATAATTGCCATACTTCTTTTTAAGTTGCAAGCCTAGATAATAATCTCCTATGTTACTAGATAAATCATTATTAAAACCATCGTCTTGAAAACTATTTACAGTGCCGTCATCTAAAACTTGAGAATCTGTATTTGTAAAATTAGTATTGGTAATATTAAAACCTGCAAGCGGATATAAATGTGTGGTCGAGTTGATCACATAATAATGTTTTATTCCCAACTTAAATTCAGTAGTTTTTCTATTTGATAGTTGGTTGACATTAAAAATTCCAGATCCTTGTGCTATTAATGGTACGATTCCAGAAAAAATAGGCTGGTCAAATAAATTTATACCGATGTAACTTCGATCTTCAACCTTAAAACTAGTCTCGAGTGTTGAAATGTGCTTAGAATTAAAACGTTTGTTGAAGTTTAATTGAGGAGAAAACGTAAAATCAGTTGTTTCTTTCATTGAATTATTGAACTGATTAGTTTGTGGTGATGTAGAAAGTAAGTTTCTTTTCAAATCTGAGCTGAAATCTTTGAAATCTATTCTCCCTAGAATATCTAAATCATTACTAGTTGTATAGTTTAATTTTACGGTATTTGCAGTAAAAATAGCATCTTGGTCACTATCATTAGATCGATTTTCTATAAAATCATCCTCAATAAGATAATTGATACTAGATTCATCTTTGGTTTTTTGACTATTGCTATTATTGATGGAGTAAGCAGTAAGATTAAGACCTGACTTAAAGTCGTGATTTAAATTTAAGGCACCAAATAAAGTTTTTAACTCTTGAAAATCTGTTGTGGATAAAGAGCTTGCGACTTCATCATTTAAAGTTTCACCTATTTTTGAATAATCGTTGAGCAAAGTAGAATTACCCATTTCAAAATTGAGATAATCGCTTGTGGTAAACGATCGTATACCATTATTATTAAAATCTCCTATAAAATTTACCGCTGTTTTAGGACTATAATAAAATAATAGTGGATTTATTTTATATCGATCTTCAACTCCAGAGCCAACTGTGACATCTCCAAAAACAAAGTTACGCTTACCATCTTTGAGTTTAATATTAAGTGCTAATTCATCACTATCTGTAAGGCCTTTAAGCCATGGTATTTTTGAATAGTTATCTAAGGCAACTACCTCATCAATGGCGTCTGCTGGAATATTATTTACTCCTAGTTTCTCATCTCCATTAAAGAAATCTTTTCCATCTACCATTAACCTGGTAACATCCTTACCATTGACGGTAACATTTCCTTCTCTGTCCACATCAAGTCCTGGTAATTTCTTTAAGACATCTCTCAATTTACGCTCTGTACCGTCGATAAACTGATCGGTACGGTAAGTAATCGTATCCTTTTTTACAGATACCGCTAGTTTTTTTCTGAGTATGATTTCATCTAGAGTTTCTGAACTTTCTCTTAGAACGTAATTTTTAACCAAGTCGCTTTTTAAAGATAAGGTATCTTTAATCTCATCATAACCAAGATGACTTATAGTAATCACATAAGATTTATGCTTAGAAAGATTTAACTTATAGCTACCGTCTATATCACTTATAGAAAAGAGTAGTCCTCCCTCATGATCTAATGGTGTAGAATAAATAGTAGTATTCTCAATAGGGTTAAATAAACTATCAGTCACTAGACCTTTAAAAATCATCTTCTGACTAGCAGCAAAATTTAAGAATAAAAAAACAGCAAGTAAAATAGCTACTTGCCGTTTAGGGTGAATAAACATATAATTTTTCAATATTTTTATTTCATTCTTGATTCAATTGCAGCGCCAGTTGCTTTAGCCTTTTTATAGGCTTGTAGCTCTGTAATAATCTTTTTATCAATTTGAGGAACTTCTTTATCCTCAACTATATCTTCTATTAATTTTGCGGTAATTGTTGATTTCACAGATTTTACTTCTAAAATCAAGCCTGGTAGGTTTGAATATTTTATTGGGCCACCGCGCCTATTAATAGATGGAGCAAACCACGCTTCAGTGGGATAACTATTTAGTTCTCGCTCTTCATAGCTTTGTAAGTATTTAGGAATTGCTTTAAAGCATTTAAAACCTAAGATGTTTTTAGATTCATCAGTAATTTCCCACTCTACAAATCGATTTTCATATTTTACGATAAAACTTTCTTCTTTGGTGTATCCTAACACTATAGAATCAGTTTGACCATAAACATATGAATGTAAATTTAATAACGATACACCTATATATGAATTAAATTGTCCGTCTATTGACATTTGATCTTCTACCACTAACAAAAACTGATTTTCGGACTTAGTATAAAGTACTATCTTTTGGTTCTCTACAGATTCCTTTAACCTCTTCTGCATTTGTTTAAACATCCGTTTTTGTTTTGAACTCATTTTTGTTGAGTTCTCAAATATATCCGCGTCAAATGTAGCTTTATACTCAACCTTCAAGTTTTGAGAAAAACTTAAAAAAGAAATAGTTAGAAAAAAGAAAAAAGATATAGCTCTCAATTTATTTCTAAGGATTTGCTGTATAATCACTATCACCTCCATTATTAATACAATTCCAGTAGTTATCCGACCATATGCTATTTAAGCCACTTTGAGATGTCCACGGAGCAAACATTGCGTAGACTTCATAAGCAAAATTGGCTCGATCTTCACATAAACCGTTTGCTAGAAACATATTTTCAGTTGGTTGCTCGTCTGAACTAAATCCACTCATTCCTACAAATAAAACAGCTAGTAGGCTAGCTCTGAAAAAATTCTTCATTATATAAAGTTTTTGATTAAGTGCGTAAAGTAAAGTAAAGTAAAGTAAAGTAAAAATGCAAGAAATTTATTTGCTTTTCTTATTTTCAGCTTTCCTAAAAAGAATTCTACTGCCTCAACCTAAATTGAATCTTACTCCATTCTCTCAATAGAAAACCTAGAATAATGCCGTGTTCTAGGTTTTTCTCCTGCACGTCTGCCAGGTAATATAACTGTTGCAGCTTAGGATCGCTGTCTTCTATAGCTTCATTCAATAGAGAAACTAAAGATTCTAAAAACTCTTTTGGCTCATTCAACTCAATAGCACCATAACCAGATCGCTGTAAATCTTTATTTACCTGACTCTTGTACACCATAAAAACATGATGCCTATCTTCTAGTTTATCTTGTAAAATGGTAAGCTTTTCTGACATATATTGACTTTAAAGATTCAAATTTAATAGGTTACTAACACAAGTCCATTATTTTATTTCTTATTCTTGATTTATAATTTGTTTACGCTTTCGCGAAAGCGAGAAATAACAAAATCCATCTCAAGATCTCTACTGGACCTTCAAGATACTTAAAAGAAGCAAAAAGACCGACTAACTAAAAGACTTCCAGCAACGCAGAAAGTTTCATGACAAAAAAAGAATTACTCCATATCGCAAATTCCTACTTTGAAACTCAAGGCTGGAAAGCTTTTCCGTTTCAAAAACAGACTTGGGATGCTTTTCTATCTGGCAAAAACGGACTGCTCAACGCACCTACTGGTAGTGGTAAAACCTACGCACTTTGGGTAGGAATAGTTCTTAATTACATTAAATCAAACCCAGATTATAAAACCAAAAATAAAAAAGGGCTAAAAGCGATCTGGATCACACCTTTAAGATCGCTATCCCAAGAAATTGCTCAAACCTCGCAAAAATTTGTGGACGGTATAGGCTTACCATTTACGGTAGGAATAAGGTCTGGCGACACCACCACAAAAGAAAGGGCTACGCAAAAAAAAGCCATGCCCGATTTATTAATTACCACTCCAGAGAGCTTGCATTTATTGCTTGCCACTAAAGATCATGTAAATGTATTCAAGGATTGCAATGCTATTATTATTGATGAATGGCACGAACTACTAGGCACCAAACGTGGTGTACAAATGGAGTTAGGACTTTCTCGTCTAGCAGGAATCAATAAAAATCTACGCATATGGGGAATTAGTGCAACAATAGGGAATCTAGAACAAGCTAGACAGGTATTATTAGGTGTGAATTCGGCACGCTTTGACGAAAGCGTACTCATCAAAGCAAATTTAAAAAAGGAAATAGAGGTGCGTTCTATTATCCCAGAAACTATGGAGAAATTTCCATGGCGCGGTCATTTAGGATTACATTTACTAGAAGATGTAGTAAAGATTATCAACGAAAGTAAATCGACACTAATTTTTACCAATACTAGAGCACAATGCGAGCTGTGGTTTCAAGCACTGATGCACAAACATCCAGAATTTGCTGGTGAGGTAGCTATGCATCATGGATCCATAAATAAAGAAACACGTATTTGGGTAGAAAATGCTATTAGAAACGAGTCTCTGAAAGCTTGTGTTTGCACTTCTTCACTAGATTTAGGAGTTGATTTTGCGCCTGTAGAAACCATCATTCAAGTAGGAAGCCCCAAAGGTGTTGCTCGTTTTTTACAGCGCGCAGGAAGATCTGGTCACCGACCTGGAGTAACGTCGGTTATTTACTTTTTACCTACACATGCGTTAGAATTAATAGAGGCGAGTGCTTTACAAGTAGCCGTTAAAACCCAAACGGTAGAGGACAGACTGCCTTACCTAAATTGTTATGATGTACTTATTCAATATTTATGCACGCTAGCCGTTTCTGGAGGTTTTTATCCAGATACTATATATCCAGAGGTAAAAGCTACTTTTTGTTATCAAGAACTTACTTATAAAGAATTTGAATGGTGCCTGCACTTTATAGTTTATGGTAGTGCTTCATTAGAATCTTATGAAGAGTATAAAAAGGTTTCCATAGATGAGGATGGTCGTTATTTTATAAACGATCGCGGTATCGCCATGAGACATCGTTTACAAATGGGAACCATAGTAACAGGGACAAGCATTACAGTAAAATATGCTACTGGCGGCTACATAGGCTCTATAGAAGAGTATTTTATAAGTCAATTATCACGTGGTGATGTTTTTGTATTTGCCGGTCGTACTCTTGAATTTGTGCGTTTAAAGGGAATGGTAGCACAAGTGCGTAATTCTTCAAAGAAAAAAGCAAAGGTTACCAGCTGGATGGGTAGCCGCATGCCATTAACCTCTCAATTAGGTGAATTACTAAGAGAAGAAATGCAGCATTTTCAAAACGGTAAAAAAAGAACCCCAGAGGTCAAAGCGCTCAAAGAAATTATCAATAGACAACAGCAAGAAAGCATTGTACCACAGAATCATGAATTCTTGATAGAAACGTTTAAGACTAGAGAAGGATTCCATGCTGTATTTTATCCTTTTGAAGGTCGACTAGTTCATATGGCCATGGCTGGACTACTGGCTTACCGCATGAGTTTATTACAACCCATAAGTTTTACTCTAGCTTATAATGATTACGGTTTTGAAATATTAAGTGACCAAGAATTTGATATGCAAAATGTACTGGATAACAACCTCATCACATCAGACATGATTCTTGAAGATCTAGAAGCTAGTGTAAATGCTACTGAGCTTGCCAAAAGGAAATTTAGAGATATCGCTGTTATTTCTGGACTAGTATTTACCGGTTATCCTAACAAGGCCGTAAAAGTAAAACATTTACAAAGCAGCAGTCAATTACTTTTTGAGGTATTCAGAGATAACGAACCTGATAATTTACTTTACCGACAAGCATACACAGAAACCTATGAGCAAGAAATAGAAGAATACCGCTTGCGAGAGGCTTTTCAACGCATAGAAAACCAAACGATAGTATGGAAAGAATGCCAGCAGCCTACACCATTTTCTTTCCCAATAATTACAGACCGCTTACGCGAAAAATTATCTAGTGAAAAGCTCGCCGATCGTATTAAGAGAATGCAGTTGAAATGGGAATAAGAAATTTAAACCTAAAGTTACTCGCTAGAATTGTTAATGATCAACAACTAGCCTGAAATCAGAAATCTACCTCCATAGGCAGTGCAGATAATCATTCCATAAGGGTAGAATTAATTCTACCCTTATGGAAAAAAAGAATAAAAGATCTAAACCAGTCGGTATCCCTTGCGAGTCTTCACTCCTATTAATCGCATTTCTTCTTTAAGAACTGATACTTGATCTTCAAAGGTTTTTCTATTTTCCTGAGCTTTATTACCTATGCGACCATATCTAGTAATTATATCTAATCCATCTACAGAAATTTCCCAAAACTTATTACTAGAACCTTCTACATATTCATAACGTTTAAAGATTAAATCGCTGCTAGATTTTTCTTCTTTTTTAGGTTTCAAATCCTCATCAAGTTCTAATAGATCTTTCAGGCCCTGAAGTTTTGAATCTAGTAATTCTTCATTTACAGTAGATAAAATCTGCTCTTCAATAAGATTCTCTGATTCGTTTTCAACTTCATTTTCAAGTTCAAGTTCCGTTTCGAGTTCAAGATCACTTTCTAACCTTTGCATGATTTTTTCCATCACACGTTCTGGCTGCTCTAACCAGTCTTTGCTATAAACATGTTGTAGTTTCCAGCCGAATGCTCTTAGCACATCTGGTTTCTGACAGTATTGCTCCAGGATATTATCAGTTGCATAATGAGTAGAACGGTCTATTAATATGGCAAGTTTGTAAGAAGTCGCCTCGTTTTCGCGCACAGCGATATCACATTTAAAATGAGATTGACCAACGGCATCGTCTATTGTATAACCTTTTGCCTCCAGCTTTTCTTTCAACTGATTAATAATAGGCAGACGTTTAGTTTTCTCTGCTTCATCTTCGTGAGCATGTAAACTATCGAGCACAGAATTGGCCGCCATTAACTGACCATCAGATATATGTTTTGCATACTTTAAGAACTTCTTAAAGTAATTTGCTCCTTCATTATAATCATTTTTGATGTTTTCTGCCTGGATAGAAGAGACGATCATCATATTTTGTTTTGCTCTTGAAAAGATAACATTAAGCCTCTTCTCACCACCACGTCTATTAATAGGCCCAAAGTTCATAAACATCTTGCCCTGGTTATTAAACCCATAACAAATACTCATGATAATTATATCACGCTCATCACCCTGAACATTTTCTAGGTTTTTGACAAATAAACCTATGAATTGATCTTCTTCTGTACGCTGGTATTCTTCTTCTAATTGTATACCGAATTGAGGATCTTCTAACGCTAGTTTATCCAGAGCACTTTCTATCTCACTTTGTTGATCCATAGAAAAAGCTACAATACCTATGCTTTTTTTAATATCATTCATTAAAAAAGTACGGACTAAGTTTGCGATATAAGCAGCCTCATCTTTATTAGTACGTTTATGGTAAATAGCATTTTCCATATAATGGTAACTAATGCTGCGGCTCAAAACATCTTTATAATCGATCTCTTGATCTGGATCTATTATAGGCGCTAGCGGCTCAACACCAGCATTAGGTATGCGACTGTCTGGTATAGTAAGGAGGTTTCTTTTATAAAATGCGGCATTACTAAAACTTATTAAACTCTCACGACGGCTGCGGTAATGCCAGCCTAACATTACAGAACTTAATTTACGAGCTCCTTGATTCAATAAACTATCTGCATCGAGACTTATACCTATCTTTTCTTCTGTTTCTTCTTCGTCTTCTTCTTGATCGGTAACATTTGTACTAAAAAAATTAGTAGGCGGCATTTGCATTTCATCTCCTACAATGATAGTTTGATGAGTTCTGAAAAGTGAAGGAACACCTTCTTCTACCGTTATTTGAGATGCCTCGTCATAAATAACAACATCAAAGATAGAAGTATCAATAGGCATAGAGTCACTAACACTAAGCGGACTCATTAACCACACTGGTTTAAGTGTAGTCATAATATCTTGTGCATCTCCAGTCGCAAGTTCACGTATAGATTTATAACGCATGCTTTTACCGAATTCGTTTTCTAGAATCCTGCGCGATGCGTTGTATTCCTTTTTAAGAACTTTCTCTTCTTCTGTTAACTGTGCAGCCACAGACTCTGTAATACGGACTTTATTTAAGAATTTATCTCTAATCTTAGAACGTATAAATGCGACATTAGAATCGTAATAACTATCTAATAGCGAGCTTATCTTACGCACAGAATTTCCTAAACCGTCTTCACTAGATTGAGAAAAAACAGGATCCTTTTCATAAACCTCTTTTACAGATTTATATGCGGTGTGAAAAGCAATATCATCTGTACTCCAGTCTCTAGTGCGTAGATTCTGTTGCATCTCTGGACTCAACCCATGAAGTTGCTCTATATAAGGAGCAAATAAACCTAGGGTATGTACAGCGGCTCTTCCACGCTGCAATTGGTCTTCCATTTGCGATAGCGTTTGTGCTCCATGATTAGAGAACAGACCATCTAGATGACTATATAACTCATCAAATTGAGATTTAAAACTTAATAAAGAACGCACGTAAGAAGTATGATCTTTAGTCGTCCAGACCTTAATAATAGGATCTGGATTATCTTGCTGCTCTTGAATCCACTGATAATCTGTTACAAAATTAGTAAGACCGAATCTTTGTGCTGCCTCTTCTCTTTGCAACTCTAATTGCTCTAACGCATCATACTCTTCATTAAGCGATTTAAGAACATTACATATTTCTGGTTTTATCTGGTGCGCATTAAAATTATAAGAAGCTTTTACCTGTCCTTTTAATTTATACCAGCCCGGATTTAAAAATTTAAAGAAACTACCGTCTAGCTTTTCCCATTTATGGAGAGCTATCTTTGCGTCTGTATCATCAAATTTTTGAGTCCAGTTTTCATTCTCTTCTATAAGTCGCTCGTGCAGCCTTCTTTGTTTCTCTAATTTTCTATTCAGGTTATCTAACTCTGACGCAGCGATAGTTTTTTTATCAAAAACCCCTAAAGAATCCCGCTCTACTATTCTCGCTACTTTCTCTGCAAAATCAAATTCTTGATGCCACGCCTCTATAGATTGTTCTTTTACCTCAACCTCTTGTTGATCTAACAGTTCTACCAAGGCATCTAATCCATCTGTTGCTTTTTCTATCTTCTCAAGAACCTCTCCTTTAACATTAGAAGCTTCTAATATTTCTATCGCCACTCCATTTAAAGCATAGTTTGCAATAGAACTACCGTGATCATTAAGTTTTACCTGTGCTATAAATTCTGTGATCCAAGTTTCGTTCTCTGCCCATTCTTTATAAAACGGCACATAGACCAACTCTTGATCTGAGAGCATTTCCTTTTCTTGATAATAAGCGATCAGTACTTGGTATAAATCGTATAAAGGCGGCTCACCGTCTCGCATATTTACATGAAACTTTTCTAGTTTACCTAGATGTGTCTCTATTTCTTGGATGGTTTTATCTCGCTTTCGCGAAAGCGTGCTCGTATTCATATTCTTTTTCATGAAAGCCTCATACGTATCTTTGAGGTTCATGATAAAAGCTTTTTTATCGGTTTGAGAATCGTGAATTAAGCAACACAATTCATCTAATTTTTTATTTTTTAAACGGTGAAAAACAACATCTAATGCCGCACGCTTTTCACAAACGAAAAGCACTTTTTTATCTCTCGCCACATAGTCTGCTATGAGATTAGTAATCGTTTGTGATTTACCTGTTCCTGGTGGTCCTTGAATGATGTAATTCTCGCCAGATCGTGCTTTTAAAACCGCTTGCGATTGCGTTGGGTCGGACTGTATAATGGGATACAGTTCTTCTAGACTGGTTTTTTTATAAGCGTCTAGATTAATGTTTTTAGGCTGATCGCTGAAGAGCTCATCAAAAACATCATCTTTAATATCTGCTTTTAAGATCTCAGAATAATCACGCACCAGACTCATTTTACGGTATTTAAAATTACCTAGAGTCATGTTGCAAGTATCCACTTCCCACACTAGCGGATTCACCTCTCCGTCGTTATCGGTATGGTAAAAACTGCGCCTGCGCTCTGCAACAGCAAGATCTGTGTAGGGATTAATGTCTTCGTTAATGATGTATTCTAACTGGTTGTGTTTTTTGGCAATTAGATTGTTGAAAATTGCGAGACCTAACGGTTTTACATTTTCTGCATCATAAGAATAGTCATAACTGCGAGTGCTTAAACCAGAATTACGGTTATTGAGTTTACGCTTTTTAAGTTTAAAATTGCGTTTTGCAATTTTATGTATGAGCTGTATTTTAGGCTTATCGCGCCATTGTAAATCTATTCCTGTACCACCTAGAGAGATTTGGTTTTTTATGCTTTGTACCAGCTCTTCTATGCTGCTCGTTTCTAGATTTACAAAATCTGGCAAATCTATGTCATAAAGATCCTTGAGGTAATAACTTAAGACGGGATTTACCTCGGCCTCTGTATCATTTACCGTTAATTCATACTTATCTTTTATCCCTTTCTTTTTTGTGATAGAAACTGGCAGTAATAAAAGTGGCGAGGTTATACGCTCCTCTGCGCTTTCTTTAAAATTATACCAATGTAAAAAAGCGACTACAACACGCAACTGGTCAAAACCGTACTCGTTCTTACTCTTGCGCGCTTCTAATCGTACTTTATTAAGTGCTGGAGATAAAAATCTATTTTGATCTATGTCTAGATAACGGTTAAGATTTATCTTTTTCTTGCTTATAAATTGAGTCTCTATATGACTATTCCAAAATATTAAATCTTTCTCATTGATATTTTTATAGTCCAACAACATAGGTACAGAGGACTCTGTAAGGTTTAAAAAACCACCTCGATCATTAAAATAGAGTAATTTATTTCTTCTAGAGATATCAAAGAGTCTGCGTTTTAATTTATCTAGAATATAACTACCACGATCTGACAGATTCAGATTTCTAAAACCTTCTGTATCGGTAAGATCTACATAGTTTTCTGGATTAAAATCACGATAATTTTTAAGCTTTGCTATTATTTCTTCTAGACTAGGCGCACGATCTTCTCTATAAAGTGGTGTCATCTCCCTAATTACATGATGTATAGTAGGGTGCAAGTTTTTATTATAAAAATAAAGTCGCTCTCTGTTTTCTACAAAACGCTCTAACTCTTCTACATCTCTAAAATCGATACCGTAGGCTACACTAGCTAGTATAAAACCTAATGTAAAAATCTCGGTAATAGGATCGTAATGACCGGTTTCAAAATCCCAGGTTTTATAATGTGGTAAATAGACCGGTTTTGAAATAGGTACATCCAGATCTTTATGAATCGCATCATGATCATAAAGTCTATTACCATAATCATCTGGAACATCTAATGGATCGAGAGAACTTACCTCTTTATAATTTACACTTACCTCAACCGCATAACGTTGTTTAGGCTTCTTAAATATTTTAGCAGATTGAGTAAAATTTCTCCCTTCAGATTCTGTTACCAGTATGCGACCGTTATAATCAATGGAATCGATAGAATAAATACCTAAAACTAGATTGCGCGCTCTAAGAAAATGTGCTTTTTCTAAAAGGGGTAATACTCTAGCTATAAAATCTGGTGTCGTGCTGCCTCCATGTTCTTTGACCTCATCTAGCAGACTGAAAAAACTTGCTTTATAATCACTCATTGTCGTAAATACTGCTATCTGGGTTCTCGGTTACACGGCTCAAATCATTCATAGCCTCTTCCTTTAATTTCTTGAAATCTCTAATAGTCAGTTTTAACTCTTTTCTTAGAATACGCTCGTAATCTTCTTTTAACTCTAATAATTCTGACACTTCCAAAGTATGCGCGAGCGGTAATTTTTCTAGTGCGCTATCTATTCTAGCAAAGTCCAATAAGAGATAACATAAATAACTCTTAGTACTAGGTGTGGTGTGTTTCAGCTTTCGCGAAAGCGAACTCGTATCTATCTTTTCACTTCTATTAAAGTCTGGAAAAAACTGTTGTGCTAGATTCATCACAGCATTAGAATTGATCCATTGAGGCCTTAAAATAAGCTGTATAAAGTCAGAGGTTAGTGCTCGAGTCTCTTCTTGTTCAAAAATATCTAGGCTATTGATATCCCACTTCCCTTCTATTAACTTGTGTAGTTCTTCTTCATAATCTTTAGAATTACGCGCTTTTAAATCTAGAGCAATACTGCGCAAGTAGGATTCTGGATGCGTTTGTTGGTTAGTAGATTCATCTTCCTGACTTATAATTTCTTTGGCCTGGTCCAGGTAACTTTGTGCATTAACATCTGCCAGTCCGGTATTTAATTTGATGAGCATTTGTATAACCGTGTAGTGTTCTTTACAGGATTTAAATGCACCTGTATCACAAAAAAGCTCTAAGTACAGTTGAAAAATACGCGCTGTTTCTATGATGCTGTCCTCACTACGAGAGTCGTTTGCTAGGGCGAGAACTATACGTTGTGTCACCTCATAATCACCATCTTCTATTTTAAAGAAAAGGTAGTGCGAGAGCTCGTGAGCTATTAAGGCCTTTAACTGTTTATCATCTAACAACTGTAAAACATTACCAGAAAAAACAATATGCGCTTCTCTCTCAATTATTGAAATGCTAGCATTTACTTGTAGACTGTTGTTCTCTTGATAGAAAGTGACTTGTGCATCGATATTTAGGTCTTTACAAATAGCGTCAGACACACGATATAAATTTGCATGACTATCTAGATCTAGACGGTATGTGTTTTTGAGCAGGTTCTTTTTAAAAGATTCTACTTGTTGTGCTTTAATCTTCTCGTCTTTAAACCATTGCCAGGTTTTCTTGCGACTTTTTAAATGGTCTCTTAGTTTTTTATGGTATGGAAAAGGTTCTAAAAGTGCCTTTTGATCTATTGCAACGTCGTCAGTCATTCAATTATATTAAGTATTTCCCCTAGGTTTTAAAGTTAAGGAAAACGACGGTGATTTTATCAATTGCTACTATCTAAAATGGTATAGTGAATACTGCACTATTCTCCAGAGGCTTACAGTTTATTTATTTAATTGTAAAGTATCGATAAGAGTCGATATTTGATCTTCCAACCTATAAGGACTTTGCATTCTAAAATATGTATCGTTTTCGATTTCAAAAAGTCTCCCTAGATAAAGAGCAAAAAAATCTGGATCCAGATATTTTTCATCATAAGCAGTCTTAAATTTAGGATACATTTTTCTTCTAATATTAGGCTCAGAAGAATGATGAACTACTAAGGCAGGAACCCTAGATTGAGATTCATTGAACACGTTTTTACTTGGGTACTCATAGTTATCTAGATACCATTTGATTTTAGATAAGTTAACAGCATCTGCTTCATTCATTCTATGATAGTAGGCTTTTTCACTTAATTCAGTTTCAGATAGACCTTCTCTAACCGCCTGGTCAGATTCAAACACCTCTTGAAGAAATGCTTTTCTATCTTCCATAGTTTTCAGTTCTTCTCCAATAAACGTTTGTGCTGTTTGTTTTTGCTGGCAAGAGCTTAAAGTTACTAGTAGTACTAGTGCAAAAATGACTTTTTTCATAAGGCAACTTTTCATACTTAAATATAAAAAGGGTGGAACTAACTCCACCCTTTTTAATCATAAATAATATTTTCTATTACTCTTCCTCCTCTACATATTCAGGATATAAAAATGCGTTATAAGGAAAACGCTTTACGTGAATCTCACGAACACGATCATATACTTTTTTACGGAAATCGTTCATATTTTCTTTTTCGGTAGCCGAAATAAAGATCACGTTTTCACCCATTTTTGCCATCCATGTTTCACGCCATTCTTCTAGTGAGTAATGAGCAGAAGTACGCTCTTCCATTAAATCAGTTTCGTCATAATCTTGAGCCTTATAAGCATCAATTTTATTAAAAACCATAATCATAGGCTTATCGGTCGCATCTATTTCTCCCAAAATTCTATTTACAGAAGCAATATGATCTTCAAAAGATTCATGAGATATATCTACTACATGAAGCAGTAAATCAGATTCTCGGACTTCATCTAACGTAGATTTAAAAGACTCTACCAGCTGTGTAGGCAACTTTCTTATAAACCCTACCGTATCTGTCAATAAAAAAGGCATGTTGCGCAGCACTACTTTGCGTACCGTAGTATCTAATGTTGCAAAGAGTTTATTTTCTGCAAAGACCTCACTTTTTGCAACGGTATTCATCAACGTGCTTTTCCCAACATTTGTGTAACCGACTAACGCTACACGAACTAATGCACCACGATTACCACGTTGTGTGGACATTTGCTTATCTATGGTCAGGAGTTTTTTCTTAAGTAACGTGATGCGATCGCGTACAATACGTCTATCGGTTTCTATTTCAGTTTCTCCAGGACCACGCATTCCTATACCACCTTTTTGTCTTTCAAGGTGTGTCCATAATCCTACTAATCGAGGTAAGAGGTATTCATACTGCGCCAGTTCTACCTGAGTACGTGCATAACTAGTTTGTGCTCGTTGTGCAAATATGTCTAGAATCAAATAGGTTCTATCAATAATTTTTGCCTCGAGAATTTTTTCAATATTCTTTTGCTGAGATGGAGAAAGCTCATCATCAAAAATAATGGTACCTATATTATGTGATTGCACATAGGCTGCGATTTCTTCCATCTTACCCTTTCCTACAAAAGTCTTAGGATTGGGTTTTTGCATTTTTTGATGAAAACGTTTACTAACGGTTGCACCAGCAGTGTAAGCTAGAAACTCTAACTCATCCATGTATTCATTAAGCTTATCTTCATTTTGTTGTTGAGTAACAACACCTACGAGGATTGCTTTTTCGTATTCGTGATTTTCTAATTCTAACATAAAGATTTTTAGACTGTAACAAAGATACTTTTTTCCCTTAAAGCGAGCATACTATTTAATAAGAGCTTATGAAATGAAAAAAGTCGCATTACCATCTGATAACGCGACTTTTAAGATAGATAAAATTCTAATTAGTTAGCTAAAATTTCTTTAGCATTTGCAATGGCCGTCATCGTGTGATCTCTTAATTCTTTAATCTCTACCACTTCTTGTTCTAAAACTGGCATTTTTTTATCAAGATCTGCTTTAGTTTCTGGAGATGGTTCACCATAAGGAAATTTCTCAGAATAGTCTACCATCCAGTCCATCATACCGTCGTGAGATACTTTTAAGTTTGCTGCCGTTGCATCTAATTTCATTAATTGATCATCACTTAACTCAGCTTCTTCTTTACTAGCAACTAGTTCTCCTTTGAGCTCCATAAGCTCTCCCATTTTAGGCATGATCTGGTCATGAACCTCCATCGCCTCAGTCATAAGAAGGTCGTAGGCTTCTATTTGCTTTTGTAACGCTATCTCTTCTTTACTAGGCTCGTTCTTACATGAAGTAATAGTTAACACCGCCAGAAGTAAAATGTAAATTAAATTTTTCATAGTTTTTCTTTCAAAGTTAATGGAATAAATTAAAATGCATATTGCAATCCTGCAGTAAACACGTCTTGATTCTTAAGCTGTACGCCATTAAATTCTTGTACAATAGGCAAGCTATATTCTAAGCCTAGTCTAAAACCTTTTAATGATCCAGAAGGCGCATAAAGATTAACACCTAGTCCACCATTTAACCAGCTACCACCAGAATTGCGAGTGTCTGCAGTAATGACCATTAACGGATTTAAATCCGGATTTGCACCATCGATATTTTCTACCTTAACTGCTTCTATACGAGTTGACACGCTTAACCAGTCTGTCGCCTTGTAAGCAGCCCAGTTGTTCCAGTTTAAACGATCTCCCAGCGTGTAACCATTATCGTTATCGCTGAATCTTTTTTCACCTCTCATTTGAGAACCCCAAGAAAAATTCTTGCTTTGTCCTAAATAAGTAACAGCAAGAATACCGCTATAAGTACCACTACCTACCTGCATAGGATAAGGTAAAACCACATCGTTACCCATACTCGCAGGAATCACATCTTCATTATCGATAGAACCTGTAGGAATGGAAACTCCTAACTGTGCATGAAGTCTATAAGTAGGCTTCTTAAAAAACTGATAAAGTGCAGATAGCGATGTATCTCCTAATCCACTAGACTCTGTAGTAAAAGTACCACCCATAGCAGTTAAGTGCTCCATGCTCATACCCATATACATAGTCATTGCCATAAGCGTTAACTTATCTGTAGGTGCATACATAGCTCCTAACATGTGCATATTCATAGTCATTTCTGTAGGAGTAACCATATAATCACCACCGTTAGGTAGTAAAACGCTCTCAAAAGAAACATCTTCACTACCTCTTTTTAAGTCCTTCATGGTAGTTGTGGCAAATCTATAAGAGATCATAAATTCTCCCTTAGCATGTGTATGGTCACCCATGACATTAATAGGCGCATGAGCATCTGGACGGTTACCCTTATAAGTGTGCTCTGTAGATGTAGTGTTGTTATTGCTTTGCGCAAAAGCTGACATACCAGCAAGCAGTGCAGCTATAAATTGAATTTTTTTCATAGTACTATATTTCTACTCACGCCTATTTTTTTTTTGGAGGCATAAGTAATTAAAAGAATATCCCATCAAATCGATGGCATAGAATAATTAAAACTGAAGTAGTTAAGAAAGCAACCTAGGAGGCGGATTGCAACTCCAAGAAATAGAGTACCTGTAAGAATTATGATAACTGAAGTTATTATGAATATTATCACTCCATAGCAGTGTCAAATAATCATTATCCATTACCTGAAAATAAAGAGGATAAAAAGCATTTGCCAGCTGTGCAGTCTTAGAATTTAAACCAGTGTCTTCCTGAGTAACTAGAGTGATTTGCTTATTCAGGTGGCACTTACCATTGCATTTTAATTGCGGCCTTTCTTTATTTACACAATACTTTGCCACTATCACATCTATATTCATTTGAAAATAGAGATAATAACTCGCCTGATATGCTGGTCGCATAGCAAATGCCGTTAACATTAAAATTGCAAAAAATGATTTGATAAAACACTATTTATTGCAAAGATAATAGACAGAAAAAGCTCTATAAAATAAAAGTGTTTTAAATTTCAAATAGATGTAATTCTATTCACCTTACTAAGACTTATTTTTGAAAGCACCATAAAATAACTTAAAACAAGAATTCATTGTTTCCTATAGCTTATCATTCTATCTACCAGCATGAGTTACCAGATAGACATCGCTTTCCCATGATTAAATATGAACTATTAACTCAACAATTATTACATGAAGGAACAGCCATAGCATCGGACTTTTTTGAACCTAGTAAACTATGTCCTGACATAGATGTCTTAAGAGTACATACCGATCAGTATCTTAAGGATTTAAAAGAACTTACTTTAGATAAGAAAGCGATTAGAAAAACAGGTTTTCCATTCAGCGCACTACTAGTAGAGCGCGAGTTGAGAATTGCCCAAGGCACCATAGATGGCTGTCTCAAGGCATATGATCATCGCATTGCTATGAATATAGCAGGCGGTACACACCATGCTTATACTGATCATGGAGAAGCATTCTGTTTATTAAATGATCAGGCTATCGCTGCAAGATATTTGCAACACCACCATCTTGCCGATAAAATTCTAATCGTAGATCTAGATGTACACCAAGGAAATGGCACAGCTCAAATATTTCAAAATGACGACAGTGTATTCACATTTTCCATGCACGGTGCAGGAAATTATCCATTTAAAAAAGAACAATCAGATATAGACATAGCTGTACCAGATGGGTCAGGTGACGACTATTATCTCAACGAACTTAAAAACATATTACCAGATCTCATCCATCAAGAAAAACCAGATTTCATATTTTACCTATGTGGTGTAGATGTCCTAGAGAGTGATAAACTAGGGAGATTAAGTATGAGTCTAGAAGGTTGTAAAAGAAGAGATGAATTTGCGTTGTCCGCTTTCGCGAAAGCGAGATCAAAAAAAGATTCTTTCACACCAGTACAATGCAGTATGGGCGGCGGTTATTCTCCAGAAATAAAAACCATTATCGAGGCACATGCCAATACTTTTAGAGCAGCACGGGAGATTTTTATGTAAAACCTCTCTTAATCCAGCTGGTTAATCATTTATTTGAGCCAATCTTTACTTTTAATGCTACGAGCAAATAAACAAAGTGCCACTGATAATACAGGGACAACTATAAAGAAAGTACGGTCTCCAGTTTCAATGCTCCACAGATTTACAGAAAGGCCATAAATTCTACAAATTATTACGGCCAGTAAAGAGATTAAAGCGAGCATAACGGCTTGCCTACTTTTAAACAATAAGGTGACGCAACAAAAAAAAACTGTAAATACCGTATTTAAAAGAACAAGATAAATCTATAAGTCTATTCCATGGTAAAAATTAAATTTTGCAGAAAATAAAAGTTTTGGCACTTTCTTTGTCTTAAGATATGCGAACTTTGCAAAAGCATCGTTAACTACATTATGAAGACCAGACTGCCTTTTATTTTTCTATTTATTTTCCTCACCTTTTTGAGCAATGCTCAAGAAAAAGAGACGACAGTAGAACTACCATTAACTGATAATTGTAAAGTATTATTAAGTAGCAAATTAGACTTTTTAATCAATGGAAGCTTTCAAGACGAATCTAGTCTTAGAAAAGAAATAAGCCGTTTAAAGGAGTGTGGTTTAGATGATTTTGATGTGAGATTCTTTGGCCGCATGGAGTCCATGTCTGCCATGTTGCGCAAGATGACCAAAGAGAAGCAAATAGAACAACTGACTTTTGAAGATTTATTTACTCAGATAGAAAAAATTAAAGCTACTAATGGATTTACACAAGTAAAGAAAATTACTTCATTATCTGAAACTCTTGCCACACGCAAAGGAAATCTTAAAAACTGGAATCAAGACATTAACCTTTTTCAGGAATTAGGCGCTTCAAAAAATGTAATAGCACAGGTTTATGAATATCTAGAATCTCATCCTGAAAATACTAAAACGTATCAGGAAATTTTAGAATCTTTTAAAAACTAATTCTGTTTCAAAGTAATAGATTATTAATTAAAGTTTTAAAAATGAAAGTTTTAAAACTTACCTAAAAGTATTTAATTCCCGCATGTGGTACCATAAAATTAATCTCTGGTTCACCTGGCGTATAATGCTCTACAATAGTTGTTTTTCACTTTTAAGTCTAGCACTTGCTACATCTATTACAGACTACTACACTACCATAATCATTTTTCTTACTGCTGGATTTATAGTCGGTATTATAGGGCAACGTATTATTCATAAACGTGAAGAGTACGTTTTTCAAAACCTAGGTATCTCTAACTTTCAACGGTACACTTTTGCCTACGTAGCACATTTAGTAATTGCTATAATCGCTGCATTATTAATCGTTCTAATAGAGTTGCTATATGCCTAAACTACGCGTACAAATAAACAACTCTAAAAAAGTTTTTTGGCAAAATAATGCCATGGCCATGCTATCCCATATAGATTTAGTATTAGAAAAAGGTCAAGTAGTAGGCCTGTTAGGTAGAAATGGCTGTGGAAAATCTACCTTAATGAATATCATTTTCGGAAAATTAAAAGTAAACGCTGTAGCGCATTACGACCGAAAAGCGATCCAGTTACACGATCATTTAAAACATCAACTCGTTGCATATTTGCCTCAAGAACCTTTTATGATAAGCTCAGGCACTGTAGTAGACGCAGTCCAGATGTGGTATCCAGATCCTGAAGATCAAGATAAGATCTTATATGAACCTATGATTCATAAGATACATCATGTAAAAGTAAATTCGCTCTCACTAGGAGAGAGAAGATTTCTTGAATTCATGCTAGTCATACACACCTACAGACCATTTATTCTACTAGACGAACCTTTTTCTATGCTCGCTCCACTTCAAATAGAACGTGTGAAAGAAATTATAAAAACAGTAAAACCTAGAAGAGGTATTTTAATGAGTGATCATTACTATGATAACGTACTGGAGATGTCAGACATTTGCTATATTCTTAAAGAATCTACTCTAGTAGCTGTGGAAAATGAAGAACATTTAAGAAATAATCTTTACATATAAGTTTAAAGCAGACCGCTATGAAGTCTTTTTTCCTAGGCAAAAGTATTTCTATGCAATTTTACATTAGACTTACTCATAGGACTGTACTCATTAAGAAGCTCTTCTATAAGATCCTTTGCTGCCTCTGGCTTCTTGCGATCTATTAAAAATTGAGCTAGGACTAGTCGTTCTGGATAATGAGAATATCTTACATCGGGAGATATCAATTGCTTTTCGGCATCGTTTAATTTACCTAATTCTTTATAAGACATTCCTAGAAAAAAAATGAATCTTGGACGCTGTTAACTCTGAATTGGCTTTTAAAGATCTAGCAACCTCGATAACCTTTTCATAGTTTTTAAGATGATAATGAGTTGTCACTAGTCACCCTTGTGCATAAGCATTATTTTTATGAGCACCGCCCAAAACGGTTTCATACTTATCTAATGCTTATTGATATTCTTGTTTCTTAAAATAATCATCAGCTAGTGCCAGACGATTTGCAAAGGTGTCAGAAAACTTCACTTTATTAATAAGGTCGTTAATCTTTTTAATGGAATTAATGACCGTAGTAATCTCCTCTGTAATTACTTGAGCGTCATTATTTTTAAGCACATTAAGCACTAAATAAATAAGACACCCTATAACCAGAAGAAGAAATAGGATCGCTTACCAGTATACTTCACTTCTATTCTTATAAGCATGATAACAGCAAAATACTCGTACAGCAACAGTTAGGTAATAAAAGATCATTTTTCAAGAGTTAAATGCAACTGCTAGAATTACTTATTACGCTTTTCCCAATTCTTGCGTGCAAGTTGTTGCATGTCTTCTACTTTATCACTCTCGTCCATAATCTCAAGACCTAACATACTCTCTATTACATCTTCCATAGTAGCCACACCTTGTATACTACCAAAATCATCTACCGCAAGTGCTATATGCTCCTTAGTAGCGATCATGGTTTCAAATAACTGCGGAATAGGTAAACTAGCTGGCACCATCGTTATTTCCCTTCTTAAATCTTCAAGTGTGTTTGCAGGTTTATCATTAATAATATCAGATAGTATATGATCCTTAAGAACATACCCTTTGATAT
Source organism: uncultured Nonlabens sp. (assembly GCF_947495285.1). Taxonomy (GTDB): domain Bacteria; phylum Bacteroidota; class Bacteroidia; order Flavobacteriales; family Flavobacteriaceae; genus Nonlabens. The sequence goes on along the minus strand of NZ_CANLXZ010000029.1, from coordinate 9,381 downwards.
CATCCCTATTTGCACCGAATATAGGAATACGAGAAAATCTCAAATCTTTATTTTGATCAAAGAATTCTCTAATAAGCATCGTTTGTGGCGCCATAAACATCACAGATCTGGGCGTCATGATATCCTGCACCATAATACTATTAAAATTCATTAAACTTTTAATATACTGACCTTCTGTAGGTTCAAAAACTCCTTCTTGCTCTGCTGTTTCAGTAATCGCGACGAAGTCCTCACGAGTCATTGAATTCATGTGAGCACTTTTACCGATAGCTTTTGTTGTTAATTGCAACACCCATAAAATTCCGGTCCATTTTAATGGAAATATCATGATATTAAGAGCGCGAGTCGTAAAACCAGCAAGACCTTTCCAGTAGGTTGCCCCTATGGTCTTAGGAATAATCTCAGAAACTACTAAAATTAATACCGTCATAATAGCAGACACCACACCTACTAGAGGTATCCCAAAAACATCAGCACGATAACCTTCTCCCACTAATGCCTCAGCTTGCACACCGACTAGAATAGCACCTACCGTATGCGCTAGTGTGTTTAAAGTAAGGATAGCGATTAAGGGTTTATCTACATCTTCTTTTAAGGTCTTTAAAGAAGAAACATAAGAAGCACCTTCTTGTTCCTTTACTTTAACATAGGTGCCAGTGACACTTAATAAAACTGCTTCTAAAATAGAACACAGAAAGGAAAAGAAAATAGAAACAACGGCATAGATAATAAGTAATGTCATGATAAGTTGATTTGATTACGTAAAAATAAACAATTCTACCGCTGTGATTATAAATTTGTTATTAAGACCTTATTTATTAGTCCTTTTTAATAGGCTCACACTTTTTTTACTAGTAGAATAAACTAGAAACCGGCCGGCATCTTCTTGTTTTAATTACTGACTACCATGCTTAACAATCTTTCTTCTATAAGTGTTTAAGAATAGGACGCAATAGATACTCTCCTATATTCAGGTTCTTTGTTAAACAATTTTAAAAAGGTAATTGAAATCTTACTTAGGCAAACTACCGGTTAACAACCAGGCTTTATCAAAACCTAGAGCTCTCAATTTAATAAGCTCGTTAGTTGCGTCATCACGGTCTACAAAACTGGAAAATGCAACATTATGAAGACCAAAAGAGTTAACACCTATACGTTTTGCATCAAAACCTTTACGTTTTAATTGCTCAACACGCTTATCTGCATTTGCAGGATCACGGAAAGCGCCCGCAACAACATGAAAGTTTTTAGTTAACGGTACAACTTCCAAAGAGATGGTAGGCAAAGGTTCATTTATTAAAAAGCTAGCGCTTTCAATATTAGAAATTACTTTTTCTGCAGCTAACTGCTCTACGGCAATAGCATCTGTCTTAACTTGAGATTGATAACCTCTAAAACCGAGGCCTAGACCTAAAAGAATAACTCCCGCAGCGGCATAACGCACCCAAGAACCGGAATTAGTTTTAGGCGTTTCTAACTCTACAACAGCCACCTCTTCTACCACATGCTCTTCAGTAACAACTGGCAGCCTATCGATCGCAAATGTCTCGTGAGAAGTAAGTCCAAAAGCTTCTGGCAAGTAATTAACCAGATACATAGGCGTAAATTGTAGCGCCTTTTCTTCATTACGAGAAAAACGACCTACTTTATGTATGGTTACAGAACCATTCTTATCCATTTCTAAATCTAGAAAACGCACATAATTACGTATCTCTTGAATAGACTCATCATAAGTCACATTTGACACGCTTGCTATATAGTTAGCAAGTAATCCATCATTTTGTTGGATTTGCGCATTAAAGCTCAAACCTTTCTTAGGTGGGTATATAGTATGACTGCTAGCAAAATGTTGCGCAGGAACGCGACGCGAGATAAAAGCTCCAAAACCTGGAACGACTACACACTCGTGTCGGTACAATAAATCTGATATGTAAGTAGCGATTTGCATGTGACAAACATAAAAATTAAAACAAAACGATCAAGCACTTGGGGTAACTAGTTATTAAGAAATTGAGGTCAACGTAGCTAACTCATTAATTTTTAACGATTCCGCTTTCGCGAAAGCGTAACATTTCACATCCATTTAATCATGAACAGCCGCTAGAAACCTTTTATTCACCTTAAAAAACAGCATATATGTACTCTGACTCTACCTATAAAAAGCAAATGAAACCTTTCTTATTTAAAGAAACCACAGTAAAGCAGTTCTATGTGAAACGCTTCATACAGTCAGTAATCTTATTTTATAATTTCCATGAAATAGTTAAGTATTTTATCTTATCATATTTGCCCTACTTTTCTTTATGGCGCAGTTTTTTTGAAAACTATGAATAAACTATTAAAACAAAGATTCTACCTATGGGCCGTCGCTAGTTGTAGTGCCCTTAGGCGATCCCTTTAGATTTTATTACTGAGATACATTTATAACAGACAGCGAGAATTCTGAACGATATATGACTAGAAAGCACCTTAAAAATGATTAAATTTGCCGGCTTATAACGTGAGATCATGCTGGATAAAGTAAAAGAACATATTGAAAAAGTACAAGCCTTTAAAGCAGATTCTAAGGAGTCTATCGAGGCTTTTAGAATTGAATACCTAGGTTCTAAAGGGTTACTTAAAGACCTGTTTGCAAAGTTTAAGGAGGTTCCTAATGAGCAGAAAAAAGCATTCGGTCAGGCGATTAATGAACTTAAAGAAAAAGCCAAAGAAAAGGTTGAATCTTTAAAAAAAACTATAGAATCTAAACAAGAAGAAGCCGGTATTTACGGCGACCTTACACGTACTGCATTTCCTATGGAAATAGGCGCAAGACACCCTATATCTCTAGTAAAAAACCAAATCATTGAGGTATTCTCTCGCATAGGTTTTAATGTAAGTGAAGGCCCTGAAATAGAAGATGACTGGCACAATTTTACAGCATTAAACCTACCTGCACATCACCCAGCACGTGATATGCAAGACACTTTTTTTATACAGACAGATCCAGATGTGCTATTAAGAACACACACCTCTAGCGTACAAGTGCGTTATATGGAGGATAACAAACCGCCTATAAGAACTATTTCTCCAGGTCGTGTTTTCCGTAATGAAGCGATAAGCGCTCGTGCACATTGTATATTCCATCAGGTAGAAGGGCTTTATATAGATAAAGATGTGAGCTTTGCAGACATGAAGCAGACTTTACTATATTTCACTCAAGAAATGTTCGGTAAGTCTAAAATACGCTTGCGTCCATCATATTTCCCTTTTACAGAACCTAGTGCCGAGATTGATATCTACTGGGGTCTAGAAACAGAAACCGATTATAAAATAACTAAAGGTACTGGCTGGCTAGAAATAGGAGGTTGCGGTATGGTAGACCCTGCTGTACTGTCTAACTGCGGTATCAATCCTGATGAGTACAGTGGTTTTGCTTTTGGTATGGGTGTAGAACGTATCGCGATGTTATTGTATCAAATAGGCGACATACGTATGTTCTTTGAGAATGACGTACGTTTTTTAAAGCAGTTTTCTAACACCTTATAAAAGGCAGCTTTGTGAAATCAGAACTCGTTTTTGTTTACAACTCAAACTCTGGTAAACTTAATGCATGGCTAGATAGCGCGCATAAGATCATAAGTCCTAAAACTTATGAGTGCAGACTGTGCGACCTTACTTATGGAATTTTTAAAGAAAAAGTAGAATGGGCTCGCTTTTGCGAAAGCGTGACTAAAACCTATCCATCGATAGAATTAAAGTTTTTACACATAGATGAGTTTGAGAAGGAATACGCCTCAAAGTGGCTGCCTAAGTATGAATACCCTTGTATTCTATTAAGCACATATGCGACAGTCTCTGGTTTTGAAATTTTAATGAGCCCTGGTGAAATGAATGAAATCACCACCACGCTAGACCTTATCAATGTTCTAGAATCTAAATTGAAAGCCATTTAATAATATAGTTGCACTATCTTTTATAGATACAAATCAATATAAAAATTCATGAAAAAAGACATCGTTATACCAGAGGTAAAGGACGTTTATATCGCTATCGTAAAAGAAGACAATAAAGAAAAAACGGCACAAGACTGGATCGTTTATTTAATTAATGACGGTCTGGAACCCATTGAATCTATTATGATCATGAGTCGTGGTAAACATGAGGACGGTCGCAAGACTTCTATATTTAGACATGCCTTTAAATTAGCCGCTGCACAATCAGCTTTAAAGGTAGAACTGATCATGGAAGACATATTTCCATTTGAGAACGATTTTATACTTACTTATTTCATAGGTACTACCTTATATGATCACGTATTCACTGCAGCACCACATTCCATAGATGAGGAGAGATTTACAGCTTTGCCTGTAATGAATCAAGAGGGAATTTTACTTTCTTAAATAGGCAATTACCCTCTTGAGCCTATTATAAAAAACCAATTATAAACTACTGAAAGAATAGGTAAAAACCTCATTTACAAAACTTAAATATATTACTTGTAGAACCATCCACAAGTCATCTAAATGCGAGTTTTATTATGCATAAAAGCCTACTAGAAAGTAATAGCTATCTATTTATGTCTAATCTAGCGATGTAGATACCTACTTAAAATGAAAGTGTCCTACTTATAGACCAATAAATCGCATAAATAACATAAATAGTTTCAACAAGCTTTTTAAGTCGAACTCAGATTTACATTTCGTAAGAAATCATAAACTTATTTGAGTTAGGTTTTTTTACATGTAAAAACTAAGTTGACTTACTCCACGAATCTAACATCTGTAGGCATAGTCGTGTTACAATTATTGCAGGTACGCAATTTTTCACTTGCATAAAACTCTATAAATCGAGGCTGAAAATCTTTCTCAATATCTTCTAGCCTAAAAAATGTCTCATGCAATTTATGATTGCAATTATCGCAATACCATAATAAACCATCTATCGCACCAGCTTCTAGACGCTTGCGTTCTATCACTAGCCCTATAGAATTTTCATGTCGCACAGGAGAATGAGGCACTTTGGCCGGATGTAAATACATATCTCCAGGACCTAATTTCATAGTACGCTTTTTACCATTTTCCTGAATATGAACCTCAATATGACCTTCTAGTTGGTAAAAAAGCTCTTCAGTTTCATTATAATGATAATCTTTACGAGCATTAGGACCTGCCACTACCATTACTATATAATCTCCCGCATCTTTATACAGATTCTTATTACCTACTGGTGGCTTTAAAAGATCTCTATTATCTTCTATCCACTTATTAAGATTAAAAGGTGCTTGAATAGCCATTTATTATCGTTTTATTTTAGAAATTAAAGGTAATAAATACTTCTTAAAGACATTTTGTAATTATTTCAACTCTGTTTTAATTTCTGCCATTAATTCTTTTCCTCCTTGAAAAAGAACTTTTTGTGATTGTGCTTTCGCGAAAGCGATACATGCATCTTTATCTACATTATCAAACCAAGGCATAGAGCCGTTTACATCGATACGCTGCTTGCCATCGAGACTCATCAATGTGCCTTTAAAAGTTAACTGATCTTCTTTTACCACAGCTATTGCACCTATAGGAGCAGTACAACCACCTTCTAGATCACGCAAGAATGCTCGTTCCATATCTACGCATACTGCAGTCTGTTGGTGGTTAAGCGCCGCAACAGCAGTTAAAACTTCTTTATTGCTATCCATGGCTGTAATCATCATAGCACCTTGTGCTGGTGCTGGGATAAAACTATCGAGATCGGTAAATTCAAAACCATAATTTGCTTTTAATTTTGCGAGGAGACCTATGCGATCTAGACCTGCTTTGGCAAATATGGCAGCACTCCACTCTTTATTAGTATGCAACTTAGATAATCGTGTGTTTACATTACCACGTAGATCTACAACATGATGATGGCTGTATAAGTCCAGCCACTGCGATTTACGACGTAAACTACCAGTTGCTATCGTAGTTTCTTCGTCTGGATTAAAATTACTTTTATAAACCAGTATGTCCTTAGAAGATGCTCTTTCCATTACCGCTGCCTGGACCATTCCTTTAGGTAACTGAGTAGGTACATCTTTAAGACTGTGGACAGCAATATCTATTTCTCCTTTTACTAGCGCCACATCTAGTGTTTTAGTGAAAATACCAGTGATACCCATCTCATATAAAGGTTCTGTTAAATTAAGGTCTCCTTGGGATTTTACGGGATGCAAGATCGTTTTATGACCCAATGCTTCTAACTGTGCTTGTACCGTTTTTGCTTGCCACATAGCAAGTTCACTATCTCTGGTTCCTATTCTTATTATACTAGACATACTTTTAAATCTATTTAAAAAATGTGGTTCTCATTTTTAATTTTTCAACTAGGTTTTCTAACCATGTTTCTAAAAGCACAAATATAACTGCAATAAGTAAGGAATGAGCTAAAACTATTACATGTGTACCAAACATAAAGTCTATATGAGCAGTGTGCGTAGGTGGTAAATAATCACGTCACATAGATTTACTATAACCACCTGACGTGACCTACAGAAACTCCTACTAGAAAAAAAAATCAGTAAGAAAAAGAAGTATAATTACACTACTTATATTAGTTACAAACAGCATAAACAGTAAGATTAAACGCTCTAACCCTATTTCTATATAAAAAAGAAGAATAAGCATTATTTCATCTGTTTAAGTTGAAAACTGCCTGATCTGTTAAAGAATAAAGTGATGACGAGTAACACATTAAATAAACAGTTAGCTAGAATCAAAAACTCATTATTTATGAGACTATATTACTCGATATGTATGGCAGTAGCGATAAGAAGTAGGTAAAAGATATATTTACAAAACCGAGACTGATGAAATTTGCATCATTAATCTCTTAAATATCAAAGAGAATATTACAGCCAAAACCGACAGCTGTTAGGAATTTAATTGCCCTAGCTTAAAAACTTTATTTAATAACTCGATAGCCTCTTCTGTACTTTCTTGTTCATTGCGCAAATGATTTGCAAAATGACCTGCTATTTTTTGTATAATTTTATCGGCAATAAGATCTGCTTGTTCTTGATTAAAATCAATAATCTTAGTCCTATTGCTTTTAATTTCTGCTTCTTTAAGAGTAGAAAGCTTTGTTTTTAAGGCATTCATAGTAGGTGCAAAACGACGTGACTCTTGCCATAATTTAAACTCACTATGTATATCTTTGATAATTTGATGCGCTTGCGGTATAAAGTTCTCGCGATTTTGAAGGGTGCGATTAGTAATTTTAGAAAGCTCATCTAGGTGTACTAGTTTTACATTATCTAGTTCCCTAACGTTCTCGTTTACATTCTTAGGTATAGAAAGATCTAAAATAAGCAAAGGCTTATTAGTGAATATCAAATCTTTAGAAACCGTAGGATTTTGCGCTCCAGTTGCTACTATAAGGATATCTGTTTGAGCAATTTGCTCTTCTAATTGCGCATAATCTTTTACGACTAGGTCAAATTTACCGGCAATACGCTCTGCTTTATCCTTTGTTCTATTAATAAGTGTAATCTCCTTGTTATCTGTATGTTTAATAAGATTTTCACAAGTATTGCGTCCTATTTTCCCAGTACCGAATAGAGTTATATTTTGATTAGACCCTTTTTCAAAATTCTCTAAAATATAAAGCACACTAGCAAAACTAACGGAAGTTGCACCACTACTCAAATCAGTTTCTGTTTTAATGCGTTTGCTAGCCTGTATAACAGCATTAATTAATCGCTCCATATAAGGATTGACCATTTGATAGGATTTTGATTTCTTAAAAGACATTTTAAGCTGACCTATAATCTCAAAATCACCCAAAATCTGACTATCCAGACCTGTTCCTACCGTAAAAAGGTGGTCGTTTGCGGCTTCATTTTGATAGACATAAGCTATTTTTTCCAACTCTTCTACCGTTCCATGAGAATGCTCACACAACAATTTAATTAGTTGAAAAGAATTATGCGCAAATCCATATAGCTCTGTACGGTTACATGTAGAAATAACGGCTAGAGAAGGAATACCTTCTTCCTTAGCCTGTACTAGCAGGTTATCAATAGCCTGTGCACTCAAGGAAAAAGAGCCACGCGTGACAGCGTCTGCCTTGCGGTAACTAATTCCTATTGCATAAAATGTGAAATGTGATGCTGCTGCCGCGGCCATATATTACTTTCTGTAGTAGTCCACAAAATTAACAGAGCACAGGCTTTAAAAATAACGCTTAACGATCCTTTTTCGTCGCTATGAGTTATCTTTGCTTTATAGAACTGTATAATAGACTATTGATGGTGCTTATCTCGCTTTCGCGAAAGCGGAATAACACTTATTTAGAGTCGTTTTAAATAACAATGAAAATGGAAAACATCGCTAAAGGTGCTGGAGAGGTAACTATCATAGAAGACGGATTTCACGTCATACGTTTAAAAAATGATAGTGCAGAAAAAACAACTTTTTCACATCATGTAGATAGTAGCTTTTTACAGTTTCACTACTGTCTTAAAGGAAGCGTGCAACTCGCTTTTAATGAAGGTAGTTACAAACTAGATTTAAAAGAACAGAATTCCTACTTGCTATATAATCCGTCACGCGACTTACCTATGGACTTAAGTATAGCGCCTAACACATGGTTTATATCTGTACTGGTTTCTATTAAGAAATTTCACTCTCTTTTTTCTCCAGACGCACGACATGTTAGTTTTTTAAGTGCCGATAATAAGGATAAAAAATATTATGTAGATGGAAAAATATCTCCTTCTATGGCCGTTGCATTACACCAGTTAATGAACTACAACCTCAACGACACCATAAAACAACTTTATTTTAAAGGTAAGTCCTACGAGCTATTATCCTTATATTTCAATACAGAAGAAGAAGCTAATCTAGAGGCTTGCCCATTTCTAGCTGACGAAGAAAACATGCGCAAAATAAAACGAGCTAAAGAAATCGTAATAGAACGTATGACAGATTTACCTTCTTTACAAGAGCTCTCTATAGAGATAGGGTTATCACTTAAGAAATTAAAAGAAGGCTTTAAAGAAGTATATGGAGACACTGTTTTTGGTTTTGCACTAAGTCATAAAATGGATTACTCTCGTCAGTTACTCGATAGCGGCCAGCATAATGTTAACGAGGTAGGTTTAAAAGTAGGGTACTCTACTGGTAGTCATTTTATAAGTGCATTTAAAAAAAAATATGGAACAACGCCTAAGAAATATATTTCTGGCAAGTAAAATGAAATAGTAAAAGCCACTCTCTTAAAAATCTAACATAAAACCAAAACCTTTTCACCAGACCTAAAGGATGAGGTTTCTCATAATCCTAATAAAAAATATAGAGGTAGTCACTTAATTACTTACTAATTCTGATTGATTCATCCTGTCATGTTTCACCATCTTTATCATTAGAT